>DATASQ010000001.1:0-24635 GCA_036269135.1 Acidobacteriaceae bacterium
CAGTACGCAGACGTTCACGGTCACAGTCAATTCGACGCCGATTGTGCCTTCTATACAGGTGAACGGAGGGGCCTGGCAGCAGACGGCCAGTGCGACCGTGTATGCAGGAGACACGGTGAATCTGGAAGGGCAACTGCTCAGTACAGGCTCATGGAGCTGGACGGGCCCGAGCGGGTTCACGGCGGCCACGCGGGTCATTAACGCGGTCCCGCTGCGATCGGCGACAAACAGCTATACGCTGACGTACACCGCGGCCGGAGTCACCAGCACCCAGGTGTTCACGCTGACAGTAAGAGCGACCCCGATCATTCCTTATATACAGGTGAACGGAGGCGCATGGCAGCAGACGGCCAGTGTGTCAGTGAACGTGGGGGATACGGTGAATCTGGGAGGGCAGCTGCTCAGCACGGGGACGTGGAGCTGGACCGGCCCAAGCGGGTTCACTGCAGCCACGCGGGTTATTAACGCCATCTCCTTAAAATCGGCGACGAACAGCTATACGCTCACGTATACCGCGGCCGGAGTCAGCAGCACCCAGGTGTTTACGGTGACGGTCAAGTCGACCCCGATAACTCCTTATGTCCAGGTGAATGGAGGGGCATGGCAGCAGACGGCCAGTGTGGCCGTGAACGCAGGGGATGCGGTGACTTTGGGCGGGCAACAGCTCAGCACAGGCACGTGGAGCTGGACCGGGCCGAACGGATACACCGCCGCCACACGTGTCATTAATGCTATTCCGTTGACATCGCCCACGAACAGCTACACGCTGACCTACACAAATGCCGATGGAGTGACCAGCACCCAGGTGTTCACAATCACAGTCAATTCGACGCCGATCGTGCCCTATGTCCAGGTGAACGGAGGGGCATGGCAGCAGACGGCCAGTCTGGCCGTGAGTTCAGGGACTACGGTGAATTTGGGCGGCCAGCAGCTCAGCACAGGCACGTGGAGCTGGACGGGGCCGAACGGATTCACGGCGGCCACGCGGGTCATTAACGCCGTTCCATTAGCCTCTGGAACCAATAGTTACACGCTGAAGTACACCAATACGGCAGGAGTCCAGAGCACGCAGATCTTTACCATCACAGACAATTAGAGAGAGATCTCGTGGGCGTCCGGTCGAGCGGCCAGAGTTGGGCGTTCGCCGGGCGCCCATCGCCTTTTGGAAGATGAGACGGCGATGAGGGTCCCTGCCAGGATGGCGGGAACCCTCATCGCCGTTGCATTGCCGGGGCGGATCTCGCCTGCGCATTGGCCGGTCAGGGTGGTTGTTTTTTAGGGAGTTGGTCGATTCGCGCGGATATAGGACCAATTCTGTCGTATATTTATTTCAAGATGACGGATTGTTCATCTTCATCTTTGGTACCTGGGCTCCGGGCGCGCCTGGCGATGGGTCACAGAGGGCTGCTTCGCGCCAAAAGCGAACTAGTCCGGTCGTATTCCGGCCGTATATTGGGCCGCTACCGCTCTCCGTCTGAAACGGGTGATGCGCATCACAGTTGGGCGGGACCGGTCTGTTCTTAAATAGGACCAGTTGAGTCGTATATCGGGAGGTTGTAGGTGCGCGAGCGTCGCGGGAGATGGATGGGAGCCCTGCTGGGCATGCTGCTGATGGTTTTGGGTGGACTGGCTCGAGCGCAGCAGACGGTGGCCCTGAGTGGCCAGGTGACCGATATGACCGGGGCCGTGATTCCGGGCGCGACGGTGGAGATTCGAGGGGCGGCGGGGACCGCGCTGCATGCGGTCGCGAACGGGGAGGGGATGTTTCGGTTTGCGGCGCTGGAGCCGGGCGAGTACGGGGTGCGGGCGAGCGCACCGGGGTTTGGGGCGGCGGAAGAACGGGTGACGGTGGCCGCGCAGGCCATGACGCTGCATCTGGCGTTGACCGTAGCCGAGATGAGCCAGACGGTGACGGTGAGTGCGACCAGTGCAGAGCTGGCCACGACGGACAGCTCCACCGGAGGAACGCTGGATGCGCAAGCGGTGCAGGCGCTTCCGCTGAACGGGCGGAGCTTCACGGATGCGATTGCGGTGCAGCCGGGGGTGGCGCCGGCGAGCTCGTCGCCGCCGAACTCAATCGTGATGAGCGGGGTGGCGAGCACGCCGCCATCGGGGGAGCTGGACTCCGGGGCGCTCTCGATCAGTGGACAGCGGGAGACGGCCAACAGCTTTCGGGTGAACGGAGCGGACGCGCAGGAAGACGTGAACATGGGCGTGGCCATTGTGCCGACGCTGGACGCGATTGCCGAGCTGAATGTGCTGACCGGCAACGACGCGCCGGAATATGGAACCGCGAGCGGCGGCCAGGTGTCCGTGGTAACGAAGAGCGGGACGAACCGATGGCACGGGTCGTCCTTCGAATATCTGCGGAACACGAATCTGGACGCGCGGAATTACTTCTCGCAACAGCGGGCCGGGTTCCACCAAAACCAGTTTGGAGCGACGCTGGGCGGCCCGGTAAAGAAGGACAAGCTGTTTTTCTTTGCGGATTATCAGGGAACGCGGGTGGCGGAGGGGATCGACACGGGACTGATCTCGGTGCCGACGGCCGCCGAGCGCACGGGGAACTTCTCCGGGGAGGCGAGTGCGCTGACGGGCAGCGTCAGCGGCCCCTATCTGGCACAGCGGCTGACACAGAGGCTGGGCCATGCGGTGACGCAGGGTGAACCCTATTACACGGCGGGGTGTACGAGCGCGAGCCAATGTGTGCTGCCGAATGCCAGGATTCCGGCAGGCGCGTGGTCGCAGGCGGCGGGGCATTTGATCGGGTATGTGCCCCAGGCGAATGCCGGAGCCGGGACGTTTTCGACATCGGCAGCGGAGCAGTCGATTCGGGATGACAAGGGCGCGCTGCGGATGGACTGGAACACGCGGATGGGTGCGATCGCCGGGTATTACTTCCTCGACGATTACACCGTGGACGATCCGTATCCCACGGGGACGGGCGGGGCGACGGTACCGGGCTTCGACGCGCTGAACTTCGGGCGGGCGCAGCTGCTGGCGCTGAGCGACACAAAGACCTTCGGGGCGAACACGGTGAATCTTGCGCGGGTGAGCTATATGCGCAACGCGGCGAATGTCGGGCGTCCGCAGGGGGGCGTGGGGCCGACGGTCGCTTCGCAGGGATTCTCAGGCATCGTTCCGGTGAAGCCGCAGACCGAGGGCGTGGAGAACGTAATCTTCAACGGGTTCACGATGGGCGTCGATGTGACCGCGCTGTTCCAGGCGGAGAACATCGTGGAGGCGAGCGACGATTTCTCGCACGTGATCGGCGGCCACAATCTGAAATTCGGCGCGGATGTGCATTCCGACCAGATCAATAATCATCCGGATGTGTACTTCAACGGGAGCTTTGCCTTCACGGGCAGCGAGACGGGTTTGGATTTTGCGGATTTCCTGCTGGGTGTCGATTCGAATTACACGCAGGGTGACGCTCGCGACTTCTACAACCGCAATCTGCTGGCCGGCGCGTACGCACAGGATTCGTGGCAGGTGCGCCGCGGGCTGACGCTGAACTACGGCGTGCGCTGGGACCGGTTGCCCTTCTGGCAGGAAAAGTACAACCAGCTGCAAACCGTGGTGCCGGGGGAGCAGAGCCTTATGTTTCCTAACGCGCCGACGGGGATTGTTTTCCCTGGAGATCCGGGCGTGCCGCGGTCGCTGGCGCCGACGCGGGAGATGAACTTTGCCCCTCGAGTGGGTCTGGTATGGATGGTTCCGGGGTGGCTCGGCGAGGGGAAGACGAGCGTGCGGGCGAGCTGGGGACAGTTTTATACGCCGGTGGAGGGACTTTCACCGGCGATTATGAGTGCGAATCCGCCGTATGGCTACACGTACACGAGCGCGGTGCCGACGTTGTTCGACACACCGTGGACGGCGGCGTCGGATGGGTCGAGTCTGAACGCCAACGGGCAACCGCGATTTCCGCTGCCCAGCGTGCCGTATGGGGCGAGCCGGTCGCATCCGGTGAGCAGCGTGAACTGGGCGGAGTTCGAGCCATTCACGGGGATCCCGGCAGTGGCGCCAGGAAACACAACCCCCTACGCCGAGGACTATCTGCTGGGGGTGGAGCGGGAACTGGAGCCGGGCACGGTGCTGGACGTGAGCTACGTTGGCACGCAGGCGCATCATCTGCTGGCGCTGATGGAAGCGAATCCCGGAGATCCGGGCCTCTGTCTGGGGCTGAGCCAGGTGAGCGAAGTGGCTGCCGGCTCGGCCACCTGCGGCCCGTTCGGTGAGAGCGGCACCTACACACGCGCGAACGGGACGGTGGTGCACGGGACGCGGACGCGCTTCTCACCGGCCTTCGGCAGCGTGACCTGGCAAAAGACGATTGCGAACTCGCACGATAACGCGCTGGAGGTATCGCTGAAGCACGACAGCGGAAGCCTGGGATATTCGCTGGCCTACACGTGGAGCCAGAGTCTCGATCAGGGGTCCAGTCTGGCGGACCCGGTGAATCCAGTGGATCCGGGGCTGAGCCGGGGACTGTCGGCCTTCGATATGACGCACAACTTCGTGGCGAACTATCATTACCGGCTGCCGTCGCCGCGCCGGCTGCGCAGTGTTCCGGCGTGGGCGACGCAGGGCTGGATGGTGTCCGGGCTGACCCGGGTGACGACCGGATTTCCGGTGACGCTGGTGAACAACAATGACACGTCTCTGCTGGGGACGCAGCCCAATGGGGTGAATACCGTGGGGGCGGACGAGATGGATTTTGCCGGAGGTCCGCTGACGCTGCGGGGACGGCCAGGAGCCATGCCGGCTTTCAATACCGGACAGTTCAGCCTGCCGGCGCTGGGAACGTTTGGCGATGCGCGGCGGCGCTTCTTTCACGGACCGGGGTCGGACGACACGGACGTGGCGCTGGAAAAATCGACGGTGCTGGGAGACGGAAAGACACTGGAGTTGCGGGCGGAAGGGTTCAACGTATTCAACCACGGCCAGTTTTTCGGGCCGGCGGCGGTTGAGGGCAACATTGGCAGCGCGACGTTTGGACAGATTGTGTCAGCGTCGGCGCCGCGACTGATGCAGGTCAGCGCCCGGATCAGCTGGTAGCCGATCGGAGGTGCCGGCGAGTCAGTGTTCCACTCGGTTCTGTCGGGTTCCGCCAGGGGTATGCGGAGATGCGTCGAGCCGATGGGCGCGGGAGGGATCGAATCTTCGCTCATGCTGAAAATATCTCATCGCGGTGTCGCCGGTTCCGAACTCCTCCTGGTGCTGCCGGCGGGTCCTGCCTGGAGGGCGCTGCCGCACACGTCCCGACACGCGTCTTCGATCATGCGCAGGCAGACGGGCGATAGCTCGCGCAGCCACTGGCGGGGCTCGCCGTCGAGCGGTTGTTTCTCAAGCGTGAGCCAGGCATTCAATAAGGCGACCGCCAGCCGAGCGTGAGCCGAGGGACGGCCGCCTTCGAGGCGCAGCATCTGACGATAGACCTCGTCCTTGAGCCGGTCGACGGTTCTCGCGGAGACTTTTTGGGAGCGCATCGCGGTTTCCCATCAGACAGTTGGGCGATGGACCGCGGTGGGCAGGCCCAGCCACCTGAAGATCGACATCGCCGGACACCAGTTGGTGAAGGCCGACTGCAGCAGGTTGAGGGCGACAAAGGCCGTGAGCCACAGCCACATGCCGGAAACCCAGTGGGCCAGGGCGAGGGAAAGCAGAATGATGACACCGGCGAGCAAACGAACCGCGCGTTCGACGGTCACGAGGCAACCTCCTGATGTTCCAGCGGAGCGGATGCGGAGACCCTGGCTTTGCCGACGTTCAGCATGTAATAGAGCACCGGCACAGCGGGCCACGAAAGGAAAGTGGAAGCCACGCCGCCGGCGATGAGCGAGAGGCCCAGGCCCTGGAAGATGGGGTCGGCAAGAATGACGCTGGCGCCGATGATGACGCCTCCGGCGGTGAGCAGCACCGGCCGCAGGCGGATCGCTCCGGCATCGATAACTGCCTCGGCAAGCGGCATGCCTTCGCGGCGCCGCAGCTCGATGAAATCGACGACGATGATGGAGTTGCGCACGATGATGCCGGCTCCGGCGATGAAGCCGATCATCGAGGTGGCGGTAAAGAATGCGCCCAGCATGGCGTGCGCGGGCAGGATGCCGACCAGGGTCAGGGGAATCGGGATCATGATGGCCAGAGGCACCGTGAAAGATTTGAACCAGCCCACCACCAGCACGTAAATCAGGATGAGCACGGCGGCGAAAGCAAGACCGAGATCGCGGAACACCTCAATCGTGATCTGCCATTCGCCGTCCCACTTCATGGAATAGCGGTCGGTCGACTCCGGCTGGACGGAGTTGTAACGCGCGAGGGAGTAGCCGTCGGGCAGGCGCAGCTTGTCGAGAGCGCGGTTCATTTTCATGATGGCGTAGACCGGGCTTTCTTCCGCGCCCGCGACGTCGCCGGTGACGTAGACCACGCGCTTGAGATTCTTGTGATAGATGTCGGGCTGGAGCGTGGTGTGCTCCACGCTGACCAGCTCACGCAGCGAAACCATGCTGCCGTCCGCGCCGCGCAGGCGTATATCTTCAAGGCCCTGTTCCGAGGAGCGTTCCGGCCGTTCGAATTCGACCTCCGTGGGAACGGGTTCACGCGAGTTCGCCACGTGCAGCAGGCCGGCCTGCGCGCCGGAGGTTGCGAGCGCCAGCGTCTGTGCGACTTCGGCCACGGGGATACCGTGCAGCGCGGCCTTCGCTTCATCCACGCGGAAGTTGAGCTGCGCCTGAGGGTCCTGCATGTACCAGTCGGTGTCCACCACACCCGGCGTCTGCTGAAAGATCTGCTTCACCTGGCGGGCCACGGCGGTCTGCCCATCGAGGCTGGGGCCGTAGATCTCCGCAACCAGGGTCTGCAGGACGGGCGGTCCCGGCGGAACTTCGGACACCTGAATGCGCGCGCCGAAGGGTGCGGCAATCCGGTCGAGAGCCGGGCGCATCCGGCGGGCGATGGCATGGCTCTGCGAGCTGCGCTCGCCGGCAGGCAGCAGATTGACCTGGATATCGGCCTGGTTGGGCTGCCGCCGCAGATAGTAGTGGCGGACGAGGCCATTGAAGTTGAAGGGACCGGAGGTACCGGAGTAAATCTGATAGTTCTCCACCTCCGGCTGGCCGCTCAGATACGCGCCCAGCGCCTGCGCCACATGCGTCGTTTCTTCCAGAGGCGTGCCATCGGGCATGTTGACGATCACCTGGAACTCGCTCTTGTTGTCGAAGGGCAACATCTTCACCAGCACGGCTTTCATGGGCACCAGGGCGCAGGCCAGCACCAGCAGCAGCGCCACGATGGCGAGAAAGGTCCAGCGGTTGCGCGCGCTGCGCATCAGGGGGCCCATGGCGCGGCGGTAGAAGCGTGTGAGCCAGCCTTCTTTTTCCGGTATCAGGGTGTGCGCGCCGGCCCGATGTTTGCCTCCGAGCAGCCGCAACGCCGCCCAGGGAGAGACGACGAAGGCCACAACCAGCGAAAAGAGCATGGCGAGAGAAGCGCCGACGGGAATGGGACGCATGTAGGGCCCCATCAGGCCGCGGACCAACGCCATGGGCAGGATGGCCGCGATCACCGCAAAGGTGGCGAGGATGGTGGGGTTGCCGACTTCCGCGACGGCCTCGACGGCCACCTGGCTCAGCGGACGACGGCTGTTGATGGGCATGCGGAAGTGGCGCACCATGTTTTCCACGACGACGATGGCGTCGTCCACGAGGATGCCGATGCTGAAGATGAGCGCGAACAGGGTGACGCGGTTGATCGTGTAGCCAAGCAGGTAGAAGACGGCCAGGGTGAGCGCCAGGGTGACGGGAATGGCCAGCAGGACCACGCCGGACTCGCGCCAGCCGAGAAAGAGCGCGACCAGAAAGGTAACCGACAGTGTGGCTAACAGCAGGTGCTGCAGCAGCGTGTCCGATTTTTCCTTTGCCGTCGCGCCATAATTGCGCGTAGTGGTGATGGTCAGGTCGGAAGGCAGCGTGACACCCTTCATCTCGCCGACCCGTGCCAGCACGGAGTTCGCGATATCGGTGGCATTGGTGCCTTTGCGCTTAGCGACGGTGAGGGTCACCGCGGGATATTCCTTCGCGGGCACGCTGCCGGCACGCGATGCGGGGGCGCCGAACAGGACGTAGTCGTGCGGCTGGGCGGGGCCGTCGAAAACCCGGGCGGCTACGTCGCGCAGACAGACGGGCTGGCCATGGGCGACGCCCAGCACGACGCCTTCCAGATCCTGCGTGTCGCGGAAGAGATTGCCGGCGTCAACACGGATTTCCTGGTTGCCTTCGGCAAATTCGCCCGCCTGGGTGCGCGCGTTGGCCGCCTCGAGGCGCCGCACCACGTCGCCGGGCGAGAAAGCGAAGGCAGCCAGCTTCGTGCTGTCGAGAATGACCCGCATCTCGCGGGGCTGGCCGCCGATCACGGTCGACTCGGAAACATCGGGAATCTGCCGAACGGTGTGCTGCACCTCATCCGCCACCTGGCGCAGCTGATAAGCATCGTAGTGGCCACCCCACAGCGTGAGCGCGAGAATCGGCACGTCGTCGATCGAGCGCGCCCTGACCAGGGGCTGGGAAGCACCCGGGGGCATGCGGCCGTTGTTCTCGTACAGCTTGCTGTAGACCTTGACCAGCGCGTCTTCTTCCGACGTCCCCACCAGAAAGCGCACGATGACGAGGCTCTGGCCCGGACTGGAGATGGAATAGACGTACTCCACGCCGGAAATCTCATGCATGAGATTCTCAATCGGGTTGGTGATGCGCTGCTCGACTTCCTCGGGCGAAGCGCCGGGCAGGGCCGTCGTCACGTCCAGCATCGGCACCAGGATCTGCGGCTCTTCCTCGCGGGGAATCGCGAGGACCGCGAAGAGGCCCAGGGCCAGAGACCCTGCGATCACCAGCGGCGTGAGTTTTGAATTGATGAAGGCATGGGCCAGCCGGCCGGCGATGCCGTGGCCTGCATGGTTCATCGCTGCGCCTCGATTGCGGGCTCAATCCGTCTGCCGGCCAGATCGCGGTCGCCAGGCTGGTTCACCAGGTTCTCCCCTGCGCCGAGGCCGGAGAGGATTTCCACCTGAGCGCCCTGCCGGATGCCCAGCGTCACATAACGCAGCTGAGCTACGCCGTTCGCGTCGAGAGCGTAGACGCAGGCCAGCGACCCGCGCATGACCACGGCCGATTGCGGCACGAGGATGACAGCCCGCGATGCTCCGGGAAAGCCCGCGGTCGCATACATGCCCGCGCGCAGGCCCTTCACGGCCGGGAGATCCAGTTTGACGAGGAAGCTGCGGCTGGCCGGGTCGGCGGCGGGCACGATCTCGGCGACGGCGCCGCTCAGGTTCGCCGCATCGATCCCCTCCACAGTCACCGGCACCTGCATGCCTGCGCGCACCGATCCGATGAGCGACTCATCGACGGTGGTGTAGACCTGCAGCGGACCCTCGCGATCGATCTGGAGCACCGGCATTCCCGGCGCGGCCAGCGTTCCCGGGTCGGCCATGCGCGCCGTGACTATACCGGCAAAGGGCGCGTCGAGCGCGGTGTAACTGAGCTGCGCGCGCGCGCCGGCGACGGCCGCCATCGCCTGATCGCTCTGCGCCGCGGAGGCGGCCCTTTGCAGCTCGGCCGCCTGGGAACGCATCTCGATCTCGTCGAATTCCTGCGGGCTGACGCTCTTCTGCTCTTTGAGAATCTGGTACCGTTTCAGCGTTTGCGCGGCCAGCGAAGCTTGTGTCTGTGCCGCGGCCTGCTGTTTCTCCGCGGCGGATGCGCCGGCGGTGGCCTGATCGAGCGCCGACTGCATCGCCGCGTTGTCCAGGGTTACCAGCAACTGGCCGGCGACAACGCGATCGCCGGCCTCGACGAGCACCCGGCGAATGCGTCCTGGAATCTGCGCGGAGATGACGGCCGTCTCCTTCGCATGCACGGTTCCCGCGGTCTGGATGAGCTGCGGGGTTGGCGTGGAGACGCTCTGGACCACGGCTGCCCGCACCGAGGGCGGCGGCGCGGGAACGGGGTTGCTGCCGTGCGAACAGCCCAGCAGCAGGAGGGGGAACAGCGCGGGAGATGAGGACAAGGCGCGTTTCATTGCAGGGCCTCCGCTGAATCGGGTGTGAGCTGACCGGTGGCATACAACAGTCCGGCATACGCAACGGTGTTTGCATAAGCGGCTCGCCAGTAGTTGTTCCGGCTCTGCCGCTCGGCATCTTCGGCCCGCAGCAGATCGGTCATTGTGGCCAGGCCGGCCTGATAGCGATTGCGCAGGATACGCAGACTCTCCGTGGACTGATCCATCGCAGCCCGGGCCGTGGCCACGATTTGCTCGGCGGTGCGGTGGCCGGTGAAGGCGCGGCTCACGGCGAGGCGGATGTGCAGTTCCTGCAATTGCTCCTGGGCCGTGGCTTTCTGCTGCGCGGCTCGCGCCTGGGCAAGGTGCGCCCGCTTGCCCAGCGGGAGGATGTCCAGATTCAGCTGCGCTCCGGCGATCCAGTTGTTGCCGCCGTCACCGGCGAAGGTCACGCGATCCATTTCCCAGTTGCCATAGGCGCTGACCTGCGGAAGGAAATCGGATTGCGCCGCCTTCAGCGCCTGCTGCCGTGCGGACATCTGCTGCTGCAGCGCCTGCAGGTCCGGGCGCGCCTTGAGGGCAGCGGCAAGGTCCTCGGGCAGACTGCCCTCGGGGTAGCTTTGGGCCTCCATGGGCTTCAACTCGGGGTGGACATCGAGGGTGCTTCCCATCGCGGCCTCGAGCTCGGCCCAGGCGGTCTCCACAGCGCCTTCGGCTGCCAGGGTTTCCTGCTGGCGGGCGGATACATTGACCTGAGCGCCCAACAGGTCGGAATCAATAGCCAGACCCGCGTCCACACGCGTCTGCGCATCGTGCAGCAGGGCTTGGGCCGTTTGCTGGTCGTGCTGCGCCACGGCCTGCTGGCGTTGCGCGTACAGCACCGACTGGTAGGCCTGCACCACCTGGAAGACGACCCCCTGGTCGACCGCTTTCGTCATCGCCTTCGCGCTGGCGAGGTCCAGCTTCGCTGCGTGGATCTGCTGCTGCGTTTCAAACCAGTTGAAGAGCATCCACTGGCCGCTCAGGCGCGTGACGAAGTCGCTGGCCGGGGTCGGGCGGTTCAGCGCATCCAGAGAGAAGTCGCTTTGGGTGAAGCGCTGCTGGCGGAGCTTTGTGCCGAAGACGTATACGGGGTCATTCCCGCGGGAGAGGTCCTCGGTGAAGCTGAGCCGGGGCAGCAGAGGGGTGCGTGCCATGGCGGCACCGGCGTCAGCGGCGGACACATCCGCCTGGGCCGCGGCGGTCTGCGGATTCTGGTCCAGGGCGCGGTCGATGGCCTCGCGCAGGGTCAGCGATGGCGCCTGGGCTGTCGCGGTTGCCACCGCCAGCAGCGGCAGCCATCCCGCGATCGGGTACTTCCAGCGATATCTGCTCATCTCCAGCACGTCCTTGTCTTCTTCCGACAGGGGCAGGCGTTCGAGGTCCGCGGCAAGGCGGAGCTTTGCAGGACGCAGCGGCCGTATCGGGTGGCTCTAATCCCCTAAACGACGCGACATGGGCAGGCGTTACAGATTATCGGCAGAGTTCTTCAACCGCAGGTACTCCTCGGTCAGGAGCCGGCGCAAAGCGGGCTCGGTTTCCTCTTGCGGCCGCACGTCGAGAGCGCGGCAGCGGTCGATGGCCCGCTTTAGATCCTCAATGAAGGCCACGCATGCCGGGCAGGCTTCAATGTGGCTCCGCATCCGCTCGCAGCTTTCGGGCTCCAGCCTGCCATCCAGATAATCCGAGAGATTCGCGAAGATCTCCCGGCACTGGGCAGAGCGGCGCGGCAGTGGCTTCCTGCGGCGCTGCTTTTCCGGCGCGCGCTGGAGCAACCGGGCCATTTCCTGGCGCACGAGGAGCCTGGCCCGATGCAGCCGGACGCGGACGGTTCCCGGCTGGAGAGACAGGATCTTCGCTACCAGGTCGCTGTCCAGCTCTTCCATATCGTGCAGGACCAGAACGATTCGATATTGAGGGGGGAGGGCCAGGACCGCCTGGTGCAGGAGGCGATGATCCTGGCGATCGAGCGCCTGCTCCTCCGGCCCGGCGGAGGGGTCGCGCAGCAACAGCGACTCCAGCTCGGCATCGGCCGGCAACAACTGCTCGAGGGCGATGGTCTTCTGCCAGGCATCGGTTCTGCGTCCCTGCCAGCAGCGATTTTTGGCTGCTGTATACAGCCATGCCGAGAGCGCCCGCGGATCTTCCAGCTTCGCCAGATGGGGCAGCGCGCGGATCAGCACCTCCTGCGCTGTGTCCTCGGCGTCTTCGCGGTGCCCACAGACCCGGATGCCGAAGGACAAGACGGTTTGCCGCAACAGCTCGAGGGCACGTTCCGCGCTGGCCGGGTCGCCGCTCTTCAGAAGGTGGATCGCGTCTTCAAGCTGCGAACGCATATTGGACCGGTGGTCTACAGGATAGCGAGCCTGGGCGTTGAAGTCCCGGAAGAGGCTTCGGGCCGAAGAGACGATCGACGATCCGCGCTGGACGGCGCGGAGAAAACGATGTCGAAACGATGGGCGTCGGGCAGCGAAGTGGATGATTCTGCTGGGGCGCAAAGGTAACATCGATGGGGGTGATGCCGGAGGCTTCGAGGCGCGGTCCACGGGGCGCGGGGCCGAGTCCATGGGGCATCGTCGACCCGGGCTTTCGAGGGAATAGCGGGGGGTTGGGGCGGCGGGGGAGGGGCGACGGGAGGCTGTCGACGGGAGGCTCAGCCGCCTCGCGCAGACCGGGTTTCTTCGTTTCGCTCATCAGGACGCCCACAGAAAAACAGAGGTTGCGGGGCCGGGGGGAAACCCTTCCGGTCCGGAGGTTCGATGCATGAGAAAAGCCGCTTATTGGGCGGCTCTTTTCTTTTTTTACTCTATAAGTTCAGAATAACAACTTTGGATAGGTTTCCTGCCAGGGTTTGGACCTGTCGCGGTTACGAATAGTCTGCTGATTCGCAAGGGGCTGCAGGCGGGACGTTACTTCGGTCAGGGCGGAGGGGGGTTGACAGGATTTCCACAATGGCGGGGAAAAGTGCGTCATCGGGGTCGGGCTTGTACTCAACGAGATATTCAGCCTGGATAATGTCTGCAAGCTGTACGACCGCCATGACTATGCCTCGGATGGGATGGGATTTTCACATCTCAGAGGCATCCGACTGGATTGCTCAGCCTGCCGACTGGCGAGAGTTTTACGTGGTGCGGAGCCGACTGCGCTTGGACGAATATGGGGCAAGTGGCCGCGCTCGTCAAGAGCAATCCGCAAGGTATCTTTGCTTAGGTAAGAAAGTCAGGAGCCGGGAGGCAGTGCTTTCGGTGCGACTTTCCCAAGGTCGATAGAGACGTCATCGGCGGCGGGAAGAAATGGATCTTCGCGTTTACCAATGGTCAGGATCACTGGCTTACAAATAATTTCACGAACAACGAAATCCCTCAGCAATTGTCGAGTGGGAGCCATGCGGGCGAGGATTGCGGTATCCGAAGTTAACGAGATGGCATGCTCTCCAAAGACCACTTCGCCTGCGTCACAAGCCAGTAAAGCAGCCTGAACGCACAGACTCATGCTCCCACCGAAGATGCTTAAGGCTTCGCCGATCATGGTCACGTCTTGGCCAAGTATGCCATGGTGGGCAAACGCCGCGGAGATTGGGTCGAATGGCAAATGGGCGCGGACAATATTCACTCCAGAGCGGCGAAAGAACTCTGCGTCCTCGCTGGGAATATCGACGGTGAATTCCTTACCATCTTTTTCCTTGAAAATCTTACCCTGTGGGAAAGTGACCCCTATCAACTTCAAATGTTCATATTCGGTGAGACTGCAAAATTCTTCGAGGGCGATTCGCAACCCAACGCCTTTGGCTGTGAAGATGATGATCTTCGAGATGTGGTGTCGCACGGCTGCGCTGAACGCGGCCGACAGACAATCACGCAGATTGTCGCGACCTTCGCTCAGGAAGTAGTCAATTGGCGCTTTGTAAGAAGTTCTCATTTCGACTATGCGACTTCAAAGCCGAATACTTCAGGCAAGGTACGTTGGGTTGACCGATGCTCCATAATGCCTCTGAGGAAAACTATCGGCGTCATCGTTCGGATGTCCAGCCTCTTGACTCTATTCTGCGTGATGTGATCTTCACCACCGAAGTGAATATGTGGGCCATGCCAAGTGTCCAAATCGATACGTAGTTCGCAGCGATCTTCGGAACGCCAGAGCGGGAGCCCTCGCACGTCAACATTGGCGGGAGTTGGACCGTAGTGGAGTGCGAACTGAAGGCGCTGTCCATGGCTTGGCGTTCCTGCCGCCCTGTCATATTGCTCCCATACACGAGAGTACATGCCGTCCGGGAAGCGAATGAATAGCTCCATCGACCAAGGCGGCAAATCAGGCAAGACCGTGAATTCCAAGAAGGGACCAGAGACAGTGCAGCCCGGCTCCATCTGAACGGTGTAGCAATCAGCTTGGAACCGGGCTTCGTATTCTTCGAATTTCATCGGGAGCTTAGGCGGCTACTCCGCACTCCACGAGATCGCGATCCACGACAGGAAGCCTCCCCGAGCGCCCCTGAGATGCTCCGTAATTCGGAGTCCATCCTTCGCGTTCATGCTCTTCAACGGCCCTTAGATCACCAACAGCCTGCAGAGCATTCTTCTGAGAGATCAGGAAAATCCAGCGCGAAGCTTCGTCCTCAGGAACGTGCGTCGTCGGGTCGGGATCAGACTCAAACTCAGCAGTCGAAATCCCGTAGGTCCTCTCCAACGCTTCAATGGAAGACAGCACCTGCTCCAGAGTGGCTGGACCACGCCGTTGTACCTTCATGTCAAACTCCTCTGCAATATATATCGATATATCGACCGCATCGTGCCACATGTTCAGCGCGCTACCGAACCATCTTCTAGAGATTGTGATGCGGGATTGTTGATTGCTTCACTGGCTTCATCGATTTCACTCCAGTATACGTAAACCCTACAGCCTTAGATCCACTGGATCATGCTGCCGACTCTAGTCCCGGAACGAAAACCCCTATGATCTACAAAACACACTACATGAAGGCGCCATCAGCGGGGACGAAAAGTGCGGAGTCAACGTAACCAACGTACCGCAACTTTATACACGGGTCTCGCGTCGCTACACCATGTTTCTTTTGTGAAACGCAAATGGTTCTATCGGGGAATCGAAGCGAACGATGAAGCGGGGCATGACCGAATTTCCTCATGTCCCCGTGATCTTGCCGACGATGCCCCTGCGCCCGTTTGCAGCCTGAAATCGGGGGTGTGGGGGTGTCATGGTCGCCCCAGCGCTGGGGCGACGCGACGCAAAGTCGCTCAAAAGGCTGCGTCTGAGGGGCATTTATTCGACACCATACTCGACATTTTGCCGAGTCGCCCCGATTGTATCTTGTAAGGTATTGATTTTATGGCGTCCCCGACGGGATTTGAACCCGTGTTATCGCCGTGAAAGGGCGGTGTCCTGGGCCGGGCTAGACGACGGGGACGCTTGAGGGCGCGGGGCCAGAGAGGCTCGACCGCGGATCGGACCACCTCTGACTTTAACGGGCGGCTGGGGCAAAGTCAAAAGGGTATCGGGTGGGTCACCGGGAGCGCCATGCGGGATTGCGGCGCGTGTCCAGACGAAAGCGGCGCTCGAAGAAACGGACGGCGAGGACGATGAGGAGGGCGATGGCCGCTCCGAAGATGCGGCCGGGCAGGCGCCTGAGGAAAAGGAGCATCGTTTCTCCAGTTCAAGGATCTACGCTGACCAATAGCACAGGGGTGTGAAGAAGAAGCAAAGCGGCGCCGGATGGGCGCGGCGGCGGAACCCGTTGAATCACCGGCGGCGGTTCGGAAGCACGGTTCGGGGCGCGGTTCGGAAGCACCGTTCAGGGCACGATTCGGGGCAGGGTTCGGGGCGCGGACGGGACGGAGGCACCATCCGCGCGGGGGGCCATCCGGCGCGGGCGATGGGCGGGGGAGCGGGGTCGGTTCGGGAGCGACGGAGGCGGGGCTGGCTGCCTCGGAGCCGCATCCCAACTGATAGAATTAGCTTTTCCGAGCTGAAAGGAGCCGGCCGTTCCATGCCTATCCAGCCGACCGCAAAAATCTGGCACAACGGTAATTTGATCCCCTGGGAGAAAGCCCAGATCCACGTGATGAGCCACGTGGTTCACTATGGCTCCTCGGTTTTCGAGGGCATACGCTGCTATGCGCAACCGGAAGGCGCGGCGATTTTCCGGCTGCCGGAGCACATGCAGCGGCTGCTGGATTCGGCGCGGATCTACCGGATGTCGCTGCCATGGTCGGTGGACCAGCTCTGCTCGGCGGTGGTGGAACTGACCGAGGCGAACAATCTGGCGCCGTGCTATATCCGGCCGATTGCGCTGCGGGGGTACGGAGAGATCGGGGTGAACCCCAAGGGCTGCCCGATCGATTTGTACATCGCCAATTTTCCGTGGGGCAAGTACGTGGCGGGCGATGCGGCGGATGTGTGCATCTCGTCGTGGAACCGTCTGGCGCCGAATACGATGCCGGGTCTGGCGAAGACGGGAGCGAACTACGCGAACTCGCAGCTGATCCGGATGGAAGCCGACATTAACGGCTACGCCGAGGGGATCGCGCTGGACGTGCATGGGTACCTGTCGGAAGGCTCGGGCGAAAACCTGTTTCTGGTGCGGAATGGGGTGCTGTACACGACGCCGCTGGCGAACTCGGTGCTGGCCGGGATCACGCGCGACTCGGTGCTGACGCTGGCGCGGAACTTTGGGATCCCGGTGGTGGAGCAGGCGATGCCGCGGGAGATGATCTACATTGCGGACGAGGTGTTCTTCACGGGAACGGCCGCCGAGGTGACGCCGATCCGGTCGGTGGATCGGATCCAGGTGGCGGATGGGAATCCCGGGCCGATTACGCGGCAGCTGCGGGACGAGTTCTTCGGCATCGCCAACGGGCTGAAGCCGGACCGGTTCGGCTGGCTGACGCCGGTGCGGGTGACGGCGGAGCAGGCGGTGACGGCTTAGGGGGTATAGCTGGCCGGTGGCCGGTGGCGGCGTTCGTTGTCCATTGAGGAAATCGGACGGCGGGCGGCGGCTGTGTGCCCGGAATCACTGAACGTCATGGTGTGCTGCTGGCAGGATGGTTGCCAGCGTGAAAACCCTTCTGATGGCAGCGTTTCTGGGGACGGCGGCGGTGTGCGCGGTGGCCGTGCGCCCGGCCTGTGGCCAGGAGACGGTTTGGGAGCGCGTCCATGGCCAGAATGCCAGAATGACGGCTCGGCAGCCGGCGTGGATGGGGCCGCTGATTCAGTCGGACTGCCGGCTGGCGCAGGCGGTACGGATCTCGGTGTCGAGGGCGAGCGCGCCTGGCGAGCAGATCCTCAGCTACGGCAACAATCACGGGATCAGCTTCATCGGGGGAACGCGCTGGCAGGTGGATCTGAATCCGCCGGCGTTCTTCCGGAACCATAGTGCGGCGTTCCCGGACGGGTGGGGCAACGCGTCGACGCAGGTGAAGTATCGGGTTGCGTCGGGGAATGCGGAGCAAGGGAACTTTGCCGTGACGGCCATCGTCGCGGAGGGGTTTGCGCCGCGCGCTCATCAGAACGACGCACTGACCAGCTATTCGGTCCCGAAGCTGGCGGCGGGGAAGGCCTGGGGGCCTTTCAATCTGCAATCGACGCTGGGTGGATGGCTGCCCAGCGGCAGGATCGAGCAGCAGGGGCGAGCGATTGAATGGAACGTGACGGGGCAGGTCCGCGCGCGATCACGCACATGGTTCGACATCGAAGAGAATGCCGCGTTCAATTTCGGGGGTCCGGTCGACGGCAAAACCCAGAACTTTCTTACCCCGGCGGGATTCTTCCTGGTCAGAGAGAACGGATGGGGGTTCCGGCATCCGGCAGCGGTGATTGACGGCGGCCTGCAGATCGCGACTTCTCGTTTTTACCTCTACAACCACAACCTGATTACGGAGCTGCGGATTCTGTTCTGACGATTGCCGGCGGGGCGGCGTTCGCAGAAAGAGGATCCGAGGTGGGTGGGGAGCCGACCTGGACTCACGATTCATCCTGCCGGTCTGACCGGTTGGGGTGCTGAGAGGACGCGGCCGCGGGCGAGTCCTGCTTTTCAGCAGAGGCGTTATTTTCAGGATGGCGCCTGCGAACGATTTAAAACGCGGGAAAACGAAAATATCCTGGATGCCTGTCGAATTCGGGTCCGGCGGTTCGTCGTTATAGTGAAGGCGAGCAACGGACCTGCCTGAAGACCGCTCCAGGAGAAGATATGACGCAATATTTGGTTGCGATTCACCACCCCGACAACTACGACCCGTCGCTGGAGGGCGAAGCGATGGTTCGCGATATCGACGCGCTCAACGAAGAGATGATTGGCGCAGGGGCGAGGTTTTTCGCTGGCGGGTTGAGCGGGCCGAGCCATGCGAAGTCGCTGCGGGCGCAGGCCGGCGGTGCGGTCATCGTTACGGATGGACCTTATTTGGAGGCCAAGGAGCACGTGGGCGGCTTCTGGATCGTGGAAGCGGCGGATATGGACGAGGCGCTGGAGTGGGGGCGCAAGGCGGTTAGAGCCTGCCGGGCGCCGGTCGAGGTGCGGGCGTTCCTGCAAATGCCGGCCGACTATGCAGCGGAGCGGCGCCAGCGTCTTCGCGATTCCGCTCAGCCGCGCTAAGGCAGCGGCACAAACCTGGAATGGAGAGTCAATATGCGCAAGCTCAAAATCATCGAACATATTTCGCTGGACGGCGTGATCGAGGTGGGCGGCGCGTTTCCTTACGGCGACTGGTCCGCGCCGTATCGCACGCCGGCTGGGTTGGAACGAGTTCTTGCGCTGTACGGCGAGAATTTCGATGTGCTGATTGGCCGCCGAACCTACGATGGGTGGTCGGGCTTCTGGCCTAAGGCGCCGAAGAGCCCGATGGCGGACAGACTGAATGCGGCAACGAAGTATGTCGCGACCCACAGGCCGGAGAGCCTGGAATGGGGTCCGTTCGAGGGCATTGGACCGGACCTGGTGGATGGTGTTCGCGGTATTCAGGCGAAGGACGGCCCGGACCTGATCGTCTCAGGCAGCACGACGCTCACCTCGACGCTGCTCGAGCATGGGCTTGCGGATGAGATGGTTCTGCTGGTCGATCCTGTGCTGCTGGGCAAAGGGAAGCGCCTTTTTGCGGAGGGAACTCCGCCACGCGCATTTACGCTCGAGAGCACGCATCGTTCGCCGACGGGCATCGTCATCAACACTTACAAGGCCGCTGGGCCTTTGCAAAACCTGCGATAAGGAGCAGCCCCATGCGTTTCATGATGATTTTGTATCCCAAAGGATATGAATCGGCAGCGCCGGACGCGCTTCCCGATATGGACTCGGCGATGAAGATGATGGAGTACAACAAGAGCCTGGGGCAGGCCGGGGTGTTGCTGGCATGCGACGGACTGGTTCCACCTTCAGCGGGGGCGCGGATTTCCTACGCCGACGGCAAAGCTACGGTGACCGATGGCCCATTCACTGAGGCCAAAGAGGCGGTGGGCGGCTATTGGATCCTTCAGGCGCGTTCGCGGGAAGAGGCGATCGAATGGTTCAGGCGGGCGCCGTGCGGCGATGACGTTACCATCGAAGTGCGCCAAATGTGGGACATGCCCGATTGACCCGACGAGGGGCAGCAGGCAGCCGAAGGCTGTGAGAGCCCTCCCGCAAGCGGCGGCAGAGAAGGCGGGACGGACATTCCCAGGACCATTGCAGGCACGATTGAGGCCGTGTGGAAGATCGAGTCCACACGGCTGATCGCTGCGCTTGCCCGCGTGACCCGCGATATCGGCATCGCCGAGGAACTGGCCCAGGACGCTCTGGTCACGGCCCTCGAGGTGTGGCCCGAGGCAGGTATCCCGGAAAATCCCGCGGCGTGGCTGATGACGGCGGCCAGGCGGCGCGCACTCGATTCTTTGCGCCGCGGCCGCATGCTGGAACAAAAGCACGAAGAGATTAGCCGGGAGCTTGAGTTTCGCCAGCAGCAGCTCGGCGATGCCATGGATCGAGCGCTGGACCAGGTGATCGACGATGACGTGCTGAGACTCATTTTTACCGCGTGCCATCCGGTGCTTGCGGTGGAAGGACGCATCGCGCTGACGCTGCGTCTGGTCGGCGGCCTGACGACGGCGGAGATCGCCCGCGCGTTCCTGGTGCCGGAGAAGACCCTGGGGCAGCGGATCTCCCGCGCAAAAAAGACCCTTTCGGAGGCGCATGTTCCCTTTGAGACGCCGCGCGGCGGCGAGTTGCGCCGGAGGGTGGAGTCCGTACTCTCGGTGGTGTACCTCATTTTCAATGAGGGATACACCGCGACCTCCGGAGAGGAATGGATGCGGGCCGCACTCTGCGAGGATGCGCTGCGGCTGGGACGGATGCTGACGCAACTGCTTCCCGGCGAGTCCGAAGTCCACGGTCTTCTGGGATTGATGGAGCTGCAGGCATCGCGCAGCGCGGCACGCCGGGGACGAACGGGCGAGGCGGTTTTATTGGCGGACCAGGACCGCGCTTTGTGGGACTACGCGCAGATTCAGCGGGGCATGGCCGCGCTGGGACACGCGCAAAAGCTGGGCGGGGGCGCAGGTAACTATGCGTTGCAGGCAGCGATCGCCGCCTGTCACACGCGGGCCCGCACACCCGAAGAGACCGACTGGGAGCGGATCGTTCTCCTCTACGACGAGCTGTTGCAGATGAGCCCCTCGCCCATTGTCGCGCTGAATCGAGCGGTTGCCCTGGGCATGGCGCAGGGCCCTGCCGCTGGACTGCAAGCACTCGATGAAATGACCCGGCATGGCGCCGAGGCTGCCCTGGCCGGCTACCACCTGCTTCCCAGTGTTCGCGGAGACTTGCTCATGAAGATGGGGAGGTTCAGGGAGGCGGGTGAGGAAATCCAACGCGCCATCACGATGACGCAAAACCTGCGGGAGCAGGCATTGCTGAAGGACAAGCTGAAGCGGATTGAGAAGGCGGCCTGGTCAGCCCAGACGCGGCGAAGGAGTACGCACGGTTGCGTATGATGGGGCAAAGCAGGCAAGGAGCACATGGAGGGCAGGTTGGCGGTGCGGAGATACGGGCGTGAACTGCTGAAAGCGGTGGTGGCCGCGGCTCTGGCGGGCGGAGCGGCGATGGCGTTGGGGCAGACGCAGACGGATCCCCGGATGGCGCCTTCGAGTGTGCCGCCGGCGCTGCCGTCGGCGCCGCCGTCGCAGGCAGGAGCGCCGCTTCCTCCTCATCGGGACGAGCCGCGCCCTTGCCGGCTGAAATCGCTGGGGGTGTGCGCGCGGCATGTGGTGGAAGACGAGAAGGGGATTCTGCTGAGTCCGCTGCGAGCGCCGGCGTACAACCTGTTGTGGATTGTGCCGCTGGGCGTCGGCACAGGGGTGACGATCCACTACGACACCGGGATGATCCAGGACCTCGGGGTGGATGCGACGCGGGAAAACGATTTCGAAAAGATCTCGACGGACGGAGGACTCTATCTGCCCTGGGCCGCGGCCGGCGTGGGCTATTTTGTCGGGGAACAGCGGAACGACAGGAACCTGACAGACACCGCCGTGCTGGCCGCCGAGGCGATGGCGGACGCCACGATTCTGGATGAGGGGCTGAAGTACGCGATCGACCGGGAAGGACCGATGCTGGACAACGCGCGGGGCCACTTGTGGCCGCAGGGGATCAGCGGATGGCCGAACAGTCCCTCGATGCCGTCGGAGCATGCGATGAACGTGTGGTCGTTCGCGCATGTGGTGGCGGGGCAGTACAACGGGATTGCCACGCGGGCGCTTGTGTATGGCCTGGCGACGACGGTGTCAGCGTCGCGGGTGATCGCGCGGCAGCATTTTCCTTCGGATGTGATTGTGGGGAGCACGGTGGGGTGGCTGGTGGGCGGGTATGTGCTGCATCATCGGTCACCGGAGGTGGGAAAGCTGCTGGACGTGTCGGCGGTGCAGACGCCGATGGGGCGCGGGGTGGAGCTGCGGTGGAATTTGGGGCGCGGGCAGTAGCGAATTGCGCGCGGCGCATTCGAGGCTGCGCAGGCCATCGAGTATGACTGACCGAAATTATCCGTGCTGTTCGTTTGTCTGAAACATCCAGCGCATACCGAATTTGTCGTTCAGCGCTCCGTAGACTCCAAAGAAGATTTCTTTGAGGGGATGGGTGACGTCGCCATCCTGGGCAAGTTTGTCGAAGACGGTCTGCAGGTCCTGGCAGGTACCGCCGCTCAGAAACAGACAAACGGTATTGCCGCGCATGGGCGTTTCGTTGAGCGCGAGCCAGTCCGATGCCGAGATTGCCAGCCGGTCCGCGGCCAGGTGCGCGTTCAGGACTTTGTCCTGCTGAAACGCCGGCATCTGTTCCTTTGCGGGTGAGTCCTTCACAAGGATCAGCGTGAGCTGCCCTCCGAGGCACAGCTGGTAGAACTCCATCGCCTCACGGCACTTCCCGTCGAACAACAGATAGGGTGTCAGGTTCATCCGGTCCTCTTTTCGCGTGGTTGGCTTCGTTTGCTGCCGCGGGCTGCTAGTCTCCGTTCTCCAGCAACCTTCCCAGCCGATCGATCCGTTGTTCCCATTCGGTTCGGTGCTCGCGCACCCATTGCTCCAGCGCATCCAAACCCGGGGAAGCGATCCGACAGGTTCGCACCCGTCCCACTTTTTCGGTCACGGCGAGTCCGCATGCTTCCAGGATCTCGAGATGCTGTCCGACGGCCGTCAGGGTGATGCCCAGCGGCTCCGCCAGCTGCGACACCGAGAGGGGACCCTGGCTCAGGCGATCGAGGATGGCCCGGCGCGTTCGATCGCCGAGCGCATGAAACAACCGATCGATATCGATTCGAATCCTGGTCACCACACCGCCTTGTGCGCGTTTACGGTTCGCTGACCAGCGCGACGATTTTGTCCGCTAACACGTTCCATCCCTGCTCGCGCATGGCCGGTCCATCGGATCCTTCAAAGAAGGCTCCCTGATGGGTGATGACCAGGTCCGTTCCGATGCGGGTTGGGACCATTTCGAAGGTGACCTGGGATGCGGAGAAGATGCGGTCGCCCATTTTCATGGTCGATGCGGTCACAATGCGCTCGGCCGATACGATGTGCTGGAACCGCACCTCATTGGTGAGGATCGCGCCGGCGATGGGCGTTTCCGGACCCATCCTGTACTTCAGGGTCTGGCGCCCGCCCTCCATAAACTCGCAGTGAAACTCGAGCAGTGCGGAATGTTCGCCTCCGCCCATCCATTGGCGCACTTTGTGGGGATCGCTGAGGGCGGCAAAGACCACGGCGGGGGACTTCGAAAAACTCCGCTCAAGCACGCATGTCGCATGCACAACCTTCGGTTCCAGCCTGGCTTCCGTCATTGCCTTCGCCCTCCGCAGCGGCATCGGTACTTAAGCATGCACTTAAGTATCGAGGAGGATCGGCAGATTGTCAAGTATCCACTTCACTATTGTCCGGGATCGAGCTCCTGGTGGGCGTGCGCAGGGAAGGCACGCATAAACTCGCCATGGCGTCTCAGAAGGGTTTGCCGCGAAAGAGGAAGACCAGCTCGATGAGGAGGATGAGAACGACCGTGACCTCGAGGAAGAAGGCGCGGCTCTGGTTGAACTGGCCGATCATGTCGTGGTAGAGCTCTTCGGCGGTGCGGAGTTTGCGGGCGACGAGATCCTTGTAGTCGGGGACGCCGACTTTGGTGGCGGCGAGGCGGTAGAGGCGGGCGGCGAACATGTCGCTGAGGAACTTGATGGCGTTGTCGGCGCGCTCGGTGAGCTCGGCGACGTCGAGCAGGACGGTGTGGAGGCGGGTGGCGTCGCCTCGCATGCGCCAGCGGGCGAGAATGCCGGCCTTTTGGTCGAGCGAGTCATAGACGCCGGAGAGGACGCCAGTGAGCAGCTCGTCGTAGTGGCGGAATTCGAGGAGCTGGGAGTTGGCGTATTCAAGGAGCTGGATGGCGGTTTCGGCGCCGGCGCTGGTGTCGTAGAGGAAGGCGGCGTTCCATCCAATGACGGCCATGTCGTTCTGGTAGTAGGAGACCTGCGCATTGAGGACCTCGGAGCACTCGGCGCCGGATAAGGGCAGCCTGTCTCCGCGGACGATCTGGGCGATTTGGGGACCGTGCTGGCGGCTGAGCTCGGTGGCGGCGGGGGCGCCGGCGATTTCGCCGACATGGAAGATGAAATAGTCCTCGCTGAGCCATCGCGAGTAGGGCTTGAGCATGGCGGCAGGGGCGCGCTCGAGTTTTTTGCGGACGAGGGGTTCGGCCAGAGAGGCGAAATCGATATCCCACACCCAGCGGCTGGCGAGGCGGACGAGGCTGTCCCAGTCGCCGGCAAAGGGGAGCTGAAAAATGAGACTGACCACGCCGTAGTCATAGTATTTGATCTCTCCGAAGAGGCGCTCGCCGCTTTCGAGCTGGAGGGGATCGATGGGCTCAGCGACGGGCGGGCGCTGATAGCGGACGTAGGCGGGGGCGAGGTACTTGGTTCCCGGCTTCTCCAGCACGCGCGCGCCGATGGCCTGGCGGAGAACGTCGAGGCGGATCTCCTCGCAGACGTCGAACTGGATGAGGACGAGGACAGAGCCCTGCAGAGTGGGTGAGGCCG
>DATASQ010000002.1:0-91546 GCA_036269135.1 Acidobacteriaceae bacterium
CCATGTGGCTCAGCGTGTACCGCTGCGCCGCTCGCCGCTCGTCCGTCACCGCTTCGTCGCGCCCCGTAAAGCTCACCGGCTGGAAGCTCAGGAAGTTGATCTTCTTCGGATTGCTCAGCGCGAACTGGATGATGTGTCCTACCTGCTCGTTGTTGATGCCGTTGATGATCGTCGTCACCGGCACAATGTCCACGCCCGCTTCGTGCAGGTTGTGGATCGCCTGCAGCTTCACATCGAACAGATTGCCCACCTTGCGATGGCTGTTGGCCGCGTTGCCGATTCCGTCGAACTGCAGGTACGCATAGCGCAGACCCGCTTCCGCCGCCGCCCGGCACAGCTCTTTCGACTTCGCGAACTCAATCCCGTTCGTCGCTGCCTGCACCGAGTTGTAGCCCACCTTGCGCGAATAAGCCACCGCGTCCAGGAAGTACGGCGAAAGCGTCGGCTCGCCGCCCGAGAACTGGACCGACATCTGCCGCCGCGGCTTAATCGTGATGGCGTTGTCCAGCATGGTCTTGATCTCGTCCCACGTCAGTTCGTGGACGAAGCCCACCTGGTTCGCATCCATGAAGCACGGATCGCACATCATGTTGCACCGGTTGGTCAGATCGATGGTCAGCACCGACCCGCGCCCGTGCGTCACCGTCGAGGAGCCGTGGTTGTGCAGCTTGTCGTCGTTGTGCGCGCGAATGTCGCGGCCCGGGAAAACCTCTTCCAGATGCTTGAAGAACGCCGTGTCGATGGACATCACGTCTTCAAAGTGCCCGTGCTTCGGGCAATCCTTCACCATCAGGATCTGGCCATCGCGCTCGATGATCTGCGCCTTGATCTCGCCGACCTTCTCGTTCAGAAGAATCTCGTGGGGCAGCTTGCCGTCGATAATCTGCTGCCGGATCTCCGGCACGCACTTCGGGCACAGCGAGTCGGTAGTGCGGGGCCAGCCCAGCGGCGGCTTCTCCTTTTGCCACGACTTCAGCAGCGGCTTGTCAGACCATTTCGGCGTAAACGAAGGATTGGGCCGGATGCTGTTCACCTTCTCGAATACGGTCCAGGCTCCCTGGGCCGCGAGGGTCACCGCTCGCTCGGCATATTTCACTGCTTTGGACATTGCTCAGATCTCCTGATAGGTCAGAACTCGTTTTCCGGAACTCGTGTTGCCAAACCTTTTTGGGGAAGGAAGCCGTGTTGCGAAATTTCCCGCCCGGGTTGCCTGGGAATCAGCTAAGTAACGTGACTCCAGGGCTTTACCAGCTTCGAGAATAGGCCCCGTGCCACGAAAGTGGAACGCCACGGCCCTGAATGGCGAAAATCCGCCACCAGGCGGCGATTTCCCCCGGTAAACGGGGAACCGCTACTGCCAAAACAACTTGCCGTTCCGAGCGAAGGGCGGCCTGGATGCCCTCCAGTGCTCCGCAATTCGTTCTCGCGCGCAACCACGCTCGATTCGGCCGCCTCGCCCTCCGGCTTCCTCTGTGCTCTCTGTGTCCTCTGTGGTGGAGTCTTTTCCCCGTTTTCCCCTGCGCTGCCGTGTCCTCTGGGTTGGAGCTTCTGCAGTCACTCCGCCCGCAGCGCCTCCACAGCATTCACCCGAGCGGCGCGGGCCGCGGGTACCGCCGAAGCGATCGCCGCGGCCATGAGAATGACCCCCGCCGAAGCGATGAAGCTCAGGGCTCCCGGCAGATGCACCGGCCCAACCCACACGGCGAGGCCCCGCGCCCCCGCGATCCCGACGATCGCACCGGCGAGGACGCCCAGGGCGGCGATGATCAGTCCCTCGCGCAGAACGTCGGTGAGAATGTGCCGCGGCTCCGCGCCCAGCGCCATCCGGATGCCGAATTCGCGCGTGCGTCCGCTGACCGAGAAGGCAAGAACGCCGGCCACTCCGATCACCGAGATCAGCAGGGCAACGGTGGCGAATCCTCCAAAGACCAGGGCATTGAGTTTGTCCGGCGACAGCACCTCGGCACGGATGTCCTCAAGACTCGCCGCCCGCTCCACCGGCTGATCCGCCGCGATCCCCTGAATGGTTTTCACGATCGTCGGCACCAGCGGATAGGGACTGGCTTCGGTGCGCACAAACAAACGCCCGCCCCATCCCTCCTGATCCACCGGCTGGTAAATCGTCATCGACGGGTTGGGAATGATGTTCTCGTCGTCGAAATCCGGCACCACGCCGACGATGCGCCGCGTGTCGTAGCTGATGCCGATGAACTTCATCACGCCATCGGTCCATCGCATCGTGCGCCCAATTGCTTCCTGTCCCGGAAACAACTTGTCCGCCACGCTCTTGCTGATGATGACCACGCGGTCCGCCCCATTCTTGTCCGTATCGCGGAAATCGCGCCCTTCGAGGATTGGCATGCCGAGCGTCGAAAAGAATCCTGGCGAAATGGAGCGGAAATTGGCCCGCAGATCCTCGTCACCGTTCCTGCGCGTCGCCCCCTGCACCGCAAAAGCAAAGCTGATGTTCAGCCCCTGCGAGTCACGCCACGGAACGCTGAAGCCGGTGGCCACGCTTTTCACCCCCGGGAGCGCAGACACGCGGCGAACCACCTCGTGATTGAAATCCTGCTGCTGTTGTGGCGTGCGCCCATAGGTCACCGGCGGCAGATTGATCGCGAGCACCCGCGTTGTGTCGAAGGGGGGCGGCGTCGACTCCAGATCGTAGAGCGTCCGCAGCAGCAGCCCCGCGCCCACCAGCAGCAGGAACGATGCGGTGATCTGCGTGACCGCGAAGATGCGGAGACGGCGATTGGAGCCGGTAGCGCTGCGCGTTCCCCCCACCGTCAGTCCCGACGCCGGCGAGGCCTTCGTCGAGGGCAGCCGCGGAATATAGGCGAGGAAAACGGACGCGACCAGCGCCAGGCCAATACCAAACCACACCAGAGTGGAATCGAGGTGCAGATCATCGGCCCGCACCGAGAAGCGCGCGGCGTACTTGCCCAGAATCGACACCATGGGAGCGGCGATCAGCAGTGCGGCGCCCACTCCCGATCCGCAAAGAACCAGGCTCTCCGCCAGCAGCGATCGGCGGAGGACCGCGGTGCTGGCCCCCAGCGCCGAGCGAATCGCCAGCTCCGATTCCCGGCGCAGCGTGCGCGCCAGCACCAGATTGGCCACATTCGACGAGGCGATGACAAACAGCAGCCCCGACGCCGCAAACAGCACCCAGAGAATCGTGTTGGCCCGCGCGTTGATCTGGTCGTGCATCCGACGGACCGAAATGGTGTAGGCGTCGTCGTGCTTGTAAACCTCAGGGTGCGCATGCAGCATCGCCGCGTAATCCGTGCGCAACTCGGCGCGCGCCTGCTCCAGCGTCGCTCCCGGGGCAAGCCGCCCGAAAAGCTCGGTCATGCGATGTTCCCGCCCCGTCACCATCGTCGCGGAAAGGTGATGCGGGCTGGTGACCACATTGGCGATGATCTCCGTCGCTACAGGGTAGGGAACCGCCGGCTCCAGCACCCCCACAATCGTCGCCGATCGCGATCCGGCAAAACTGTCCAGCCGGATCGTCTTCCCAATGACGTTGGCCTCCGAGTGCAGCGACTCCGTCCAGAACTTATAGGTGAGCACCACCGCGCCCGATGCATTGGGACCGTCGTCGGCCGGGCCGAGGAGTCGCCCCAGAATCGGCCGCAGCCCCATCACCTCGAAGTAATGGCCGTCCACCACGCCGGCGGGGATCTCGCGCGGCTGCCCCAGCCCCTGCATTGTGAAGTCAATCTCCGAAAACGTGCCCAGCTCTGAGATGGATTTCAGGTGCTTGCCCAGATCGTCGATCTCCGGTATCGACCAGGTGGTATTGATTTCGTGGAGTCCCGGAGCGCTCTGGCGAATGTAGAGCAGGCGCGCTTCGTCGCGATTCGCCAGCGGCCGCAGCAGCACCGCGCGGACCACCGAGAAGATCGCGGCGTTCGCGCCGATGCCCAGCGCCAGCGTGAGAGCCACGGTGATCCACAGCGAGGGAACGCGGGATAAGGAACGAAAGGCGATTCTGAGATCGCGAAGGAAAGACATGGGGTTTCTCCGTCTGGGAACGGGATTCGCACGCCGGGGCCGGGGACTTCCAATTCTGCTCTACTTCGGCCGGTCAGGAAAGCCGCACTGACCGGATCGGCAAGCCGCTGCAGGCTTGACGTCCATGGACTATGTTGATATCAACATATCAGCGTGTATGTCAAGGCCTGAGCCGGTTTCTTTTCAAACGACGCTGCGGGTGCGGGACTGCTGTCTCTGTCTGCACGTGCAGAGGGCGGCGCGCGCCCTGGCACGACGCTTCGATCAGGCGCTGCAGCCGCTCGGGCTGACCAACGGCCAGTTCTCGCTGATGATGTCCCTCAACCGCCCCGACGCTCCAGGCATGGGCTCGGTGGCAGAGTTGCTGGCCCTGGACCGAACCACTCTCACCGCGGCGCTTAAGCCGCTGCAGCGCCGCGGCCTGGTCGAGATCATGGTGGATCCCCACGATCGGCGCGGCCGGTTGCTGCATTTGACGGCGCAGGGCAAAAATCTTCTGGCGGAGGCCGCGCCGGTATGGGAAAAAACCCATGAGGAACTGGAGGCCATGCTGGGGGCAGCGGAGGCGGGTCGCCTCCGGGAGAATTTGCGAGCGCTGGAGTAAAGGCGGCGCGCGTCCCTGGGCATCGGGGGTACGCCCGGCTTCTTCCTCCGACTCCTGGCTGCTCGCTGGGCGTTTTCCCACGCGACCATTACTATGGAACAGGAGGTTCTCCGTCCGAATGGTGGTTCGTAAGCTTGCGTGGTTTTGCCTCACGGCGCTCGCCGGGTTGCTGCTCAGTCCCGCTGTCCAGGCACAGAAAGCCCTCACGAACAATGAGATCTCGTTCGATGGGCTCTATCAGTTCACGCCGGACTCCAGTGGGAACGGCATCCGTCTCCATTCCACCGATTCGGGAGGATTTGGGGGCACCTTTAGCCACAGCTACCACTGGTGGCTCGGCTACCAGGCCGGATACGATTACGCGCGCTACACCAACTACTATTCCGACCAGGCGTTCGGCGTTCAGACCAATCAGCACCAGTTCAGCGGCTCGTATTACGTGCACGGTCCTCACACGCTGATGGGCATCCAGCCATTTGCCCTCGCCGGCGTCAGCGGGCTTCTCTTTGCTCCCTCTCTGAACGGCGGACAGAACGCAGAGCGCCAGTTCCGCCTCGGTGTCAACTACGGAGCCGGCGTTAACGTTCCCTTGCTGAGTTCATACTTCGGCCTCCGCCTCGCATACAACGGTGTTTTCTACAAGGCTCCCGACTTCGGCCGGTTCTATCTCACCACCAACGCCTGGCGCGATACCTCCGAACCGACGGCGGGCATTTATTTCCGCTTCTGATCACGAGATCGCCGTGGACTGCCTCTTTTGCAAAATCGTCGCCGGCCAGATTCCCTCAAAGAAGGTCTACGAGGACGATGCGGTCTTCGCCTTCCACGACATTGACCCGAAGGCGCCGAAGCACATCCTCGTGATCCCGAAGAAGCATCTCGCCTCGCTCGCCGATGCGCAGCTCGCCGATGAAGCTCTTCTCGGCCACATCCTCACGACCGCCGCTGCCATTGCCCGCGAGCAACGCCTGGGCAAAGGCTACCGCGTCGTCATCAGCACGGGTCCTGAAGGCGGCCAGACCGTCGACCACCTGCACCTGCACCTGCTCGGCGGTCGCCAGATGCACTGGCCTCCCGGCTAATCGCTCACCACAACAGCTTCGCCGCCAGCTGGATCTGCCGCGAGGTCGTGGACGTGCTGGTAATCACGCCCGCCGTCGGCGATACGCCCGAAGGCGTGAACACGACCAGGTTCGGCGTGTTGAAGTTCGAGTGGTTGAGGATGTTGAAGAACTCCGCCCGCAACTGCAGCCGCATCCGCTCGTGCAGCGTCGTGTCCTTGAACATCGAGTAGTCCCACTGGCCCAGCCCGGGCCCGGTCAGCGAATTGCGTCCCAGGTTCCCCTGGAAGCCGCTGTTCGCCGGCGGCGCGAGAAACGCCGAAGGGTTGAACCACTCGCTCGGCTTGCCCACGATGACCTTGCCCGTAAAGCTCGGGTTCGCAAACGGGCGCACAGGGTTCTTCGTGTCCCCGTTGTTCGAAGGGTTGTAGCTCAGCTGCGGGGTGAAGGGAAATCCCGCCTGCAGGCTCACGATGGAGTTGGCCGTCCATCCGCCGATCAGGCCGTTCGTCACGCGCCCGGCGCCGCTCAGGAAGCGCTCGTTCCGCCCGAACGGCAGATGGTAGACCGCATTGATCGTCGCGACGTTACGCACGTCGTAGGTCGCCGGTCCCCAGTCGCCCCTGATGTCGAACGGATTCGAGACCAGTCCAGGCGCATTGCCGGCCGCGGTCGCATTTAGCGAGTCGCCGTCGTCCAGCGCCTTCGACCAGGTATAGACGCCGCGCAACGCCAGATCGTGGCTTAGCCGATGGTTGAGATCCGCCTCGAGCACGTTGTACGAGCTGTCTCCCACTGAGAACCACGCCCACGCCGCTCCCAGCGCAGGATTCGCCAGCTTCGTCCCCGCCGGAATGTAATACGCGCCGGCCGGAACCGCCGCCCCTGCCAGCGGTGCAGGGAACTTGCCGGGATACGTCGCCGGGCACGGGGCCGCCGGACAGATCGCCGGCGTCGGCTCGTTGTCGTCGAGGCTCACAATCTCGTGATACCCATGCGAACCGACATAGCCGAGCGTGAACACGGTGTTTGGCGACAGCTCCTGCTCCACTCGCAGCGACCAGGAGATCAGCGTCGGTGTGTCCATGTCCGGCTGGACGCCGGCGGGTGCGATCTTCGCTTTCGCCGGCACCGGGGCAATCGGCAACGGTAAGTCGGAAACCGGCAGACTGGCGATGCTGTACGACGGATTAAAGGGTGCGTTCTGATCCATGCGATAGCCCAGCGCGTCCTGCAGGTCGTTATAGATCCCAAAGCCCGCGCGAATCACGGTTCGGGGACCGAGTGGGCTCCACGCCAGCCCGATGCGCGGCTGCGCCAGGAACTTCGCGTTGTTCTGCGTGAAGGCCGAATTGCCGATGTGGGGCGCCGTCTGAATCACGCCGTTGTTGAAGACGAAACTCGCGGCCCGTCCATGCGCCTCATTCCAGCCGGTGGTGAATCCGTCGCGGAAACCGAGGGAGACGGTCAGCTTCGGCGTGGCGCGGATCACGTCCTGCACGTACCAGGCGCCCAGCAGCGAGCGCCAGTTCATCTCCGTAGGCGTCGGATCGTAGAGAAAGGTTCCGACGGTTCCCTGCAGAAATTGCTGGAGTCCGGTGAACGTCGCCTGGCCGAACTGCGTCAGCGCCAGATCCTCATTCGCCTGGAGCGGCTGCAGCCATACCCCGGCGCTGAGGTCGTGCCGTCCCCGCGTCCACGTCACCCGATCCTCAAACGTATAAAGGTTGCGGGCAATGTGCAGGTCGCTTCCCGTGTTGCTGCCTGCCTGGCTTACCTGGGCAGCAGGATTCGCGGCGGCACTGCCGCCGACCACCACGGTGCCTGTCGGCTTTCCGGCGACAAAGCTGCCGACACTCGCGGCCGGCGTTCCAGGCGTGGGCTCGCCGGTATAGAAGTAGGCAGCCCGCGAATATCCAACCCGCGCCACGTTGATCAGCGATGGGGAAAAGATGTGGGTTTCCTCCAGGCTCAGCACCTGTTCGCGCAGGGTTTCGAGATCGGTGCTGTAGAGATTGGCGCTGGTCGGCGTGACATCGTTGCTGTCGTCAATCGTGTAGACGGCGGTCAGCGTGTCGTGGCTGGCAAAGTCTCGATCAACCCGCACCGTGCCGAAGTCGTCGCGAATCATTTGCAGGGGGCTGTTGAAGACCTCGGCGATCCCGCCGAAATCCGGTGAGTTGGCGGCGGGCAGCGGCCACAGGTTCAGCAGCGCGGCGACGCCCGGCGCCACTCCAACGTTCACCAAACCGGAAGCGGGGCAGGAATTCGGCGCGGGCGTTACCAGTTTGCAGGGTAGCAGTCCGGCGCGCGCATTCGCGTCCGGCACCAGCGCCACGCCCGCCTGATGCAGGTGCTGACGGAAGCCCTCGTAATTGCCGAAGGCGAAGGTCCTGTTCCGCAGGATCGGCCCGCCGAGCGATGCGCCGAACTGGTTGCGCTGGAAGGGCGGTACGGCTCCCTTGTTGAAGTAGTTCCTGGCATCGAGCGCGCTGTTGCGCAGGAACTCGTAAGCGGAGCCGTGCACCTGGTTGGTGCCACCCTGGGTGACGATGAGCACCTGCGCCCCCGGGCGCTTGCCATACGCGGCGCCGTATGAATCGCGCAGGACGTTGAACTCGCGCACGGCATCCACGCCGAGCAGTTCCTGGCTGGTGCCGCCGGGCTGCATGTTGTTTTCGGCGGCTCCGGTGAACTCGATCCCGTTCAGCAGAAACAAATTCTGCTGCGGCCGATTGCCGGAGACAGAGAAATTGTTGCCGACGGTCGAATTGGAGACGCCCACGCCGCCGGTTTTTTCAGCCGTGAAATTGACGACGCCCGGATCCAGCGTCAGGAGCTCGTCGTAGCTGCGGCCATTCAGCGGCAGATCTTTCACCTGCTGTTCGCCGACGAGCCCCGAGATGTCGGTCGTCGTGAGGCTGACCGCGGCCGCATCCGCATTGACTGTGACCTGCTGCCGCACACCGGCGACGGGCAGTTGCAGATTGGCGGTGGCTTCCTGTCCGACTGCCAGATGAATCCCGGTGCGTACCTGGTCGGCAAAACCCTTATGGTGAGCGGTGATCGCGTAGTTGCCCACAGGCAGCGACAGGACCTGATACTCGCCATTGGGGCTGGTCACCGCACTCCGCTCCGCGCCGGTATTCACGTCGTTTACATCGACCGTTGCCCCGGCAAGAGCGGCACCCGAGGGATCGGTCACGATTCCCGACAGGCTGGAGGACGACTGGGCGAGCGCCAGCGGAATCGTCGCAAACGCCGAAGCGATGAGCAGCACTCCGGTCAGCCATGGGATGAAGAAGGGAAAAGAAAGACACGTCCGTGCGCGTCCAGATAACAGGTGCATGACTGCCTCCGAGGGGATGCCAATCCTGGGGAACGGCCGTGGATTCTGATCCGGGAGCAAGCGACGAATCAATACAAATCAAATGATGATGTGTAGACGAATCTCTATGTTATCACCGGCATCTGCGCCTGCCCCGGCGATGCATGAGGCACGAAACTCACGGGGCGGTCGACATCGGGGCGGCTTCGGGCGAAGGGCAATCGCGATTCTTTGGCTCCCAAAAAGAACTCCCGCCGGAGCGAAAATCCGGCGGGAGTATCGAGTTACTGCGGCCCTATCGAGCCAGAGCCAGTTCTTCGAGGCTGACCGAGTGGGTCGTGCCCATGGCTGCTCGAAACATCCCCACCACCTGGCCCAGCGTGGCGGTTCGCGGGTTGGTGAGCTGGCAGGCGTCCTTCTTCGCGTTCTCGGCCATGATCTCCAGATCGTCTTCCCGGACGCCGAGCTCCATCAGGCCGGAGGGAATACCGACCGCGCGAGACAAGCGCCGGATGGCGGCGATGGCTTTCTCGCCGGCGTCCAGATCGGAGAGCCCGCTGACGTCCTGGCCCAGTGCGATGGCGATATCCCGGAAGCGCTTCGGGCAGGCGATCAGGTTGTACTCGCACACCACGGGCAGAAGGATCGCGTTGCACACGCCATGGGGCAGGTTATAGAAGCCGCCCAGCTGATGCGCCATGGCGTGAACATAACCAAGGCTCGCGTTGTTGAAGGCCATACCGGCCAGATACTCGGCGTAAGCCATCTTGTCGCGGGCTTCCATGTTCTGGCCATGCGCCACGGCCGAGGGAAGGAAGTCGCGGATCAGCTCGATGGCCTTGATCGCGCAGGCGTCGGTAATCGGCGTGGCGATCGTCGAAACGTAGGCTTCGATGGCATGGGTCAGCGCGTCCATGCCGGTGGCGGCGGTCAGTGAGGGAGGCATTCCGGCCATCAGGACCGGGTCGTTGATGGCGACGTTGGGTGTCACGCGCCAGTCGACGATGGCCATCTTCACATGCGTGTCGGTATTGGTGATGATGCAGAACCGCGTTACTTCGCTGGCGGTTCCCGCCGTGGTGTTGATGGCCAGGAACGGAGGCATCGGCCGCGACGATTTATTCATCCCTTCATAGTTGCGAATATCGCCGCCGCCCGCGACCACAAGGCCGATCCCTTTGCCGCAGTCGTGCGAACTGCCGCCGCCCAGCGTGACAATGCCGTCGCACTTATTTTCGAAGTAGACGCGGACGCCGTCACGAACGTTCTTGTCGGTGGGGTTCGGTTCCGCCCCGTCGAAAATCGTCGCATCGAGCCCCGCTTCCGTGATCATCGCCTTGATCCTGTCGGCAATGCCGAGCCGGTTCAGCACCGCGTCGGTTACGATCAGCAGTTTTGTGGCGCCGAGAGCTTTCGCCTGGAAGCCGGTCTCTTTCGACGCCCCAATGCCCATCAAAGAAACAGTAGGAAGATAAAAGCCATATACCTGTTCTGCCAATGCCATAAGATTCCTCTCAAAGGTAATATCTGTCCGCTGCCCACAGCGGGGACTCGCGGTATCTCCATCGTTGCAGCAGCAAGCCCACAGCGATGCGGAACCGCTCATGGTGCCTTGCACCGGATTCATGTGCCGTTTGATTTACAACATGACAACAGTTCGCTGATCACCTGTATCGGAGTACAGGCAATAAGCGGAACACTAAGCAGCACTAAATACGGTTGGCTGTGATCGGGATCACGATGCTCACCCCGGAACGTTACCGATATAAGTCATCGAATAAGTCTGGCCCCGCGAGGTCCGTGAACCGGTTCGGCGAGGAGCCGGGGGACTTCGCCGGCATGGTTCTGTCCAGCAGCCGGCGCGAACCTTGATGCGGGAGAGCGCATAGCGATTGAATCGGAGGATTTGTTGGGTGAGCGCAACGCGAGCGCGCTCTCGCTAAAGGGCGTGGCACGGTTGTTGTTTTTTCATTGGCCCCGCTTCACCCGGTTCATCGGCGGGTCGACCTGAGCGAAGGAACTCACCGCCGGCCCGCTTGCGCGGTGGAGATGAAAAGGAAGCGGCCCATGGGCTTCGCCGGGCAAAGAATCTTTTGGTGGAGCTAGTCGGGCTCGAACCGACGACCTCCTCGTTGCGAACGAGGCGCTCTCCCAGGCTGAGCTATAGCCCCACGTGGCGGGAAGCATTTTTGATTTTACTATGCCGGAGCGCGGCCCACCAACGAGAGCGGAGCCTGTCTGAATCCCGGCTTTACGGAGCTTTGGCTGCCGCGGCGCGCACAGCCTCGGCCAGGGAGGCGCGCAGGGCCGGCGCCTGCTCGGCCGGGACTTCTCCCTGGGCGAGATCGGGGGAGCCGCCCCCTCGCAGGCCGAGCTGGGCGAGGGCTTCCTTCAGGATCCGGCCGCAGTCGAAGCGGAGATCGAGGCTGCGTGCAAAAAAGATCGAGACTGTCGGACCGTTCTCCGATCCAAAAATGGCGACCGATGAGGGAGCGGCCGTGGTCAGGCGGGTGGCCAGCAGCTTCACGTAACTGGCGTCGCGATCTTTCCACGTTCGATCGACCAAGCGCAGTCCTCCGGCCAGCTGAACCTCCACGGCCAGGCGCGCGGCATGATAATCGGCCAGCTGATCGCGCAGGTCCATGCGTTCCTTCGCGCCATTCTTCGACTCCGTCTTTAATCGTTCGACGGCTGCCGGGATATCGGGGGCGCCGACCGACAACACGGACGTGAGCCTGGCCAGAATGGCGGCATCGGCGCGGGCGGCTCGAACGGCCCGCAGCCCGCAAACGAACTCCACGCGCACGCCCCGGCTCACTTTTTCCATACTGCGCAGAAGCAATCCGCCGCTCTGCCCGGTCGAGCGGACGTGAGTGCCCCCGCAGGCGTTTTGCTCGATACCGGCGATTTCAATCAGCCGGATCTCGCCCGACCGCTCCGGAAGCTTGTGCAGGACCCCGCCGGCCAGCATCGATTCGGCCTCGGCGCGCGCAACGTAGTGCAGGGAAACGGCACGATCTTCCGCGATCAGTTCGTTCACCACGCGCTCGATGCGCTCGATGCTGTGATGGGCCAGCGGCGTGCCGCCCAGATCGATGGTGGAGCTGCTCTCGCCCAGATGGAACGACACGGTGGGCGCATTCAGCTCGCGGAGAAAAACCGCCGAGAGCAGGTGCTGACCCGTGTGCTGCTGCATGTGGTCGAAGCGCCGGTCCCAGGCAATCTCCCCCTCAATATGCGTGCCGGCCGACAGTGGCTTGCGCACCACGTGCCACACCTGTCCGTGCTCGTCCTCTTCGACCGATTCCACCGGAATCTCAAGCGTCACGCCGCCTGGCGAAGTGGCGCGGATCAGACCTGTGTCGCTGGGCTGTCCTCCGCTGTCGGGATAAAAGGCGGTGCGATCGAAGGCGAGTTGCCAGATGGACTCGCCCTGGCGGCTCGCTAACTCGCGCACATCGGCGACGATCGCCGTGAAGGACTTCAGGAACGAATCTTTGTAATACAGCCGTTCAGCTATGGACATACCAGAGACTCCTGCCCGGCGCATCCGAGCGGGATCGCCAGATGGACCGGTGGCCGGGGCAGCCTCGCTCTAGTTTAGAGCCGACGCATCCAACTGTCGCATACTGATTACTGCTCCTCTGGACCATGTCCCTCGCTCTGATCTGGATCGTTTCCCTGGCGAGTCTCGCGCTTATGCTGGCGCGCCCGCGGGCCATTCCCGAGTATGTCTGGATCTGCGGGGGGGCGCTGCTGCTGGTCGTCACACGTCTGTTGCCGCTCAAAGCGGCGGGGCTGGCCATCCTTGATGGACTGGACGTGTACCTCTTTCTCACCGGAATGATGCTGCTGGCGGAGTTGGCGCGGGAGGAAGGCGTCTTCGACTGGGTAGCGGATCTCGCGGTGCATCACGCTCAGGGCTCGTCGGCTCGCCTCTTTCTGTGGATCTACGGCGCGGGAGTGGTGGTGACCGCGCTGCTCTCCAACGACGCCACCGCGGTCGTGATGACGCCGGCGGTGCTGGCCGCGCTGCGCCGGGCCAAAGTCGAAGCCCGTCCGCACCTGCTCGCCTGCGCTCTGATTGCCAATGCAGCCAGCTTTCTGCTGCCCATCTCCAATCCGGCAAACCTGGTCGTGTTTGACCGGCAACTGCCCCCGTTAGGCTCGTGGCTGGCGGTGTTTCTGCTGCCCTCGGTGGCATCGATCGGAGCGACTTTTCTGTGTCTGCGCGCGATCTTTCGGAAACCGCTGCGCCAACGTACGGCGCCGGTCGACGAGCCGTATCGGCTCCAGCCCGCGGGATGGATGGCTGTGGCGGCCATCGGACTTGCCGCGGGGGTGCTGCTGGTTTCCTCCGCCTTCGGGATTCCGCTTGGCTGGCCGACCTGCGCGGTGGGGGTTGCGGCGCTCGCGCTGGTGGCCATGCGGGATCGCAGCGCGCCGAAGAACGCCGTCCGCAACGTCTCGTGGAGCGTGCTGCCGCTCGTCGCCGGCCTGTTCATGATTGTCGAGGCGCTGAATCGGGCAGGGCTCATGCGTCTGACTCGCGCCGGGATTACCTGGATGGCGTCGATGCATGGCGGTGTGGCCCGCTTCACGGGTGGATTTGCCGTGGGCCTGCTGTCGAATCTGATGAACAATCTGCCCGTCGGCCTGGCAGCGGGTACCGCCCTGCGGCAGATGGGGCATCATGGGCCATTAGCGGAGGCGCTGATGATCGGGGTCGACCTCGGCCCGAATCTCTCGGTGACGGGCTCCCTCGCGACGATTCTCTGGCTGATCGCCCTCCGCCGCGAGCAGGCGGATTTCACGGCGTGGTCGTTTCTGAAAGTGGGAGCCCTTGTGATGCCGGTGGCCCTCGCCCTGGCCCTGCTCGCGCTGCGATGACCGGCGAGCGCGCGATTTATAATCGGCGCTGCCCCTTATGGAAAACGAAAACTGCATTCTGGAAGGGCGGCAGGTGCTTGAGATCGCCGATATCATGGCCATTCTGCCGCACCGTTATCCCTTCCTCCTCATCGACCGCATTATCGAGATCGAGCGAAAGAAGCGCATTGTCGCCCTTAAGAGCGTCACCATCAACGAGCCCTTTTTTCAGGGCCATTTTCCGGGCTATCCCATCATGCCCGGGGCGCTGGTGGTGGAAGCGATCGCCCAGGCCGGCGGCGTATTGCTGATGCCGGAGGTGCCGGATCGCCACAGCAAGCTGATGGTCTTTACCGGTATTGAGCGGGCTCGATTCCGCAAGCCCGTAGTCCCCGGCGATCAGCTGCGGATCGAAATCAACGTGCTGAACTGGAAGCCGCGCGTGGCGAGAATGGAAGGTCGCGCTACCGTGGACGGAAAGCTGGCGTGCGAAGCGACTGTCATGTGCCAGCTGGTTCCGCGGGCCCCCGGATCTCCGGGCGGGCAGGGCGCCGAAGCCGCGCCGGACCGGTGATCCAGGCGTGAGCATCCATCCCACAGCTGTTATCGCACCGGGCGCCGTCATTCCCGCATCCTGCCGGGTCGGACCCTGGTGCAGTGTAGGCGCCGACGTCGTTCTGGGCGAGGAATGCGAGCTGATCTCGCATGTAGTTTTAGACGGTCGCCTGACGGCCGGCGCCGGAAATTCCTTTTCGCCGTTTGCCTGTGTGGGCGTTGCCCCGCAGGATCTGAAGTACCGGGGCGAGCCCACCGGCGTCACCCTCGGCAACGACAATTCGATTCGCGAATGCGTCACGATTTCCCGAGGCACGGTCGGCGGCGGCGGCATGACAGCGGTGGGCAGCCACTGCCTCATCATGGCCTATGCGCACGTGGGGCACGACAGCGTCATCGGCGACCACTGCATTCTGGCGAATAACGCAACCCTGGCGGGGCACGTGGTCGTGGAAGACTATGCCACCATCGGAGCCTTTTCACCGGTTCACCAGTTTTGCCGCGTCGGACGGCATGCCTACATCGGCGGGGGCACCGTTGTTACGCAGGATGTGCTCCCTTTTTCCCTGACGTCCGCCACACGGGAAGCGCGTGCTTTCGGGATCAATAAAGTGGGGCTCAAACGCCGCGGATTCGATGCGGAACGGCTCCGTCGTTTGCACCACGCCTACCATTGGCTCGTGGCCGCGAAGATGAATACGAGTCAGGCATTGGAGAAACTGCGCGCCGAAGCCGCCGGATCAGAGGACGTCCGTTATTTGCTCGATTTCATCGAGCAATCGCAGCGAGGGATCGTGCGATAAAATGTGGCCGTTCACGAGGCTTTGACGATGTTCTGTGGAAAACAAAAAAGGTTGCTCATAAAAGCCATTGCTGCGCTAAGAGCGGACGCCTGCCGCGGTAAGCATTTGAAAAATAAGACAGATTGACGAAGTATTTGATTTTGCTGCGGGGGAACGGCTGCTCCTCGGCTCGTCGATCCATGGGGAGCCCTAAATCTTCCACAAAGATTTCCACACTCGGATGGGCATGAAAAAGCGGCCATCCGTATTCCGGACGACCGCTTTGCTGCCGAGCAGAAACGCTCCGATTTAGTGAGGCGTGGTGTGGGGCATCGTCCGCGAAGGCCCATTGCCGGCGTGCGGGGCAGGCGCTGACGGAACCGAGGTCGGAGCTGGAATGCCGGATTTGGCGTTGTAGGCCTCGACAACCACCTTGGTGATATCCGACTGCGGAGAGGGCCACAGGACGCCGCTGTTCTGCTGGCTGGCGTCAAGCACCAAACCAAATCCCTGCTGCTGAGCGTACGAAACCATCACGTCGTAAACCTTCTGACCCACCTGCTGGAAGGTTTCCTGGCCGTCGGTCTGCTCGTCGTTGCGGAGATCCTCAGCGGAGCGCTGCAGGCTCTTGGTCTTGTCGTCGATGGTGCGCAGCCTGGTCTGGCGATCGGCGTCGCTGATCTGCTGGCCGGCTGTCTGAAGCTGCTTCTTCATGCCTTCGATTTCGGTGTTCTGCTGCTGGAGCGACTGCTCGCGGGGCTCGTACTTTTTGCGCAGGTCAGCCAGGTCGCGCTGAAACTCGTTGGTCTGACCAACTGCCTGCTGGAAATTGATAACGCCGATTTTCGTGGCACCTGTGATCGGGACAGAGGCGGCGGCGGCAGTTGGCTCCGCACTCGGCGGAGCGGCTTGAGCAACGGCTACGACGCCCAGTCCGGACGCGAGCACGCAAACGAGTGACAACGAACGCTTCATGGAATTCACAAACTCCTTAGGTTTCCTGGCTGGCTTGATCCGCATTCCTGCTCTCTCCCGTCGCTGCTCCCTGGACTCGCCGGAGCAGGTCCGAGCCCTTGAATTCTGCCCGGAAGGCAAAAATGCGGACAGAGAGAAATTCTCAGGAACTTGGGCAAATTATAGGTCCGGGTGCATGGGCCGTCAATGGAATCCAATATCGAGCCGGGGTGGCCTCCGCAGCAGAGCCCCGCACCGGAGACCCCTTCTCCGCGATCAGAACGTCGTCGCCACCGTCAGGCGGAACGTCTTGCTTGGCTCACGCAGGATATACGTGCCGTTATACACCTGCTCCGCCTGAGCGTAGGAGTAGTCGCCCGCGCCTCCGGCAGGAAACATGTTGCGAGTAATCAAATCCTGCCGCCTGAAGGTCGTAAACAGTTTCAACGGATTGACGGCGTAATAAATGCGGAATGGAGCGTTGATGATCGGCATCATCACGTCGAGCTCGCCACCGACCGAGTCACGTGGCACGTAATTCGTACCGGAGATCGGATTGATGGTCGGGCTGAAGCGAATCTGCTGGCCGCCCTGGCAGGTTCCGTTGATGTAGTTCGGGCAGCCGTAGAGCGGTGAGTTCAGCGCGTCAATGCCTTCGGGGCTCTGGCGCAGCTGGTCATTGCTCAGCGCCATATCCATTCCGAAGTCATCGAAGATGTTAAACCCGACGGTGCGCCCGTAAATCGGGATCATGTACTGCAGGTTGCCGGTGAAACTCGTGTCCCCGCCAATGGTCGCGATGCCATAGACCGGCAGCGGTACCTCGATGGGACCCAGGGTTGGATTCGTCGGATCGCGGGGAACCGTCGAGCCATCCGGGTTCGTGAGAGCGAACATCACCCGGGTTGGGACGAAGCCGTACGGCGTGATGGTGCGCACGTCAAACCCGCGAATATCCTGCTCGCCGCCGGAGGAGGGCCGATCGAAAGGCGGAGCCACATCGCCGCCGAACCCTCGAATGTAAATCGCCTGCAGCCGCATACCCAGAGTGTTGCGCCCCTGCTTGTTGAACCAGAGTCCTTTCACCGGCGTGAAGCGCTTGTACTCGACGACGGGCTGGATGAACCGAACGCTGCCCCAGATGCCGGCAATCTTCACCGTTGCCGCCAGAGACTGTCCGGAGTGCGGCAGATAATTGCTGTCGATATTGCTCGAGTCGTAGCTGAACAGCGCCGCGCTGGTGACGATCCCTTCCAGGGCGTTCTGCCCCTGAATGCCGCTGCGGAACGCAAGCGTCTGGAACAGGTTGCTCGACGCCTGGCTGAACGCGCGGACCGTCGAGCTATCCCATGAATAGGTGGCGCCGACCCGCGAGAAGCCGAACAGGCTGAAGTGCCGGAGCGGATAGGTGGCGGAGAGCGTGAAGCCCTTGCGCCCCTGATTGTAGTTCTGCAGCAGCGAGGAAACCGCGGAGCTCTGGTTCGCGCTCGTGCCGCTCAGCGAGTAGCTCTTCGAGGCGTTGTAGTCCGTCTTGCTGTCGAAGACCTGGAAGCCGAGATTGAGCGGCCGGTTCCGCACATAGGGCTCGTTGAAGGCAAACAGCAGCTGCCGGTTGAGGCTGCCGGCATTTGCCTGCACGCTCAGCGTTTCGCCCAACCCGAGGAAGTTGTTGGTCTGGTAGTTCAGCCCCAGGAAAGCCCCGGAGAGTCCGCTGACGCCGCCATTCAGACCAATCGAGTTCTTGCCCTTCTCCTGCACCTTCAGGAGAAGATCCACCGTGCCGGCTTCCGTGTTCTGGTGCGTCTCGGAATCCTGATCGACCCGTAGCTGGTTGAAGTACTGGAGCTGGTTCAGGCGCAGCAGGCTGAGTTCCCACAGATGGCTGTTGTACACCTGGCCTTCCTGGAGGAGCAGCTCGCGGCGGATCACGAAGTCGCGGGTGACGGTGTTGCCCTGAAACTCGATCCGCGAGACGGTGAACTGCTTGCCTTCGTCGCAGTCGACCGTCCAGGTGACGGTGTGATTCGCATCGTCGAACGAGGGCGTCGGGATGGCGCTGAAGTCGATGTAACCGTCCTGGCTGTAAGCCTTGCGCAGGTTTTGCAGCCCCTTCTGGAAGGCGGTCAGGTTGAAGATCGATCCGTCCTTCACATTGAAAATGGCGCGCAGCGCTTTCGGATTGGCGTGGCCGATATTTCCCGTGAACTTGATGCCCGTCAGGCGGTAGCGATCCCCCTCCTCAATGTTCATATGGATATCGATCCGCTTACCCTTACGGGGACGGAACGTGAACAGAGAGAGCCCGCTCTCATTACGAATGTGGGTTTGCGGCTCACCTACGGTTGCGCGCAGATAGCCGCGGTCCTGGTAGGCCAGGCGAACGCGCTCCGAATCCTCTTCCAGCTTGCTGGCATCGTAGGTTCGCGCAAACAGGTTCTCAAAAATAATGGAGTGCGGGATCCCCACCGGCCGCAGGTTCCGCATCGCCTCGCGCAGCGTGCGCGAGTTCACATGATGATTCCCGCTGAAGCCGATCTTGCCTACCTTGACCGTCGGCCCTTCCTTCACGTTGAAGATCAGCTGGACGGACGCCGGCGGTATGTCTTTCACCTCGGGGCGCACGATCGCAAACTGGTGACCGTGCTCCGCCAGCATTTCCCTGATCACGGTGACAGCGTGCGCGATCCGCGCCGGGTCGTACTGGCTCTCGACCGACAGCCCGACCTTCTCCTTCTTGAAGCGGTCCAGCACGTCGGACTGGGTGACCGAATTCAGCCCCTTGTAAGTGATATCGCGGATCGTGGGCTTCTCGCGCACATAGACGTCGAGGATGATGCCCTGCGGCGTGTCCTCTTTCTCGATGCGCACGTCCTCGAAATAGCCGGTATTCCAGAGCGAGTTGAAGTCGCGCTCGACCGTCAGGGGATCGAAAGGTTCGCCGACGCGGCTGAACATGCGGGCCAACACCGTTTCCCTCGGGATTCGGCGGGCGCCAATGACGCGAATCTCAATGATTTTCTGCTGGCCGGTCGCGGCCGTCGCCCCGGCGTCATCCTGCTGAGCAAATATCGGCGTACCCGGCACCACAGGAGCCAGAAGGAGAACCAACATCAGGCAGCGCCCCAGGAGCCGGCGGCATTTCCTGCTGAATACGTGCGGGGAGCCAGCGCTCCAGGAGTTCACGGGAAAAATAAGCACACCCTCACTGCTCAAAATCGGGCCAATCTTTGGGAAAAGGCGATTATATCAGCGCGAATCCGACGCGCGGCTACGCCTGTCCCAGGCTGAGCGTTGCTCTCCGCAGGGCAGCGCGTGTAGCTGATTCCTGCCCGCCATCAACGGCAGCACCACTCCACTCCTCTCCCCGTGCAGCGGCGATGGCGACTGGAACTGCCTGGGGTTGAAATTTGGATTAGTTTATCGGAGATTCGCCGGCCGCGGCACGCCGGACCTCGACCAGCACCGAATAGAAGACCGGCCCGCCTCCCAGATCGTTGAGCCGCTGCGGCGTGAGAAGGTTCACGTTGTGACCGCCGGCGGAGAGCTTGTTCCAGTTCAGTCGCGCGGCCACCACTCCCGGCTGTACCGCGCCGTTGACGTGAGCGCACAGCCGGAGGCTGCCGCGGTCATTGAACACGTCTACAGCGTCCCCCTCGGCAATGCCTCGTTCGGCGGCATCGTCGGTATGAATCTCCAGAACCCCGTTGTACGCCGACTCCATCTCCCGATGTCCGGGCAAATTGGGAAAGGTCGAATTCATGTAGTTGTCCGCTTTGCGCGGCAGGAACTCCAGCGGATAGCGCTCGTGCGCGGCCGCATGGCGCGACTCCGGCGATGGCTGGAAGGCAGGCAGCGGGTCGGCCCCTGCCGCGGCCAGCGCATCGGAATAGAACTCGATCCTGCCGCTGGGCGTGGCAAAAGGGCCTTCGGCAAACGGAAGGAACCGCTGCTCGCCCGGGGTACCGCCAAAGCGAAGCCGCTGCATGCCGCCTGCGCCGGCGAGCGTCTCCGGCGTTATGCCGGCCAGCCAGGGATGCTGCCGATCGGGTTCCGAGGACTCCAGAGCCTGCGCGATCAGATCGTCCGGGGTATCGCCGAAGCAGGGCTCGGGAAAGCCCATGCGCTGGGCCAGCTGCGAAAAGAGCCACACGTTCGAGCGCGCTTCGCCCAGCGGCGCGACGGCCTGCTCCGAGAGCTGGACGTAGTAGTGACCGTAGGCGCCCTGAATGTCCTTATGCTCCAGGAAGGTGGTGGCCGGCAGCACGATATCGGCGTAGTCCGTGGTGTCGGTGAAGAACTGCTCGTGGACCACCGTGAAGAGGTCCGCGCGCGAAAGCCCGCGCAGAACCGAGCCCTGATCCGGAGCCACTGCCGCGGGATTCGAGTTGTACACAAACAGAGAATGGACGGCCGGCTCGCGCAGTTCAGTGAGCGCCTCGCCGAGCATGGACATATTCACCACCCGTGCCGGATGCCCGAGGGGGCTGGCCGTCATCAGGTCCGGGCGTTCCAAAGTTTCGCGGTTCCAGGCGAAAGCCCCGCTGGTCGAGAGCTGCAGCCCTCCGCCGTAATGCTTCCACGCGCCCGTGAGCGCGGGCAGCATGGTGATCGCGCGCACCGCCGCACCGCCGTTGTCACTGCGCTGCACGCCGTAATTCAGCCGAATGACCGCGGGCGCCGTGGTCCCGTAGAGGCGCGCGAGCCGTTCCACATCCTCGATCGCAATGCCGGTGATCGCCGCCACCCGCTCCGGCGGATAAGCCTCCACCCGCTCCCGCAAAGGCTCGAAGCCCCAGGTCCAGCGCGCGACATACTCCTCGTCATAGAGCCGGTCGCGGATGAGAATGTGCATCATCCCCAGCGCCAGAGCGGAATCGGTCCCGGGCCGGATCGGGATATGCCAGTCGGCGGCGCGAGCCGTGCGCGTCGCATAGGGGTCAATGACCACAAGCTGCCCGCCGTTCCGGCGCGCCTCCTCCACAAACGGCCAGAGGTGAATGTTGTTGCCGTGGATATTTGCAGCCCACGCCAGAATCAGTTTTGCGTGCCGGAACGCCTCGGTATCGGTCCCGAGTTTCTGGCCATAGACCGATTTCAGCGCCTGCCCGCCGGTTTCCGAGCAAATCGTTCGCGCCAGCTGCGATGCCCCCAGCCGGTGAAAAAAGCGCCGGTCCATCGATCCATAGCCGAGAACGCCAATCGTCCCGGCATACGAGTAGGGAAGGATCGACTCGGGACCGAACTCGCTTGCTACGGATGCCAGCCGATGCGCAATCGTCTCCAGGGCCTCGTCCCAGGAGATCCGCTCGAAGGATTCCGCTTCCTCCCGCCATGGCAGAGGACCTTTCGGAACGCCGGCGCGTCGCCGCATGGGATACAGCAGGCGGTCGGGGGAGTAGACGCGGTCCAGATACTTGGCCACCTTGCCGCAGAGAAACCCGCGCGTCACCGGATGAGCCGGGTCGCCGCGCATCCGCGTCGCGCGCCCGCTTTCGTCGATCGTCACCAGCACCCCGCAGGAGTCGGGACAGTCATGCGAACAGACGGCGTGGACGGTCCGGGAGGGCATGGTTCATTGTAGTGGGGAGTCGATTCTCCGCTAACGGATTTCAGCTTTGGCCGCGGACTCTGCGGCCTCCGCCACCGGCTCGACCGCGGCCACCGGCAGCGTGAAGAAAAATGTCGCTCCGGCGCCGAGCTCGCTCTCCACCCGGATCGTCCCGCGATGCGCCAGCACGATGTGCTTCACAATGGCCAGGCCCAGGCCGGTGCCGCCCGATTCCCGGGAGCGCGCCTTGTCGACGCGATAAAAGCGCTCAAAGATGCGGTCCAGGTGCTCCAGGGCCATGCCCTGCCCAAAATCCTGCACGTAAAACTCCACCGCATTCTCCACGGGCCGCGCCCCCACCACCACGCGGTGTCCGGACGCGCCGTACTTCAGCGCGTTCTCGATCAGGTTGCCGAACACCTGGGTCATGGCATCCACATCCGCCAGGACCAGCGTGTCGGTCTTGTCGCCGGCTTCGAGGGCAACTCCCGAATCGACCGTCATCCCGGCCAGCGATTCGATCGCGTCGTGCACCAGCGCCGATGCCCGAACCGGCTGCACCTTCGGCTTGTGTTCGCCGGATTCCACCTGGGCGAGAGCCAGCAGATCTTCCGTCAGCCGGTTCACGCGGCGTGCATTCTTCATGATGATGGTCATGAATTCGCGCGCGTGATCCGGCAGCTCCATCTCGTCCTCAAGCAGCGTCTCCACATAGCCGGAGATCGACGTCAGCGGCGTGCGGAGTTCGTGGGACACATTCGCGATAAAGTCGCGGCGCATCTTCTCCGCCCGCTCGATCTCGGTCACGTCATGCAGCACGGCCACAGCGCCGCCATCCGGTGTCGGGGCGGCGCTGACCTCGTAGGCCCGGCCCGGCACCACGGAAATCGCCCGCCCCGAGACAATGCGGCGCTCGCGCAGGGCCGTCTCCACGCAGCGCAGGATCTCCGGATCGCGCACGCTGACCACCAGCGCCTTGCCCGCCCGCACCGCTCCCGGCGCGATCCGCTGCATGACAGCATTCGACCAGCTCACCTGTCCGGCCCCGCTCACCGCGATGACCGCTTCCTGCATGGAGTCCAGCAGAGCCGCCAGCTCGCGCTGTTTGCTCTCCAGAGCGTGAAACGACTGCTCGAGGCGGCCCGCTGTGGCGTCCAGGGCCAGGGCCACCTCCCCAATCTCATCCGTGGCGTCTTCTTCGATCCGCGCCGTGAAGTCCCCTGTGGCGATCCGATTCGAAAAGGCGACGATGCGCCGCAGGCGAACCGCGATCCGCTTCGCGAAAAAAGCGGAAGCCAGCGTGGCCACGACCAGGGAAATCAGAGTGGCGATGAGCAGATCGCGGCGCAAGACGTGCAGTGCGGCCGCCTGCTGCATCGCGCCGAGCGAAGCAACCCGGGCCTGCTCATGCAGAGAGTGCTCGACGATGTTGCGGAAGGAAAAATCAAGGATAGCGGTTCCGATGCAGAGCACCAGAACAAACGAGAAGAGCAATTTGGAAAAGACTCTGCCGGTCACGCAGCCATCCTGGTTGTGGCTAGTGTCGCCGTCATGGTTGCGTTCATTATCGCCTGCCCCGGGCCTGCAGAGCGGTGCCCGGCAAAGTTAGCGCGCGTCGTCCGCCGACGGGCCGTACATCCCCGGGACCGGAACATCCAGTAGCCGCAGATAAACGCTGAGCTGCCCGCGGTGGTGAATCAGGTGATTGAAAAAGATTCGGCGAAGCGCCAAAGCGCGCGGTAACGTCACCATCGTCTGCTCCCCGAACTTCAGCGTCCAGAGGGCGGAGAGCTGATCCTCGCGCAGGCCGCTCAGTGCCGCTTTGGCGGCAGCGGCGGCTTCGTCGAAATGGGCCAGCAGATCGGTCTGCGATGCTGCCTGGAAGGGAGGGGTTCCGGGGTTGCGAACAAAGCTGTCCGCCGTCACGATCGAGACGCAGCGGCTGGGCAGGTCGGCCACGTGCGATGCCAGGCGCCCCAGGGTCATCGACTTCGCGTGCGGCTTCCAGGAGAAGCTGGCTTCGGGCACCCGCTCGAGCATCCGCCGCGTCCCGGCGCCCTCGTCGGAGAATTCCTGCTGCAGCAGTTCCGAGATCGTCATGCCTGCAATCTTAGCTGGCGGCGCGTTCGGCCGCCTTGGGAATCTCAAAGCGGTAGCCGGCGCCGCGTACCGTCTTCAGATAACGCGGGTTTTCGGGATCGGTTTCGATCTTTTCCCGGATGCGCCGTACATAGACGTCCACGGACCGCGGCGTGACGAAGCGCGCGTCGCCCCACACGGCGTCGAGCAGGTGATCGCGGCTGAAGACGCGCCCAGGATGCCGGGCCAGGTAGTCCAGCAGCCGGAATTCCGTCGCCGTCGTCGTGGTGAGATTGCCCTTCACTTTAAGTTGCATGGCGCTGGCATCGATCTCCACCTCTTCAAAGACAATGGCCGACGGTGTCGATGGCCGTTCAAAGCGGCGCAGAACCGCCTTCACGCGAGCCAGCAGCTCGCGCGGGGCAAAGGGCTTGGTGATGTAATCATCAGCCCCCAGTTCCAGCCCCAGCACGCGATCGTTCTCTCCGGCCCGGGCCGTCACGAAAATGATCGGCACGGCGCTCAAAGCGGTGTGACTGCGCAGCCGGCGGCAGACGTCGAGCCCATCGCCTCCCGGAACCATTATGTCCAGCAGAAACAGTGCCGGTGCCTGGCGTTCCGCATCGGGAATCAGGCTGGCGGGACTGGAGTAGATACGGGCTGCAAACCCAGCGGCTTCCAAATGATGCTGCATCAGCCGGGCAATATCCGCGTCATCTTCCAGCACAAACACGGTCTGGCTCATCGGGCGAAGGGGTCCTTTCCTGATCGAACTCAGGCTATCGCAGCCGGGCAAAGAGAATGCAAAACTTCTGTTAATTTCTCCGGGGCCCTTTTCCCGAAACGCCGGGAGCGGGCAATCCCCCTCTCGTTCGCTCCATTAACGTTTGTTGTCTATGGTTTGGAGTCATTCCGCAGTGCTATACTCCCGCCATTGATGTTCCAGTAAATACCCACGGCCCAGCCTAAGCACCCGTCCGATCCGTGTTCGGGCCCGACAGACATTCAGGATTCTTTGCCTGTGGCGACCATTCTCTGTATTGATGACGAAGCTCTCGGTTTGCAGATCCGCAGGGCGGTGCTGGAGCGCGCGGGCTACCAGGTGCTCACCGCCATCGACGGGCCTGCCGGTTTGGCCCTCTTTCGCGAAGAAGCCGTGGATGGCGTGGTGCTCGACTACTACATGCCGGAGATGGACGGCGGTGCGGTCGCGGAAACCATGCGCCTGGAGCGTCCCGACATTCCCATCATGCTGCTCTCCGCCTACATCAACTTGCCGACCGAGGTGGTGCAGCTGGTCGATATGACGCTGCTGAAAGGCGAGGGCCCCCTTGAGCTTCTGGAAAAGCTGCGATTGATGCTGCGGTCCGCCGGATCGTCTGCGGCAGGGCTGCTCTCATGAAGCCGCTGGCCTTCAATCGGACGCTCCGCCAGCTGGTAGCCGTCCCCATTCTCCTGCTCCTGATCCTGGCGACCTTCCTCCTCTGGCAAATTCAGGCCGCAGGGCGCGCTCAGCGCGAACTGGATCACAGCGACCGGATCACGGATCAGCTGCAGGAGCTGCAGAACCACTTTATCGACCAGGAGACCGGTCTTCGCGGATTCCAGCTCACCGGCGATCCCGCCATGCTGGCCCCCTGGCGAGCCGCCGCCGGCCCCATCCAGAGCCGGTTTGGCGATTTGCAACAGAGGCTCGCCGGCGATCCCGCCCAAACCGCACGATTGACCCGGTTGCGCAGCCAGTACAGCCAGTGGCTGGGCTTTGCCGACGCTGTTGTCCATCAGAATGCCGCCTCGCTCAACGCCGCGGGCATGAACCAGCGCGGTAAAGCCTTGATGGACGCGATCCGCGCCACCCTCGGCGCGATGCAGGTACACGAGGCGAACCTCCGCGAGGAGCAGTACCGCCACGCACGCTGGCTCCAGCGCCGGGAGCTGCTCTCCCTCCTCTTCTCCTTCCTGATCGTGGGTGCCATTCTGGTGCTCTTTACGCGCCACCATGTCCGGGCTATTTCCGCCAGCTATCTGCGCCGGATTGCCGAGTTAACCAGGCGCTCCGAGGAGCTCCACGACAGCCAGCAGTGGTTCCAGACCACCCTGGAATCCATCGGGGACGCCGTTATCGCCTGCGACATGGATGGCCTGGTGACCTTCATGAACGTTGTCGCCGAAAAGCTGACGGGATGGACCCTGGACGACGCCCGGGGGAATTCGCTGGAGTCCGTTTTCCGCATCATCCACGAAGAAACCCGCGTGCCCGCCGAAAACCCGGTGTCCAAGGTGCGCCGCCTCCGCAGCGTCATAGGGCTGGCGAATCACACAGTCCTGATCGCCCGGGACGGCCATGAATCGGCGATCGACGACAGTGCGGCCCCGATCACGAGCAGCGCCGGCACGATGATCGGCGTGGTCCTGGTCTTCCGCGACGTCACTGAAGAACGGCACATGCAGTCCGCCCTGGTCGCATCGGAAAAGCTGGCCGTGGCCGGGCGCCTCGCCGCCAGCATCGCCCATGAGATTCACAATCCGCTGGATTCGGTCGCCAATCTTCACTACCTGCTCGAACAGGAAACCGATCCCGCCCAGCGCGCCGAGTATCTGCGCCTCGCCCAGCAGGAGCTGGGGCGCACCATGCAGATCAGCCGCACCATGCTCAGCCTCTACCGCGAGCCCAAAGCGCCCATCCGGATCCGGTTGCGGGAGCTGATCGATGGCGTGCTTCTGCTCCTCGACCGTCGCCTGCAGCATCAGGGGATTCGCGTGGAAACGGACATTACCGACTCTCTCACCGTCGAAGGCTTCCCCGCCGAGTTGCGTCAGGTTCTTACCAATCTGGTCGTGAATGCCATGGACGCTTCCGGGCCGAAGGGACGGATTCGCATCCGGGTGCAGCCCGCTGAGGCCGCGGAGCTCCGCGGCGCAGGCGCCCTCATCGAGATTGCCGACAGCGGCCCCGGTATTTCGCCTGAAGCGGTCTCCCGGCTCTTTCAGCCCTTCGTCACCACCAAGGGCGCGAACGGCACCGGCCTGGGGCTCTGGGTCAGCATGGGCATCGTGCAGAAGCACGGAGGCTCCATTCACATCCGGCAGAGCGACGACCCGGAGCTTCCCGGCGCCTGCGTCCGCGTCTTCCTGCCCACACGCACGTTCGCCGGCGAGACCGGCCTGTCTGCCGCCGAGCCGGTGGCTCAGCCGTAGAAGTTCTGGAAGAGATTGCGCACCGTGCCGTAGCACTCGCAGGCGGCGCCCTTGAGTCGCGCGTGATCGAGAATCTGAATCTGCCCACGCCGGTACGAGATCAGTTTGCGTCGCCGCAAAGCTCCGGCGGCCAGCGTCACCGTGGTGCGCCTCGACCCCAGGATGTCCGCCAGGAAGCCCTGGCTGAGCGAAAGCTGGTTGGTCCCGGTCAGGTCGTGCGCGGTGAGCAGCCACCGGGCCAGCCGCTGCTCCGCATCGTGCAGGCGATTGCAGGCGGCTATCTGCGAGAGGATCAGGCTGCGCCGATGCGCGCAGCGCAGCACCAGATCGCGGAACGCCTCCGAGCGCTGAAACTCCCGCTGCAACTCGGGAAACGAAATGCGCCAGGCCTTGATCTCCATCTGAGCGACGCAGCGCGCGGGTCCCCGGGCCATACCGCCCAGCAGGTGATAGCACGGCAGCACACCATCGCTTCCCCACAGCCCGATCTCGGCGCTGCGGCCGTCGGACATCGAGACCATGGTGGAAGCAATCCCGGAACCGATGAACCAGGCGTAGCGAGGAATCTGGTCTGCCTCATAGAGAACGGTACCTGGAGGAACAACAATTTCCTCGAGCCGGGAATAGATTGACGAGCGATAAGGCTGAGGTAAGGCCTCCAGAAGAAGATTGTCGAGTGGTCGTTGGCCCATGATCTCCCTGCCCCCCGAGCGCGAGACCAGGCGCTGATCGCCTCGAGGCAGTCTCTGCCGTCGAAAGAAAAACATCGGGGACTAATTTGCGGATTATATGAACTTGTGCCGAATTTTTATGTTCGCTATCAGACACATAGGTTCGGTATTAGACCGATCCGTGTATCTTTATCCGGCCGTCGCATCGCACGTATGCCTGCCACTTTTTTGACGCATTTGGAAGGCCGATGCCCGTTCTCCTGCCGCAAAGGGGACGTTTGCGCCGCGCCTGGCGGCATATGGCGTCGAAACCGGGAATGGTTGGCGAGGAGGGATGCGTTCCCCTCCGGTGGATCTTGGCGCGGCTCGCCCCAGCCCCCGCCGCGGCGGCGGATCTATGGACCCGGCGGGCCGGATTCTTCCCGTTGACTGGGGAATTTTTCCCCGACAACGGCGTGAATAGATTCGCGCCCGAGGCAACTCCTCAGCCCTTAATGGGCGTGGCCGTGCGCATGAGAGTGCTCGTGGGGCTCTTCCACGGCCATCGGGCAGCCGTGCGCTACCTCGCAGATCACGTGCTCGAACTGCAGCGTCGTGTGATGGATCCGAAACCGGTCCCGCAGCACCAGATTGATGTCCGCCAGAATCCGCGTGCTCTCCGACGGCGGAATATCCGCAATGGTGACATGGCACGAGAGAGCGTGCGTGTTGGACCCCAGGCTCCAGACGTGCAGATCGTGCACGTCTTCCACGCCTCCGATCGCCATCATCGTGGTGTGGATGTCCACCAGAGAGACGCCGCGCGGCGCTCCTTCCAGCAGGATATTCAGGGTTTCGCGCACGATGGCGAACGAAGACCACAAGATCAGCGCCGCAATGCCGAGCGACAGCGCCGGATCCACCCAGCTCCGCCCCGTGAACAGAATCACCGCGCCCCCCACGATCACCGCCGCCGTCGAAAGCGTGTCGCCCAGCATATGGATGAATACGCTGCGGATGTTGACATCATGGCTCACCCGCCACAGCAGCGCGGCGATGATGCCGTTCATCAGCACGCCCACCGCCGCCACGTACATCATCAGTCGCGGCTGAACCTGCGCCCCGCTGCCGAAGCGGTGGATCGCTTCGAAAACAATCCAGCCGGAGATGACGATCAGCGCAATCGCGTTGAGAAACGCCGCCAGAACGCCGGCGCGCTGGTAGCCGTAGGTCTTGCGGTCGGTGGCCGGCCGCGTCTGGAACCAGACCGCCACAAACGATAAAACCAGCGCCAGCGCGTCGGATGCATTGTGGCCGGCTTCGGAAACCAGGGCCAGCGAGTGCGCCCGCAGCCCGGCGACCAGCGTCAGCAGCACGTACCCAATCGTGGCGATCAGGGAAATGCGCAGCACCTTCTGCATGGCTCGGGTGTTGGCGCCGTGAACGTGCATACCTGCTCAGTTTAGATGGTATGCCCGGGCGGCTGCGTCGGCGCCGCGCTGCGGGATCGGTTTCCCATCGCGGGCCGCGTGGGAACCGACTGCGCCGTATTGCGCAGCCCGCTCCAGTTTTCCGCCACCACAATGCTGTTCTCGGGCCGATGGATATCGTAGCGCACCGAGCAGGGGAAACCCAGCCGCAGTTCTGCCGGATTCACCAGATCGCGCAGCGCGGACACGTCCTGCGAGGACTCGTAGGCCACCCCTCCAATTTCATACTTGTAAAGAATGAAATGGATCCCGGCAGGCTGCCCCTCCGCCGGAGGCGCCTCGAATTCCGATATATCCAGGATGGTCCCGTCGATGATGCGTCCCGACCGCACCAGCTCCGCGCGCCGCTCCCGTTCCATCTCCTCCGCAGTCGGGCGCCGCCGCAGAACCAGATAGGTCACCGCGCCCCCGACACAAACAGCCACTGCCGCAACTGTCCCGATCACGTGGGGATCGCGCAGCGAAAGGGGAAACATCCCGGAACTCCGAACAGGAAAGGATGAGGTGCTGATTAAGTGCAGGATAGCTCAGAATGCCGCAATTGGCGGCCCTCCATCGCGGTATTGCGCAGCCGGGAAGTTACTGATAGCTGCGCTATACTCAAAAAAGACATGGCGAATCGCAGGGTTGCAGAAACGGCCGCTTCGGGCGGTCGTTTTTCCGTCAGAACACAATCTTCCCGCCAAACCGGCAACGGTCCGCGGATCCGCTCCACCACCGTCATCTGCGTTCGGCGCGGCAGCAGCGTGGTCATGGCCGCCGACGGACAGGTGACCATGGGCGAGGCCGTCTTCAAACACAACGCGCGGAAAATCCGCCGTCTCTACCAGGAAAAGATCCTTGCCGGCTTCGCGGGTTCCACCGCGGATGCCTTCTCCCTCTTCAGCCGCTTCGAGAACAAGCTGGAACAGTACGCGGGCAATCTGGGGCGGGCCGCCGTCGAACTGGCCAAGGACTGGCGCACCGACAAAATGCTGCGCAGCCTCGAGGCCCTGCTGGTCGTCGCCGACCTCAGCCAGACCTTCCTCATCAGCGGCTCCGGCGACGTCATCGAGCCGGATGAGGGCATCGCCGCCATCGGCAGCGGCGGCTCGTACGCCCTGGCCGCGGCGCGGGCGCTCATGGAAAACACCGAGCTCTCCGCTCACGATGTCGCCGAAAAGGCCCTGCGCATCGCCGGGCAAATCTGCATTTACACCAACGACAAGATCACCATCGAAGAACTGCACGCATAAAGGCGAATCATGGCCATTTATCTCCCCGGTACCGCCGAAGATCAGGAGCTCTCGCTCGACGAGCTCACCCCGCGCGAAATTGTCGCCGAGCTGGACAAGTACGTCGTCGGCCAGAAGGCCGCCAAGCGCGCCGTCGCCGTCGCCCTGCGCAACCGCATGCGCCGTCAGAAGCTCTCGCCCGAGCTCGCCGACGAAATCATGCCCAAGAACATCATCATGATCGGCCCCACCGGCGTCGGCAAAACCGAAATCGCCCGCCGCCTGGCGAAGCTGACCAACTCGCCCTTCCTCAAGATCGAAGCCTCCAAATTCACTGAGGTCGGCTACGTCGGTCGCGACGTCGACTCCATCGTGCGCGACCTGGTCGAGATCGCCATCGATATGGTCCGCGAAGAGAAGCTCGAAGAGGTCGAAGACCGCGCCGAAATGAACGCCGAGGAGCGGCTCCTCGATGTGCTGCTGCCTCCTCCCGCGCAGCAGCCGGCGGCCGCCGGCCAGCCCACACCCAATACCCCTGGATTTGCCCCCCAGGTCGACGGCAATACCATCACCCTGCCGCCTCCCGGAGGCGACTCGCATCACCGTACCCGCGAAAAGCTTCGCCAGCAGTTCCGCGAAGGCAAGCTCGACGACCGCATGGTCGAAATCGACGTCCGCGAGCGCAATTCGCCCTCCTTCGAGATCATCTCCAACCAGGGTGTCGAAGAAATGGACGTCAATCTCAAGGACATGCTGCCCAACATCTTCGGCCAGCGCACGCGCAAGCGGAAGATGAAGGTGGCCGACGCTTTTGAATACCTCGTTCAGGAAGAAGAGAGCCGCCTGATCGACATGGACCAGGTCACGCGCCTTGCCGTCGAGCGCGTCGAAACCTCCGGCATCGTCTTCCTCGACGAGATCGACAAGATTGCCGGCCGCGAAGGCGGCCACGGCCCCGATGTCTCCCGCGAAGGCGTGCAGCGCGACATTCTGCCCATCGTCGAAGGCACCACCGTGAACACCCGCTACGGCATGGTGCGGACGGATTTCATCCTCTTCATCGCCGCCGGCGCCTTCCACGTCTCCAAGCCCAGCGACCTGATTCCCGAGCTGCAGGGTCGCTTCCCGATTCGCGTGGAGCTGCAATCGCTCACCGTCGAGGATTTCGTCCGCATTCTCACCGAGCCCAAGTCCTCGCTCGTCCGCCAGTACACCGCGTTGCTCGAAACCGAAGGCCTGAAGCTGGAGTTCACGCCGGAATCGATCGAAGAGATGGCGCAGTTCGCCTTCCGTGTGAACGAAGGAACAGAAAACATCGGCGCCCGTCGCCTCCACACCATCATGGAGAAGGTCCTCGACGAGATCAGCTTCCTGGCCCCCGACCTGACGCGCGCTCAACAAAAGGGCGAAGGGAAAGAAGGCGGAACCGTCGTTGAACTGGCGTCCGTTGGCGAAGGCACCACGGCGCCGCTGCCCGTCATCGAGCGCCAGACCGCCAATGGCACCGAGAAGGTCATGGTGATCGATCCCGAATACGTCCGCCAAATGGTCGCCAGCATCGTCAAGAACCAGGATTTGTCCCGCTATATCCTGTAGCGATGCCCACGACCGTTCGCTCGTTCTGCAAGATCAATCTGGGCCTGGCCATCGGCCGGCCCCGGGCGGACGCCTTCCACCCGTTAGCCACCGGCTACCAGACGCTCGCCGCGCACGACCTTGTCACCGTCGAGGCGCAACCGGCCGCGGCCACGTCCATCCACATCACCAGCAATCACGAAGGCGTCCCCACCGGCGCGACGAATACCGTCTGGAAGATGCTCGAGCGGGCCCTGCCTGCTCTGAAGACCACCGCCGCCGTTCACGTTCATATCGACAAACGCCTGCCCGTCCAGGGCGGCATCGGCGCCGGCTCGGCGAATGCCGTTGCCGCGCTGCTTGGCCTCGAGCGCGAGCTGGCGACCCATGGCATCGCCCCTCTGCCCGGCCCCGACCAGCTCCGCATCGCCGCCGAAGTCGGCTCCGATGTGCCCCTGTTTCTCATCGGCGGAGCCATCCTGGGCACCGGTCGTGGCGAGCAGGTCTCCGAACTGGCGGATCTGCCGGTTCTCCCGTGCGTGCTGGCCCTGCCCGCAATCGGCGTCTCCACCCCGCAGGCCTACCGCGACTGGGACGCTCTGCACCCGGCCCCGGAATCTGCCCCAACCGCCCGATCTGCATTGACCCTCCCGCCGGGCTCCGATAAACTAGGGACGTTGAGTCGAGCTCTCGCCTCGGCGCTTGCGCCGAGGCCTCCGGAGGAGCAATCCACCGGGCAAGGCACGCACTCCTCCGGTGTCTCCGCATTACGCGAAGGCCTGGCCGGGAAGTCCGGAGAGAATCCGCTTCTTGCGCTTGTCCGAACCGGGATCGAAAACGACTTCGAAGAGGTCGTCTTCCGCCAGTATCCCTCTCTCGGAACAATCAAGCGCATTCTTGCGGGCTCCGGTAACCCTGAGGAGGCAGCCTTGTATGCGGCGCTCTCCGGCTCGGGCTCGGCCCTTTTCGGGCTGTACGGCTCCGATGCCGCGGCTGCCGCTGCGGAGCGAAGGCTCAGCGAGGCCGGCATTCGATCGTTGCGGACCAGGACCTTGCCGCGCGACGAGTACTGGCAGACGATGTTTGAGCCGTAGGACGCTGGGTTTTTGGGTGCAGTTCCAGTTGCAGGATCGATCAACAGGAGTTTTACCTACTGGGCGATCGACTAATGGTAGGTCAAGTGCCTTTGGAGCACTTTGTCCAGGTTCGAATCCTGGTCGCCCAGCCAGAGTTTAGAAGTCGGGCCACGTACGAAAGCAGGATGCCACGCAAACCAGCTGGAGGATCTTGTGAAAACGGACACGATTGAGACGGTAGGAGTCGCGGGCGCAACCGCCCCGGCTCAGGCAGACGGGAGCAAGACCAAACCGCAGGCGCGGCGCTCGCGCGTATCGAATGAAGACAGACGCTTCAAAATCTTTTCCGGCACCGCCAATCGGGAACTCGCCGAGGACATCTGCCGGCACATCGGCGTCACCCTTGGTGAGACGCGCATGCAGCGCTTCGCCGACGGAGAGGTTTATTTCCAGCTCCTCGAGAACGTCCGCGGCGCCGACGTCTTCGTCGTTCAGCCCACCTGCTACCCGGTCGACCAGCACCTGGTGGAGCTCCTGATCATGGTCGACGCCCTCAAGCGCGCTTCCGCCGGCCGCATCACGGTGTGCGTACCGTATTACGGCTACGCGCGCCAGGACCGCAAAGATCGCCCGCGTGTTGCCATCTCCTCCAAGCTCGTTGCCGATCTCATGACCACCGCCGGCGCCCATCGCGCCCTCTTTATGGACCTGCACGCCGCGCAGATTCAGGGCTTCTTCAACATCCCGGTCGACCATGTCTTCGCCAGCCCGGTCATGATCAGTTACTTCAACAGTCTCAATCTTCCCGATCTGACCGTCGTCTCGCCCGATGCCGGTGGTGTGGAGCGCGCCCGCCATTTCGCCACAAAAATGGGCGTTCCCCTCGCCATCGTCGACAAGCGGCGCACCGACATCAACGTCACGGAAGTGATGCACGTCATCGGCGATGTTCGCGGGCGGACCTGCCTCATCGTCGACGACATTATCGATACCGCCGGCACTCTGGTGAAAACCGTGGACGCCCTGCTCGAACAGGGCGCTTCGGGCGTCTATGCCGCCGCCTCTCACTCTGTGCTTTCCGGTGAAGCGGTCCAGCGCATTGCCAGCTCCCGGCTGGAGCAGGTCATCGTTACGGATTCCATCCCGCTCCGCCCCGAGGCCCAGGCGCTGCTGGACTCGGGAAAGATCAAAGTGCTCTCGGTCGCCGGGCTGCTCGGCGCCGCGATCCTCAACATTCACATGGAGACCAGCGTCAGCTCGCTGTTCAGTTAACCGCGGCTTTTCGCTGCCGGCTTCGACCGGCGGTCAGGTTGCACAACAACAATTGGCGGCTCGCCCCAAAAGGAGCCGTACAGAAGGGAGCGGGACTAAAAGCTGATAGCGAACGGCTAAAAGCTGCTCTCCCGTGCCCGAAGGAAAAGGACAATGATTACTCAGGAAACCGTCAGTGCCGTGCCCCGCGAGGGCAAGTTCAACAAGAATGCCGCCCGCCGCGTCCGCGCCAAAGGCAAAGTGCCCGCCGTGGTCTACGGTGCGGCCCAGCCCGCGGTCGCCGTCGAGGTCGATCCGAAACAGATCCAGAAGATCCTGCACTCGGCCGCCGGACATAACTCGATCTTCGATCTGGCAGTTGCGGGATCGACGGCGAAAGTCATGATCGTGGACTGGCAGTATGAGCCGATCAAAGGCAATCTGATCCATATCGACTTCAAGCGGATCGCGCTCGACAAAGCGATCCGGGTCGAAGTGCCGATTCAGCTGACCGGCGTTGCCATTGGCGTGAAGACGCAGGGCGGCATCATGGACCAGATGTTGCGCGAGGTCGAAATCGAGTGCCTCCCGGGCGACATTCCGGAGAGCATTAGCGTCGACGTGGCGAATCTCACCTTCGGCATGGTGTTGCGTGTCTCCGATCTGCCCCACTCGGACAGCCTTCGTTTTCTGACCCCCGAGGAAACACCGGTAGCGCACGTGGTTTCCATCAAGGAAGAGGTGGTTGCGGCGCCCGAGGCCGAAGCGGCGGCTGCGGCAGCGGGTCCTTCCGAGCCGGAGGTTGCGAAGAAGGGCAAGCAGGACACGGCGGAAGGTGCGGCAGCGGCCGCGCCGGCCGCGGAGAAAGGCGGCAAGAAGTAAGTGCCGACCGAGAGTGGCGCGTTTCTGGTGGTGGGTCTCGGCAATCCGGGCATCGAATACCAGTTCACGCCGCACAATGCCGGGTTTTTGGCCATCGATCGCATCGCCGATGAGTCCAGCGCGGAAGTGGTCAATCGCCGCTGCCGCGCCCTCACCGCGAAGATCAGAATCGCCGGCCGGGAAGTGATCCTGGCCAAGCCGGAGACCTGGATGAACCTGAGTGGGCTGGCCGTCGGGGCCCTCGTCGATGAACTCGACATCGACCCCGCCGCCAGCCTGCTGGTCTTGTACGACGAACTGGATCTGCCTCTCGGGACCCTGCGAGTGCGCGAGAGAGGCAGTCCGGCGGGCCATAATGGCGCCCGTTCCGTTGCCGGCGCACTGGGCACGGACGACTGGTGGCGGATTCGGATCGGGGTAGGCCCCGAACCGGGCAGCCGCGAAGAAGCTTTTCGGCGTGGCAAGGATTATCTGCTCACGCCGATGAGCAAACGGGATTTGACGGCCGTCGATCCGGTCCTCGACCGAGTCGCCCGCGCCGTCGAGATGGTGGTGGCGAAAGGCATTTCCGCCGCCATGAACGAATTTAACCGCCGGGACGATTCCCAGAATGGCCCCGCGGCGCAGTAAAGAGAACGATGGAAGCGAATTTGGATTTGCCGGCTCGTGCCGGAGGGAAAGAGAAGCAAACGATGCAACGTGTTTACGAAGTAATGTTTATCGTTCGGCCGGATGTGGCCGACGAAGACCAGGACAAGCTGATTGCCGGCCTCGAGCAGACCATCACCAACGGCGGCGGAACCTTGCGTTCCACCGAAAAGCTCGGGCGCCGCAAGCTCGCCTACATGGTGCGCAAGTTCAACGACGGCAACTTCGTGTTGCTGACCATCGACGCCGACGGTACGCTGATTGCCGAGCTGGAGCGCCGTCTGCGCGTCTCTGAGCCGGTGATCAAGTTCATCACCGTGCGCATGGACGAGGAAGAAAAGCGCCTCGCCAAGGTGCGCGCCATTCGCGCCTCCCGCAAAAAGCTGAGCGCCATTCCCGCGGCTCCGGCGGAACCGGCAGAGCCTGCGCCCGCCCCGGCCCCGGCCCCGGCCGCAACCGAGTCCGCTACCCCCGCCAGCGCGTAAACGCGCCCCGGCGATCACAAATTTTGAGCAATGGCCCTCGCCCTGTGCGGCGACTGGCCGGAGGAACCAACATGGCTGACGAAACCAACACTCCCGCTCCCCGCTCGGAAGCTCCCGCAGGACGCCCTTCAGGTCCCGGCGGACGGCCCGGCGGTCCCGGTGGCCCCGGCGGACGCAAATTCTTCCGCCGCAAAAAGGTCTGCAAGTTCTGCACCGAGAAGATTGACGCCATTTCCTATCGCGATGTGCGGCTGCTCCAGGGCTTTGTCGCCGAGCGCGGCAAGATCGTGCCCCGCCGTCTCACCGGCGTCTGCACCACCCACCAGCGCCGGCTCTCGAAGGCCATCAAGCAGGCCCGCAATATCGCTCTGCTGCCCTTCGCAGCGCGGTTCTAGCTTTAACCGGAACGGCGCCGTTCGCCACGCAGCTGTGGCCCACGCCGCCGGTCCCGTGCTCTGAGCCCTGCGCTCTGAGCTCTGCTTTTCAGGAGATTGCAATGGAAGTCATCCTCAGGGAAGATATCTCGAACCTTGGCCACCGCGGCGACGTCGTGAAGGTCGCCGACGGCTATGGCCGCAACTTTCTGCTGCCCAAAAACCTCGCCATGGAGGCCACGCCGGCCAACAAGGCCGTCATCGATCAGATGAAGGCCTCCGCCGTCCGCCGCTCCGCGAAAGAAAAGGCCGAGGCCGAGCAGCTCGTCGCTCAGCTCAACGCCGTCTCCCTCGCCTTCACGCGCAGAGTCGGTGAGAATGACCACCTCTTCGGCTCCGTCACCTCCGGGGACATCGCCCAGGAGCTCGCGGCCCAGGGCTTCAACATCGACCGCCGCAAGGTCCAGCTCGAGGAGCCGCTCAAGTCCACCGGCGAGTTCCACGTGCCGGTCCGGCTGCACCGCGAGGTCACCGCGCACATCGCCGTCACCGTCAAGGGCGAAGAAGTCGCGGCCGAGTAGGGCTATCCCGCCGCGGACCCCGTCCGCGGCCGCCCGGGCGGGGGCTGCACGAACGACGAGTTACGCGAACTCGAAGAACGCCTGCTCCAGCCCGAGTTCCGTCGCAATCGCGAGGCCGTGGCCGAGCTGCTTGCTGAAGAGTTCCTCGAATTCGGCAGCTCCGGCCGCGTCTTCAGCAAACACCAGATCCTCGATCTCCTCGCGGCCGAAGTCCCCGTCCGTCTCTTCCTCAGCGACTTTCGTGTCGACTGCCTCTCCCCCGATACCGCGCTCGTTCTCTATCGCTCGATCCGTCCCGATGGCCCGCCGATACCCGGCGCAGCCAGCCTCCGCTCCTCCCTGTGGGTCCGTCGCGACGGCCGCTGGCAGATGCTCTTTCATCAGGGCACGCCCGTCCCATCGCCCGCGTAACCGGCCGCATGCCGGATGAGAAGATAGAAGGCAGGGAAAAGTTCGGTCTTCTTTCATGCTGAAAGTTATTTCTTCTCACGTTTTTCTCAAGCAGCGCCTGCATCCTGGACTCCTCGACGCCTTTGCCCGCGGGGGCGCTCAGGCCGTTGAGCTCTTTGCCGCCCGGCAGCACTTCGACTACACCAGCCGCCCTCACATTCGCGAACTGGCCGAGTGGTTCGGCTCCAGCTCCCTCGACCCCTTCTCCATGCACGCGCCCATGTTCCCCGACGCCGAGATGGGCCGCGGCGGAGCGCCCTCCGTCAACATCATTCATCCCGAGAAGAGCCGCCGCATCGATGGCATGGATGAAATCAAGCGCGCCCTCGAAGTCGCCGAGCAGATCCCCTTCCGCTTTCTCATTCTCCATCTCGGCGAACGCGACGATGCCTGGAGCCCGCGCGCTCTGGAGCACTCCATCACCGCTCTCGAACACCTCCGCGCTTTCGCGAATCCCCTCGGCGTCAAAATCCTCGTCGAAAATCTCCAGGGCGACGTCACCTGCCCCGCCCATTTGATCGAGATTCTCACCACCGGTCATTTTCAGGACATCGGCGTCTGCCTCGACGTCGGCCACGCCCACCTGGGCGACGGTGTCAGCGCGGCCATCGCTGAACTGCGCAGCTACATCCGCTCCTCGCACCTGCACGACAACAACGGCGACAAGGACGCGCACCTGTGGCCCGGCGACGGCGCCATCGACTGGGAAGAAACGCTCGGCGAACTGAAAGCTGCTCCGCAAAGCCCCGCCGGCGTGCTTGAAATTCATTACCTGCTGGGCGAAACCCTGGATTCCGTTGCCGAAAAGGCAAAACGCGCCTTCGGAAAAATGGATGCGGCGCAGAAGAAGAACTAAAGAAGGACAGACTCATGGCTGACACAAAATCCGAAACAGCAACAGTCACAGAAGCCCCCCTCTCCACCATCGCCCGTATCGGCGAGCACGACGGCCAGACCGTCACCCTGCACGGCTGGCTCTACAACCTGCGCGAGAGCGGCAAGCTGCTCTTTCCCATCTTTCGCGACGGCACCGGCACCATCCAGGGCATCGTCCCCAAAGCTGCTGTCCCGCCCGAGGTCTTCGAGACCATCAAAGGTCTCACCCATGAATCTTCCGTCATCGTCACCGGCAAGGTCCGCGCCGACAAACGTGCTCCCGGCGGTTACGAACTCGATGTCGAGAACATCCAGGTCCTCCAGCGCGTCCCCGAAGACGACCCCTACCCCATCTCGCTCAAGGAGCACGGCACCGATTTCCTGATGGAGCACCGGCATCTCTGGATCCGCACCCCGCGCCAGGCCGCCATCCTCCGCATTCGCGCCGAAATCATCAAAGCCGCCCGCGACTATCTCGACGACAACGGCTTCATCCTCACCGACCCGCCCATCCTCACCCCCGCCGCCTGCGAAGGCACCAGCACGCTGTTTCCCGTCGAGTACTTCGGCGATGAGGCCTACCTCACCCAAAGCGGACAGCTCTACATCGAGAGCACCGCGCTCGCGCTGGGCAAGGTCTACTCCTTCGGCCCCACCTTCCGCGCGGAAAAATCCAAAACCCGCCGCCACCTCACCGAGTTCTGGATGGTCGAGCCCGAATGGGCCTTCGCCGACCTCGATGACCTCATGGGCCTCGCCGAAAACTTCATCAGCTTCATCGTCGACCGCGTCCTCACCCGCCGCGCCGCCGAGCTAAAGGTCATCAACCGCGACCCCGCGAAGCTCGAAGCCATCAAGCCGCCCTTCCCGCGCCTTCGCTACGACGAAGCTGTTGCCATGCTGAACGACGCCCACAAAAAAGGCCTCATCGAGCAGCCCTTTGAATACGGCAACGACTTCGGCTCTCCCGACGAGACCTACATCTCCTCCCAGTTCGACCGGCCCGTCATGGTCCACCGCTATCCCGCCGCGGTCAAAGCCTTTTACATGGAGCCCGATCCGCAGGACCCCAAATACGCCCTCTGCGTCGACGTCCTCGCGCCTGAAGGCTATGGCGAAGTCATCGGCGGATCGCAGCGCATCGCCTCCTACGACCTGCTGAAAAAGCGCATCGAGGAACATCAGTTGCCAATCGATGCCTTCCAGTGGTATCTCGATCTGCGGCGGTACGGTTCGGTTCCGCACTCGGGTTTCGGCATGGGCATCGAACGCGCGGTCGCGTGGATCTGCGGCCTCGATCATGTTCGGGAGACCATTCCCTTCGCCCGCACGCTCAACCGCATCTACCCGTAACCCTTATGCCGAAACCAAACGAAGCTCCCGCGCCGCTCCCCAGTGCGTCCGGCCCGCCCCTCTATGGCGGCGTACAGTCGCTGCCTCCCCGCAAGATCAAAATCATCGGCGTCCCCCTCGATCTCGGCGCCTCCCGCCGTGGCGTGGACATGGGTCCCTCCGCTGTCCGCGTCGCCGGTCTCGAAGCCCGCCTCGAATCCCTGGGCCACGTTGTCCGCGATGGCGGCAACGTCAGCGTCGCCCAGGCCGAGACCAAACGCCCAGGCAATCAGAGCGCGCATTATCTGAAAGAAATCACCGAAACCTGTACCCGCGTCGCCGACATGGTGCTCAAGTCCCTCTCCGAAGGCATGACCCCTGTCATCCTCGGCGGCGACCACTCCGTCGCGGCCGGCAGCGTCTCCGGCGTCGCCGAGTTCTACCGCCGCCAGAACCAGAACATCGGCCTCCTCTGGATCGACGCCCACGCCGACATGAATACTCCGGAAAGCTCGCCCAGCGGCAACGTGCACGGCATGCCCCTGGCCGCGCTCGCCGGCCTCGAGCCCGGACCCCTCGCCAACATTCTTGGCTTCGCCCCCAAAGTCCGCCCCGAAAACGTCGTCCTCGTCGGCGTTCGCGACATCGACGCCACGGAGAAGCAGAACATCCACCGCGCCGGCGTCACCGAGGTCTACACCATGCGCGATATCGACGAGCGCGGCATGCGCTCCGTCATGGAAGAAGCCCTGCGCGCCGCCGGCCGCGGCACCGCCGGCTATCACGTCTCCCTCGATATGGACTGGATCGACCCCGAAGACGCTCCCGGTGTCGGCACCCCCGTGCGCGGCGGCGCCACCTATCGCGAAGCCCACCTCGCCATGGAGATCATCGCCGACCACGGACGCATGCTCGCCCTCGAAGTCGTCGAGGTGAACCCGGTCATCGATGAGCACAACCGCACCGCCGACCTCGCCGTCGAGCTCATCTCCTCCGCCTTCGGCAAAAAAATCCTTTAGGGTCTCTCTCCCGGCCCGCTCAAGGATCGATCAGCCGTAAGACCCCTCTGTGCCCTCTGTGGTGGAATTCTTTCAAAGCCGGCAGACGCTCACCGCGCCATTCGTGTACGGGCAGGCAAGTCCCGCCACGCCCGCGCCCCGCACCACGATCCAGTCCACGCCGAACTCCCGCTGCAGCCGCAGAAAATCCTGCTTCTGGAAATGCGCCCAGCCTGCCGCCGCCCGCGTCTGCGCCAGCCACGCAGGCGCCAGATCCGGCACCTGCGTGGCCACCGCGGCATCCTTCACCGCATCGGCCAGTTCGCTGCGCTCGGCCAGCGCGCGGAAGCTGTGATAATCCTCGCCCGGCAGCGCCATGTACCAGGGATCCAGCGCAAAGTACGCATCGATCGGCGTATTCCCCCGCACCCACGCAAACGCCTGCACCCAGGGGTTCTGCGGCGCCCGCCCCGGCAGCTCCAGGTGAACCGTCCCCGGAAACAGCGCCCGCTGCGCCCAGAACATCCCCGCCGCCAGCGGCAAAAACAGCGCCAGCCAGCGCCACACGTGCCCGCGCAGCAGCTTCTCGCCGATCAGCCCACCGCCCAGCAGCGCCATCAGCAGGTACACCATGTGCAGATAGCGCATTGGCTGCATCGGCGTCAGCCGCACCAGTCCCGGCGTCAGCAGCACCACGCAGGCCACCCCCAGCTGGAACACCGCATAGACCGCGCCAGCCCCCGCCAGCACCGCCATCACCGGCCGATCGGCTCGTCGCGCCCACCGCGCCATCACCCACAGGATGAAAATCGGCGCAACCACTCCCAGCCACTCGTACCAGGTCCACCGCCCCAGGAAGTAATACGTCCGCGTGTTCAGCGCCGCCTTCCACGCCGGCGTCGGGCCTTCGAAGATCCACGATGGCGCAAAGCCGAACAGTGCCGCCGCCATCGTCGGTTTCTCGACCCGGCGTTCGACTCGCAGGCTGGCGATCCAAAGAATGGCGCAATACGACACGCCCAGCACCCCCATGAGCGGGTGCATCACCACGGCCAACAGCAGCAATACGCCGGCCCGCAGTCTTCGCCGGTCCAGAATCGCCACCACCGCCCACAAAATCAGCGCCGCGGCAAGGGCGCGCGGGTGCAGATACTGATCGAAAATGTAGAGCGCCGTCCCGGCCACCGGCAGCGTGAACAGCACGCCCACCAGCCCCACGCCCGCCCATGGCCCCGCCTCATCCGGAAAGCAGCGCCGGGCAATCGCCAGACATCCCCACAGCAGAAAGAAGGCGGCCAGAAACTGGCCCAGCAATTCCGACACCGGAACCGGGATATGGGTCAGCCGCACCCATGCCGCCATCATCCGGTCGAAGAGGCTGGCCTGCATCTGCAGGGTGAAGAACCGGAAATCGTGCGGATACAAACCCGGGTGCAGGCGCCGCTCGATGGCCGACAGGTAAACGGCATCGTCTTCCACCCCAGGGTGGTATCCTTCCACCGTCAGTGCGGCGACACTGATCGATAGCAGCAGGATGAGGTTCTTGTATTGCCTGTAACTTTTCAATCCAGGATTCCGTCAATTTCCCCAGCATGTCTGCAACCCATCTGGAACCATTGATCCAGGCGCCGAGCCAGCCGGAGACGCACCACGCGCCTTCTCTGCGGCCCGCGCTCGCGCTCGTCATTCCCACCCTTCGCGAAGCGAACAACATCCGTCCGCTCCTCCAGCGCGTGCGCGCTGCGCTGGATCCCTGTGGTCTGGCGTATGAGGTCATTGTAGTGGACGACGACAGCAGCGACGGCATCGACGCCGTCGTCGCCGACCTTGCCGCCGACGATCCCCGTCTCCGCTGCATCGTGCGCACCGGAGAGCGCGGCCTTGCCGGCGCCGTCCTCCACGGCTGGGCCGACACCGACGCCCCCCTGCTCGCCGTCATGGATGCCGATCTCCAGCACCCGCCCGAGCTGCTGCCGCAACTCTGGGTTGCCATCGAGTCCGGCGCCGACCTCGTCATCGGCAGTCGCTATACCTGCGGCGGCAGTCTGCGTGGCTGGGCCCCGGCCCGTCACCTCATCTCTCGCTTCGCCGTTTGGATGACCCTGCCCGTCCAGCGCTCCGGCATCCGCGTCTGCGATCCCATGTCCGGCTTCTTTATGGTGCGGCGCTCCTGCATTGATCGCATCGAGCTGCAGAAAACCGGCTTCAAAATCCTGCTGGAGATTCTGGCTCGCGCCGAAATTCGCTCCGTCGTGGAAGTGCCCTTCCCCTTCGGCCGCCGCCTCGCCGGAACCAGCAAGGCCGGGTTCCGCATCGCGTTTCAGTACCTCGCCTTGCTGCTGCGCCTCTATCGCCAAAAGGCGCGCACCCCCGCGCATGAGGATCTCGAGATCGTCGGCGCCCCACTGGCCAGCCGCCAGGAAGCCATCGGCGGATAGCCCCGGGCCCGGTGCGTTACCCTGCGAAGAGAGGTGCTTCGCATGACGCCGCCGGCTTCCGCTTCCGTCTCTCCCGTTCTCGCCTACCCGTGGAATCCCACCGGCGCCGGCTCCGTCGATTCCGATGCCCTTACCGCCTGGGTCGAAGACCGTCTCCAGCGCCATCGCGACGCCGTTGCCCGCGTTACCCGCAGCACCGCCCGTACCCTGGACGCAACCCTCCGCGCCTACGACGATGCCATTGCCGAGCTGGCCACCGTCGGCTCGCTCACCGGCCTGCTGCACAGCGTCTACCCCGAGAAATCCGTGCGCGATAAGGCCCAGGATCTGCTCCAGACCATCGCCCAGGCCGGCGTCGAGCTCTCCCTCAATCGCGAGGTCTATCAGGCGCTCGCTGCCATTGACGCAGGCAGCGCCGACCCAGCCTCGAAGCACTACCTCGACCGCACTCTCCTCCAGTACCGCCTCGCCGGCGTGGACAAGGACGACGCCACCCGCGCCCGCATTCGCGAGCTCTCCGATCAGGCCACCCTCCACAGCCTCAACTTTGGCCGCAACGTTCAGGAAGGCGGCAATACCGTCACCCTCTCCGATCCCTCTGAGCTCGACGGTCTCCCGCCCGACTTCCTCGAAGCGCACAAGCCCGGCGACGACGGCAAAATCGTCCTCACCACCGATTTCCCCGACTACCTGCCGGTCATGACCTTCGCGCGCTCCGCCGATCTGCGCCGCCGCATGTTCCTCGCCTACAACACCCGCGCCTTTCCCGCGAACCGCCAGGTCCTCCTCGATCTGCTCAAGATTCGCCAGGAGGTCGCCCACCTCCTCGGCTTTCCGCATTGGGCTGATCTGGCCACGGCCGACCAGATGATGGAGTCTGCGGCGAACATGCAGGCCTTCCTCGACGACCTCGACAAAGCCAGCAAGGCCGGGGCCGAAAAAGAATACGCGATGCTCCTCGACTTCGCGCAGAAAGCCGAGCCGGGCCTCACTCAGATCGACGGCGCCAGCCGCACCTACTGGCTCGAACAGTACCGCCGCTCCGCCTTTGACTTCGATTCGCAGTCCGTCCGTCCCTATTTTCCCTACGATCGCGTCGAGCCCGGCGTCCTCGCGACCGCCGAAAAGCTCTTCCAGGTCACCTTCCGCCGCATTCAGAATCCTGACGTCTGGCACCCCTCCGTCAGCGCCTGGGAAGTCTGGGACCGCACCGAGCTCGCCGGCCGCTTCTACCTCGACATGCACCCGCGCGAAGGCAAGGACAAGTGGTTCTCCGCGCATCCTCTCATCCCCGGCATTCGTGACCGCCAGCTTCCCGAAGCCGCCCTCATCTGCAACTTCCCCGAGCCGAAAGAGGGCAATCCCGGCCTCCTCCAATACTCCGACGTCGTCACGTTCTTCCACGAGTTCGGCCACCTCATGCACGCGCTCCTCGGCGGACGCCAGGCCTGGGCCGGCATCAGCGGCATCGCCACCGAAGGCGACTTCGTCGAAGTCCCGTCGCAGATGCTGGAAGAGTTCTTCCGCGATCCGCGTCTCCTCGCCACCTTCGCGCACCACTATCAGACCGGCGAGCCCATCCCCGCCGAGCTGGTCCTGCGCATGAATCGTGCCGGAGCCTTCGGTCGCGCCGACTGGGTCCGCACCCAGCTCTTCTACACCACCTGCTCTCTCCAAACCCACAGCGTCGATCCCGCCTCGCTCGACCTCGACGCGCTCTTCCGCCGTCTCTACGAGCGTTTCCTGCCCTATGCGTTTATCGAGGGCAACCGCATGTACGCCAGCTTCACCCACCTCGTGGGCTACTCCTCGAACTACTACACCTACCTCTACGACAAGGTCATCGCCCTCGACTTCTTCAGCCAGTTCCCGCGCGAGGCCCGCGTCGACTCGCCCGTGGCGATGCACTATCGCCAGACGGTCCTCGAGCCCGGCGGCTCGCAATCCGGCCGCGACATCGTTCAGCACTTCCTCGGCCGCTCGCAGTCCAGCGACGCCTTCACCCACTGGATGAACGAGGAATTCCAGCCCATGACCGCCGCCTACGAATAGAGCGAAGCTTGCGGCCTAAGAGCCACGAGCCTTCGGACAGGGTTTAGGATTCAATCGGCGGGGCTTCTCCCGCCAGACGCATCCGCAAGACGGAAGGAGACGGGCTCCGGGAATGTTAAATCAAGCTGAAGCAGACCAGCTGATTCAGACGGAAAAGCATTTTGTGCACAGCCCGGCCTCGATCAGCATACCGCCCGGAGCAGACGAAACCTATGAACTTACCGGCCCCGGCGATCGAGAGAGATTCCAACTCGACGTCTGGCGCGGCACTCTGCGGCTTTCGAAGCTAAAACTTCAAAACAGGGCGCGGGCTGTTGTGGTTCTCGTTCGACTGGACGTCGATGGTGCGCCCCATACCAATCCAGACGGTGAACAGCTTTCAGGGACTCATCTGCACCTGTTTCGAGAGGGCTACGATGACAAATGGGCATACCCGGTCGATTCAGCGCAATTCACATTGCTGATAGACCCTGGTACAACGTTCCAGGAATTCTGCGCGTTCTGTAACATCGTGGCACCTCCGCCGGTTCAGGGAGTGATCGTATGAACCAAGCTGATTGCCGAAAAATGATCGATGAATATGTGGCGTGGCTTCGTCAGGGGCTCTCGATCGAGGAGGTGGGCGGAGCGTGCGAGCTTACGACACCATTTGTTGATCGGCATAACGATCACCTCCAGGTATATGCAATTAGAAAGAACGGGAACATTACGCTTTCCGACGACGGGTATATCCTTTCCGATCTTCGAACCAGTGGGCTCGATGTCGATACTCCGAAGAGAAAGGCCGTTCTCGACAGCATATTGAATGGTCTGGGAGTTCGAGCACAAGACCACCAACTGGTAGTCGAGGCATCACCGGCAAATCTGGGACAGCGCCTACATTCACTGGTTCAAGCCATGCTCGCAGTTAACGACATGTTTGTAATGGCTCAACCTCGAGTGGCCGGGTTTTTCTTTGAAGATGTTCGCGGCTTCCTTGACGCTCACAACGTCCGTTACACGGCTCGCGTAAAGCTCGCAGGAAAGAGCGGTTATGACCATGGCATCGATTTTCTGATTCCCAAGTCTCAAAGTCGACCGGAGCGTATTCTGCAGGCGATCGCTTCACCCAAGAAGGACAATATATTTGCTTACCTGTGGACGCTGAACGACACGCGCGCCGCCCGTGTCAATGGAACAGAGCCGGAAGCTTATGCCTTCCTCAACGACCAGGAGCAACCGGTGGGGGGAGACATAACTGAAGCCCTTGAAGCGTATCGCGTGATTCCGGCCCTTTGGTCGCGTCGAAGCGATTACGTTAACGCACTGGCTGCTTGAGGGGATCTTGTATCGTGCGACGCCTTCCATTATTTGCCCTATTCCTCGTCTGTGCTCTCTATGCGGCCCAGGCCCAGTCCAGCCCGGTCATCGCCGTCGATCACGGCCCCAACGCCGCCGCCCAGCAGAACAAGCACTACGTCGTCCTCGTCTCCCTGGACGGTTTCCGCTATGACTACGCGAAGAAATACGGCGCCCGCCACTTGCTCGCCATCGCCGCTCACGGAGCCAGCGCCCCTGAGGGCATGATTCCCGCCTACCCCTCGCTCACCTTCCCGAATCACTACACCATCGTCACCGGCCTCTACCCCGAGCACCACGGCATCGTCGGCAATTCCTTCTACGACCCGGAGCGCAATGAGACGTACTCCTATCGGGATACGAAGACCAACACGGATGGCTCCTGGTACGGCGGCACGCCGCTCTGGTCCCTCGCGGAAAAGCAGGGCATGCGCAGCGCCTGCTTCTTCTGGCCCGGCTCGGAGGCGAAGATTGCCGGCGAGCGCCCCAGCTACTACCTTCACTACGACGACCATTTCCCCGACGAGCAGCGTATCAGTCAGGTGATCGCCTGGCTGAAGCTACCGCCCGAGCAGCGCCCCCACTTCATCACCCTCTACTATCCCAACGTCGACCACGCCGGCCACGAATACGGCCCTGACAGCCCGCAGACCGCGGAAGCCGTCCGCCACGTCGACGCCCTCATGGGCACGCTTGAAGCCGACCTGAAGGCGCTCGCCCTCCCCATCGACCTCATCATCGTCTCCGATCACGGCATGGCGAAGATTCAGGGCAGCTGGATCGACCTCGACACGTTCGCCTCGCTCGACGGCCTCACCACCGTCGGTTCGTATCTCTATGCGCCCGACGAAACCGCCGCCAACCACGTCTACCAAAAGCTCAAGGCCGCGGACGCGTCCTTCATGGTCTACCGCCGCGAGAACGTTCCCGCTGAGCTGCACTTCAACAGCAATCCCCGCGAAGGCGATCCCATCATCGTCGCCCGCGGACCCTATGCCATCCGCGCCAAAGCCCCGCCGCCCGACCGCGAGGACCGTGCCCCCACCGTCGGCAACCACGGCTTCGATCCGTTCATGATGCCGGAAATGAAAGCCGTCTTCTACGCCGAAGGCCCCGACATCCGCCCCGGCGTAAAGCTCAAGCCCTTTGAGAACGTGAATGTCTATCCGCTGATCGTCAAGCTGCTCGGCCTGAACTCATCAAAAGTGGACGGCAGCTTCGGCGTCCTCTCCGGCGTGCTGACCAGCGCCCCCATCGGCGCACACTGACGGTTTTGGCAGATGTGAGAGAGCCCGACTCTCACCCAGCAGCCTCGATCGGCGCACACCGACGGGTGCCCCATCCTTGGCTCCTCGTGCCCTTCGAGGAGCCAGGGTGGGAGGCCCCCATCTCACCCAGTCGGTCTTCATCTCCTGCCAACCTTGCGGAAACACGACCGCCTTGCAGCAGCATGGCTTCACCCCTTGCGCGGCAATGGACTGTTTTGAAAGGGCACAGCGTTCAGCTGTGCCATAAGAGCCGCAAAACGTGTCCGGCTTGAGCCACTGAGCGAGGCTGGCAGCCAAGCGAACCGCTGAACGCCGCATCCCCTGCTCTCCGTGCTCTCCGTGCTCTCTGTGGTGGATTCTTTTACCCGTTAAAAGCCGCGTCCCCCGCACTCATCAGCTGCGGTTCCCCCCGCAGAAACGTCTCCACCACCTCGTTCTTCGCCGAAAGCACCGTAATATCCGCGGACCGCCCCGGAGCCAGGCTCCCAATCTGTCCCTCCAGCCCCGTCATCCGCGCCGGATTCCGCGTTGCCAGCCCAATCGTCTCCGCCAGCCCCGCTCCCGTGAACTCCATGAAGTTCCGTACCGCCCGATCCATCGTCAGCGTGCTCCCCGCCAGCGTGTCTTCGCCAATCACGCACCGCCCGTTCGTCACCCGTACCTCAAGCTCGCCCAGCATGTAGCGTCCGTCGGGCATACCCGTCGCCGCCATGGCATCGGTCATCAGCAGCGCCCGATCTGCCCCCTTCGCCTTCCAGAACAGCCGCACCGCCGTCGGATCCACGTGCATCCCATCGCAGATGATCTCCGCAAACAGCGCGTCGTTCGTCAGCACCTCGCCCAGCAGCCCAGGATTGCGATGATCCAGGGCGCGCATGGCGTTGAATGTGTGCGTGGCCGTTACCCCTCCCGCCCGAACGCCTTGCCTCGCCGCCTCAGTGTCCGCGTTGCTGTGCCCCAGGCTCACCCGGACCCCCAGCTTCGCTGCGTGCTCAATCGTCTCGAGGGCGCCCGGCAGCTCCGGCGCAATCGTCATCACCCGAATCGTCCCCTCCGCCGCCTCCCACATCCGGTCGAAGACCGCCACGGAGGGTGTCAGCAACTGGCTCTCCGCATGAGCGCCCCGCTTGTGCGGCGACAGAAACGGCCCCTCCAGATGGATCCCCACCGGCCGCGCTCCCTCCAGCGGCTTCGGCATCAGCTTCGCGAGCCCGCGCAGCGACCGCAGCAGCGCATCCAGCGGCGCCGTCACCGTCGTCGCGCAGTACGCCCCCACGCCGCGCCGCGCCAGGAACTTCCCCATCCCGCACAGCGCCGGCTCGGTTGCTTCCATTGAGTCGTGCCCGCCGCAGCCATGGATGTGAACGTCAAAAAAGGCCGGGGCCAGCGTGCATTCGGGCAGCGCCACGTGGCGCCCCGGCGGCAAGCTCGCTGCCGCTTCGGAGTCGACCGACGCAATCAATCCATCTTCCATCACGACGACAGGCCGCTTCACAATCCCATCCGGCCCGAGCAGACGATTAGCAGTCAGAACAGTACGCACATCTCAGAGTACCGCGCCCGACGCGGCTCCGCCGTCCCGCCACGGAGTTCATCCATGCGCGAACCCTCCGCCCGTGTCCTCTGCGATCTCTGGGGTGGGGTCGATCCGCTACTTCGGGGAATTCTCATCCGGCGCCGGCACCGCAACCCCCGCCGCTTTATGCGCGTGCCGCTGAATGCGCGCTCGCCCGCGATCCGCCCTCCGGCTCGATCGCCCCCGGCTGTTGGGCTTGGCCAGCACCGAAGCCGGTGCCGCCGGATGGACGGCCGATGCCGCCCCGATCCCGTTTCCCGGCAAACCCGGAACGAGCGGCGCCACCATCGGTGCATGATGCAGCCCACGTGAATGCTGCACGGATCCGACCACGATCGCCGTCCCCGCCACGCAGACAAACACCGCCGTCAGCGCGGCTCCCGCGAAACGCGGCATCCTGCGCAACATCAAGGTCATCCCGGCCGCCGCGCTCTCCCGTCTGACCCGCTCCGTAGCCAGCCGATTCAAAATCCGTCCCTGCAAACCGGCCTCCGGCATCGCGCCGCCCACCGCGCGCAGCGCCGCGTCAATCCGCTCTTCAGCCGTCGGCATCCTTCCCGAATTCATTTCGCCGTTCATCGCCGGATTCCCTCTTTCTCCAGCAAACCGGCCAGTTCCCGCCGGGCCCGGAAGATCCGCGACCGAATCGACGACTCCGTCGTCTTCAGCGCCGCCGCAATCTCGGCCGTCGTCAGCTCGTTGACTGCGGAGAGCAGCAGCGCCTCGCGCTCCCGCTCCGGCAGTTTGTCGACCAGTCGCAGAATCCGCGCATGCTCCTGCACAGAAATCGCCGTAGCGTCGGCCCCCCGTTCCCCGGAGGGCAGTGTCCGCGCCTGGTCCGCAATGTCTTCGTTCTCCGGCCGCGTCTTCGCCCGCCGCTTCTTGTCCAGAACGATGTTCCAGACAATCCGCACCAGCCATACCCGGTAATCGCGAATCTCGCCCAGCCGCGCCTCGTGCTTCAGCACCCGCAGAAAGGTCTCCTGCACGGCGTCTTCGGCCTCGGCGGCGTTGCGCGTCACGGAAAATGCCACCCGGTACAGCGCGGTGGAGTATTCGCCCACCAACTGGGCGACCGTCTGGCTTGTCGTCTGGCTCGTATCCAAAGGCTCTGCAACCCGAGCAGGCGCTAGCCAGGAGGCGAGCTGAACTTCAAAACCACTCATCCTGACCTATCCTGGCGTTCCCGACCCGGTCGTCTTCTCCCGGAGCAGGAAAAATCCATTCGTCTGCCCTAAGGACGGAGGATATCGCGTTTTCGCTCGCGAAATCGCCTTGTCCCTGGAGGCCCGCCGATCGCCTCACCCGGCTTTCTTTACACTGGCCGGTATGCGCTCGCGTTGGGCTGCCCTTCTTCGGCGTCACCTGCCTCGTCTCCGGGGCCGGCGCACATCCCGATCCCGTCGACCGAACATCGCAGCAGCAGACGACGGATTTTCCCAATTTCCACTCCGCTCTCTTCCGTCTCCGTCACCAGCAGCTCCACGCCACCATGGTCCGGCTCGGCTTCCCCGCCCCCGATCCGCTGCGGTGGCATAACTTCACCTCACCCCCAATAGCAGGGAAGATGCGCCGACAGCGCTGGTTCGAAATCCACGATCAACCCTGGTTTCCCGCCTCTCTGCGCGACCGCGTCACGGAGGCCCTCGAAGCCATCTGGAACGGCAACCGCACCTACCGCCCCATCTCCGGCCGTCTGCGCGCAGCCATCCGCCACTCCGGCGCCCATCAGATCGTGGATCTCTGCTCCGGCGGCGGCGGTCCCTGGCTCGGCCTCTATCCGGAAATCGCGGATGGCCGGCCGCTCACGGTCTGGCTCACCGACCTCTATCCCAACGCCCTCCTGGCGGCAGGCAAAATGGACAGTCTATCGAACGCTTCCCAGGAAGGCTCTTCCTCCCGCCCTGGCGCTCTGGTCCCTTACCGCGACCCGGTCGATGCCCGTGCCGTTCCCGACGATCTCCCCGGCTTCCGCACTCTCTTTTCGTCCTTCCATCACTTCGATCCCGAGTCGGCCCGCGCCATGCTCGCCGACGCCTTCACGCAACGCCAGGGTATTGCCATCTTCGAAGCCGCCCGCCGTACTCCCTGGACGCTCCTTGCCACCAATGCCGTTCCTTTCCTCGGACTGCGGGAAGCCGCCCGCGCCCGCCCGCTTCGCCTCCGCCGCCTCCTCTGGACCTTTGTTCTTCCCGTTGTCCCCTTCCTTTTATGGTTCGACGGCCTGCTCTCCTGCCTGCGCAGCTATTCCCTCGCCGATATGGCCGAGCTCACCCAGGGCCTGACTGCCGACGACTACACCTGGGACATCGGCGAAGCCAGCGGCGGCCGCGTCCCCATCCGCTACCTCATCGGCCAACCCCGCCGATAGCTCTTTCCTGGATCGCTGAATAACGCATATTTTTCAGATCGGTAATCAGCCCAGGCCCCGTCGGCTCCCACCCCAGCTTCTTCCGCGTGAGCGCGCTCGAACCCTGCAGATCGATCCCCGCGAACCGCGCCATAAATCCAAAATGACCCGCCGCCTCCTCGGGAGACAAACTCACCACCGGCGCCTTCAGCCCTCGGCCGATCGCTTCGGCAATCTCCCGCAGCGATACGCCCTCCTCGGCGACCGCGTGATAGCGGACGCCCGCCTCACGCTTCTCCAGGGCCAGCCGATAGAGACGCGCCGCATCGAGCACGGCCACCGCGGCCCACCGGTTGTGCCCCTCCCCGATATAGGCCGAGACCCCCTTCTCGCGAGCCGTCGCCACCAAATAGGAGACCAGCCCCTGCTTCACCGTGTCGTGCACCTGAGGAAGGCGGACCACCGATGCGTTGACGCCCCGCTCGGCCAGCGCCGCCGCCGTCGCCTCCGAAGCGCGCGGATAGCTTTCGGAAACGGGTACCGGCGGATCGTTCTCGTTGGCCGGGCGCCCCTGCGCCAGCACCGCGAGCCCTCCCGTCACCAGCAACGGCCGATCGGAGCCCTCCAGCACCGAGCCGACCGCCTCGATGGCCCGCTTGTCGATCGCGCAGCATTCCGCGAACTGCGACCAGTCATGCCGGAACGCGAGGTGAATCACCCCATCCGCCTGGGATGCTCCGTTGCGCAGGCTTTCCAGATCGTCCAGATCGCCGCGCTGCACCTCAGCGCCGGCCGCGGTCAGCCCCTGGGCGCCCGCATCCGAACGTGCAAGGCCGAGAACCTGATGACCACCCTCGAGCAGCTCCCGGACGACTCTCGAACCAATAAATCCTGTAGCTCCCGTAACAAAAACGCGCATGGCGATACTCCTTTTGGTTGTTTCTGAAAGTTGGCGACCGCGATTACGAATGACGCTCCGGCATCGCAGGAACGGCATGTTCTTTCGAGACTGCATCGAGCTCGGCCAGCACCTCAGCGGGAATCTGCAGCGTCGCCGCCCCCAGATTCTCGCGAAGATGGAGAAGGGACGACGTTCCCGGAATCACCAGGATGTTGGGCGAGCGCTGCAGCAGCCACGCCAGCGCAACCTGCATCGGCGTAGCCCTCAGCCGCGCCGCCGCGTCCGACAACGTTCCCGACTGCAGCGGAGTGAATCCGCCCAGCGGGAAATACGGAACGTAGGCGATGCCTTCTCCGGCAAGCTCCGCGACCAGCCCATCGTCGCCCCGATGCGCCAGGTTGTAGTGGTTCTGAACGCAGACGATCGGAACCATCCGCCGCCCTTCCGCGATCTGCGCAGCCGTTACGTTGCTCAGCCCGAGGTGCCGAATCAACCCTTCTTGCTGCAGCTCGGCCAGGACGCTCAGCGGCTCCTCGATCGAGCCCTCCGCCGGTCCATGCACGCTGAACATGACCCGCAGATTCACCACCTCCAGCGCGCTCACACCCAGATTGCGAAGATTGTCGTGAATCGCCGCCGTCAGATGGTCACGCGAGTAGCCTGGATTCCACGAGCCATCCTCGCCGCGCCGAGCGCCGACCTTGGTCACAATCACCAGCTCCTCGGGGTAGGGGAAGAGCGCCCTCCGAATGATCTGGTTGGTGACATGAGGGCCGTAAAAATCCGCCGTGTCGATATGGTTCACACCGCTCGCCACGGCTTCCTGCAGCACGCGGACCGCTTCATCGGCATCGCGGGGAGGTCCCCACACCAGCTTGTTGCCCTCTTTTCCTGCGAGTTGCATTGCTCCGTAGCCCATGCGGTTCAAGTGGAGCGAGCCGCCGAGCAGGGTAAAGCTGCCGGCCGAAATAGCGGACTGGACCATCGTTCCTCCCTGGTTATGCTGCCTGGCTATCCTGCCTGGTGATGCGTCGCCTTTTTCAATCCGAATGAATCATTGACGGCGTGCGGCCGCTCCAATAAAACGGAGACAGCCTCCGAATGAATAGATAATCGGAGATTGTCTCCGGTTTCATTTATTTCGCGCAAATGTCAGGAAAAACTCTACAACCCGTCCGGAAAAAGCCGTCCCGAAGTCCGCGCTCCGACGCGCAGCGCAACCGCGAGCGCATTCTCGAAGCGGCGAAGGCCGCGTTTACCCGATCCGGCGCCGAGGCCAGTCTGGACGACATCGCCCGGCAGGCCGGCGTCGGGCCCGGCACTCTCTACCGTCACTTTCCCACTCGCGACGCCCTCATCGAAGCCGTCTATCGCACCGAGGTGGAAAAGCTTGCCGCAGCGGAACGAAAGTTCGCCGAAACCCTGCCCCCCATCGACGCCCTCCGCGCCTGGATGCTCCTCTTCATCGACCACATCGCCGCCAAGCACATCATCGCCCCTGCCCTGAACAGCATCGCCGGAGGGCCAACGCGGCTCTATGAAGGTTCTCGCGGGCTGGTTCACGGCGCCATGGACGCGCTCGTCCAGCGAGCGATTCGCAGCCGCGATCTTCGCTCTGACCTCCACGCCTCCGATCTGCTCCTCCCGCTCATCGGTGTTGCCTACACGCCTTTCGGTCCGGACTGGCAGCAGAGCGCTCGCAGGCTCGTGGACATCCTCATCGCCGGCTCACGTTCCGGCCCTTCTGCGCTGCCGCCTCCGATCGCCGATCCTCAACGATCATGACCTTAGTCATGGTCGCGGCGCGAAGTATGCGGTTTCGCCCCCAATTGTGGAAATCGTGTCAAGCCCCCTTCGCCCTCTCGAAAGTAACAGCCGTTGATATGAAATGACTTCCGCGTCGAAAATCCTGCCAAAAACTGGCAGTAAATCCCCTCGGGCTTGTTATTCTGAAAATAGAGGGCAAATAAAAATCTCTCCCGTCAGGGCTGCCCTTCCGGCAGCCTTTCTGCTCTGCCGCATCAGAAAGCCATGCCCGAAGCACGCGACTCAACCCGCAAACCGCACGCCCACCTGGACGGGCAGACTGCCCCGGCGGTGAAGTCCTCCGGCAGCATCGGCCCCCGGCATGTTATCGATGGATGTTACCGAGATGCCCCCGTAGAATCAGCGGTCGCCGGCCAGGATGCCATCGAAAATGAGATCTTCCAGGACCCACGGAGCCGCCTGAACCACACCGGCCGCGCCCGCCGCCGAGCCGGTCGAACCGTGCTCCCGGAGGCTGGTGGCATAATGACTGCAGGGGCGCTCCCGGCGTGAACCTCCCCAACTCCATCACGATGGGCCGCATCTTCTGCGTGCCGGCGCTCATCTGGATGCTTTCCCCCCACTTTCCGCGCGGGGGATGGCATGGCGAGCAGGAAATCGTCGCGTCCCTGTGTTTCGTCCTGGTTTCCATCTCCGACGGCATTGACGGCTATCTGGCTCGCCATCGCGGGCAGATCACCACCATGGGCATGCTGCTCGATCCCATCGCGGACAAGCTTCTGATCACCTCCGCCTACGTTGCCCTGGTCGAGTTCAACCCCCACGTCGTCAAGCCGTGGATTGTGGTCGTCGTCATCGGGCGCGAATTCCTGGTGAGCGGCCTCCGCTCGATCGCCTCCACCGAAGGCTTCACCATCGAAGCCAGCGACATCGGCAAACTCAAGACGGTGATTCAGATTGTGTCGGTGGTCGCGGTCATTCTCGACCGCGGCTGGTATCAGTGGCAGATCGGCTGGTTCATCATCCCGGTTCACCTCTTTGCCCTGGTGGGGATTTACTACATGGCCGGCATTTCCATCCTCTCGGCCGTGGATTATTTCTGGGCCTTCTGGCGCAGGATCGATAAGGCCACCGCGACGCGCCGCCGCAGCGACAACGAATACGTCCTGAGCCGGCGGAAGAAAAACGCAGCGCCGGCCGCGCATAACGCGACGCAGCTCTAACTGAATCGTTTGAGGGGCTCACTCCGGCCGTCAATTTTTTTTTGACCTTCTGCGACGCGGGCTCATCCAAAACAGGCAGGAGCCTCGATGGACCATCCTAAGAATCCCCTCCAGGACGCCCAGGCAGCCGACGGCACGACCCAAAATCCAGAAACCGAAGCGAAGCATGGTTCTTCGCCCGGGAACTTCTCCCGCCGATCCTTCCTCGCTCAGTTAGGCGCAGCCGGCGTGGCTGCCACCGCGGCCCCGCTGGCGCACGCCGCGCAGGCCGACGAGAAGAAGGACGAGCCGGAGCGCGGACCAACCACGCCGGCCACTGCCGTCCCGGTCGTCCTGAACGTGAACGGCAAGGTCCACCGTGTGCTCCTCGAGCCGCGCGTGACCCTGCTGGACGCGCTCCGCGATCATCTGCAGCTCTTCGGCACCAAGAAGGGTTGCGACCACGGACAGTGCGGCGCCTGCACGGTCCATGTGAACGGCCGGCGCGTGAACTCGTGCCTCAGCTTCGCCATCATGCACCCGAACGACAAAATCACCACCATCGAAGGGCTGGCGCAGAACGGTCACCTGCACCCCGTGCAGCAGGCGTTTCTCGACCATGACGGATTCCAGTGCGGGTATTGCACGCCGGGGCAGATCATGTCGGCGTCGGCGCTGCTGCACGAGCCCATTGGTCCCGACGACGATGCGGTGCGGGCGGCGATGAGCGGCAATCTGTGCCGGTGCGGCGCCTATGTGAACATTGTGGCCGCCGTGCAGCAGGCGCGCAAAGTAAGCGCGTAAGCCGGTCGCATAACCGAGCAGGAGAGAAGGTATGCAGGCATTTCGATACAGTCAGGCGCAATCTGTCGACCGCGCAGCGCATTCGGGCGGGACGTTTCTCGCCGGTGGGACGACGCTGATCGACCTGATGAAGCTGAACGTAATGCAGCCGCAGCAGGTAGTGGACATCAATCCGCTGCCGCTGAGCCAGATCGAGGAGCAGAAGGACGGTACGCTGCGAATCGGCGCCCTGGTGCGCAACAGCGATCTGGCAATTCATCCGGCGGTGAAGCAGCGATACGCGGTTCTGTCGGAGGCGCTGTTGTCGGGTGCGTCGCCGCAGTTGCGGAATATGGCGACCACCGGCGGCAATCTGCTGCAGCGAACGCGGTGTTACTACTTCCGCGACACAAATTATCCCTGCAACAAGCGGAAACCGGGCTCCGGCTGCTCGGCCATCGACGGCTATAACCGTATCCACGCGGTGCTGGGCGGATCGGACGATTGCGTGGCGACGCATCCTTCCGACATGGCAGTCGCCATGATGGCTCTGGAGGCGGTAGTTCACACAAAAGGACCAGCGGGCGAGCGGCGGATCGCCCTCAACCAGTTCTATCTGGAGCCAGGCACAACGCCGGACAAAGAGACTGTGCTGCACCCGGGCGAACTGATCACGTATGTCACGCTGCCGCCGTTTTCCGAGGGAGCGCGCTCGCATTACCTGAAGCTGCGGGACCGGCAGCAGTACGAATTTGCCCTGGCGTCGGCGGCCGTGCTGGTGCGGTCGAACGGCGGACGAATTGAGCAGGCGCGGATCGCGCTGGGCGGCGTAGCGACAAAGCCGTGGCGTTCACGGCCGGCCGAGCAGGTGCTCGAAGGCCAGCCCGCCACACAGGCGAATTTTCAGAAAGCGGCGGAGACGGCAATGGCCGGGGCAAAGCCGCTGAAGTACAACGGCTTCAAAATTGAGCTGGCGAAGAGAGCCATTGTGCGGGGGCTGCAGGTGGTCACGCAAACGGGAGCTGAGGCATGAGCACATCGCTGATTGGAGCGGCGGTCACGCGGATCGATGGGCCGCTGAAGGTAACAGGCGCGGCCCCGTATGCGGTCGATCACCCGGTGGAGAACCTGGCGTATGGCGTCGGCGTGGCGAGCACGATTGGCAACGGGCGCGTGACACGGGTCGATGCGTCGGCCGCCGAGAAGATGTCGGGCGTGCTGGCGGTGCTCCATCACGGCAACAGCCTGCGGCTCTACCGCCCCGGTGGCCCCTTCGAGCAGGAGAGCCGCGCGGGGGAGAGCCGGCCGCCGTTTGAAGACGATACCGTGTACTATTACGGGCAATTTGTCGCTCTTGTGGTAGCAAATACGTTCGCGCAGGCGAACGCCGCGGCTGCTGCGGTGAAGGTCGAGTATGCCGCGGAGAAGCCGGCGGTCGTTCTGGAGGAACAGGATCGCGCACCCGGCGACCCAAAGCAGCATTATCAGCGGGGAAATCCCGAAGAAGCCTTTGCCGGCGCACCGGTCAGAATCGACTACACGTACGAGACGCCCACTGAAACCCACAACCCCATGGAGATGCACGGGACGATCGCGGTGTGGAACGGCGACCGGCTGCGGCTCTACGAAACGACCCAGGGCGTCGTGAACCATCGCAATGTCCTGTCGGAGATGCTGGGGGTGCCGCTGGACCGCATTGAGGTGATCTCACCTTTTTGCGGGGCCGGATTCGGCGGCAAGCTGTTCCCGTGGCCGCAGTCCCTGCTGGCGGCGATGGCCGCCAAAAAAGTGAACCGGCCGGTACAGGTGGTCGTGCCGCGGAGCCTCGAGTTCACCACGGTCGGACATCGTCCGCGAACGCAGCAGCGGATGCGCATGGGCGCGCAACAGGACGGCACGCTGGTGGCCATCGTGCAGGACGTGTTGCAGCCGACCTCGAAGATCGATTCCTTCACCGAGAACTGCACGGGTGTGACGCGGATGCTGTACAGCTGTCCGAACGTGGCCACGACGCAGGAGGTGGTCTCGCTCAATATCGGAACGCCAACGCCCATGCGCGGACCCGGTACCACGCCGGGCCTGTATGCGCTGGATGCGGCGATGGACGACCTGGCGCTCAAGCTCAATATGGATCCGCTGCAGCTGCGCCTGAAGAATTACGCGGAGAAGGACGAGAGCGAGAACCTGCCCTTTTCCGGCAAGCACCTGAAGGAGTGCTATCAGGTAGGGGCAGAGCGCTTCGGCTGGGCGAAGAGGAATCCCGCGGTAGGCTCCATGAAGAGCGGAAACGAGATTCTGGGCTGGGGCATGGGCACGTCCACCTGGCATGCGGGGCGCGGATCGGCGACGGTGCGGGTACGTCTGGGCGCGGACGGCCGGGTGCGGACCTCCAGCGCAACCCAGGATATTGGCACGGGCATGTACACGGTGTTCGCGATTGTCGTGGCGCAGAAGCTCGGGATCCCGATCGACCGCGTGGATGTGGCGTTAGGCGATACGGCGCTGCCCCCGGGCCCGATGTCCGGGGGATCGACCGCGACGGCGAGCGTGCTGCCCGCGATCGATCAGGCCACGGACAAGGTGACCCAGCTGCTGTTCGAGCTGGCGACGCGCACCGCAGGTTCACCGTTCGAAAAGGCAGATGCCAGGACGCTGGCGCTCACGAATGGGCGCGTGCACGGGCAGGGTCAGGATCCGGAGAGCGGCGTTCCTTTCGAAAAGCTGCTGCAGCTGCGGCGGGTGGCTTCGCTGGAGGCGGAGGCGCACACGGGCGGAGCGGACGAGACGGGGAAGTATTCGAGCCATTGTTTCGGCGCGCAGTTCATCGAGGTGGCCTGGGATCCGGGTATCGCGCGTTTGCGGGTCACGCGTTCGGTGACGGCGATCGACGCCGGCCGGATCATCAGCGAGAAGACGGCGCGCAACCAGATCCTGGGCGGCGTGGTGTGGGGCATCAGCATGGGGATGTTCGAGGAGACGATTTACGATCCCCGCAATGCCAAGCCGATCAACAACAACTATGCAGATTATCTGATACCCACCAACGCCGATATCGAGCAGATGGAGTGCCATTTCGTCCAATATCCCGACCTGCACCTGAACGAATATGGTGCGCGAGGACTGGGGGAAATCGGACTGACCGGCGTAGCTTCGGCGCTGACCATGGCGGTGTATCATGCAACTGGCATACGCGTCCGCAGGCTGCCCATCCGTCTCGAAAACCTGATGAGCGGTCAGCAGAGAAGCGCGTAGGGCCGCGATGCCGGGCGGCAGAACCATGGCGGAGCTGAGAGAAATCCTGGACCTGTGGAAGCGCGCCAGCGCCGCAGGCGAGGATGTTTGTCTGGCTACCGTCGTGGGCATTGAAGGGTCCGCCTATCGACGGCCCGGAGCGCGCATGTTGCTGACCGCCGGGGGCCAGCGGGCGGGTACCGTGAGCGGCGGCTGCCTCGAGGCAGAGATTGCCAAAAAGGCATGGTGGTTGACCGAAAAAGGGCCGTCGATCCAGCGCTACAGCAGTTTTTTCGACGATGACGGAGATATGCCCTACGGCCTGGGCTGCGGCGGGACGGTACTCATTGCGCTCGAGCGCGGGGAGCCAGCGGCGCAGTGCCTGGAAACCCTGCGGCGGAGCGTGGAAAAGCGCACAGCATCGGTAATCGTAACCGACACCGTGACCAGTGCCGCCGGCACGCGGCTGGTTCTCAATGCGGCGGGCGAGGCCCTGTATGCCGCGAAAGCGGAGCCGGCGCTGGAGAAACTGGCGCATGAGGTGCTGCACAGGCGCGCGTCGCGCCAGGCGGAGCATCTCTTTGTGGAGTTTGTCGCGCCCCCGCCGGCAATCACGATCTTCGGAGCAGGGGATGATGCGCGGCCGCTGCTGGCGTTTGCGGATGTCCTCGGCTGGCATGCGACCCTGGCCGACGGTCGGGCGAATCTCGCGCGGCCGGAGCGCTTTCCGCAGGCGGCACGCGTGGGCGGGCTTGAAGCCGCGCTGGCCGTACTCACGTCCGACGATGCCGCCGTGCTGATGACGCATAGCTACGAGCAGGACCGGCAGATTCTGCGGGCGCTCCTGACCAGGGAGTTGCGCTACCTCGGCGTCCTGGGACCGCGGGCGCGGACGGAACGACTGGTGAGTGAAGTGGCGTCCGAGCTGGCTTTGGACCCGGATACATGCCTCGGGCGGCTGCATTCTCCGGTGGGCCTGGATTTGGGCGGTCACGCGCCGGCCTCGATTGCGCTGTCGATTGCCGCGGAGCTGCAGGCGGTCTTTGCCGGGCGGGGAGCGCAGAAGCTTTCCGGAGCGCCTGCGGTGCATGCCTGAGACGCGCTGCGCCGCTGTAATTCTGGCCGCCGGGGCGTCGACGCGGCTGGGACAAGCGAAACAACTGATCCATGCGAGCGGCGAGTCCCTGCTGCGGAGGACTGCGCATTTGGCGCTGGAGGCGGGATGTGCTCCGGTGGTCGTGGTGCTGGGCTTCGAGGCGGAGCGGATGGCCACAGAATTGACCGGGCTCGGAGTCGAGGCCGTTGTGAATCCGGAGTGGCGAGAGGGAATGGGTGCGTCGCTGCGTTGTGGTGTGGAGGCAGCGTCCCGCTCGGAAAGGACCCGGGCAAAGCCGGACAATTTCCTGCTGCTGGTTTGCGATCAGCCCCGCCTCACGACGGAGCATCTGCGGGAGCTGCTGGCGCGGCACGCGACCGGGCAAATGGCGATCACAGCCTCACAGTATGCCGGGCGAGCCGGAGTGCCGGCGGTCTTGGCGGCGGCGCTGGTGCCGGAACTGCTGGCGTGTGCGGGGGACCAGGGCGCGCGCGACGTGATTCGGCGGGACGCTGCGCGGGTACAGGCGGTTGCGTGGCCGGAGGGTGCTGTGGATGTGGACCGGCCCGAGGATCTGCAGGCTCTCTCTGGATCTTAAGCGCCACATTTTCGGCGTCCGACGCTATGGGGTGGCAAATGCCTGGCGGGACTGGAGAGAATGCGGGTCGGCTCCGGAGCTCTTTCCGGCCATGCGACAATGAAGTTGAACCAGTCATGAAATCTTCTGCCGCAGTGGCGCCCCCGCCAGCCACCATCACGCCGGAGCTCCTGGCTCAGCACGGCATCACCGCGGACGAATATCGCCGCATTGAGGATGCCCTGGGGCGGACGCCATCGTTCACAGAACTGGGCATCTACAGCGTGATGTGGAGCGAGCACTGCTCCTACAAGTCGTCCAAAGTGCACCTGAAGCGGCTGCCGACGCGCAGCAAGCTCGTGGTCCAGGGGCCAGGCGAGAATGCCGGCATTATCGATGTAGGCGACGGCTGGGCCTGCGCGTTCAAAATCGAGTCGCACAATCATCCGTCCTACATTGAGCCCTATCAGGGAGCGGCGACAGGCGTGGGCGGCATTCTGCGGGACATTTTTACGATGGGCGCGCGGCCGCTGGCGGTGATGGATTCGCTGCGCTTCGGTCCGCTGACCGTGGACAAGGACACGACTGAGGCCCTGGTGCGGAAGAACCATTCGGTGGTGGAAGGCGTGGTGCATGGGATCGCTGGATACGGCAACTGCTTTGGTGTGCCAAACCTGGGCGGCGAGACGAAGTTCGAGCCCTGCTACTCGGGCAATCCGCTGGTGAATGCTTTTGCGCTCGGTCTGGTCCGTCGCGATGAGATTTTCTACGCGAAGGCGACGGGCATCGGGAACCCGGTGATTTACGTGGGCGCGCGCACGGGGCGCGACGGCATCCACGGCGCCACGATGGCCAGCGAGGAGTTCAAGGAAGGCTCGGAACAGAAGCGGCCCAACGTGCAGGTGGGCGACCCCTTCATGGAGAAGTTGCTGCTGGAAGCGTGTCTCGAAGCGATGCAGACCGGCGCGGTGGTCGGCATCCAGGACATGGGCGCGGCCGGACTGACGAGTTCCAGCTGCGAAATGGGCGGCCGCGGCGACGTGGGGATCGAGATGGATCTGGACCACGTGCCGCAGCGCGAAACCGGCATGACCGCCTACGAGATGATGCTGAGCGAGAGCCAGGAACGCATGCTGCTCGTCGCGGAAAAGGGACGCGAGCAGGAAGTGTTGCGGGTCTTTGAGAAGTGGGGCCTCGAAGGTGTGATCGTCGGCACGGTGATGGAGGAGCCACGGCTGCGTGTGCTGCATCATGGCGAGCTGGTCGCGGACATTCCGAACCGTTCGCTGACGGATGAGTGCCCGCTGTATCACCGGCCGGTGGGGACGTGGGCCCGTCCGGAGCAGATTAAGGTCCCGCTGGATCCGCCGGCGGCTGTGCTGGAGGAATTGCAGAAGCCGCGGGATTACACGGCGGATTTGAAGAAGCTGCTGGCCTCGGCGAACATTTGCTCGAAGCGCTGGGTGTTTGAGCAGTACGACTCGATGGTGCAGACGAATACCGTGCAGGGACCGGGCGGCGAAGCAGGCGTGATGCGGATCAAGGGCACGGGGACGCCTGGGGCTGATGGTTCACGCCATGAGCGCGGGCTGGCCATGGCGCTGGCGGGGAATGGACGCTGGTGCTACCTCGATCCAAAACTGGGCGCGATGCATGCGGTGGCTGAAGCGGCGCGCAAGGTGGCGTGCACGGGCGCGACGCCGGTGGCGGCGACGAATTGTTTGAACTTCGGGAATCCCGAGAAGCCGGAGATTATGGCGCAGCTTTCTGCGGCCATCGATGGGATCGCGGAAGCGTGCACGGCGCTGGGGACGCCGATCACCGGCGGGAACGTTTCGCTCTATAACGAGACGCGGGGTGAGGGGATTTATCCCACGCCGGTGGTCGGGGTTGTGGGGATTATTGAGGATGTGACCAAGGCTGTGCCGGCGGCGTTTCAACGGGCGGGGGATGCGATTCTTTTGCTCACCGTTCCCAGCGGCCCTGTCGGCTCGCGGCTCATTCGCGAATTTGGTTCATCCGAATACGCAAAGAATGTCCTTGGGGGATTTTGGGGTACGCCGCCACGAATGGATCTCTCGGATGAGGCGAATCTTCGGGACTGCGTGCTGGCTTTGGGCCGAGAGGGCGTCCTCCACAGCGCTTGCGATGTAGAGGATGGCGGTTTGGCCGTCGCGTTATCGAAAGCTTCGATCGATCATGGAATCGGAGCAGACATTCGTCTCCTCCCTTACTCTGACAGTAATATCTGTCCCGACGCATGTGCGCTTTTCGAAGAATCGGTGAGCCAGGTTGTCGTTACCTGCTCGGAAGCTCATGTACGCACAGTTCAGGAAATCGCTGAAAGTTATGTAACGGTAGTGCCGCTCGGGCATACGCAACCCGATCGTCTGGTAATCGCAATGGGCAGTCGTGTCGTAGTCGATTCCGTAGTCGAAGATTTGAATGCCTCATGGTCTATGGCACTCGAGTCGCAGCTCTCCGAAGAGGTGACGGCGTGAGCCGCCTGCTGATCGAGGGCCTTCCCGCCCACGACTCCGGTTTTGTGTCAGGGCACGACTTCAGTCGTGCCGAAGCTGCGCCCCAAAAAGAAGGGGCTTTAGCCCCTGCGGCCGATTCTGATCCCAAGCTGCGGGAGCATTGCGGGGTGGTCGCGATCCACGGCCATCCGGATGCTTCTCGGCAGGCGTATCTCGCCCTCTACGCCCTCCAGCATCGGGGGCAGGAGTCGGCGGGGATTGCCACCGCCGACGGCACTCACCTTTCGAACATCAAGGGCATGGGTCTGGTGTCGGAGATCTTTACCGACGAAGTCCTGGCGCGCCTGAAGGGCGACATGGCCATCGGGCACACGCGCTACTCGACCACCGGCGATTCGGCGCTTCTGAACGCGCAGCCGATCCGGGTCGAATCGACGAAGGGCCTGATCGCCATCGCGCACAACGGCAACCTGGTGAACCTCGGCAATCTGCGGGTGCACCTGGAGCGCAAGGGCGCGTTTTTCCAAACGACGTCTGATTCCGAAATCATCATCCAGTTGATCGCGCATTCGCAGGCGACCACCCTTGTCGATGCCATCGCCGATTCGCTGAGGCAGGTGGAGGGTGCGTTTTCCATCGTAATGATGACGCGGGATCGCATTTTTGCGGCGCGCGATCCGCATGGGTTCCGGCCGCTGTCGATGGGGCGCATCGTCAATCCGGGCGGCCCGGACACGATTGTCTTTGCTTCGGAGACGTGCGCGTTCGACCTGCTGCGCGCCAAATATGAGCGCGATGTGCTGCCCGGCGAACTGGTGATGGTAACGGCGGACGGCGTGACGTCGCGGCAGTATGCGCCTCCACAGCAGACGAGCTGCATCTTTGAACACGTTTACTTTGCGCGTCCCGACAGCATGATCTACGGGCGCTGGGTACAGGAGAGCCGCGAGGAGATGGGGCGGCAGCTGGCGCGCGAGTCGCATGTAGAGGCCGATCTCATCGTGCCCGTCCCGGACTCGGGGGTGACCGCGGCGATTGGCTATGCGGCCGAAAGCGGCATTCCGTTTCGATTCGGGCTCATCCGCAACCATTATGTGGGCCGTACCTTCATTCAGCCGGAGCAGCGAGTGCGCGACTTCGGTGTCAAGCTGAAGCTCAATCCGGTGCGCAATCTGCTGGCGGGGCGAAGAATTATTTTGATCGACGACTCGGTCATTCGCGGCACGACGAGCCGCAAGATCGTGCGCATGGTGCGGCAGGCGGGCGCGAAGGAAGTGCATCTTCGCGTCAGCTGTCCCCCCACCATCTCGCCCTGTTTCTATGGTGTGGATACGCCGCGCAAGTCGGAATTGATTGCGGCGAACAACTCGATCGAAGAAATCCGGCAGTACATCGAGGCGGATTCGCTGGCCTATTTGTCGCTGGACGGGTTACGCAACGCCTGTGATGGTGGCGAGGGCAATACCTACTGCGTAGCCTGCTATACGGGCGATTATCCGACGCAGTGGGTGGACGTCGAGGACATCCTTCCGGCCGAAGCGGTGGCGCAGCAGGCTCTTGTCCCGTAACGACTCGCGCACATTCGCAAAAATCCTCGCGCAACCTCCACATCCTGCACTGCTTCCCAATACAGCAGAAGGGAGAAGGGTGCATGGCAACGAAGAAAAGTTCCTCGCATAAGAAGTCTTCGGGAGGCCGCAAGTATAGTCCGAAGGCGCAGAAGAAGGTCGCGCGCGTGATGCGCGAGAAGAAGAGCGGCAAGCTGAAGAGCGGACGCAGCGGCAAAAAAGTCACGAGCCGGAAGCAGGCAATCGCCATTGGGCTTTCGGAAGCGCGTAAAGAGGGCGCTAAGGTGCCGAAGAAGAAGTCTGCCTCGTCGAAAAAGAGCAGCGCAAAGAAGAGTTCTTCGAAAAAGAGCTCGGCTAAGAAGTCGTCGCGCAAGCGCTGATTCCTCGCACCGAGGTCTGCTCTCCGCCCGGAGCCGCAACGGCTCCGGGCGTTGCTGTTTCCGATAGAGGCCCGTTCCTGCTACCTTTTTCTGGTACCTCTCATGGCCCAGAAAACTCCGGTTCTTCCTTCTCATCGCTTCGTTCGCGCCTGCCTGCGCCAGCCGGTGGACCGCACGCCCGTCTGGTTTTTGCGCCAGGCCGGCCGCTACATGGCGGAATATATGGCGGTGCGGCGCCACCACTCTCTGCTGGAGATCTGCAAGCGGCCCGATCTGGCGGCCGAGGTGACCATCACCGCCGCCGAGAAGCTGGATGTGGATGCGGCCATCATCTTTGCCGATCTGCTGCTGCCGCTCGAGTGCATGGGGCTGGATTTCGAATTTCAGGCGGGTGAGGGGCCGGTGATTCACAAGCCTCTGCGGACGGCCGCCGATATTGCCGCGCTGCAGACGACACGCGCTGCGGAGCTGTCCTATGTGGGCGAGGCGATTCAGCGGGTGGTGGCCCATTTCCATGGCCGTTTGGGCATGATCGGATTTTGCGGCGCGCCTTTCACGCTGGCCAGCTACATGATCGAGGGCGGCGGCTCGCGCAACTATATCGAGACGAAAAAGCTGATGTACCGGCAGCCGGACGCCTGGCGGGCGCTGCTCGACAAGCTGGTGGGGGTACTTCGCGAATTCGCGGCGCAACAGGTGAAGGCCGGCGCGGATGTGATTCAGATCTTTGACAGCTGGGCCGGTGCGCTCAGCATCGAGGACTATCGAGAGTTTGTCCTTGCGCCGACGCGGACGCTGGTCCGCGAAGTGCAGGCGCAGGGCGTGCCGGTGATCTACTTTGGCGTGGACACGGCGAGCCTGCTGCCCTCAATGCGCGAGACCGGCGCGGACGTGCTGGGGCTGGACTGGCGGACGCCTCTCGACCAGGCGTGGCAGGGCCTCGATTATGCCTGCGCGTTGCAGGGGAATCTCGATCCGATCACGCTGTTTGCCGATCAGGAATTGCTGCACACCCGTGTGCGGCAGATTTTGGAGCAGGCTGCGGGACGTCCTGGGCACATCTTCAACCTGGGGCACGGCATTGTGCCGGGCACGCCGGTGGAGAATGTGCAGGCAGTGGTGAAATTCGTGCGCGAGTATGTGCCGAAAGCCGAGGCACGCCATGGCTGATGCGGTTCTGCTTCTGGCGCATGGCACAGCGGATGTCGTGGAGGAGATCCCGGAATATTTATCGCGGGTCACCGGCGGCCGTCCGCTGCCGGAGGCGGTGGTGGAGGAAGTGCAGCATCGGTTTTCGGCGATCGGCGGCAGCCCGCTGACGCAGCTCACGCTCGAACAGGGCCGGCTGCTGGCTGAAGAACTGGGACTCCCTGTCTATGTGGGCATGCGCAACTGGAAGCCCTATATCGCGGATGTGGTTCGCAGGATGCGCGATGACGGCGTGACGCGCGCGGCCGTGATTTGCCTGGCGCCGCAGAATTCGCGCACCAGTGTCGGGCTGTACCGGCGGGCGGTGTTTGCGGCGGCGGAAGGCGCGCTGGCGCTGCACTTCCTCGACGACTGGGCGGACCACCCGCTGCTCGCCGATGCCTTTGCGGAGCAGCTGCGGGCGGTGCGCGATCGGTTCAGCGCCGAGGCACCCAGCGCCGTGCCCGTGTTGTTTACCGCGCACAGCGTGCCCTGCCGGACGGTGATTTCCGCGCCTCCCACGGATACGGGTACGCCCCCCGATCCGCCGGATCCCTATCCAGTGGAAGCGAAGCAGACGGCGCGCCTGGTAGCGGAGCGTGTCCCTGGCCTCACCGAAGATCAGTGGTTTTTTGCGTTCCAGAGCCAGGGCATGTCGGGCGGTCCGTGGCTGGGTCCGACGGTGGAAGACACGCTGGCTGCGCTGCACGAGCAGGGAGTGCGGCAGCTCATCATCCAGCCTATTGGTTTCCTGTGCGATCACGTGGAGATTCTCTACGACATCGACATCGGTTTTAAGAATTTTGCGGAGAAGCTGGGAATGGCCATCCGCCGCCCCCGCTCGCTCAACGATTCGTCCCTGTTGACGCTGGCGCTGGCGGATCTGGCGCGGCGTGGGCTGACTCAGGCGCCCGGCCGGACATCGCCCGCCCGGTGAATTTCCGCGGCGCCACCCGGCGCCGCGCATCTGAATATTCGGTAAAGCTATGAAGACCTGGCAAAAGTTCGCTGTTGTTGTCCTGCCGCCGATCGTGCTTATCGGCATCGGCATCCTTTACATCCAGCACAAGCGCAGCGAGCCCAGCGTCGCGCCGCAGCCGAAGTATCAGGAGGGCACGCTCTCGCAGGACCAGATGGTGCAGCCGCGCAAGCTGTTCATCGACGACCTGAAGTCAGCGAAGGACCTGATCGGGAAACCGGTGTGGATCCAGGCGGGTTACGAACTGGACTATTACCCCTACACGGGGCACCGCGTGGATTTCGCAAAGAAGGCAGGCGTGCTGCCCAGCGCACAAAAGCTGGACGTGAAGGACATCGTCACGCAAAAGGTGCCGGCGAGCGTGCCCTCACGGGTGCCTCGCGGGAACGAGCAGGCATTTGCGGTGTTCACAATGAACGGGGATCCGAAGGAATACGCCACCGCCATCGGCACGATTCAGGGGAGCGACTCGACCTATTACTGCGACAACATCTTCTACTACGACGATCCGCACCAGATGTACAACTTCTGGCCAAAGGATGTGTGGCAGGCCATCGATCAGCACCATCCGATTCCTGGCATGAACGAGCTGCAGGTGGCGATGGCGCTGGGCGTGATGCAGCAGTCGGATTCATCCAATTACGGGAACCGCACGGTGAAATACGACGCCGGCGGCCAACACTGGTCGGTGACCTTCGAGAACGACAAGGCGACCGCGGTGCAGCCTCCGCAGGGCAAAGGCGCGAGCGCGGGCTCCTGACCGCCTTCGTGGGCCAAAATCGGGGCTCGTCAGGCTCGCTCCGAGAAGCGTGCTGAAGAGGAGAGGAACCGCTGTCGCAGCAGCGTGATCCAGTTCCCCAGCCCGGATGCCGCCGGAGTCGAAAACAGGGCGGCTTGATCCGGCCGAGAAAACTCGGCGGCTCTTGTCTTTTTACGGGGCGCCGGCGGCGGGAGCGCCTGGGCAGACGCTGCTTGCGCATGCAGGGCGCATTGCCGCAGCCACGCGGAGACGGTCAGACCGGCCTCGGCGGCGGCTCGCTCCAGCCGACGCTGTTCGGCCGCGGAAAAACGGGTGGTGATTCGCTGGTTGCGGTCGGCGGCCGGGGCTGGTTTGCGCCCGGTTGGCGCGGACTGGGTCGTGCTTCGGACGGTTCCGGCCAGCACCTTTTTGAAGGCGGGTTCCTTCGCCCTGGCCGTGCGCGGCCGGACGGAGGGAGCTGCGCTCTTGTTTGTGCCGGTGGCGCGTCGTGGTTCCGGTTTCGACTGGATCGGGGCTTTCGGCTGCACGCGCGCCAGCTTCGCCTCCAGAGGGAGGACCGCAAGGGACGCCGGCTTCGCTGACGCTTTTTTCGCCGGGGTATGCAGCTTCTTCCTGATTATCTTGTTCCGGGTCGACGGGCGTACGGGCTCCGCCAGAGACGTCGCCGCCGTGCGGCGAGCCAGCGCTGCTGGTTCTGCTTTCGCGTTTGTCGGCGAACCCACGAGGTTCGCATCGGGCAGCGGGCACGCCGCCACAGCAGCCGGCAACGTGTCTTCTGCTTTTACCGGAGCAGGCTCAGTTGGAACGGGCGGTGCCGCTGCAGAGAGCCTGGCTGCGGAGGCAGCTCCACGCCGACTCCGGGCGTTCTGTCGCTGGCGGAAATTGCGCATCGCTTCCTCATAGGGGATTTCACGGACTGCCCCGGGTTCCGGCGCAACGGTCTTCCCATTCCCATTCCCGGGATTCTTCCCGGTCCAGGTGTGGAATCGGCTCAGAATCGTCTGAATGTCCTCAGGCTGGCTTCCCGGCTGCATGTGTGCTCCCTCCATGGCTGAGGGTACCGAGAAAGCGCTCTTGAGCAATGTGCGGGATGAGAGTTTTCTCACCGAGGTTTCAGAAATGGAACAGGGGAAGCTTGTTGTTCCAAATTGGGAAAGCGGCGGCCGGCCCGGGGTCGGTGCCGCAGGGTATCCGCCAGGAACCACGCCCACCCGCTTAGCCAGTGTTTCGCAGGCCCGCGGCGATGCCGCTGATGGTCCCGGCAATGGCGCGGTTTACCTCATCGGTGTCTTCACCCGCGCGCTTGCGGCGCAACAGGTCGACCTGAATGAGGCTCATGGGATCGACATAGGGGTTGCGCAGCCAGATGGAGCGCGCGAGGACGGGGTTCGACTCCAGCAGCTCGCGCTGCCCGGTCACCTCAAGGATCGCCCCGCGTGTGCGCTCAAACTCGGCCTTCAGTTTGTCGAAGACGCGCTCGCGCAGCGCGGCATCCGGAACCAGCGAGGCATACAGAGAGGCAATGCCCAGGTCCGCCTTGGCCAGAGCCATCTCCACATTGCGGACCACGTCAATAAAGAGCGGGAACTCGGCCATCATCTCGCGCAGCAGGGCCCCGCCGCCGGGCTTTGCGGCGAATTCAGCGAACGCCGTGCCTACGCCGAACCAGGCCGGCACCAGCAGACGGCTTTGCGTCCAGCCAAAGACCCAGGGGATGGCGCGCAGATTGGCGAAACTCATCTGCCCGCGACGCCGCGCGGGACGGGAACCGATGCGGGCGTTTTCCAGCTCGCCCACCGGCGTAGCCAGCTCGAAATACTGCAGGAGGCCGGGGTCGTCGAGGATGTGTTCGCGATAAGCCCTGTACGAGACTTCCGACATTTCCTCGAAGGCGCTCTCCCATGCCGGCCGCAGCACGCCCGAGTAGTGCTCGCCGGGGATGAGCGCGTTGGGACGGGCCAGCGCGTCGAGTGAGGCAGCGATCATCAGCTCCAGGGTGCGCTCGGCGAGCACCACGTCGGAGTACTTGAAGTTCAGGACCTCGCCCTGCTCGGTAATGCGGATCGGCCCCTCGAAGGCGCCGACAGGCTGCGCATAAATAGCTCGATGTGTAGGTCCCCCGCCCCGCCCCACAGTCCCGCCGCGGCCATGGAAGAGGCGCAGACGGATGCCACATTCCCGAGCGACTTCATGCAGCGCCCGGTGCGCTCGGAAAATCTCCCAGGTGCTGGTGAGCATGCCGCCGTCCTTATTGGAGTCGGAATAGCCCAGCATCACCTCCTGGGCGTTGTTCCATGAAGCCAGGAGCTTGCCGTAGCCGGGCGAGCGCCAGAGTTCGCGGCAAATCGCCGGCGCGTTGCGCAGGTCCTCGATGGATTCGAAAAGGGGAACCGGCATCAGGCCGGGATCGGCGCAGTGGCCGCGGTCTCGTTCGTCGGCGCCGCTGCCCGCCACCTCCACGCCGCCCAGGCGCGCCAGCCAGACCACGGCTGTGATGTCGTCCACCGACGAGGCGCCACTGACGATGTAGTGGCGGATCGCTTCGGGGCTGCAGCCGGACTTGATCTCCGCAATCGCCCGAAAGGTCTCCAGCACATCGCGAGTCTCCGGGCTGAGCGCGGCGGGCGCGGTGGCTCCGTTTTGGGCACACCACGCGGAAGACTCCTCCAGGGCTTTGCGATGGATTCGAGCGTGCTGACGAATGTCCAGCGTATGCAGGTGCAGGCCGAACGTACGCACCATCAGGAGCAGAGGGTCGATGAGCGTCTCTGCCAGGCGAACGCCCTTGTTGCCCGCCAGGCTTCGGCGGACGATCTGCAGATCTTCAAGGAAATCCTGGGCGGAGCAGTACGGCGACAGGCCGGCCAGCTCGGACTCCAGCAGCTCGGGATCCTGATCGGAGCGGCCCGCGGTGCGCTGGATGCGGGCCCGTATAAAGACGAGATAGCGGCGATAGGTTTCAAACTCGAACCGCGCGCCGAAGACCGCCTCCGCGCTGATGCGGGCTTCCGCCTGAAATTCCTTCAGGCGCGTCTGCAGTTCGCCGCTGACCGGAAGCTGCTGGGCGGAGGTGGTGAGCAGGTCGATGGCCTGCTGCAGCCGCTGGTCGTAGTACGCGAGCAGGCGCGTGCGCGCGGCGAGAATCGCCTGGCGCGTTACCTCGGGCGTGACAAAGGGATTGCCGTCGCGATCGCCGCCGATCCAGGACCCGAAGGCAAGCAGCAGCGGCAGCTCTGACAGCTCCAGCTGCAGGCCGTATTCGCTGCGCAGGGCGGCGGCCACCTCTTCATAGAGCCGGGGCAGCGTTTCGAAGATGGAAACGTCGTAGTAATCGAGGCCCATGCGAACCTCGTCGGCGACGGCGGGGCGGCGGCTGCGGACCTCGTCGGTTTGCCACAACGCGCTGATCTCCGCGGTTAACGCCTCTTCCAGTGCGGTCAGTTCTTCGTCCGCCACCGGGATGCGGTCGAGCTTTTCGAGGAACTCGCCCATGCGCCGCCGCTTCATCAGAACGCTGCGGCGGGCGATCTCCGTGGGATGCGCGGTAAAAACCGGGACCACGAGAATCCGCCGCAGCCACGCAAGGGCCCTCTCAGCGGAGATACCGGCTTCGCGCATCGCCCGCAGCGTGCCGCGCAGCTCCCCGCGCTGGGCTTCCCGGCGGGTGGCGCCGCTGATCTGCAGCGAGAGACGCCGCCGTTTGCGGTGGTTGGTTTCGGCCAGGTTGATCAGTTCGAAGTAAAAAGCGAAGGCGCGGCTGAGCTGGTCTGCCTGCTCAACCGGCATGGCATTAATGGCGAGCACCGCCAGCTGCATGCGGTCTTCGGCTTCGCGGGTCAGGCCCTGAGCCTGCGCTTCCCGGCGGCGGATCGCGCTCTGCCGGAGCTCTTCGACCTTGTCGTAAAGGGCCTCGCCCGCCTGCTCGCGCAGAACACGGCCCAGCAACAACCCCAGCGAACGCACGTCGCGGCGCAGGGGCGCTTCCTTCAGCTCGCCGGAGCGCGCCTCCAGCTCAGCGAGTCGTTCTTCCCAGCTCTCGGGCTTCCACAAAGACGCCATAATTCTGATTCAACCACACCGCGTGGCAGCATGGCGGGCACGTTCGCATGAAGACCTTCACCCACCTTGCTGCCGTTGCTTGTCTTCTGGTTGCGGCCGCCTCGCCTGCAAAGGGCCAAACCGCGAAAATTTATCAGGGCATCCCCACCGAAGTCACCGGTGAAGGCGATTCTGTGGCGCCGATCAATGACCGCATGATCGCTGCCGATCGTGCCAGCTACCAGCACCTGAAGATCACGCCCGACTGGCGGACCATGGCCCTGTATGCGTGCGGGTATTTCGAGGCGAGAGACACCGGCGAAAATGAGCGCGCATCGACCTAAAGGCTGTGCCGGAGTTATTCTCTTCACGACATGCGCGCCTCTCTGATCCGGTTCCGAACGCTGCCTGCCCTCGTCGTCACCCTCGCTCTCACTGCCCCGCTTTTCGCCCAGCAGAATTCGACCATGAAGCCGGAAGAAACCGAAGTCTGGCAGCCGGTGCCGCCGGTCGTCACGCCCGGGGCCACCAATGGCGCACCGCCTTCCGACGCCATCCGTCTCTTCGACGGCAGCAATGAGAATGAGTGGGTTTCGGCCCAGGATCATACGCCGGCAAAGTGGAAGGTTCACGACGGCATCCTCACGGTGAACAAGGAGGCCGGGAACATTGAGACAAAGCGGAAGTTTGAGGACTACCAGCTTCACGTCGAGTTCCGCATTCCCGCCAATATCACGGGTACCAGCCAGGCGCGCGGCAACAGCGGCGTCTTTCTGGCCTCCATGGGACCCGGCGACGCGGGTTACGAGCTGCAGGTGCTCGACTCCTACAAGAACTCGACCTATGTGAACGGAATGGCGGGCAGCCTCTACAAGCAGTCCATTCCGCTGGTGAATCCCGCGCGGCCGCCGGGCGAGTGGGAATCGTATGACGTGATCTGGACCGCGCCCCGCTTCAACCCTGACGGCTCACTGAAAACACCTGCCTACGCCACGGTGTTCTTTAACGGCGTTCTGGTCGACGACCATTTCGCGCTGCAGGGCCAGACGCTGTATATCGGCAAGCCGTTCTATAAGGCCTATGATCGGGCACCGATCAAGCTGCAGGCGCACGGCGACAAGAGCGCTCCGATCAGCTTCCGGAATATCTGGGTGCGGGAGTTGCCTTAAAAGACAGGGTTAAGAGTTTAGGGATTAGAGTTTAGCCGCCTTCGGCCTGGAGTAGTCCGCCTGGTCGTGCATTTGGCTGCGATCTAAACTCTAAACTCTGACTCCTAAACTCTAGCTCACGATCTTCATCGCCTCCGGATCCCAGTGGACAATCTTGTCCTGCTCATAGCTGAGATTGCTGAGCAGGGCTGCGCCGGCGGCGCGGAAACCGAAGACGGCATCTTCCACGACGGGCTGGCGCGACCGCACCGCGGCGAAGAAGTTCTTCAGGTGGTCGTAGCTGTCGCTGTAGTCGTGCGGCGCCTCGTAGCGCTCGAAGCCTTCGGTCGGCGGTCCTGCCGGGTGCACCTCCGGATACTTCTCGCGGTACTGCTTCTCGATTTTCGCCTGCATCGCGTCGGTGAAGGTGCCGATCATCAGGCCGGGCTCCTTCGACCGCGGCACACGGTTCACGCTGACGGAGTTGCCCGCAATCTCCATCGTGCCCTCCGAACCGGTGAAGGTGAGTCCCTCGTTCTCCTCGCCGCCACTGACGAAGTTGACGCGCAGGCCGAGGTTGAAGCCTTCGGGATAGTCAAAGAGGCCCAGCATCACGTCCGGCACGTTGCGCCCGTCCTTCCAGAAGCGCAGGCCGCCGGTGGCCATGGCGCGCGTCGGCCCCTTCGCGCCGGTGATGAAATGCGTGCCGCTGAAGAGGTGCACGAACAGATCGCCGGCCACGCCGCTCCCGTAGGCTTGCCACTTCCGCCACTGGAAGAACTGCTCCGCGTTGAAGGGAATCTTCGGCGCCGTGCCGAGGAAGCGCGGCCAGTCGCAGGTTTCGGTTGAGGCGTCGAGCGGCACGGTATAGTCCCATGCGCCGATCGCGGAGTTGCGATCCCAGTGCGCCTCCACCATGTTGAGCTTGCCGATCGCTCCGGAGTCCAGCAGCTCCTTCGCCTTGGCATAGACCATGTTGCTGACCCGCTGGCTGCCGATCTGGATGATCCGCCTGGTTGTCCGGGCCGTCTCGATGATCTTTGGGCCGTCGCTGTAAAGGTGGATCATCGGCTTCTCGCAATAGACGTCCTTGCCTGCGTTCATCGCGTCCACAGAAGCCTGCATGTGCCAATGGTCGGGCGTTCCGATGATGACCGCGTCGATGTCCTTGCGCTCGAGAATCTCGCCGTAGTTGCGCGTGGTGAACAGATCTGCGCCCCACAGCTCTTTGCTGTGCGCGAGGCGGCCGTCGTAGCAGTCGGCCACGGCCAGCAGCTTCACGCCGGGTACCTGCAGCGCGGTCTTCGTGTCGAACTGCCCCTGCCCGCCGGCGCCAATGAGCGCAATTTGAATATGATCGTTGGCGGCAATTCGTCCCGCCGGCTCGTCTTGCGGCACGGACAGAGCGTGCAGGCGAGTGCCGATGAGCGTTTCTGCCGTCGCCGTTCCTGCCACTTTCATGAAGTCTCTGCGATTCACGTGCGTCTCTCCCCGGGGCCAATTGCCGCCGTCCCTGCCAACATAATCGTTTTTGGCGGAGCGTGCGTCGCCTGAGCGATGAGGCTCCGAAAATCCAGGCAATACCGCCCGCAACAGCGGCTATCATCGAATCGCCATGACAACGGGCTCTCCCTTTGCGACCTATCCGAGTCTGCGCGATCGGCTGGTGGTGGTCACCGGTGGCGCTAGCGGCATCGGCGAGGCGATGGTCGAAGCCTTTGCCGCCAATGGCGCAAAGGTCGTCTTCCTCGACATCCAAACCGAGGCGGCCGAGCGGCTGGCGGTCCGGCTGACCGACGGGAATCCGCACGCGCCGATTTTCGTCCCCTGCGACCTCACGGACATCGCCTCCCTCCAGGCCGCGGCGGACGGCATCTCCGGAGAATTCGGCGCCGTCGATGTGTTGGTGAACAACGCCGGCAACGACACGCGCCATACGATTGACGAAGTCACGCCGGAGTTCTGGGACCGGACCATCGCCATCAACCTGAAGCAGCAGTTCTTCATGGCCCAGGCGGTCATTCCGGGCATGCGCCAGGCGGGTCGGGGATCGATCATTAACATGAGCTCCATTGCGTGGATGATTCCCTCGACCAATGTGCCGGTGTACGTCGCCGCGAAAGCCGGTATCGTTGGCATGACGCGCACCCTCGCCCATGAACTCGGACGGTGGAACATCCGCGTGAACTGCGTGCTTCCCGGCGCCATCGCAACAGAACGCCAGCGGCGTCTCTGGCTCACCCCGGAATATCGGGCCGAAATTCTGGCGGCGCAGGCGCTGCAGCGGCTGATCGAGCCCGAAGAAGTGGCGCGGCTCGTCCTGTTTCTTGCGGCCGACGACAGTTCCGCCATCACCAACCAGAGCTATATCGTCGATGGCGGCTGGGTCTAAGTTTGCAGGCCCGCCAGGGAATCGTCCTGGTCAACAGTCCGGCCCCGCGAACCTTCCAGGCACCATACAATCGGCAGAATGCGCCGCTCCGTTCTCCTCATCGCCGTGCCCCTGCTCGCGCTTTCTGCGGCGGCACAGATCAGCCTGCAGTCCCAAATCGCCCGGATTGCCGCGCAGGCGCATGGACGCGTGGGCGTGGCCTGTTCTCTGCCCGGAATGTCCATGGACTGCGACTTTCAGGCCGACGAATTGCTCCCCATGCAATCGGCTTACAAGTTGCCCATCGCCGTCGTCGTGCTGCACGCCGTTGAGGAGGGCCGGTTATCCCTGACGCAGAAACTGCGCTTTCTTCCCACGGACATCGGCGCGCCCGACGAGTACAGCCCGCTTAAAGATGCGCATCCACACGGCGGCGTCGATGTGCCCGTCCAGGAACTGCTCCAGCGCATGATTGAGCCGAGCGATAACGTGGCCTGCGACATCCTGCTGCGGACCCTCGGCGGCCCCGCCGCGGTTGATCGTTCCCTGCGCTCCCTCGGCTTCGCCGGCATCCACATCGTGGACTACGAGCGCACGGTTGACCGCGACGAGCATCTGCAATACCGTAATGCGGCCTCGCCGCGCGCACTCGTCATCCTGCTGCGCCGCCTCGCGGATCGCTCGCCGCTCTCGCCGCAGCACACCGCTCTCCTGCTGGGCTGGATGACCGACAACCACACCGGTGACAATCGCATACGTGCCGAGCTGCCTCCGGGCACGGTTGTTGCGGATAAGACCGGCAGCGCCGGCCAGAATCGCCCCCGCATGAATGCCACGAATGACGTTGCCCTCATCACGCTGCCGGACGGGCGCAAGCTGGCCGTCGCCGTACTCGTCGCCGATGCCCAGGCGCCATTTCCCGTCCGTGAGCGCGTGATCGCCCGGATCGCGAAGGCAATCGATGTGGCGGCCACCCGGCCGGCCCATCCAGCCGGTCGCTGATTCCCTCAGGACCGCTTCGCTCATCGTTCGAGACACACCGTCTACATGGGGTGCGTGACGGTCCCGGCGTTCGGCACCAGTTGCTGATAGATCTCGTTGGAGATCGAACTGCGCCAGTGGCCGGTCATCCGGGCGAAGAGAACCAGGCCAAAGAAGAGGACCGCGATCATGGCGGCGACGGTGCCCGGGCGAAGGACCCGGCCGGTCCACCGCTCGGCGGCCGTGGCAGCCTTCTTTGCCGGCAGCGAGAGCTGCAGCGCGTTCTCCACCGGACACGAGGCGACGCACGCGAGGCAGGCGCTGCACTCGGCCGAGCGGACCCGGACGAGCTGATCGACCCTAACGTGCGCAGGGCAGGCCTTGCTGCACTTGCCGCAATCGATGCAGGCTTCCGTGTCGCGGCGGATCTTTGTGGGGCTCAGCAGCGAGACAAGCCCCATCAACGCGCCATAAGGGCAGAGATAGCGGCACCAGAAGTTCTGAATAAACAGCGAAAGGCCGGCCAGAACGCCGAGGACGATGATCCCCGTGACGGTAAGCGTCCGGAAGAAATCCAGCATCTTCACGTCCGCGATCAGGCCGTAGGGCGTCATCATGAACCCAGCCAGCGCGGCGGCGGACATGTAGCCGATCACCCCGACAAAGAAAGCCAGCAGGATGTATTTCAGGCTGCGGAGGCTGACGTCGAGCCAGCGGGGTGGCACAAGATTGCGGCCGAAGAAGCGGCGGCCCAGCTTCCAGAGGAATTCCGACAGGGTGCCCACCGGGCAGAGCCAGGAGCAAAAGGCCTTCTTGAGCAGAACACTCATCAGCAGGAAGGCGATCAGGAGGAACATCGCCGCGGGGTGAAGAGGCGCGACGTGGCCCGTGACGATGAGGTATTTCAGGTTCATCAGCCCGGCGATGGGGAGCCATCCCTCGACGCCGGCCGGCCGGCCCACGGCGAGTCCCTGGCCGCCGCGCTCGATCCAGCGGACCCAGAGGAAGAACTGGACGCCGATCCAGGCGTTCAGCGCCACAAACAGGCTCTGGACGATGAGGCGGGTCCGCTGTGATCGATCCGGGGCGGAGCGGCGGACGAGCTTCTTCTTCGGACGGGCCTGGGCGGGGGGCGCGGGTTCAACCAGCTGCGTATGCATCGGCGGACTCCTGGGCAACATCCCAGTCTCGGAGCATGGCGGCGCCGCGGCAGTGACTCAAATCACGGACGGCTCGCAGGGCATGTGACCGAGGAAGGCAGACAGGCCGCGAGCGGAGTCCGAAGCCGAGGCAACGACCCGATCTCGTGTAAAATCAGGAGTAGCGCGTTCCGGCGCCCTTCCCGAACCTCCCTGTCCAGATCAGGTGATTCCCCGCGAAGCTCCGGACAAGGCGCGCCCTGCGCGAATCACGCAGAGACGAGATCCAGAGGAGCAGCACCATGGCCAAGATTGCCAAGACAGCCGATCGCAAGAAGATGATGGACACGACCAAGAGCACGGATTGCCCGAAGTGCTCCAAGCCCACGCGTATTGTGAAGCGCGTGAAGGACCGGGAACGCGGCATCCCGGGCGGCGTGTATATCTCCTGTTCGGCCTGCGAATTTTACGAGAAGCTGTAACGAAGCCGGCCCCCGCCTGATCTATGTTTGCCGAGTGGCAGGCTCGCGCAGCGGGCTTAGCCGCCGCAGGATCGCCATTTCCAGCAGAGCCAGGACCAGAATGGCGGCGACGGCAGCCACCGCGACCGCGAAGCCCAGTCGCAGCGAGCCGGTGTGGGTGGAGACCAGTCCGGCGAGCCAGGGCAGGACCGCGCCGCCACTTGCGCACATAGCAAAGACCCATCCCGTATTGCGGTGATCGCCGACCCGGGCCAGCAGCCGCGCAACTCCGAGGGGAAAAACGGGACCGAAGCCCGCCCCCGCGAGCGCCACCGCCACCAGAACCACACGCGTGGAGTGCGGTTCGAGCAGAACTGCGATCGCAGCCAGCGCCAGCACGAGACTGGGCAGCAGAACGGCGCGCTCGGGCAGGCGCCGCAGGGCGGCCGCTCCCAGGGCGCGGCCGGTCAGCAGGGCAATCCAGAATAGCGAGACCAGCAGGCTGGCATTTTCCAGGCTGAGACCGCTGAATCGATGCGCATAGGTCGTGATCCAGCCGCTGATCGTGTTTTCTGCCCCCACATACAGGAAGAGGAAAACCGCAAAAAAGGCGAGCAGTCCGGCGTCCTGCGCCAGCGAAGTGCGCGCGGGGATGCTCGAAGGCGTCTCTGTGACCCGGAGCTGAGGCGACAGACCGAAGAACATGAAGGCCGCGCCCAGAGCCACCAGCACCAGGAAGGCGCGGAGCCAGCCACCGCCCTCGGTGGCGGCAATCAGCCAGGGACACGCCACAGCGCCGATCCCCCACCACAAGTTCACCACCGAGAGGCCGCGGGCCCGGTCACCCCGGTGCGTTTCCTGGGCCGCGCTGCCCACATAGAGGTTGGTTGCGGTCACCGATAACCCGATCCCCAGGCCGATCAAGCTGAAAGCCGTCAAAGCGAGAGCGTGGCCCAGCATCGCCTGGACGGACTCGCTCGCAACCATCAGCAGAAACACCCCGGCACTCATCAGGGCATAGCCTGTGGGCAGATTGCGGCGCAGCCGGTGCGGCGAAAAGATCGCTCCCACCGTGGAGGCGGCGAATTCCGCCGCAAAGAATCCGCCGGACTGCACATCCCGCAGGCCCCATTTCGCCGCCATCACCGGCAGCAGCGGCCCGGGCAGAACGGTCACGAAGCCGCACACCACGAACCCGAAGCAAAGCAGGGAGAACCGGGGAGCGGGGGCACGGTCGGGGGCCATGGAAAGACTGATTCTATGCGCTCGATTCGCCCTGTCGGCTATTTCTTCTTCAGGCGCCCGGGGTTGGGCGGCAGCGTCGATTCCCGGATGATGAGTTCCGGAACAATGGGAATTTGCTCGGGATAATCCTGGTTTGGACCGCCGCGGATGCGCTGTAACAGGATGCGCGCCGCGGTATTGCCCATGCTGTTGAGCGGCTGGCGGATGGTGGTGAGGCTGGGCGTGTGGTACGCCGCTCCCTGAATGTCGTCGAAGCCAATGACCGACACATCTTCCGGCACGCGCAGGCCGTGGTCCCGCAGCGCGCGGATGGCCCCGATGGCCGAAATGTCGTTGTAAGCTACCAGCGCGGTAAAAGGCCGCCTGGCGGCGAGAAGCTGCGGCACCACGGGATAACCGAGTTCCGGCGACGAGAGATTCAGCTGCAGCTGTACGACAAGTTCGGGCCGGATCTCCAGACCCAGCTCTTTGGCCACCGTCATCAGGCTCTTCCAGCGTTTGTCGGAATCGGAGCTGAAGGACTGTCCGCGCATGAAGGCGATCTGCCGGTGCCCCAGTTGATAAAGATGCCGCAGCATCAGCTCGGCGGCGCGCGGGTGATCGAGAACAATCCGGGTGACTCCGGGCAGCGGCTTATGGGCCGCCACCGCGACAACGGGCAGCGGCAGGCTGTGCTGCAGGGCGGTATCGATGGCGATGAATCCCTCGACGGAGCGATCCATCAGAAGGCCCGGGTACTCCTCAATCAGGTCCGCTTTGCGCCGGTGGCTGGCCGTCAGATAGAAATAACCCTCCTCGATCAGGACCTCCTCTATGCCGTTCATGATCAGAACGGAATAGCCGTCGCTGAGCTCCGGAACCAGCACACCGATGGAAAAGCTCTGGCGGCGCCGCAGGGAGCGAGCGAAGAAGCTGGGACGGTATTCGAATTTCTTTGCCGCGGCAACAACGCGGTCCCGCGTCTCCTGGGGAATGGAACGGACCCCAGGGGCGTTGTTCAGGACCAGAGAAATGGTCGCGGGCGAGAGATCCAGGTAGTCGCCCAGCGTGCGCAGGCTGATCGGCCTCGGCGGCAGGAATTCGCCTTTCCCGCTCTCGCTCTTCTTTGCCCGTTTCCGGCCCTGGGCCATCGGTCACCTTCTTGTAACCCGCGGAGGTTCTACAACCACCGAGTGATGTTCCGCCTGCGGAATCGCGTTATCCTTATATCACCCCTCAGGGAGAGAAACTGCCCGATTTGCACGCTGCGGGCTGGAAGCGCTGTATCCGACCGTGCTCAACCGCGACGAAAAATTGCCCTCCATGCGCCTGGCCGCGTTCCAGTATGTGATCGCGATTGTCATGGGCATCCTCGTTTTCGGCCTCTGGCGGCTGCAGGTGGTCGCGGGCCAGAACTACCATGCGATGGCCGAAGCCAACCGCATCCGCAAAGTACCGATCCTGGCGCCCCGGGGCAAGATCTTCGACCGCGAAGGGCGTCTGATCGTCGATAACTACCCCTCCGTTTCCTGCTTCCTGGTCCGCGAACAGGGCCACGACATCGCTCCGGACCTGCCGCTCATCGCGCGCGGGCTGCACATGAGCCTCGAGCAGATCGACGCCATCCTGAAGAAATACCGCACCGCCCCCAAATACCAGCCGCTGCCGCTCAAGCAGGACATCACCCCCGACGAAGAAGAGTTCATCGAGGCGCACAAGGACGAGCTGCCCGAACTGGATACCGTGCAGGAGCAGCGCCGGCTCTATCCCCTCGGCGGCTTCGCGGCCCAGCTGATCGGCTACGTGGGCGAGGTGAGCGAGGAGATGCTCAACGATCCGCGCTATGCCGTCTATGAGCCTGGCGACGTGGTGGGCAGGTCCGGCGTGGAAGCCACCTATGACGGCATTCTGCGCGGCGTGGACGGCTCCCAGGATGTGGCCGTCGACAGCCACGGTCGCGAAATCGGCCAGCTCGGCATCGAGCCCGCCAAACCCGGCAAGGACCTGCGGCTGACTATCGATCTGGATATTCAACGCGCAGCCGAAAACGCGCTGGGCGATCACAACGGCGCGGTCATTGCCATGGATCCTCACACCGGCGAGATCCTGGCCCTGGTCAGCCGTCCCATTTTCGATCCCAACGAGTTCGCCGTGCGCATCTCGCGCGGCGAATGGAATCAGCTCATCACCGACCCCAACCATCCCCTCATGGACAAGGCCATCCAGGCGCAGCTCGCGCCCGGCTCGACCTTCAAGATCATCATGTCGCTCGCCGGCCTCCAGGAGAACGTCGCCCAGACTTTCAAAGTCGACTGCACCGGCGGCGCCACGCTCTACGGCCACTTTTTCGCCTGCGACAAGCGCCACGGCGAAGTCGATATCGAGCACGCCATCCCCTGGTCCTGCGACACCTATTTCTATGAGCTGGCTGCTCGCCTCGGCATCGACACCATCGCGAAATACGCCCACTCCGTCGGCATTGGGGAGAAAACCGGCATCGACCTTCCCGACGAAGCCTCCGGCATTATGCCTTCGACCGAGTGGAAGCTGCGCACGTTTCACGAGAAATGGTATGCGGGCGAGACCGTCTCCGTCGGCATCGGCCAGGGCGCCGTCGCGGTCACCCCCATTCAGCTTCTGCGCGCCATCGCCGGTATCGCTTCCGGAGGCGCGCTGAAACGCCCGCACGTCGTCCCTCCCAGCGAGCTGAGCCCGGAGATGTACCAGCAGATTCTGCAAAACTACCCTGGCTCCGGCGACGTTACCATTCAGGAATCGCCCGAAACCTGGCAGATCATCACCGAGGGCATGTACAACACCGTCAACGGCGGCGGTACCGCGGCCGCTTCCCGGCTCGAGGGGATCGATTTTGCCGGCAAGACCGGAACCGCGGAGGTCGTGAGCCACAGCGCCGGCGCCAAGAGCCTGGGAACCGGCAATGAGCGCGCCAACGCCTGGTTCGTGGGCATCGCACCCCGCCGCAATCCCGATATCGCCGTTGTTGTCCTGAACGAGCATGGTGGCTGGGGGGCCGATGCCGCCGCCCCCATTGCCGCTAAGGTGATCGAGGCTTACGTGGACAAGCAGCGCATGCTGCACCACAACCTCATCGCGCAGACGCCCAAGCCGGTGCAGGTCGGTGCGCTATGGTCCAATCCCGGAAATCCGAACGAGCTGGGGGGCAAGCCCCTGCCGGCGCAGGCAGGCCAGCCGGCGAATGCGGAAGTCGCTTCCATCCGCGCCGGCCACTTCGTCATCGCGCCGCGGTCCGCTGCGGCCCAGACAGCGCATTCTCGTTAAGTCAGGTCGCTCTTCCCAGCGCCTGCACTATTGCTGCGACCAGACCATCCAGATCGTGAGGCTCCGCCTCGGCGGCCGGCTCCCAGCCCTGATCCCGCAGCGTCTGACTCGTCACCGGTCCAATCGAGATCGCCCACATCGCCTTTGGAGCAGCAACACCGGCTTCCCGCAGCAATTGCAGGAAATTTGTCACCGTCGAGGAGCTTGTAAACGTGGCGGCGTCCGGAACAGCACAGCCGGAACCGAGAATTGTGCGGATTTGCGCTACGGATTCCGCAGGAATCACGGTCCTGTAGGCATCGATGACATCAACGGTCGCGCCGCGCGCGCGCAGAGCGTCGGGGATCACATCGCGCGCCACCGCGGCTCGCAAGAGCAGCACACGTTGTCCGTGTACCTGATCCTCCAGGGCTTCAACCAGCGACTCCGCTACATATTCCCGGGGCATGACTGCGATCTTCAGAGCCATCTCGCGCAGCGCCCGGGCCGTCGCCGATCCCACCGCCGCGACCTGCAGGTGGGCGAAAGCAGCCATTTCGATTCCCAGCGCGCTCCTCCGCTGGGCCAGCGCATGTGCACCATTGGCACTGGTCACGATCAGCCACTGATACGGTGACAAATCCCGAAGCGCCGCATCCAGCGGAGTGAATGATGCCGGCGGCACGATCTCGATAGCAGGGATCTCCAGCACCTCGGCTCCGACAGCGCGCAGACGCTCGGCGAGCGTTCCGGCCTGGTGTCGTGCGCGGGTAACGAGAATTCTCCGTCCAGCTATCGGCTGCCCTGAGGGCCCGGCTGGCGCCCCATTCACGGCGCAGCCACCGGCTTGTCAGCGGCTGGCGCCACGGTTGCCAGCAGCCGCTGCGCTCCCTGGTGCAGCAGCTGGTCGGCAACCTTGCGGCCCAGGACCTCCGGCGCGACGTCTGCCTGGCGATCCAGAACCAGCCGCAATACTTCGGAGCCATCCGGCGCTGCCACAGCGGCAATGACGGTGTACCCCTCATCGCCCGCGAAGCAATGAATCCCGATCGGGACCTGGCATCCGCCGCCCAAACCCGCCAGAGCCGTTCGTTCCGCAGTCACCGCGTAGCGGCTCGGCTCGTGATTCAGAAACGCAAGCGCATCCAGCGTCACCGTATCCCTGGCGCGCGTTTCGATGGCCAGCGCGCCCTGACCGGCGGCTGGACACAACACCAGGGGCGAAAAACATTCCCGCCGATGCTGTGTCAGTCCGAGGCGCTCCAGGCCCGCTGAAGCCAGGATGATTGCGTCCACCTGGCCCTCCGCCAGCTTGCGCAGACGCGTATCCACGTTCCCTCGAAATTCCAGGCATTCCACATCCGGCCGCTGCGCCTTCAGCTGCGCCTGCCGCCGCAGGCTGCTCGTCCCAATGCGCGCGTTCTGCGGCAGAGCTTCGAAGCTGGCGTGGTTCACTGAAACGAAAGCGTCCCGCGGATCGACCCGCTCCGGAATGGCCGCAATCGTAAAGGGCGCGGCCAGTTCGGTCGGCAGATCCTTCAGGCTGTGCACCGCGAGATCGATGCGGCCGGCGAAGAGCGCCTCCTCAATCTCCTTCGTGAACATACCCTTGCCGTCGCCCTGCGCTCCGCCCACCTCGGCAAAAGGCACATGCTGCATCGCATCGCCGAGCGTCCGGATGATCTCGATGGAGACCGCGTGGCCCGCGCCGCGCAGCCGGTCGGCAATGTGGTGCGCCTGCCACAGGGCAAGCTGCGAGCCGCGCGAGCCGATGCGCAGAGGCTTCGAGGCGGCAGCGTTCTGATTGTCGTTGGATTCGGGCATGCGGATTCAGAAACCAGCCTATCGTGTTCGCGCCCGCTACGTCTTACTCGGCTCTTCGGAGGAATCCTCCGTCCGACCCGGCCCCACAGCGCTCTGCCGGTCAGCATCGGCGGCCGCCTGCCGTTCGCCCTTCTGGCTGATGCACTCGCGGGCAAAGACACCGCCGATTGCCTCCAATGCCACGGCGTTCCCCTCACGAGCGGCGGTCTTCAGCGCCTGCAGCGGCAGGTGCAGGAACTTGTTGGTCAATCCTCGGGTCAAAGCGTCCACGGCGGCCTGCTGCTCGGGCGTCAGGGACTGCAGCAGTTGGCGCGAGCGCTGCAGTTCGGCCTGCCGCATCTCCTCTACCTTCCCCTGCACATGCTGCAGAATCGGGGCGATGTCGAGAGTACGAATTGTGCGGCGGAAGCGCTCCGTCTCTTCAGTGATGATGGCCTCGGCGCGCTCGGCCTCGTGCGCGCGGTCCACCAGGTTGGTGGACGACACCGACTGCAGGTCGTCGATGTCATACAGGAACATGCCTTCCAGCCGATTGACATTGGGATCCACATCGCGTGGGACCGCGATATCGATGATGAACACAGGCCGGTTCCGGCGGCGCTGCATGATCTGCTGCGCCCGTTCCACACTGATCACGTGCTCCGCCGCGCCCGTTGAGGTGACGATGATGTCCGCCTCATGCGCGCGCGCGTCGAGGTCTTCATAGCGGATCGCCTGCCCAACGAACTGCTCGGCCAGCTTCACCGCGCGCTCCCAGGTCCGGTTGGCGACCATCAGCGAGTCGGCGCCATGCTGCATCAGATGGCGCGCCGCCAGCTCGCTCATCTTGCCCGCTCCGATGAGCAGAATCTTTTTACCGTCCAGCGACCCGAAGATGCGCCGCGCCAGATCCACCGCGACCGAAGCAATCGAAACCGACGATGAGCCAATTTCCGTTTCCGTGCGGACGCGCTTCGCGGCGGAGAACGCACCCTGCAGAAGCTTGTCCAGCGGACCCTTCACCGCGCCCAGCTCACGGGCCAGGTTCCAGGAATGCTTTACCTGCCCCAGGATCTGCGCTTCGCCCACCACCATGGAGTCGAGGCTGGCCGCCACGCGGAACATGTGCTGGACGGCTTCCTCGTCCTGGTAGCGGTATAAGTGCGGCTCCAGTTCGGTGCGGTTCACCGAAAAATGCGATGCCAGGAAGCCGGGCAACTGCGGCTCCACGCCGTTATGGGAGACCAGCACTTCGACGCGATTGCAGGTGGAAAGAACCATCGCCTCCTGCACGCCCGGCTCGGCCAGCAGCGCGCGCGTCGTTACCGCGAGCGCCTCCGGACCCATCGCCAGCCGCTCGCGCAGCTCAATGGGCGCCGTCTTGTGGTTCAGACCTGTGACCAGGAATCTCATTTGAGACCGAACCTGTGCGCGGAACTATGAACGGACCCGAGTAGATTCGCCGCCCAGACGCAGAGCATCAGGACGAACACCCCCGACGTGAGCCAGGCCGCGCGGCGGCCGCGCATGCCGGAATTGCGCCGGATGAACAGGATCACAACATACAGACCCCACATGACGAAGGACAAGAGCACCTTGGGATCGCCAAAATATCGGATGCCGACCTGCTCCTGAGCGATCAATGATCCGGCAAAAAGGCCGGCGGTCATGCAGCAGAAGCCGAGAATCAGGGTGGTATTGGAGATCTGGTCCATGGTCGCCAGCGGCGGCAGCCAGGTGAGGAATCCCCGCGGACGGGTCTTCGGCCGCTCGGCCGCGCCCGCCTTCGACCATTGTTTGCCTTTCAGACGGCCTTCCTGCACCAGGTAAAGGAAGCTCGCCAGCATGCTGAACAGCAGCGCCGCATAGGCGACCAGCAGCATGACGACGTGGAACGCGATCCAGCCGTTCCGCACCATGGGCGAGGCGAAGGTGTAGCGGTCCGGGCCGAGGGCGGGGATTACGGTCAGCAGGAACGCCAGCGGCAAGGCAAACAATCCAAATGAGATCGTGCGATAGATGAAGAAAATCAGCAGGAAGACTGCAACGATGGCCAGCGCCAGCGTGGAAATGATCTCCGTGGTCAGCACCGGGATCAGATGGTGCGCACTGGCCAGCATTTCCACCGTCGCCACCAGGTGGAAGAACCAGGCTCCCAGCGCCACCGGCAGGCAATAACGGTGGCCGCGTGGACGGTTGCCGAGCACGGCGGGTATCGCCAGAAGACTGGCGACCCCGTACAGCGAAGCGGCAACTCGAAGCCAAAGGAGAAACATGAGGACTCTGGGGGAGGCCGTGGAACCGGAAAGAAAAGTATATAGAAATGGCCCGGTTCACGGCCTCGCTGAACCCATTATCCAAAGCGGGCGGGGCGCGGAATGTGACCCATATCACTCCGGCTGCGGAACCCGGTTCGGCCGGCGTCGCTCTGAAGTCACCCCGCCGTGCGGGAAAGGCTTCCGCCCAGGCCGCCCTCCACGTAGACTGAAAACCGATGGGCGCCGGCTTCGCATCCACCGATCGCTTTCTGGCTGAAATCAAAGAGAACCAGCTCCGCCCCGGATACGTTCTGGTCGGCGATGATGTTTTTCTCTACGAGCGCTGCCGCAAAGCCGTGCTCGCCGCCCTGGTACCACCGGACCTGCGCGATTTCTGCCTCTCCGACCTCGACCTGGCCGAAACCAGCCTCTTCGAGGTGCTGGACCGCGCGCAGACGCCGTCGCTCATGGCGCCGTTCCAGGTGCTGTTCATCCGCAACCTGAAAACTCTCTACACCCGCGGCGCGAAGAAGGACGAGTTTGCCGCCATCGACGGCTATTTTCGCTCGCCCAACCCTCAGGCCCTGCTGATCTTCGTCGCCGACCATCTGCGCATTCCGTCCGATCCGCGGCGCATGGATTTGGACGACAAGAACCGGTACGAGCGCATCCGCGAAACCCTGGGCGACTGGTGCGGCCTCGTCGAGCTGGCCCGCGTGGACGAGGCCGACGCGCTGAAGTGGATCGCCGCCGAGGCGAAACGGCGCGAGGTGGTCATCGAGCCGGATGCGGCGCGCGAGCTGGCCGACGCGCTCGGCGCCGACATGATGCTGATCGCCTCGGAGCTGGAGAAGCTGGTGCTCTATGTCGGCGCCAAGCGGCACGTCACGCTGGGCGATGTGGAGACGATGGTTTTGGCGGCCAAGCAGCGGTCGCTCTACGAACTCACCGACGCCATTTCGGCGAAGGATCGCGCTCGCGCCATCAGCCTGCTGCATGGGCTGCTGAACGCCAGCGACGGCGGCGAAGATTCGGCGATCGGCCACCTGTACATGCTCGCCAGAACGTTTCGGCAGATGCTGGTGATCCTCGAGAAGAACGTCCGCGACTCGCGCGCCATCTGGCAGGCGCTGTGGCAGGGCTTTCGCATGCCGCCATTTGCCGCCGAGGATGTGATTCGCCAGGCGCGCCGCTACAAGTCGCGGCGAGAGCTGACGCGGGCGCTGCGGCTGATTGCCCGTGCCGATCTGGAGCTGCGCTCGCAGCCGCCGGACAAGCGTCTGGTGCTGGAGCGGCTGGTTCTGGATCTGGCCAGCGAGCCAAAGGCGGCGGCGCTGACCGGAGCAGGGCAGTACGCGATGGAGTGGAGCTGACCGCCATGCGCGTCGGCCTGATCTCGGCTCTCCTTCTCGCTGCCGCGGCAGCGGGACAAACGCCAGGCAAGCCGGCGGCTCCGGCGATGCGGACCTTTACCGACTCGGCGCTGCACCTGACTTTCTCGTATCCGGCGGAGCTGGCGCCGATGGATCCGAAGGCGGCGACCGCTTTGGGGCAGCGGATGCTCTATGGCGAGGACGGCGCGAATGGCGCTAAGAAGATGAAGTCGGGCGCCGGCTGCACCCGAACGCTGCTGGCGGTTGGTGAAGAGGGTCGGGTGAGGGCAACGCTCGTGCTCTTCCAGATTGACCTGAGCTGCGTGCCGCCAAAGGCAGCGAAGAACCGCAAGCTGATGGACCAGGTGCTGAACGGCCTGTCGTCCCAGGGCAACGAGGTGCTGGGCATGATGCCGATCGAGGAGCCGGCAGGGTTCCTGCTCCAGGGGCACCATGCGTTTTTCGCCGCGGCGCAGGGAACGCCGGTTGCGGCGGCGGCGCTGCAGAACGGCGAGGCTCAGGTGACAGCGACCGTGGCCGCGGAGGTCGAGGGTCAGGACGGACAGGGGAAAATCCTGGCCTGGCATGTGGAGTCGAGCAGCGCCACTATGTTCAATCGGCTGCTGGCGAGTCCCGTGGATCTGGGGACAGGGCAGGCCCAGGCGCTGTTTCCAGCGGCGGCGCGATAAGGGGTACCCCCCCAGGGGTGGCCAGGATCCGGTGCTTGATTCTGCTGGGCTTAGCTGCACCTTCGGCGCGGGGCATGCGGCATCCTGCTGACTCAAGAGCAGTTCCATTCGAAGCTCGAATGCAGCAGTGGCGGCACGAGTGCTGCATTCGCGACCCGGTAGGACGCAGATGATTGCAGGGCAAGCAAGATCCTTCGAGGACGGGAGTGCAGCATTCGGAGCTGGGAGCTGGGAGCTGGGAGCTGGGAGGCGGGGGCTGGGAGCTGGGAGCCGGGAGGCGGGGGCTGGGAGCTGGGAGCCGGGAGCCGAGTTTTGATGGTTCTGCATTCCTGCTCCGAACGTGAAAAAGCCCGCGCGTGGCGGGCTTTTTCTTTTTTCACTCTATAACTTCAGTATGACCGATTTTGGCGGGTTTACTGCCAGCGACTTTGGGCTGTAAAGCATGTGAAATGAGGGGCGGTGACTTTTGTAAGGGTTGACAGGTTTTCCACAGTTGGGGGCGGAGGGGCAAAGTCGCGGCATCCTGGGGCCGAGATGATTTGAACTGAGAGCAAAGGGAGCCGCTGCGCGGCTCATCCCCTCCCGAGGGTCGGGGGGTCCCTCGGCTTCGCTCGGGATGACGGTTTTATTTGAGTTCGATGACCGCTCCAAATTACTTCGGGGATGACATCCGGTTTAGCGGGACGATGGCAGATCGTTAAGGGGGACGATCGGTTTGCCCCATTCTTCGCTGAGGTCGTGCCAGCCTAAATTGATTTGTTCGATGAGGGCGATTCGTTTGGCGCGTCGCCAGCTCTTGACTTGCTTTTCTCGGGCGATGGCGGCGGAGGGCGAGTTGAAGACCTGATACCAGACGAGGCGGGTGCAGCGGTGCTCGTTCGTGAAGCCGTCGGCCTGGCGGGATTTGTGCTGGCGGACGCGGAGGACGATGTCGTTGGTGATGCCGGTATAGAGGACGCGCGAGCGGCTGGCCATGATGTAGGTGTAGTAGCGGCGCGGTTCGCTCACGGGCTTTGACGATAGCGGCGTTGCGCGGTGATGACACCATACCGGTGGTCATGGCGGCGGTACTTTCGTGTGAGAACAAAAGCGGGAGCCGCGTTGCGGCTCATCCCCTCCCGAGGGTCGGGGGGTCCCTCGGCTTCGCTCGGGATGACCGAACTTAATATTTCGGGGTGACCGAACTTAATATTTCGGGGTGACCGAACTTAGTATTCCGGGGTGACCGAACTTAGTATTCCGGGGTGACCAAACTTAGTATTTTGGGATGACCGAACTAATATTTCGGGAGGACAACCTTCGTTACTGCACAGGCAGCTGGAGGTCGGGGTCGGGGGGGGTGGCGGGGCGGGAGGCGAATTCTCTTTCGATGCGCTCGTTGATGCCGGCTTGCGCGAATTCTGCGGCTACTCTTATGCCGTTCATGATGGCGCGTTCGTTCGACGATCCATGGCCGATGATGCAGACGCCGCGGACGCCTAACAACGGCGCTCCCCCGTATTCGGATGGGTCGAGACGGCGGCGGAAGGCGTTGAAGGCCTTGCGGGAGAGAAGCGCTCCTACCTGGGCGGTGACGGTCTGGGTGAGAGAGGCTTTGAGCATCTCGCGGACCAGGCGGCTCATGCCTTCGGAGGTTTTGAGGGCTACGTTGCCGACGAATCCGTCGCAGACGATTACGTCACAGTTGCCGTTATAAATATCGCGGCCTTCGACATTGCCGATGAAATTGATGGGAAGCTTTTTGACCAGAGGCGTGGCTTCGCGGGTGAGGTCGTTGCCCTTGCCATCTTCTTATCCGACAGACAGAATGCCGACGCGGGGGCGCGGGACGCGGAGGACGGAGCGCGCGTAGAGTTCGCCCATGATGGCGAACTGCTCGATGTTCTGCGGCTTGCAGTCGACGTTGGCGCCTACGTCGAGGAGGACGCAGGGAGTCCCGCTGAGGGTGGGCATGACGACGGCGAGGGCGGG
>DATASQ010000003.1:0-108711 GCA_036269135.1 Acidobacteriaceae bacterium
ACCGACATTCCCATCGCCGAGGTGATGACCAAAGAGAACCTCATCACCGTGCCCGTCGGCACCACCCTCGAGCAGGCCGAGGAGATTCTCCACCACCACCGCGTCGAAAAGCTCCTCGTCGTCGACGACCAGTACATCCTCAAAGGCCTCATCACCGTTAAGGACATTCAGAAAAAGCTCAAGTACCCCAAAGCCTCCAAGGACGAGCAGGGCCGTCTCCGCTGCGGCGCCGCCATTGGCGCGACGGGTGACTATTTGGAACGCGCTGCTGAAATGGTGCGCAACCGCGTCGACGTTCTCGCTATCGATTCCAGCCACGGCCACTCCTCCCGCGTCCTCGAAGCGGTCCGCGAGGTCAAGAAGCATTTCCCTGACGTCGATCTCCTCGCCGGCAACATCGCCACCCGCGACGGCGCGCAGGCGCTCATCGACGCCGGCGCCGACGCCGTCAAAGTCGGCATCGGACCCGGCTCCATCTGCACCACCCGCATGGTCACCGGCGCCGGCATGCCGCAGATCACCGCCATCAGCGAAGCGTACAAAGCCGCCCAGCTCCACGGCATTCCCATCATTGCCGACGGCGGCATCAAGTATTCCGGCGACATCACCAAGGCCATCGCTGCCGGAGCCAGCGTCATCATGATCGGCTCGCTCTTTGCCGGAGTGGATGAGAGCCCCGGCGAAACCATCCTCTACCAGGGCCGATCGTTCAAGGCTTATCGCGGCATGGGATCGCTCTCCGCCATGTCCCAGGGCGGCGGTGCCGAGCGCTACTTCCAGGGCGGCCAGGATGCCAATATCGATGAAAGCAGCGAAAGCGTCGTCAACCGCGAGCGCAACGGCAGCTCCAATCGCCTGGACAAGTTCGTGCCCGAAGGCATCGAAGGCCGGGTGCCGTATCGCGGAGCGCTCGAGGCCATGGTCTACCAGCTCGTCGGCGGACTCCGCTCCGGCATGGGTCTTTGCGGCGCAGGAACGATCCAAGATCTGCAGACGAAGGCCAAATTCGTCCGCATCTCCTCGGCTGGATTGCGCGAGTCCCACGTCCACGACGTAGTGATCACCCGCGAAGCTCCGAATTACCACGTGGAGTAGGACTGCCGCTTCGGCGTCCTTTTCTCGGACCCCTCCTCCCGGGGGGGGGTGTTAGGTTTTTGTTCAAGTACCGTCCTTTCTATTAAGTAGCGATTCGGTTTGGAGGCTCCAAGCGGGAATTACCCGCTTGGAGAGTAGATTTTGGAGCCTCCAAAGGACTGGCTGTCCGGTCGAACTTGTTGCGGTGAAGAAAAGACGGTATTTGTCAGAGCCTCCAAAAGGGGCTGAGCGTCGGGGTGTTCGCCTGCGGCGGTCTGGCGGCGATGGATGCTGACCCGTTCTTCGAGAAGGCGGAAGGCGGCCTCCTGCGCTTCCTGGGCCATGATTTTGCGGCGGTCCATGACGGCCTGAAGGAGCTTTCCGGCGGAGCGTGGGGAGATGGCGTGGTCGCCGAGGGCCATGAGGATCATGTCGAAAATTTGCTGGCACTGATCGTCGTCGGTGGATTCGGCAATGACGCTGTGGTGGATGCGCCAGTAGGCGCGGAGGTGGGCCGGGGGGATGGGTTCGCCGCCTTCCTCGATGTCGTCCTGGCTGCCGGTGGACGAGACTGAGGTGAGGCGGAGTTGGCGGCGGGCCAGGGCTTCGGGAGTGTGGTGGCGGCAGGTTTGGCCGTTGTGGAGAGCGGGGGCGCGGCAGGGCAGGCCGTTGTCGAGCAGGTAATGGCAGGTGTTCACGGAGCCTCCAGAAGTGAAAAAGCCTCGCTTTTGGCGAGGCTTCTGTCGGGACATTTCTAACTGTGATTAGGATGACAAGGCGGGGGAGTTAGGGCAAGGGAAAAGTGGAGGGTTGGGGGTACGAAGGTAAGGGGTGGGTGACCCGGACGTCGAAACGCGTCAATGAGTGACTCGGCCTGTTAGCGTCCGTTGACAAGGACAGATGCCTCACTCCTGGCGCAGAACCAGGACCGGTTCGACGCGGGCGGCGCGCCATGCGGGCAAGAGCGAGGCGGCCGTGGCGACGGCGAGGATGAGGAGCAGCACGGCGGCGTAGGTGAGGGGGTCGACGGCGGAGACCCCGAAGAGCATGCCGGCGAGGAGGCGGCCGGCGGCGACGCTGAGGGCTAGTCCGGCGGCGCATCCGAGGAGTGTGACGCGCATTCCCTGGAACAGGAACTGGCGGAGGATGCGGGCGCGGGAAGCGCCGAGGGCGAGGCGGACGCCGACTTCGCGGCGGCGCATGCGACCGAGGTAGTTGAGGGTGCCGTAGAGTCCGATGCAGGCGAGCACGACGGCGGTGGCGGCGAAGAGGACGAGGAGCATGGTGCGGAGGCGGTCGCCGGCAAAGGCCTCGTCGAGGTGCTGCTCGAGGAGCATGACGGCGTAGACGGAGCGGGTGGGCTCGATCTGGTGGATGCGGCGGCGGATGGTCTCCGCCAGCGCCATGGGATCGCCGTGGGTGCGGACGAGGTAATTGGGGAAGGGACTGGGCGCGCTGAAGCAGGCGTAGACGGTGGGCCCGGGGGCGAGATTGAGGCCGTCTTCGCGGGCGTCGCCGACGACGCCTTTGATCTGGCCGTTGACGCCGAGGGCGGTGGCTTCGGCGGGGACGAGTTGATGATCGAGAGCGGGGCCGTCGCCGAGGTAGCGCTGGACAAAGCTGCGGTTGACGAGAAGGTCGGTGGCGGGGGAGCCTTCCCGGCAGGATTGTCCCTGGAGCAGGGGAATGCGCATGGTGGCGAAGTAGCCGGAGGAGACGAAGCGCTGGTCGGCGATGATTTTGCGATTGGGATCGAGGCTGCCGTCGAGCCGGAGCTGGATGGGGTATTCGTACGAAGCGCCGGGGAGCGCGCCGGCGGTGGCGGCGTCTTCGACGCCGGGGATGGCGCGGAGGGCGTCGAGGGTTCGGTCGATGCGGCGGGTGAGGCTGGGCGTGTCGGCGGTTTCTCCCCAGGAGCCGCTGACCTGGAAGGTGAGCAGGTGGGTGGGGTCGAAGCCGGGTGAGACGCGGTCGAGTTGCTGGAGGCTGCGGATGAGCAGGCCTGCTCCAGTGAGGAGTGTAACCGCGAGCGTTACTTGTACGGCGACGAGAAACCACTGGAGAGGATGGCGGGCGGAGGCCTGGGTGCGGCTGCCCTGGGCGAGCGAGTGAGCGAGGGTGCGGCGGGTTCCGCGGAGGGCGGGAAAGAGTCCGCACAGCACGGAGGTGGCGACTGCGCAGAGGAGCGAGTAGAGGACGACGGTCCAGTTGAGGCGGATTTCCATGGCGCGGGGGAAGGTGTCCGCGAGGAGATGGAAGGCGCGAGCGGCGACGGCGGCGATGGCGAGGCCGAGGAGCGAGCCGAGGAGGGCGAGGAGAAAGACTTCGGTGAGGAGCTGGCCGACGATGGCGCGGCGGGAAGCGCCGAGGGAGAAGCGGATGGAGATTTCGTGTTCGCGATCGGCGGTGCGGGCGAGCAGGAGCGCGGCGATGTTGGAGCAGGCGATGAGCAGCAGGAGCGAGACGGAGGCGTAGAGGAGCCAGAACGAAGCGCCGGCGTCGCCCACGACGACGGACTTGAGCGTGACGGTGCGGACTGTGAGGCCGGCGTCGGGCTTGGGATATTGCTGGCCGAGGCGCGCCTGCACGGTAGCGAGGTCGGTCTGCGCCCGGGCGAGGGTGACGTTGGGCTTCAGCCGGCCGATGACGGTGAACCAGGTGGCGTCGCGGCGCTGCGCGTAGGGCGCGTCGGGCGGGCTGGGCGCCCAGATCGCGATATCGCGGCTGGGGAAGGCGAAGGACGCCGGCATGATACCGACGATGGAGAAGGCGAAGGAGCCGACGTGGAGCTTCTGGCCGAGGGCGGCGGGATCGCCGTGGAAGCGGCGCATCCAGTAGGCGTGGCTGATGAGGGCGGCGTCGGGACCGCCGAAGCGCTCTTCTTCCGCGGTGAAGTCGCGGCCGAGGCTGGGAGAGATGCCCAAGACCTGGAGGAAGCGCGGAGCGACGAAAGCCATGGTGACGCGTTCGGGGAGCGGGCCGGAAGTCTCGGAGAGGTCGTCGGTGTAATAACCGCTGATGGCCTGGAAGGTGGAGTTGAGGCGGTTCCATTCTTCGAGGCGGATGGGGGCGACGAAGTGGTTGGCGTCGCGGTTGCGGGTGTCGCGCTGGCTGATCTGGACGAGTTGGTCGGCCTGGGGATAGGGGAGCGGGCGGAGGACGACCGCGTCAATGGCGGAGAAGACGGCGCTATTGGCGCCGACGCCGAGGGCGAGCGTGAGGATGACGGCGATGGAGAACGAAGGCGAGCGGCGGAGAAAGCGCAGCGCGGCGCGGACGTTGAAGCGGAGGGTGGCGAGGAGGGGGATGAGATGGACTTCGCGAATCTGCTGGCGGATCTGCTCGCGTCCGCCGAAGTCGAGGATGGCGCGGCGGCGGGCTTCTTCGGGTGATAAGCCGGCGGCGATGCCGGCCTGGGTGAGCTGATCGATGTGGAAGGCAATCTCGCGGTCGAAGTCGGGATCGCGGGGAGCGCGGCGGAAGGGATGCATCAGGCCTCCTCGGCGCGGAGGATGAGGTCGACGGCCTGGGAGAGGCGATTCCAGGAGGCTTCTTCGGCAGCGAGCTGGCGGCGGCCTTTGGCGGAGAGGCGGTAAAACTTCGCCTGGCGGCCGTTCTCGGAGTCGCCCCACTCGGCGGCGAGCCATCCGCGCTGTTCGAGGCGATGGAGGGCGGGATAGAGCGAGCCCTGCTGGACGTTGAGGACCTGCTTCGAGATCTGGCGGATGCGCAGCGAAATGCCGTAGCCGTGCACAGGGGCGAGGGCGACGATGCGGAGGATGAGCATGTCGAGGGTGCCCTGGAGCAGCTCGGTTTTTTCGGTGGGAGCCATGCGCGCGTCTCTCCTTGACGTTCTACATATTGAAACCGGAATAGGTAGAATGTCAAGGAGAGAGAAAGCTGGCGAGTCAATGGATGCATAATCGCCAACGCGCTCGTCAACGCGGCGTCTTGCGGATTGGCCCGGCGGTCGGGGAAGAGCTGTAGCGCTTCAACCCTTTTTCGGCCGCTGCACGACCGACTCCCTCCGCGCGCGGAGTTCATCCCTCAGCGGCTAAGGCCGGGTTCATTCTGCTCCTCCTATGGCACGGCTGAAGCCGTGCCCTTTCAAAGCGAGTCATTTTTCGTGCGGAAACGCGCTCTGGCTGAAGAGAAGAGCCTCAGGGGCTGAAGCCCGGATTGATTTTGGACGTTGACGGCACGACCGAGGTCGTGTCCTGACACAAAACCAGCCGACTGCTGAATTTTTCCGAAGGCTGTGGCCGCGCCCTTTCGAAGCGAGTCATTTTTCCGAAAGCTGTTGAAGCCGTGCCCGGTTCGGGTGGCTCGCTCTTACAGGCGCAAGGTGTTCACATCCGCTGTGAGGCCTATTATGGATGCGACTTTGGAAGGCCATTTTTTCGTTCGAGGAAATCCTATGCATCGGAGATTTGCTTTCTTCCTCCTTTTGCCCTGCCTGATGGTGGCTACCCTTGCAGCGCAATCCTTTGCCGGGCAGGATGCCGGGGCGGCTCTCCATATCCACATGATTCTGCTGGATTCAAACGGCGCGCCTTTGTCCGGCGATCACTGGCTCACGTTTACGATCCGCAACGCGCAGCGCGAGGACGGCGCGGTGCTGTGGAGAGAGACCCGTCCGGTCGCGAGCGATGCGGCGGGCCGTTACACTGTCGAACTGGCCGCGGGTGCGCCGGATCGCCTCCGCGAGGAGCTGCACGCGACGCGGCTGCTGCGGGTGACGGCTTCGGGGTCGTCGTGGACGCGGACGAGTGAGGCGGTGATCACCAACGTGGCCCAGGGGGTATGGGTGGACTGCAATCCCGACAACACCAGCTGCGAGGGCAACGCGCAGCCGACGTCGGAGGCCGAGCTGCAGACGCTGGCCGCCGCGCACTTCCGCACTGTGGCGAACGACTCGAACCTGTGGGGCAGCGAGGCGCAGATGGCCGGGTGGGCCAGGGAGGCCGACCGTCTGGGGCTGAAGATCATCTGGTACATTCCGTCGGATTTCGCGCTGTACCAGGGGACGCCGGTGAAGGATTATTCGCTGATGGCGAACGATACGGAGCTGCCTTCCAGCTTCTGTCCCGGGTGCAGCAACGCTGCCTTTACCAGCGCGCTGATCACGTTCTTCCAGTCGTTCCCGGCGACGGCGGGGTACTACATCGACGATGAGACGATGAACATCGTTTCGCAGGGCGAGCTGGCGAACTATAAGGGGACGACGGTATCCGCAGCGGCCGCGGAGAGTGGGCTGAAGGCGCTGGCCAGCACCCTTCGCGCGGCCGATCCGCACCACCGGATTTATGGGGCGGAGACGTGGGACAGCGTGAACTCCGCGACGGAGAAGGAGCTTGCGGGCTATCTCGATCCGATTGCGGGCGATCTGAACGTGATGGGCGCGGACTACTATCCGCAGGGCACCGGGGAGGCGGCGAGCACGGAAGCAACGGCGGTGGGCTGGCTGGATGCGATTGCGGACCGGTATGCGAAGGAGACGTTTGTGAATCTGCAGGCGTTCGACTGGAACGATTTTGCTCCAGGGGCTTGCGCGTCTGCGGCTCTGTGCGTGTATCCAACGGTGAGCGAGTTGCAGACGATGATGGAAGGCGCAGCGGGGGCACCGACCGCGCCTGTGCTGCTGCTGTGGTTCGACTATGGGGACGCGGCGCAGAACGGGCAGTGGAAGAATCTGGTGTGGGCTGCGAATCCGCAATAGCGTTGTTGGGTTGGGGACGGTGCGGTCACTGCGGTTTCTGGAAGACGGCCTGGAGGCTGGGAGCTGCGTGGCAGGCTGAGGCCGCCACGCCGAATCCATCTTCGATCGTGAGGCGGATGGCTTTGCGCATGACCCTCGCAACGAGGTTGGCCGGGCCGCCGATGTCGATCCAGACCTGCTTGCCGGAGGCTTTGCGGGCGAGCCAGGTCAGGATTCGGGAGACATTGTTTTCGAGGTAATTGCCGGGCGGGGTGGCGATCTGCACCGTCCGCAGTCCGGCGACGCCGGCCAGGGCGTTCAGCGAGGTCGGGGAAAAGAAGTGCAGGTGGCGGGGCAGGTCCAGTGGATACCAGAAGGACTGGAAGAGACGCGCCTCCCAGGACAGGATGTTGGGAACGAAGATATAGAAGATGCCGCCGGGCCTGAGCCAGCGGGCGACGTTCTCGAAGACAACGCGGGGCTGGTGCAGGTGTTCGAGGACGTCGTAGCAGGTGATGACATCGAAAGCGCCGGGAGGCAGTTGCGCGGTGGCGATATCGCCGGTGACGATGCGGCCGCCGGTATTCTGGCGGGCTCTCTCCGCTGCGTCGGGACTGGCTTCGATCCCGGCTAGCTGCCAGGCGGCGCCCTGGAGGTGGGAGAGGAATCCGCCGGAGCTGCAGCCGATGTCGAGGATGGCGCCGCCGTTCTTGTACTGCTCGACGATGCGGCGCAAACGCCCCCAGCGCTCCGCGTCGCCTTCGCCGGCGTGGGTGACGGCCTGGTGGTAGACGGCGTCGTAGAAGGGCGCGAGCTGTTCGGCCGTGAGCGGGGGGTAGAGCCAGACGTGCGTGCACGACTCGCAGCGGAGAAGGCTGTAGCTGGGCTCGGAGGCGGAGAGCGGACGGGTGCGGAGCCACAGGGTGGCGCTGGAGGAGAGGCAGCAGGGGCATGCGACAGCAGGCGGCGCGGGGGAATTCGTCACGGGCAGGGTTCCTTGAGCAGCGTACATCACGGGTCAGTCACGGGTTAGTCACGGCTTAGGGGCAGGCCGGCGTGGGACTCGTCATAGAGGCGGGCGACGTTGCGGCCGGCGGCTTTGGCGGCGTAGAGGGCTCGGTCGGCCTCGCTCTGGAGGACATCCCAGGTGAGGTTCTGGCGGCCGCGGGAGACGGCGACGCCGAAGCTGGCGGTGATCCGGACTTCGCTGGGTCCGAAGGAGAGGGATTTCTCGGCGAGGGCGACGCGGAGGCGGTCCACGGCGGCGAAGGCGTCGTTGTCAGCGAGCCCGGGGAGGATGAGGACGAACTCCTCGCCACCGAGGCGGGCGACGATGTCGGTTTCGCGGACCCGGTTGCGGAGAAAGGTCGAGACCTGGCAGAGGACGGCGTCGCCGCCGGGATGGCCGAAGCGGTCGTTGAGGAGCTTGAAGAAGTCGAGGTCGAGGACGACCACGGCGAAGTCGGCGCGGGAGCGATGATAGCGGGCGAGCTCGACGTGAGCGGCGGATTGCAGGCCGCGGCGGTTAAGCAGCTCGGTGAGGGGATCGACCATGGACTGGCGATTGAGATGGATCATGAGGCGGGCGTTCATCATCCAGATGAAGCCGAGGGGCAGGACGGAGCAGGAGACGACGTAAACCAGGCCGCTGGCGACCTCGACGGAGGGCGAGACGCGGGCGGGCATTTGGCCGGTGGCGAGGAAGAGGATGACGCGCAGGGCCTCGACCGCGGAGTAGATGCCGAGAAAGGCGGCGATGGCGCGGCGGGGCAGGCGCGTCTCGCGGTCATTGGTGATGAGCAGGAGGATGGTGGTGCAGGCGGTGATCAGGGCGAGGGTCGCGTCCTGCAGGGTGGAACCGGCGTCGAAGTGACGGGTGACGCTCCAGCGGAGATAGACGGGCAGAGTGGCGAGGAGGACGAGGAGCCAGAGCCAGCGTCCGCGGATGCCGCGGCGGACGAAGGAGGCGACGGCCATGTAGAAGCAGGCGTAGCCGACCGGAGCGGCTTCCATGAAGACGCCGTCGGAGAGCCAGGGGGGCAGGACGTGGTAGCCGAAGGCGAGGACGGCGCCGATGGAGCCGGAGATGTAGCCGAAGGCGAGCCAGCGGAGACTGGAATTGGCGCGGTCCTGCAGAGCCATGCAGGTGAGGATGACGGCGAAGCAGACCAGCTGGACGTCCTGCACAAAGCCGATGGCGTAGGTCAGCATGGGGCAGCCTGGAGCTCGGAGCCGGGGGGTGGGAGGAGCCTGCGTGCAGGGGGCCGGGGAAACATTGGAGCTTTATCTTAAACAGGGAATAGGGAGTAGGGAATAGGGAGCCGGGAGCCGGGAGCTGGGAGCCAGGAGCGGGGAGCTGGGAGCCGGGGAGTTGGGAGCTGCGGTGGCGCGTGCGGCGCGGTTCGCTCTGGGGGCCGCCATCGGCGGCGATCCTTCCACCGCCGGATCGATCGTTCGCGGCGCTTCGCTCAGGATGGCCCTTTCTTAGTGTTTGGCGAACATGGCCATCACGTCTTTGCGGAGGGCGATGCGGCTGCTTGCGCGGGTATAGAACATGTGGCCGCCGGGGAATTCGTGGACGGAGACGCGGCCGTCGTCGTTCATGATGGGCATTTGGTTGACGGTGAGGATGGATCCCATGAAGGGGCAGGAGAGGTCGTTCCATCCGTGGGCGATGATGACGCGGAGTTTGGGATCGGCGGCGACGGCTTCACGAAGCTGGGTGACGGAGCCTTCGCGCATGGCCCGGTCGCGGTCCCACTCCTCGTTCACCTTGTAGGAGAGCGCGTTGTAACGTGCATCGACCTTCCAGCCGATGACCTGGGTGACGAAGTTGACCATGGCGGTGGTGGTGGGGGCGATCATGCTGGCGAGGAGGGGATCGTTGGCACGCTGTTCGGGCGCCCAGGGGAAGGGATCGAACGTGGTCACGTTGGAGTCGTAGACGGAGCCGATTTTGCCCTGTTCGCGATGGACTTCGCGGAGGTAGGCGCCGGTTTCGAGGCGGCCGCCGGACTCTTTGACGAAGGTGGGATCGAGGCCGGTCATCGCGGTGACCTTCTGGATCATGGCGTTCTGGAGGGCGGGGTCGGAGTTGCCTTTGATGAGGGCGGTGGCGTAGTCGGTGAGGGTGTAGTTGATGACCGACTGCATGGCTTCGGGGGTGAGCTTGCCCTCGCGCTCGAGGTGAGCGGCGGTGATGGGGGGCAGAGTGAGCATCCACGGGAGCGGCGAGAGGTCGCTATTCTGCTCGATGGTGGGATTCAGGTAGGGCGAGACGAGGACGACGCCGTTCATGGCGACGCCAAGCTGGGACTGGAGGTAGTAGGTGATGCGGGGGCCGCGGAATCCTCCGTAGCTTTCGCCGACGAGGTACTTGCGGGAGTCGAGGCGGCCGTTTTTCACGAGCCAGTCGTAGACGGCGCGGGAGAGGTACTCGATGTCGGGGACGGTGGTGTAGAAGAGCTTTTTTGTTTCGTCGGAGGAGACGAGGGAGCGGCTGAAGCCGGTGCCGATGGGATCGATGAAGACGAGGTCGGTGAAGTCGAGCCAGGTGCCCTGATTGTCGCTGAGGACGGGGGGATCGGAGGCACTGTCGCCTTCATTGCCGACGTTGTCGAGGTGTTTCGGGCCGATGGCGCCAAAGTTGAGGAAGACGGAGGAGGCGCCGGGTCCGCCGTTGAAAGCGAAGGTGACGGGGCGGTTGGGGGCATCGACGGTATAGGCGGTGTAGACGACATCGCCGGCGGCCTTGCCATCCGAATCGCGCGCGATGAGCGTACCTACGGTGACGGTGTAGGTGAGCTTTTTGCCGTCGAGCAGGATGCTTTGCTGCACATGCGCGTCGGGGGGCAGGGGCGGGAGCTTGTTGGCGTCGGGAACTTTATCCTGGGTTTCCGCGTTCTTCCCGGTACCGGGTTTAGCGGCGGCAGGCTGGTCGTGGCCCGACTGAGCCACAGCAGGGAGGCAGGGGATGGAGACGCAGCAGAGGAGCGCGAGGGCTGTGGCCAAGCGCCGAAACGCGCCACGGGTATCGGAATTTCCCATGGAAATACATTACATCGGAGATAAGGCGAAACAGAATTCGCGGGAGCGCATCTATTTCAGCAGGCGAGGGTTTGGGACAAGAGGAGTCTCGCCGGGGCTCTGTGGGTGATCGATATCACATCGGAGATCAAGCCGATTTGCGACGATGCGGTCATTGTCCCCGGTGGAGATGGGAAAAGGAGCAGGCAATGCAGACGCCCATGGATGCTGTGTTTGACGGGATGGGGTACGACGAATACGGGCACTGGCACACAGGGTCACTGATGGACTACTGGCGGTGGGGCTTCTCCGATCTGGCGGATGAGGGGATGCAGAGCACGGTGGCGGACCTGCTGGCGAAGGTGTGGCTGGGCGTGGGGCCGCGGTATATGACGGCGGATGAGCTGCGAATTCTGCGGGTAAGCGCTCCGGTGGCGGAGGAGTTACAGATGATGTCGCAGTCGGGCGTGGTGTACGACGCGTAGGCGAGCTCAGGGGGCGAGGCCGAGGCCGACGAGGTTGGCGGCCGCGATGATGATGAGCATACCCGCCCAGAGCCAGCGCAGGGGACGCGCACCGGCGCCTTTCCATTCGCCGAGCGCGAGGCCGACCAGGCCGCCGAAGAGCACATAGCCGCTCATGTGGAGCATCCAGTTGATGAAGAAGAGGCGGCTGGGAATGTTCGCGGCTCCCCAGGCATAAAAGAAAAACTGAAAGTACCAGAGGATGCCGCCGGAAGCGGCCATGCTGCCGTTGATGAGGAGAATGCGGCCGGGCTGGGAGAGATCGCGGCGGAGGGAGAGGTCGCGCCTGAATCCGAGGCGGCTGAAGCAGTAGGCGAAATTGATGAGCGCTCCGCCGCCCATGATGATGACGTAGCTGGGGAGGGCGGCGTAGAGGGGTTTGACTCCAGCAGAGATGGCGGCGGCGGCCATGGGGCGAGCCGCGTCCATGGCAAAGGACATGCCGGAGGAGAAGATGCCGCAGAGGACGGCGAGGAGGAGGCCCTTCGTCAGGTTGAATTCAGCGACACCAACGCCGAGGGCTTTCTCTTTGCGGTGTCCGGCGTACGCGACGATGGCAATGCCGAGGAGAGCGGTGAGAATTCCCGCGAGCGTGCAGAGGCCGCCTTTGCTGGTGAAGAGGACGAGGAACTGTCCGTGGAGCAGAGGCGGGACGAGGGTGCCGACGACCAGAGTGACACCGATGGCGACGCCGATGCCGAGGGACATGCCGAGATAGCGCATGGTGAGGCCGTAGTTCACATTGCCGATGCCCCACATGGCTCCAAAGAGGAAGGTGCGGGTGAGGACGGCGGCGGGGATGGCGGCGTAGAAGCCGTGGAAGTCGGGCAGAAGGACGAGGCTGACGGCGATGGGGAGCAGGATCCAGGAGAAGATTCCGGCAACGGCCCAGGTGGTTTCCCAGGACCACTTCTTTACTTTCTCAATGGGGGCATAGAACGAGGCGGCAGACGCGGCGCCGACCATGTGCCATCCGATGCCGGCGAGGATGGAACCCATGCATGCTCCTGTGAACTGGGAATTCTGAAATGCGAAGCCGGTGGTGTGACCGGAAGCTGGCTCATTGTACGGGGCAGCGCTCCCGGCTCGGAACAGGCGTGACAAAATAAGACAGACCTATGGAACCCGAGAGCACACCCGCAGCAGAGACCCCCGCAGCAAACGGCACTGAGGCCACCCCGGAGAGCACCGAATCGTTTGGCGAGCTGCTCGCCGAGTTCGAGCACGCGCATAAGAAAGAGCCTGGGCAAAAGCAGCTGGAGGGAACGGTGTTGTCTCTTTCAGCGGACAGCGTGTTTGTGGACATCGGCTACAAAGTGGAAGGCGTGCTGCCGCGCAGCGCGTTCCCGAACAACGCGGAGAAGGTGCAGGTGGGGGACAAGCTGGGCGTCTCGGTGAAGGGGCGGAGCGAGGGGTATTACGACCTGTCGCTGTTTCGCGTGAGCCAGCCGCGCGACTGGACGTCGCTGGAAGAGGCCTTCGCGCAGAAGACGCCGATTGTGGGCACGGTGACCGCGGTGGTGAAGGGCGGGCTGAGCGTGGACGTGGGGGTGCGGGCCTTCATGCCGCAATCGCGGAGCGGCGCGCGGGACGAGAGGGAACTGAACGATCTTGTCGGGCAGGAGATCACGTGCCGGATCATCAAGCTGGACGCGGCCGACGAGGACGTGGTGGTCGATCGGCGCAGCGTGCTGGAAGAGCAGTCGCTGGCGCAGGCGCAGAGCCGCGCGGCGGGACTGAACGAAGGCGATGTGGTCGAAGGCACGGTGCGGAATCTGATGCCGTATGGAGCGTTCATCGATCTGGGCGGCGTGGATGGGCTGCTGCACGTGAGCGATCTTTCCTGGAGCCGCGTGGCGAGTCCGGAGGATGTGCTGACGGTGGGGCAGACGGTGCAGGTGAAGCTGCTGAAGATCGATCCGGAGACGCGGAAGATTTCCCTCGGGATGAAGCAGCTGCAGGCGGAGCCGTGGGAGGCGGTGCCGGGCAAGTACAAGGTGGGCGACCGCATCACGGGCCGCGTAGTGCGGCTGATGGATTTCGGCGCGTTTGTGGAGCTGGAGCCGGGTGTGGAGGGGCTGATCCACGTGAGCGAGATGTCGTGGGTGAAGAAGGTGCGGAAGCCCAGCGATATTTTGAAAGAGAATGACACGGTGGAGGCGGTGATCCTGTCGGTGCAGCCGGCGGAGCGGCGCATTGGACTGGGGCTGAAGCAGACGCTGGGCGATCCGTGGGCGGACGCGGCGCAGAAGTTCCCGGTGGGGTCCTCGATTGAGGGACCGGTGACGAATCTGATGAAGTTCGGCGCTTTCGTGCAGATGAGCGAGGGCGTGGAGGGGCTGGTCCACGTGAGCGAGATCAGCGCGGAGAAGCATATTCATCATCCGCAGGACGTGCTGAAGGTGGGGCAGGTGGTGCGCGCGCAGGTGCTGGCCATCGATCCTGAGAAGCGCCAGGTGAAGCTGAGCATGAAGCAGATGGCGCCGACGAGCCTGAAGGAGTATCTCGAAGAGCACAAGGAAGGCGATGGGGTTTCGGGGCGCGTGGTGGAGCTGAGCGGCGACCGGGCCATGGTGGAGCTGGGTGAGGGGATTCGCGCTGTGTGTGTGCTTGAGAAGGGCGCCGCGGCGGAGGAGAGGAGCGGCGGCGGGGCGGATTTGTCGTCGCTGAGCTCGATGCTGCAGGCGCGGTGGAAGGGGCAGACGGCGGCCAAGGCGGCTGCGGAGCCGGTGCATGCGGGGCAGATTCGGAGCTTCCGGATTACGAAGATCGATCGGGAGGCAGAGCGGATCGAGGTGGCGCTGGCGTAGGGAGATCCTTACGCACGCCCGAGGACAGGGCTAATCGCCTGCTTCGCGTCCGTGACGCACGGCGAGGATGACAATTCTGCAGCCATCGAAATAGTACAGAGCGACGTAGGCGCTGTCGCCCAACTCAATCATCCATTCCCGGAACTGGGGAAGCATATCCTCAACCGGGCGACCGATCTCGGGATGGGTGCGGAGAGCCTTCACCCCCTGGCGGATGGCGGCCACCGCGCGACGTGCGGCCGCAGGGTTGTTCGGCACAAGGAATGCGTGGAGACGGGCAACGTCCTGAAGGGCCGGCGCCGACCAGACCAGGTGTGGCATTTGGGAGGCGCAGAACGCTTGCCGGCTTCCAGTTCGGCCAGCCACTTATCCGCCTCGCCGGCTGTTGCATGGAGGCCGGTCACCCGGTAATGAGTCCACGCTTTCAGGGCATCGTGGCGTAACTGCTCGCGTGCTTCTTCGCGCTCCACGTATTGCTCGACGGCCTCGCGGAGAATCCAGTGGGGCGTTCTGCGACGGGCGGCAGCCAGGCGCTGAACGCGAGCTTTGGTTTCGGTATCGAGCTTGAGACTGGTGACAGCTACAGGCGGCATTGAGGTAATCCCGGGTAATACCTGGCGCTACCGTAACACGCTCAGACGGGCTGCGGCTGGCGCGCGAAGAGGATCACGCCGATGGCCAGCAGGACCGGGATGGTGATCAGGAAGAGCGAGCCCGCGCCGGCGAACACGAGAAGCAAAATGGGGGCGAGGCAGAGCGCGATGGGCAGCGCGCGCTTCCAGGGCAGGGGCGCGGCGGCGATGGCGACGATCGGGATTAGCAGCGGCGTGAGGTCATGCGGATAGAGGTGGTAGCTGGCGAGAAGGCAGGCCATGAGCGCTGCCGAGAACGCCAGGCGGTCGTTGCGGACGCGGCGCAGCCCAATTGCGACGCACGCCAGAAAGAGCACCGATAGGGCGAGGGTGAGCTCCAGAAGAGCGTGCTGGGCGAGATGGCGGCCAAAAAGGGCGAAGAGAAGTCCACGGAAGTTGGCCATGCGCGTGGGCGAAATATAGCTCTGATTGCTGACGTTGGCGCTGCCGCGAGCCAGGGCTGCGTTGTGAAGCAGACGAAGAAGGTTGGCGGGAGACTGCGGCGAGGCGACGAAGGAGAGAACGACGACGGCCGCCGTACCGAGAAGAAATCCACGCACGAGACGGTTGCCTTTGCGGAGCGCGAGGAAGACGGCGAGCGGGAGCGCGATCTGGAACTTGAACATCGCGAGGCCGAGCAGGACACCGGCGTGGAAGGGACGATCGTCGTCGAGCTGATTCGAAGTGAGGATCAGGAGGAGCAGGAAGAGGATGGAATCCTGCCCCTGAAAGACGGCGATCCAGACGGGCAGGAAGAGAAGGACAACGAGGCCGGGGCGGGGTTGCAGATACGGAATGGGAGGGGCGAAAAGCCGCATGCCCGCCAGCACGCAGAGGGCGATCAGGACGATGTTGAAGGCGATGAAAGCGAGATAGGCGGCGGGATAGGGCAAGAGAGAGAAAGGGACGAAGAGAAGCGCTTCGCAGCCGGGGTGGAGATAGGGGAGCGAAAACTCGCCTTTCGAGATGAGGCGGTTTTGAATTTGCAGCTGCGCGTCGAGGCGGTAGAGCTGGGTGGGATGGGTTCGCTCAAGATAGCCGGCGCTGTACATGGACCGGAAGTCGGTGCGATCGATGACGCCGGAGCGGGTGCCGAGGGCGAGAGCCCAGGCGATAAAGATCGCCAGCATACAGGCGAGGCCAACGAGCAGAGGTTTGAGGCGCCGAAGCGGAGAGGGCAGTGTTTCCTGGGGGGCAGTCGCAGTCGACAGGGTCTCTGGCATGGCAGGAACGGCCGCACAGCAGGCGGGTAGTGGCCTTCAGCATATCGTCGCGGCGACGGAATCGAAACAGGAAAGTGGGGGATCAGGATGTGGAGCGGGGCACAGGTGCGAGATGCGCGGTGAAGTGGCGCAGGAAGGGCGCTTCATACGTGAGGCGCATGCCGCGGATTTTCTCGCGACTGTTCCAGACTTCGAGGATGACTTCGACGAGGTAGTCGATGTGGCTCTGTGTGTAGACGCGGCGGGGGATGGCGAGGCGGACGAGGTCCATTTGCGCGGCCCGGGCGAACATGAGGGTGCCGATTTCGACGGAGCGGACGCCGCCTTCGAGGTAGAGCTCGCAGGCGAGGGCGACGCCGGGGAACTGATCCTGCGGGATGTGCGGTAAGAACGCGCGGGCGTCGAGGTAGATGGCGTGGCCGCCGGGTGGCTGGACGATGGGGACTCCGGCGGCGGCAATATGATTGCCGAGGTAGGCGGTGGAGGCGATGCGGTAGCGGAGGTAGTCCTCGTGGAGGGCTTCCTGCACGCCGACGGCGATGGCTTCGAGGTCGCGTCCGGCGAGGCCGCCGTAGGTGGGATAGCCTTCGGTGAGGATGAGGAGATCTTTCTCCTGCTGGGCGAGGATGTCGTCGTTGGTGCAGAGGAAGCCGCCGATGTTGGCCATGCCGTCTTTTTTTGCGGACATGGTGCAGCCATCGCCGTAGCGGAACATCTCCTGGGCGATTTCTTTGGGAGTTTTGTCAGAGTAGCCGGGCTCGCGGAGCTTGATGAACCAGGAATTTTCAGCGAAGCGGCAGGCGTCAAAGTAGAGCGGAATACCGTGGCGGCGGCAGACGGCGCTGACCTGGCGGATATTTTCCATGGAGACGGGCTGACCGCCGCCGGAATTATTTGTGATCGTGAGCATGACTAATGGAATGCGGTCGCGGCCCACGCGGGCGATGAGGGGTTCGAGGGCGGCGACGTCCATATTGCCTTTGAAGGGTGCGGCAATGGAGGGCTGGCGGCCCGCAGCGGGAAGCAGGTCGACGGCTTCGGCTCCGGTGAATTCGACGTTAGCGCGAGTGGTGTCGAAGTGGGTGTTGTTGGGGATTACATCGCCTTTTTTGCAGGAGACGCCAAAGAGGATGCGTTCGGCGGCACGGCCCTGGTGGGTGGGGATGACGTGTTTGTAACCGAAGATGTCCTGAATGGAATCGCGGAAGCGGTCGAAGCTGCGGCTGCCGGCGTAGCTCTCGTCGCCTTCCATCATGGCGGCCCACTGGTGGGTGGACATGGCGCCGGTGCCGGAGTCGGTGAGCAGGTCGATGAGGACATCGTCGGCGGGGAGCAGGAACATGTTGTAGTGGGCGGCGGCGAGGAGCTGTTCGCGCTGGGCGCGGGTGGTCCAGCGGATGGGCTCGACACTCTTGATACGAAAAGGCTCGATGACGGTGCGGACGGGCATGGTTGGGGTCTCTGGGCTGCGCGATGCGGACAGGCGGGGTACAAGAGTGCGAGAGCGGGCCTGCCCTGCCTATAGTAGACGGTGGCATGCGATTCGGGGCGGAGATGAGGGTATGGGGCTAACGGCGGAGGAACGGGACCGGTTGCGCGTGGTTCTGGTGCGGACGCGGAATCCGCTGAACATTGGCGCGGTGGCGCGGGCGATGGTGAACTTTGGGTTTAACCATCTGCGGGTGGTCGAACCATACGAGAAGGCGTTTCGCGAGGCGCGGTCGGCGGTGGATGCAGAGCCGGTGCTGAAGGCAGCGGAGGAGTTCAGGCAGATTGCGGATGCGGTGGCGGACTGCGCGCTGGTGGTGGGAACGGCGGAGGGGCGGCAGCGGAAGCCGGAGGAGCCGCTGCAGCGGCTGGAGGCGGGCGTGGAGGAGATCCGGCGGCAACTGCGAAGCGGGGCGCGGGTGGCGGTACTGTTTGGGTCGGAGAAGCGGGGCTTATCGAACCAGGAGCTGAGTTATTGCCGGAGGGTGCTGCGGATTCCCACGGAGGGCGAGCAGCCGTCGATGAATCTGGGGCAGGCGGTGGCTGTGTTGCTGTATGAAGCGATACGGCAGGAGGAGGCGCAGGCCGAACCGGCGATGGAGATACCGCCGGCGACGACAGGAGATCGGGAGCGGCTGGTGGGATTGCTGGCGGAGGCTCTGAAGCTGAGCGATGCCGCACGGAAGGGTGAACGTGCCCTGGGAGAGGAGAAGATGCGGCGGCTGGTCCGGCATATGGCGCTGACAGAGCCGGATGCGCGCGAGTGGATGGGGATGGTACGGCAAGTGGTGTGGAAGCTGCGGGGTGGTGAGGAAAGAGAGACGCCGCGTCCTGAGGACGGATCGCCGTCCGAATAAAAGAGAGCGGCCCTGGCTCGACTCGAATCGCGCGACGGTTCGAAGAAGTATTCTCTTGAGTTGCATTTATCGATTTTTCACGTTGCTCTGCCATGCCGGGACCTGAAGGAACGAGAAGTGAATCGAGAACACAATGCTATTGCTGGTCTTTTCTGGGCCATGGTTTTTTCTGTCATTGGAGCCGCAATCCTGTTTGGAATCGTTGATCTGGCCAGGCGGCTGGGGTTTGCCCCATTTGCCGCAGGCTTTGTTTTTGGCGGCTGCGGAACGTTGGGGGTTGTCAAACTCGTTCAGAAACTGAGGCCTTACCGGAGGGAGCCTGGGCTATCCGCCGATTCAACGAAGCTGGCCCGGTCCGGCTCATAGATGCGCGGATCGGCTTCGATCACGCGGCGCGCGGTATCGATCCTGGCGGACGGACGTGACTGGACAAAGCCGCCGGGCCGGGCATCACCGAATGAAATATTAGTGGCGAGACGGCGCAGGGAAACGTGTGTTTAGGGGGAATTCGATGGCGGATCAGGAATGCGTGGCGGTGGTGACGGGCGGGGCACAGGGCATTGGGCGGCGGGCGGCGGAGCTGCTGGCGGAACGAGGGTATCGAGTGGCGATCTTCGACCTGCGGGCGGCGGCGGCGACGGTGGAGGCGATTCGGCGGCGCGGCGGGGAGGCGATGGCGTTTGCGGGCGATGTGACGGATGAGAGCGCGGTGGAGCGCCTCGCGGAAGAAGTGATGGGGGCGTGGGGTCGCGTGGATGTGCTGGTGAATAACGCGGGCATCAGTTTGATTCGGGCTGCGGAGGAGACGAGCGCGGCGGAGTATCGGCGGATGCTGGAGGTGAATCTGGTGGGGCCGTTTCTGCTGGCGAAGGCGTTGGGGAAGCGGATGCTGGAGGCGGGCAGCGGATCGATTGTGAATGTGGCGTCGATTGCGGGGCTGGTGGCGGTGGCGGATCGCGCGGCGTACAACGCCTCAAAACACGGATTGGTGGGGCTGACGCGGACACTGGCGGCGGAGTGGGGCGGGCGCGGGGTGCGGGTGAACGCGGTGTGTCCGGGATGGGTGAAGACGGAGATGGATGCGGCCGACCAGGCGGGCGGGGGATACACGGACGCGGACATCACGCAGCGGGTGCCGATGGGGCGCTTCGCGACGCCGGACGATGTAGCGCGGGCGATCGCGTTTCTGGCCGACGGGCGCGAGAGCGCGTTTGTGAACGGGCACACGCTGACGGTGGACGGCGGGTGGTCGTCGGATGGCAGCTGGGAATCGGTGCGGCTGCGGAAGCGGTGAGGCGAGGTTGGCAGCGCCATCGGCTACAACAGACGCACCCCGTCCGGCATAGCTACTGCGTATTCGAGCCGGGGGGGCAGAGTGGCTCTGCCTTGCGCGGGGCTTATGAGGCAGGCTGCCGGGCAGAAGCTACTCTGCCGGACTCACGGAGGAGAAATTTTCCTTGAGCCACTTAGCGAGGCCACCTGCCGGGATTTTCATGCCTCCGCAACACAATCGAAGCATTCTAACTGTTGGGGCGCGCTTAGGGACAAACCTCTGCCGTAAGGAAGGAACTGGATGAAAATGAGAGCGACCCGCGGCTCTTTGCCGTCGAAATTGCTCCTTGAGGCACTCCTCTGTATGGTGGAATTCTCAGCGCGGCTGAGACTTGCATGAGGCGAAGAGATTTCGTACGGCTTGGATGGGCCACAATTCTCGCGGCCGGGGCAGGCAGCCTGCCTGCATCCGGGGAGTCGCCAGGGCTGCAGCCGGCTGCTGGCTTACAGCAGCATCGGATGGCGCCGCCGGGCAGGAAGGCCAGCGAGCGAGGGGCGGATTTCACCCTGCAAATCGCCCCCATGCTGGTGGAGCTGGCCCCGCAGGTTGTCATCAGCACTATCGGCTACAGCCATCAGGTCCCTGGTCCCCTGCTGCGGATGCGCGAGGGGCAGCGCGTCACGGTTGACGTTGCGAATGAGACAGACGTTCCGGAGTATGTGCATTGGCATGGCCTGTTCGTTCCGCCGGAAGTGGACGGGGTGGAAGAAGAAGGGACGCCGCCGGTGCCGCCCCACGGGAGGCGGCGCTATGAATTCGTGGCCAGGCCAGCGGGTTCGCGATGGTACCACTCGCATACCGCGGCCATGATGGATCTGCATCGGGGCGCCTACACCGGCCAGTTCGGGTTTCTGATGATCGATACGGCGGAGGACCGCGGACACTACGATCAGGAAGTGTTTCTGGCGCTGCGTGAATGGCAATATTTTCTTTCGGCGGTGGATCCGGATGAGATGGCGGCGAATCCGCACGACCCGATGCCGGAAAAGCCCGCCACGCCGGACCGGCGTCCGAACGGACTCGAAGTCAGCGCACCGCTTTATTCGATCAACGACAAAATACTCGGAGCGGGCGAGCCCCTTCGCGTGCAGCCGGGTCAGCGCGTCCTGATGCACCTGCTTAACGCGAGCGCTGCGCAAATTCATCGCCTGGCTCTTCCCGGCCACAAGTTTCAGGTGGTCGCTCTCGACGGCAATCCCGTGCCCGCGCCACAGCCGGTCGATGTGATTGAGATCGCCCCGGGCGAGCGGGTGGATGCGATGGTGGAGATGAATAACCCAGGGGTCTGGATATTAGGGGAGATCCGCGATGTCGCGCGGCAATCGGGTATGGGCATCGTGGTGGAATACGCGAACCAGAAGCAGCGGGCGCGCTGGACTCCGCCTCCGAGATCGCGCTGGGACTACACGATTTTCGGCACGAGCGCGGAGCATCCCGCGCCAGACCACACCATCGACATGGTCTTTGAAAAGGTGCCGGGCGGACCGAACGGAATCAATCACTGGCGGGTCAACGGCAGGGAATATCCGCATGGCCGGGAATTCGAGTTCCGGGAGGGGCGCCGCTACCGGCTGGTGTTTCACAATCGCAGCGACGATTCTCACCCTCTGCATATCCACCGGCACCGGTTCGAGCTGGTCGAGCTGAACGGCAAGCCGACCGCCGGCATCAAGAAAGACACGGTGATTGTTCCGGCCTATGGACGCGCCACGGTGGATCTGGTCGCCGACCATCCAGGCCTTACGCTGTTTCACTGCCATATGCAGCAGCACATGGACTTTGGTTTCATGGCGCTGTTTCGCTACGCCTGAGCAGGGCATCGGGTTAACCGGACCCGGTCGCGGCTGCGCATCGTTGCTCTGCTGTTGGCTGGAATGGGGCGCCACATTCTGCCTGTCACGGCATCTTCACACATCCGAAACACACGCGAAACGTTGAAGAGATAAAAGTGGGTGGTTTGGCGAGTATCCCCATCCCCATCCCAACCCCAAAATCCGAAACGTGAGGACTGTATGGAGACGACGCAAGGCAGGATCCGTGTGGCTGTGCTTATGGGCGCGGTCGCCTCGGTGCTGGCATTTGCACCCGCGGCCAATGCACAGAATCAAAATCCCCATTCCAATTCATGGTCAAGCAACCGGGGCTGGTCACCCGCCAACTGGGTGCCGAACGGCAATCCCTGGCCGTACAACAAGTTGCAAAACCCACCTGTGCTGGGCGTAGTGGGCGACGTGGCCTGCCAGCCAGGCGAGGAAGAGAGTGGGGAAAAGGCGGGTGAAAACTGCGACGGGGACACCGCTCAGAATCTGGTGGAAAGCCAGGCAGCCACTGCGCAACAGATTGAGAATATGAAGCCTGACCGCGTCGCGCTGCTTGGCGACGAGCAATACCAGGTAGGCCAGTATTCGGACTTTGAGAACTCCTACGAATTGACCTACGGGGCTTTCAAGATGATCACGCGGCCCGCGCCTGGCAACCACGAGTTCTATACCGAGCACGGCGCGATCGGCGTTGCCGGCTACGGCTACTTCTCTTACTTCAACGGCGTCCAGCACAATACCGATGGATCCATCATGACGGCGACCATCGCCGGCAACCCGGACACCGCGGGGACCTTCACCCAGCCCGTGCCGTACTCCGATGGACAGGCGGGGCACTTTGCGCAGTCGGGCGGACTGGGAACGAACAGTACCGGCGGCCCCGTCGGGGTCGGCAATGGCTGGTACTCCTATAACCTGGGCGGGTGGCACCTGATCTCGCTCAATATCGAGTGCGAGACACAGCCGGGCGGCTGTTCGACCACCGGTTCGTGGTTTGCCTCCGAGCTTGAATGGCTGAAAAAAGATCTTGCGGCCAATCACTCCGCGTGCACACTCGCTTACTGGCACCAGCCCACCTACAGCCCGGCCAACGGCATCAGCGAAGAGGGCATTACCGCGCAGGCCTTTTGGCAATTGCTCTATGAGTACCGGGCCGACCTGGTGCTGAACGGACACGACCACCTGTATGCCCGGTACCGTCCCCTTGACCCGTCGGAGAACTACGATCCAAAGAACGGCATACGCGAGTTCGTGGTGGGCACGGGCGGCGAGACACTCGATACGGTTGTCTCAGCCACGGTGACGACCGGCACGGGGGAAACCAACATGGAGGATCCTGACGGCAACGTCAACTTCAACGCCAAGAATCTCGAGGCGTCCAGCGGCGAATTCTGGGGCGTGATGGGCCTGACGCTCCTTCCGAACGGCTACAAGTGGGATTACGAGTCGGCGTTGAAGGATCCTGCGCAGACGACGGGTCCGGCTACTTACAGTGACAAGGGCGCGGGCACCTGCCACGGTTCCGGCCCGCGGTGGTGAACCGGATTCGTCTTCGTCCCATCCGGCTCGATTTGCTTCTGTAAGCGTTCCCCCCTTTGCGCGCCATCGCGGAGGGGGGACTTCTTTTGCGTGGGCTCAGGTTTCTGCGGAGTTTCCCGGCGCGAGAAAGGTCGGAGTGAGCAGTGTAGGAATGCAGGATGCCGCATCGAGCAGCATAACGGTCAAGTGCCCCGCAGCGAAATGAGCCTGCTTTGAGCAAGTAGCCATTGACCCACTTTGTAAAACGATCTCTTACGCTTTGGCGTGGCGTAGCCTCAAGCGATGACATCACATCGATACCCGAATACAGAAGAGTCAAGCGAGGGAGTATTCGACCCTTCGCCAGACAGTCTTCGATTGATTCGATCAGGGCGATGATTGCGATAAAAAGCTTCCATAGCTCAGACGATCTGTTAACACTTGAAGACAAGCATTTGCCCCCGATTAGTTCAGCGGGGATCGCCGCGCTATGACTTGACAGCTTGTAACGGCTTTAGCACGTAATTCAGGAAAGACAGCCTCATCTCTCGCCGTTCATCACCCGTCAGGTTTCTGCCCAGCAACGCTCGGCAAGTCCCCAAGAGCCTCCCGTCGTATTCCGCTGGAACCTGCTTGGAATTCGACAGGACGGCTGCTAGACGCTCCAGATCTTCAGTCGTGTCATTCGCGAGCGTCTGCTTGATCGCGGAGTCGATGACAACGTGGATGTCTTTTTCCGCTTCGCCTTTGACCTTGCCCGCAACTTTTGACGCGAGAGGGGCGGATGCAGCATGTACTGGTGCGGAAACCACAGCGATGGTTGGCGTCCGCTGCACGTTTTGCTGTGCCACGACGCTCAGGAACTTTGAAACATCGGCTTTCGCGATTTCGTGTACCGTGTCTACTTCTTGCCTCAGAAGAGGAGACTGTGACACCCGAGTAGGTTCAAGGCCGACTAAATGGATGCGCACCCCGAAGCTCTGAGCGATTTGTACCGCGATTCTGATGTCAATGTCGCTTGCCACGATGGTCGCGTTGCATATTGATTGATTGCGGGCCAGTTCGATCAAATCGGTGACGAGGAGAGAATCGACCTCTTTTTGCTCGCCCGCGCTGTTAATCCATCCGAGCCGAAGCTTCACATCCGGCATACTGGCGATCAATTGATGGTCAACGGTCGCTCCATTTCGCGCCCCGTCGTACCAATAAACGCGGAGAATCTCCACAGTTCGGCTTTGAGACGCTGCCAGCGCCTTTAGCTGCGCTACAATCTCAACTTCGTTTAGCTTCAGATTTTTTCGGTCTGATTTGTGTCCGAGGAGGGAAACTGAACCTTGGGCGAATACATACCCAGCGTCAACAAAGATCGCGTGCCGTTTCATAAGGAACCCCTTAATGACTACGGGGCCCCCGCAGGAGCCCCTAAATAGTCCGGTGCGGCACAATAGTAAAATAGGCACACACCGGCACACAAAACATAGCACAGGTAGACTGCAAGTTCAAGCAGGCTTTAGACATTGGCAGCGCAGTTCGGTGAAGGCTACGTTATCGGGGCATGACCGAAGTTCTTATGTACCCCGATCTTGCCGACGATGCCCCCCGCGCCGGTCGCTGACTCCGGATGGGGGCGTCATGGTCGGATTCCCCAGCGCCAGAGCGGAGCGCTCACATTCTCCCAAACACCGCGCCGCCATTTGGATATTTATTTAGATAAAAGGGCGCAATCGCGCCCCTTTTCCGTAGTGGGGAACGGTGACTAACTGCTTTGTTTTAATGTTGGTAGCGCCATCGGGGATCGAACCCGAACTCTAAGCTGGCCCTTTCCAGTCAATAATATGAACGCGGGAGACACGAAGGGATACAGAAAAATGCGGCATCCTGGAGACAAATGGATACACGGGATACATGAAAACGATCATGAGAGGCTGCGGGCCTCGATCCAGTCCGCGAGTTCGACGGGATCGAAGACGTACTTTTGCCCTACCCGATACGCTCGGATGTAGCCCTTCCTGACTCGTTCCCCAAGCCATTTCCGGTCAACGCCGAGAAGTGCCGTGACCTCTCTCGTGCCGAGAAACGTCTTGCGTTCGCGCAGCCTGGGGACAATCGCATTCGGATTGGGCGAACCGGCTCTCCTGCGCCTGAGGCTTTGCGACGGAGGAGGACTCTGCTGCGCGGGATGGATGGGCGGATCGGGCATGAGGGTGTCGCAAACTGCGCGAAAAGCTACTTTAAGTCTGTAGACGTAAAGTCGTCAAGACCTCGAATCTCATGGTGTGCCACGAAAGCCATCGATCCCGAAGGAGCGAAAAATCCTGGCCGTCAATCTGCGACGGTTGCGGGCAGAGCAGGGGATCTCCCAGGAAGGGCTGGCCGACCTCGCGGGACTGCACCGGACCTACGTCGGCTCCATCGAGCGCAGCGAACGCAACGTTTCTATCGACAACATCGCAAAACTTGCGCATGCCTTGGGAGTCGAAGCGCGCGAACTTCTTGATGATTCGTTTTAGGTCGCGCGCCGTCGTGACAATTCGACTATGCGGGTTCCGCCGTGGCTCGTACAGGAACGGTTCTCCAAGCCCTCACCACCCACATCAGGATTGCGACCTCACCCGCGACTATCAGGAAGAGGAGGACATAATTTGGCCAATGATGCCGATACCGCGCGTAGACCATCCAATAGGTAGGAATTGGTATCGGTCTGAGCATGCGTATTAGCATCCGTCCAGGCACTCAAGCATGCCTGATCAGGCGGAGTCCCACATGGCTTACCACCTTCATTCGCAGGTTCTGTTGCCTTGAAGGATCTCGTCCGCGTGTCGAAAACGAAACTACGCGTAGTTGAGGTCTGGAAGTCGAATTGTGTTCCACTGAAATACGGATCGGAAAAGTCCAGGTCAATGAGGGAACGCACATACCCCGGACCAACCACCGGTACATCGGTCTCGACCCCCGGCGCATGGAAGTACCCGTCATAGGTGTTATGGCTTCCGATGACATATCCGTTGGGGAGGGTAACGTATGGATCGGGACTGAACCCACAGCTTTGATGCGCCAGTAGATTCGAGACCATCACGTAAATGACGAGAGCAACGCCGACCCAAAACAGCGCGAGAAACGGAGCTACAGAGCTTACGAAAACCACCCGGCGACCCCGCACTGCTTCCTTACGCTTCGTCGCGAAATACAGACACGCAGACATGATTCCAGCCGCGACCAGGCTAACTAGCCCGACAATCGCAATCGTCATAAAAATAGCAAAGCCGGCCATCGGAAGATTCTACTGCCGATTAGGTATGTATCGCGGCGATGTTCCGAGTAGTTAGTTACGCGCCCCATGCGCAAGCGGCGGTACCGGCGAATGGGGGCAGAAGGGGCATTTCCGAGGCGAATAGAAAGAGAATCTTTCAATTCATTCATATCAAATGACTTAAGGAGATGGTAATCACGAAAGCCATATTATTTTGTTGATAAATTATAGATAATAAATGGGTTGGTAGCGCCATCGGGGATCGAACCCGAACTCTCCGCCTTGAGAGGGCGGCGTGTTAACCAATTACACCATGGCGCCGTGCGGGCTGGGACCGGTCCCGAGGAGGGATCGGCCTCTCTCAATATATCAAGCAAAGGAAAGCAGCGTATAGCGGACGGCGGTCCGCTCAGGGGAAAGAAGCGGCTGGCGAAGGGACGGTCCGTGGGGCCTAGACTGTGGGGATGAGGGTTTGGATTGCGGCGGTGGGGGCGAAGCCGCGAGCGGGATTCGACGAGCTGGCAAGCATGTATATGCAGCGGATGGCACCGTATGTAGCGGGCGTGGAGGCGCCGGTGTTTCGGTCGGAGGACGCGTTTTGGGCAGCGGTCGAGAAAGAACGCGCGCGGACGGCGCCTCGGGTGGTCCTGCTGGATGAGAAGGGGCCGGCGATGGAGTCCGAATCCTTTGCGGAGTGGCTGGGGCGGGAGCGCGACACGGGGCGGCAGTTGGTGATCTTTGCGGTGGGGCCGGCGGATGGGTGGAGGCAGGGGGCGGGGCACAGGGTGCAGGGTACTGAAAGGCAGGGTACAGGTTACAGGGTGCAGGGTATTGAAGGGCAGGGGATGGGGAAGCGGCGGATCGCTTATCGCGAAAAGCGTACGGGAACGGGCGTGGCGACAGCGGGGGCTGGAGAGGTGGTCTGGTTGTCGCTGGGTCCCATGACGATGGCGCATGAGCTGGCGCGGTTGGTCTTGTGCGAGCAGGTGTATCGGGCGCTGACGATTTTGGCGGGGCATCCGTACCACAGGGGCAGCCAGTAGCCGGTAGCCCGCAGCGGGTCGCGTAGAGAGGGTTCCTAAAGGGCAGAGGAGGCAGAGTGGCGGAGACACGGAAGGGACTGATCCTGATCAACACAGGGCCGGGCAAGGGGAAGACGACGGCGGCGATGGGGACGGCGCTGCGCGCGGTAGGGAACGGGATGCGGGTGCTGATGCTGCAGTTCCTGAAGGGGTCGTGGCATTACGGCGAACTGGATGCGGTGAAGGGGTTCGGCGAGAACTTCGTGATGCGGCAGATGGGGCGGGGGTTTGTGAAGATCGGCGGGGCGGAGACCGATCCGGAAGATATTCGGATGGTGGAAGAAGCGTGGAGCGAGGCTCGGGCGGCGATCCTGTCGGGGGAGTGGGATCTGGTGGTGCTGGATGAGATCAATTACGCGATCAGCTACGGGATGCTCGATCCGGCGCAGGTGGCGGCGACGCTGAAAGAAAAGCCGGAGATGGTGCACGTGATCCTGACGGGGCGGAATGCCCATGCATCGCTGGTGGAGATCGCCGATACGGTGACGGAGATGCGGCAGGTGAAGCACGCCTATGAGAAGGGCGTGCTGGCGCAGAAGGGGATTGAGTACTAGGCGTCGGGGACAGCGAGCCGAGACGCGATCGAAGGGATTCCTGGCGCCGGCAACGAATTCCGTCGAAGCGAATGGGCGGGGGGACGTCCCCCGCCACCGATAAGCATTCTTCGTCTGCACGATATCCCACGCTTGAGAAGCGCACCTGACGCTCACATGCGCGCTCACCCGCGGCGCGAACGATGCCCGTGGTGTGTTCGCGGGCGGATCCTGCCTGATCGCGATTGCTCGTCGCCGGGCTGGTGTGCGGCCGCGCGCATAGCCGCTTTGCGGATCAGTGGAGCACACTGCCGCGATGCGTGGACCCTACGATCGTGGGGTTCGATCGGAGCCCGGTTCGTTTCCCTGCAGACCGGCGCGCGAAGAGCCCACCAAAGTGGGGAGATCCGGGAACTCCAAATGGCGATGTAGCTGGCGCGAAGCAATGCGATTCTGCCCACACGCAGAACAGGCGCCGAGAGGGCGCCAGGCGTCCGACGCGGAGTCGGCACTCCTTCCGAGGAAGGAAGAAACGGAGACCCTATGAAGATTCTGAATATTCTGTCGTGCTGGTTCGCTCTGGGAGCAATCAGCGCTCTGATCCTGGCCAGCAGCCCATCGCGGGCGGCGGCCCAGGATACCACCATCACGAGCGTTCAGCCTGGAACACCGAGTCTGGAAACGTCGGTGAAGAATGCGCAGGTTGTGTACGTGGAAGGGAACGATCTGGTTCTGAAACTCGAGGACGGAAAGATCGAACACCTGCGCGTGCCCGACAGCGATGTCTTCACGATCGACGGCCAGGATGTGAGCATACGGGATCTGAAACCCGGAACGCGGCTGGCCCAGACGATCACGACGACAACGACACCGCACTACGTCAACTCGGTGCAGACGATCAAAGGCAAGGTGTGGCATGTGCAGTCGCCGACCTCGGTAATCGTTTCTCTGCCTGACGGAACGAATCAAATCTTCCGCGTACCCAGTCATGCGAAGTTTTTCGTCAACGGTCAGCCCCGGGAATCGAATGAGCTGAGACGCGGCATGGCCTTCGAGGCAACGATCATCACCGATGACACGCACAGGGTCGTCTCGCAGGACAAGACGATGGTGGGCCAGGCGCCGGCGCCTCTGCCACGGCTGGTCGGCGTGCTGCTCTTTCCGAGACTGCCGGCGGCGCTTACCCCTGAAGCCACGCCCGTCGGCAACGTGACCGCGGAGCATGCCTGGGCGCAGGCCAGCCTGCCGCAGACGGGGAGTCCGCTTCCGCTGATCGCGCTGCTGGGACTGATGGCGCTGGCACTGGGTCTGGGATTGCGAGTGGCCCGAAAAGTAAACACATACTGACCCTCTCTGCGCGGACCGGCCACAGCTGCGGGCGAGGGAAATCTCGCGAGAGATTCCGTCGAGCAGTGGGGCCGGCTGCGGAGAGCAGGAGGACGTTCATCGTCCAAGGAGGATGTTATGAAACTTACGAGAACGCGCTGGAACTATCGCTGGACCGCAGTCCTTGCAGGCTGCGCACTCGCGCTCCCCTCGCTCTACGCAACGGTGGGCGCGGCGGATGGGAACGCCGTCCAGGTGACGACAACAGTTACTGCCTCGGTGGATGACGGCAAACGGATGCCTCTCATCAGTCCGGAGGACGTACGGGTGCGACAGGGCGGCGAGCGTGTCCAGGTGACGGAATTTGTACCGGCCCAGGGTGCGCGTGCCGGTCTGGAGCTGTTCATTCTGATCGATGACGCTTCCGATTCGCGGCTGGGCCTGCACCTTGGCGATCTGAAGGACTTCATCGCGGGTCAGCCCACGTCGACCGCCATCGGAATTGGATACATGAGAAATGCCACGGTGCAGGTGGTGCAGGATCTGACCCTCGATCATGCGCGCGCTGCCCGGGCGCTGCGACTGCCGATGGGAATGCCGGGAGCCTATGGCAGCCCCTGGCTCTCGGTAGCGGACCTGATGAAGCGCTGGCCAGCCAGCGACAATCGCCGCGAGATCGTGATGCTCACAGACGGCATCGATCGTGCCGGGAGAAACGGTCGGCATCACTGGCGGGGTCTGCACCTGAACCCGGATGCGGACATGGCCAGCCAGGTGGCACAGAGAACGGGCACGATGGTGCATACCATCTACGTGCCGGGAACCGGCCGCTGGCACCGCAGCTACTGGACGGCGACGAGCGGGCAGAGCGATATGAGCCGAGTGTCGGCAAAGACCGGCGGCGAGTCGTATTATCTGGGGCTCGGCAGCCCGGTGAGCCTGTCGCCGTATCTGAATCGGCTGCAGAAGGTGCTGAACCACCAATACCGGCTGAGCTTTGCCGCGAACGCCGGGAAAAAGCCCAGTCTGCAGACGGTACGGCTGAACACCGAGCTTGCGGGAGTGCGCCTGGCGGCGCCCGAGGCGGTTTGGATCCCGGGCCAGCAGCAAGCCCGCAACTAACTCTCAACCGGACAACAAAAAAAACCGCGCCGTGACCCTGCTGGGGCGGCGCGGCACAGGAGGCGGTTTCCATGACGGCATTGAAGAAGGACACACGGCCAACAGATCCGACGCAGCCGACCATGGGCGATGAAAAGATCCATCGCCAACTCGAGCAGATCTGGCACGCGCAATCCCGCCGGCTTCTTTTCACCACCTGGCGAATTACCCGCAATGCCGAGGACGCCGAAGACGCTCTGCAGGACACCTTTTTGCGAGCTCTGGCTCACATCGGCGATTTCAACGGCCGGTCCACGCTGTCGACCTGGCTGACGCGCATCGCCATCAACTCATCGCTGATGATCCTGCGCAAACGGCGGACAAGGACGGCTGCCTCGCTGAACGACGATGAGGGGGACTCTGGTATCCGGTTCAGCACGGATCCGACCGACCACCGACCGAATCCGGAAGAGTGGGCGATCCGGCGGGATGAGGAAGAGCGGGTGCGGCACGAGATCGCCCGGCTGCCGGCTCTTCTTGCGCATCCGCTGGAGTGGCATGTCCTGAACGAGCGTTCCGTGGAAGAGACGGCGGAAAGCGCCGGTATCTCGGTCAGCGCAACGAAGTCGCGGCTGTACCGTGCACGGACGGCGCTGCGCACCTCTCTGGAGCCCCGCGTTGCTCGAGCCAGCAGTGCGGGAAGCCGCTGGCACCCTGCGCGGCAGCGAAGAAAGGAGACGATGCATGGCCGATCATGAAAAGCTCTCGAACCAGGCGGAGATTAAAGCGAATGCCGCAGCGCGTCCGGCCGCGAGGGTCCGGGCGTGGATTGAAGTCCTGCTGCTGATTGCCGGGGTCGTCGCGCTTGCTCTGTATGGGGCCGCGCAGGCCGACCGCCTGCTCACTTCCAGGGCGCTGCTCAGGCACTTTCCGGCCGTCGGCATCTCAGTCCCGGCAGAGCGGGCGGTGGGGGAGGAGCAGACGCGTGGCACAGGCGCGACGGCCAGCGTGGAGGGCGATCGGGCCATGGACGTACGGACCTCCGCAGACGCGCCGCTGGCTGTGCTGCGCATTCCGGCAATTCACCTGGAGGTGCCGGTTCTTGACGGGACCGACGCTCTGACGCTGAACCACGCCGCGGGAAGAATCGCGGGAACCGGCCTGCCGGGAGGCCGCGGCAACATCGGCATCGCCGCGCACCGGGACGGTTTTTTCCGCAACCTTGGAAAGGTGCGCGTGGGAGAGCCTATCGAACTGGAAACGAGGACGGGCGTGGAGACGTACGTCGTCGAGCATACGCAGGTTGTGATGCCAGACAACGTTTCGGTTCTCGATCCTCGGCCTGCGCCGTCGCTCACGCTGGTCACCTGCTATCCCTTTCACTATTTGGGGAGGGCGCCGCAGCGGTACATTGTCGTCGCATCGCTGACCGGCCAAAGGGACGGGTCCGGAGCGCGAGCGCCAGCGGCGGCAGGGCGCTGAATAACCACCGGCCGGGACTGACTTCGGCCTGTAACTCGCCAGGGAGATGAACCAATGGAGCCCAATTCACTTCTATTTCGCGACCTCACCTATATCTTCCTGGCCGCGCTGTGCGGAGGCGTGCTTGCCTGGCGGCTGCACCTGCCGCTCATCCTTGGCTACGTGGCAGGCGGACTGGCCATCAGTCCCTTTACGCCCGGCCCGCACCTCTCGAACCTGCACGCCTTCGAGACGCTCGCCGAAGTGGGCGTCGTCCTGTTGATGTTCTCGATCGGATTCGAGTTCTCGGTCCGCGATCTGCTGCGCGTGAAGTGGGTCGCGCTGCTGGGCGCATCTCTGGGCATCGCAGCCATCGTCGGTATCACGGTGGGTACGGGCACGCTGGCGGGATGGAGCCTCAGGGAATCGATGGTGACTGGAGCCGCCATCTCGGTAGCCAGCACCATGGTTCTGGCCCGCCTTCTCAGCGACTCGGGCAGACTGGGGGAAAGCTATGGGCGGGTGATGATCGGCATCACCCTCGTAGAAGATCTGGCCGTGATCTGCATGACGGTCGCTCTTCCGATCATCGCCAGCCCCGGCGAGGGCAGGGTGGCGAAGGCCGCCTGGGCTCTGGGAAAAGCTCTGCTGCTCCTGGTTCCCCTGACGTTTGCCGCCATCAGGGTCATCCCGCGTCTTCTGCGCCAGGTAAAGAAAACCTGCAATCCGGAACTGTTCCTGCTGACGGCCATTGCTGTGTGTCTGGGCACGGCGGCGCTTGCCGAGGCTGTCGGATTCTCAATCGCGCTGGGAGCTTTCCTTGCCGGTCTTTCCATCAGCGGACTGGAGGATCTGCACGATGTGCAAACGCAGCTGACGCCGCTGCGCGATGCCTTTGTCGCGCTGTTCTTTGTTTCTCTGGGATCGCTGATCGATCCGGCAACGCTGCTGCGACACCTGCCATTGCTGGCGTTCATGCTGGGGCTCATCGTGTTCGGCAAGTTTCTGGTCTGGGGAAGCGTGGTGTGGCTGTTCCGCTATTCCCTCAGGACGGCCCTGGTTGTAGCAACAGGGCTGACGCAGATTGGGGAACTCTCTTTTGTTCTGGTAACCGTGGCGCGGTCGGCGGGCCTGGTGGGCGAGGAGTTTTTTACGGCCGTGATCGCCGCTTCGCTGTTATCCATTTCGCTGAACGTCTTTCTGGTGCGCACTGCATTTCGTTGGTACGACCGGGCGGCCGGCGGCGCACCCGATCGGTTGCAGAGCCGGTCCGGTTCGCTTCAGAACGGCCGTTTGGCGGTGGAACCGGGGGTGAAAGCATGAGAGCTGCGATCGTTCTGGGGGCAGCTCTGTCGCTGGTCCTGGCGCCAGCATTTGTGCGGGGATACGCGCAGGGGCGAAACGCCCGATCCGTGGAATCTCTGGATCAGGGGCCGCCGTTGCTTTCGTTCGACGAACTGGTTACGCTCTCGAGGACGGCGCATCCCGAAGGCGCTCTCGGCGCGCGGCTGGATGCGATTCTGCAGACGCCGTTTCTGCACCGCGAAGCCAACCGGGAAGTGGATGCACCTCACTCTTTATCCGGCAACGCTTCCGATGCGCCTCTGCGTGTGGGCCTCTGGAACATTGAACGCGGGATGAATCTCGACCTGATCAAGGCCGCACTGACCGATACGCGTGCGTTCGAGGATCTCGCTGGCGCGAGCGAGATGCGCCAGTCAAAGCGGGAAGCTGTCGAATCGCAGCTGGCGGTGCTGCAGAGTCTCGACGTGCTGGTGCTCAACGAAGCGGACTGGGGGATGAAGCGCACCGGATATCGCAATGTCACGGCGGACCTGGCGACCGCACTCCATATGAACTCCGTATTTGGCGCGGAGTTCGTCGAAGTCGATCCGATCTTCGCTCTTGGCGCCGAGGAAGTCCATCTCGACGATCCCGACGAGACGCGCCGATTACAGAGCGATCTCCGGGTTGACGCGCAGCGGTACCTCGGACTGCACGGCACTGCGGTTCTCAGCCGGTATCCCATCCGAGGCGCGCGCATGGTGCGCCTGCCGGTTTGCTACGACTGGTACGGCAAGGAGGTGGAGGAAGCGGCGCGCCTGGAGAAAGGCAAACGCTGGACGGTGCAACGGCTGTTCGGCGAAAGAATCGACCGAGAGATTCGACAGGGCGGCCGCATGGCTTTGATCGTGGATCTGGCTGTGCCCGGCGTGCCCGGAGGCCAGGTGACGGTGGTCGCCACCCATCTGGAGAACCGCTGCGCTCCGGCCTGCCGGCAGCGCCAGATGCGCGCGCTACTCAGGGAAATCGGGCCGATTCGCAATCCTGTGGTGCTGGCGGGCGATCTGAACACGACCGGCCAAACGAACACGCCAACATCCGTCAGCAACGAGATTATGAGCCGCGTCGTGGATTATCAGTTCTGGATCGGGCAGGCGGTTTCCTGGTTTCATCCCCTGGGCATCTACCAGCATCTGCTGAGCCCCGTGCGGTACTTCCACAGCTACAACGACCCGACGGCTTATCATCTGCCGGTCGTTTGGAACAACCGCGAGCAGCCGCTTTTTCGGGAGGTGAGGAGATTCCGATTTGCGGACGGCCGCAGTTTCGATTTCCGCGGCGAGCCCAGCCGGACGGTGAACCGGCGCGGAGGAACTCTGGCCGACAGCAATGAACGGGCTCGCAAGGGCTTTGTCCCGACCTATGCGTTTGCGCGAGACTACGGAGGTCTTGTCGGCCGCTTCAAGCTCGACTGGATTTTTGTAAAGCCATATACGGAGAACCCAGGCCAGCCGGGCCCGTCGGGAATTCTTGCCCCTGCCTTTGCGCGGACCCTGCGTGAGCTGAACCAGGCAGTACCGAATCGCCTTTCCGACCACCCGCCCCTTACAGTCGATTTGCCACTCTCTGAAGGAGTGGAACCCGAAGGAAAGCGCGATTCCGCGCCAGACCCTCTGCCCACCGTGGGATCTCGAGGAGAGGTGACTTCTTCCGGCGCTCCTTGATTCATCGCGGGTTCTTCGGCAAGGTTCGACTTTTGTGGACACAGCCTGCTGTCGGCGGCCTCCGCGGAGTTCGTTCTACAGCTCAACGAGTGCGAGAGGCTCGCTCCGTTTTGCCTGTGCCAGGTTCAGTTTCGCCGCAAGGTAGTTCCTTTCACTTGTGAGCCTGAAGATAACTCGCCGGATCGGCGATCCGGAAGCTGGCGTGCCGTTGCGTTGCGGCATTCGAGCGGAGAAAATGCGGCGGCGCCTGAACCGCCGTGGCGCTGCTGCGACGCCGTCCTGTAGAATGGCGCGTAAACCGCGATCATTGAGCAGGTTATGGCCCTGGCCGCCATCGTGTTCATTCATCTCAGCCCAACTGAGGAGTTATCTGAGGCTTTGAGGCAATTCCACCGCGTCTGCGATCCAGTGGGCGCTCGTTTGCAGGAAGGGATATCGGGTTAGCGCAAGGCAGAGGACCTAGCAGATGATTCGGAGAACATTCTTAAAGACACTCATTGCCGGCGCCGGCGCCTCCCTGATCGATCCGACGCTGGTGACGGCAGATCCTATAGCGAAAAGGGAGCCTGCTGCTGAGCCAGGAGCGAGGAAAGTCGTGATTGGCGGCGCCGGTATTACCGGTCTATGTTGTGGCTATGAGCTCATGAAGGCCGGCATCGATGTAACAATTCTTGAGGCTTCGGGAAGATACAGCGGTCATGTGCTGACCAGCAGCGACGAGTTATCGGACGGGTTATACGCAGATCTGGGCGCTGACCATATCACCAGGCCTGGATATGAGCGACTTTTCGCCTATGCCGAGGAGTTCAAGATCCCCGTAATTCCCTATCCGAATGCGGAAGGCTCGTGGCTTCCGTACAACAACGACGACCTGAGAATGATTGGCGGCAAGTTCTATACCAACAAGATGCTGGCTAACCCAGAGACGCTTGCGAGCCTCGGGTTCAACCACCGCGAGGTGGAGTTTCTGTCGAAGCATCCATGGTACGAACTCCAGGATCTTTACCTGCAGCCCTACGTGGCGAAGGTCGCGGATCCGTATCGCCCATTTGGCGCCGGTCTTGACGATCTCGACAAAATATCGATTACGGAGGTCTATAAGAGAGAGGGCGCGTCGCAAGCGGCGATCAATTATCTGGGAGACGAGCACACGAGCGCTCTCTATTGCATATGGAGGGTTGCGGCCATGAAATCCCGCGGCATCCCGCCCTCCGAGGGTGAGATTTTTCGGCTGAGGGGCGGGAATGAACAACTTCCTGTCGCGTTCGCCAGGCGCCTGGGATCGCGAGTCAAACTGGCGCACCCGATTATCGGCATTCAGCAAAGGGATAAGGGGATTTCGGTGAATTACCGCGAATACGGATATGAGGAGACTCGAACGCTGGAGGCGGATTATTTTGTGAATTGCATCAGTTTAACCGTATTCAGGAATATTCCGGTCTCGCCGCCTCTTTCTCCGGCAAAGCAGTATGTGGTGGATAATCTGACGTACACGTCTCACCCGTTCTATGTGTTTGAGGCCAGCTCGAAATTCTGGCTCGAGGATGGCCTGCCAAGCATCAACATGGAGTTCGATCACCCGGATATCGACTCAATCTGGGAGGTGCCGAGTGAGGTAGAGACGACGCGAGTTATCTTAAAGGCTAACGGTCCTGGAGGTCTTTCTCCGCAGCGGGTCCTGGCTGCCTTTCGCCAGGTATACCCGGGGAAGCGCGACACGATCGTGCAGGCACTGACCAAAGACTGGACGCAGGACAAGCTTGCACCCAGCTGCGAAATGGAGCCGTTCCCCATAGGGGAGATGCATCAGTTCTGGCCGGAGATCCTGAAGCCGGAAGGAAGGATTTATTTTGCAGGAACCTACGCGGACCTTCTTAGTCGGGGGATGGAATCGTGCATTCGGTCGGCGCAACGGGTGGCCCAGGAAATCAGGGAAGCGTGATGACTTTCAGGACCCGGATCAGGGATTTCGCCGCTGCTGTCATCTTTGGCATTCTTGTGTTCTCGGCCGTAGTTGTCTTATGCGACGGTCACGCTCTTTGTGCCAGCGCCCAGGAGCATGGCAACGATGGCGCTCCACTCGTGAAGGTCACCGCTCCCGCAGACAACAGCACGTATAGCTGGAAGTCGCTGGTGAATTACAGCATCGTCGTTTCCTACCTGGGCAAATCCACTCAGTATCAGGAGATTCCTTCGAACCAGGTATTGCTGAAGGCGACCTATGTCGCGGATTTATCGACGCACGCGCCTGCGGCTGCGGTTGCCACGCCTGACGGTCTGCTGGACATAGTCCGGTCTAACTGCCTGGGCTGTCATGAGTTCAAGGCGAAGGCAATGGGGCCCTCGTTTGCGGCCATCGCTCAGCGATATCCGGATAACCCGGCGGCGATCGATACTTTGTCCCGGTATATCCGCGCAGGATCCACCGGGGTGTGGGGGCCAGGCAGTATGCCGCCCCACCCAGAGTTTACGGAAGATCAGCTGCATGCGATTGTGCTTTGGATCCTGAAAGAAGCGGCCAGCCCCAATGTGAACTATTACGTGGGAACCGAGGGTGCGATTCGGATGGAAGCCCCCGTGGCGCCGGCCCCCAGGGCGGGCTTGATTCTTACGGCGAGTTATACCGCTGTTGCTCCCGATGCAGGGCCGGAAAAAGCTCCTTTTGGCATGGCTACCGTGATCGTGCGCGGGAAGTGACCGAAGGTCGAGCCGCGGAACCACTTTCTGCAAATGGGAGTTGCCTGACCAGGGCGAGTTAGTGGCCGCTGCTTGGCACACTTGCCGGCTTAAGGTGCTGCTGAAAGAACTGTGCGCCGGCGCTGTACGCTGCGTACCAGTCGCTGTAGAGAAGAAAGTCATGGAGCTCGTCCGGGAAGACGAGTTCCTGCACGTCCACGTTGCGCTGGCGCAGCGCTGCCGCGAGCTGCACGGTCTGGAGGAACGGCACTTCGTCGTCGTTGTCTCCCTGCACTAACAGCACGGGTGAATGCCATGTATCGACCGAGGCCAGCGGCGAAGACTGCCACGCGAGGCGCCAGCGGGCGTTGGGGTCGGGAGCCGTATCGGAGATGGCGAAGTTCTGCGGGTTATCGATATTCCAGTCGTGCACGCCGGACATGTCGACGCCAGCGGCGAAGAGGTCAGAAGCGCGTGCCAGGGCGAGCGCGGTCAGGAAGCCTCCCCAGCTTCCGCCCCAAATCCCGATATGGTTCGGCTCGACGTCGCAACGGTGACGCAGGTAGAGACCCGCGCCTTCCACGTCGCGAAATTCACTGGCGCCGGTTGGGCCATATTGCAGGGCCTCGCGGAAGTTAAGTCCGTAGCCGATGCCGCTGCGGTAGTTAATGGAGAAGACCACATAGCCACGGCTGGCCAGATACTGATTCAGCGCATAGGCGTTGGAGTAATAGTCCATGTAATGCCAGCCCAGCAGCATCTGGCGCTGGGAACCGCCATGCACGAAGACGACGGCAGGGTGACGGACGCAGGCGGCACTGTCTGGCGGAAGGAAGAGATCACCGTGGATCTGCATGCCATCGGTAGCCGAGTAGACGACCGGCTGGGGCACCACCATCTGGCGCGCGGGAAAATCCGCGGGAACGAGTTGGGGCGCAAGATCATGGAGCTGGTGCGAAGGCGTGACGATCGCGGGACGCATCGGAATGCGGGCGTCCGAGCGCAGGACGGCGACGGTGCGGTTGTCAGAGGCGACCACGGGTTGCGTTTCGATCCCGTCTCCCTGCGTGACGGCTTCCGGAGCGGTGTTGGCCGCGGAGAGCTTCCAGATGTGGCGGCGTTCGCTGTCGCCCTGATTGGAGGAAAAGACGATGAACCGGCGGTCAGGGCTGAGGGCGGCATTCTCGACCTCAAAATCGCCGGGGGTGAGCAGGCGGGCCGAACCTCCCTGGAGAGAGACGGTGTAAAAGTGCAGCCATCCATCGCCTTCCCAGGGAAAGATCAGTTGATTGTCCTCCATCCAGAAGACCTGGCGGTCGGCGTCGAGAGCGCGGAAGACGCTGCCGGGGCCCGGCGCGGCCCTCCACACCTCGCGGCCCTTGCCGGTGGTCGCATCCGCGACGCGGATCGACCAGGGCGGGCCGCTGCGCTGCGGGGCGTCGAAGGTTTCTCCCTTGAAGTAGGGGACGCGAACGAAGGCTATGGCGCGGCTGTCCGGGGACCACATGGGATAGCGATCGTGACCGGTGCCGGGATCAACGAAACTGAGGGTGTTGTTCTGCGGGGAATACACGCCAATGAAGCTGTGGCTGCCGCGGTCGCTGACGAAAGCCAGTTTTGTCCCGTCAGGGGACCAGGTGAACGAGGTGCATTCGCCGTAGACCTGGACGGACTGCGGGGGCTTGCTGTCGAGGTCAGAAGCATGTTCGTACCAGATCTGCCCGTCGGCGAACCAGGTAACGGTATTACCGGAAGGTGACCAGGTGGGGGATGAGCCGGGGGCGATTTTGCGAGGCGAGCCGCCATCGATGGAGAGGAGCCAGACATCCTGCTCTGCGCCGCCAGGAAGGTGCGCCGGGTTGGGAGCACGTTTTTCAGGATTGTCGGAAGAGCCGCCGCGGACGTAGAGGAGCGATTGGGCATCGGGCGACCAGGTTAGAGCGCTGATCTCCTGGCCGTCATCGGCGGAATAATCTGTAAGGGCTCGCGAGACATATTCGCCGCTGTGCGAGGGCAGGGCCAGCCAGATATTGCGCTTGCCCTGGGCATTGGCGACCCAGGCAAATGCGCCGCCGGCCGGAGCGGCTGCTAGCCGGGAGTTGAAGGGTGCGCTCAATACCTGCCGCAGAGTCAATGCCTGTGTTTCGGATGACTGGGCGAGCGCGGCGGAGAAGCATAGTGAAGGAAGAACGAGGCTCAGGATGCCCGCTCGCGCAGCGGCACACAGCCGTTGATGCCGTCTCCGAAAGGATTCGCGAAGAGACCCGAAAGGTGAAGACGAAGCGATCAAGAGAGCATTCTCCTTAGAGCAGGATTGGACCGACTGGAAAGGGCCGATGCTGTGGTGAGGCGCGAACTGCCGGCGGAGAATCTCCGCTTTCGAATCATTGTCATGCCAGTCGGCGCAGACGCACCTGGGATCTTCGAGAAGTTGGCGATATAGCTGGGGTCAGCGAAATTCGGCATAAACAGGCTTGCGGACATTTGCCGATCATTGTATCGAGGCCCTTGCTTCTGGGCGTGTCGCCGGCGAATCCTGTTTCAGTCTGCGCGGAGGGCATGCATTGGATCGAGGGGTGCCGCGCGCCATGCAGAGAGAACGCAAGCAACCGTGGCAGCAAGCAGCAGGGTGACGCTGACTGCAACGAGCCCGGGTCGCATCGACCGGGCTCGCTCCGCAGGTCAGACTCTAAGGGGTCGCATGGCTCAGGGATGGGGGAGCATCCTGCGCGGTGGCACCCCATGTGTGGTTGGGATCGGCACCGAGGTTGAAATGTAACGTGCCTCCGGCCGCGATCGTGCGGAAGGAGATCCAGTCGCGATCCTGCTGCCGGCCGTTGAGCTGAACGCTCTGAATATAGGTGTTGGCGTCGGGTTCGTTGCCGGCTTCGATGGTGAAAACCTTCCCTGCATACGGAGAATGCAGGTGGACGACGATCTTGGGGAAGACGGGACTTACCAGTTCATATGCAAGGCTGGCGGGATCGACTGTGTAGAGGCCCATCATGCTGAGCACCGCCCAGGAAGACATGGCGCCGCAGTCGTCGTTACCGGGAATGCCGTTGGGATCATCGGTGTAATTCTCTTTGAGCACGCGTCGCACCACGCGCTGCGATTCCCACGGCTCGCCGGAAAAGTTGAACTCGAAGGGTGCTTCGAGGTCCGTCTCGTTGTACGGGTTGTAGTACTGGCCGTACCAGCCCGGCTTCGCGTAATTGAAGAACTGGGTGAGCCGCTGATTGAAGGTATCGCGCCCCATGGCCTGCACCAGCCAGGCAAGATCGGACGGGGCGAACCACTGATAGTGCCAGCCCGAGCCTTCAATGAATCCATGCTCTTCCTGGCTGGGATTGAAATCGGGGACCCACTGGCCATTGGCATTGCGGGGCCGGAAATAGCGATCCTCAGGGTCGAAGACGTTACGAATATCGAGCGCGCGCTGGTAAAGGCTGTTTGCATCGGCGGTCTTGCCCAGGTCCTTCGCCAGATAGTAGAGCGAAGCATAGGCGACAGCATCTTCCTGAATTTGCGATACAGAGCCGTACTGAATCTTGTCGTTGGGGACGTAATGGATTTTATTGATCCAGTCGATTCCGGCTTCGCCGGCGTAGGGCTTGCCGGGAGCGGGCGGCTGGGTTGCGTCCAGCAGCATGCCCTTCCATGCTGTATCCATATCGAACCCATGAATGCCGTCGCGCCAGGCCGTGGCCAGCACGATGCTGAGAGGACTGCCGGCCATCACGTTTGTATAGCGATTCACCTGCGGCCAGCGGCCGACCCAGCCGCCCTGCTGGAACATGAGCACGATCGATTGAGCAATGTCCTGCATACGCTGCGGATCGATCATGGCGACCAGCGGCATCTGGCTGCGGTAGATATCCCAGCCCGAGTAGTTGTCATAGACATTGTGGCCGGGGACTCCATGGTGGATTCGGTCATCGAAGCCGAGATAGCGGCCATCTGCATCGTTGTAAAGACTGGGCATCATCAAACTGTGATAGAGGGCTGTATAGAAAACCGTGCGCTCGGTTGAGCTTCCGCCGGAGATATCGATCACCCGCAGCGCCCGGTTCCACGCGTCCTCCGCCTGATGACGGATCTGCGAGAAGCTCCTGCCGTTCGATTCGGCTTTGAGATTATTTTTTGCGCCAGCTGGATCGACATAGGAGATACCAATCCGGGCGGTGATGGTCCGGGGGTGCGTCGCGGCTGGCCAGGAAGCGTACGCTCCGATCCATTGGTCGTGGGCGTTCTGGGTTGCCGAGCGGCTGCTCGCGGCGATGGTCCCCGGACCTCCATAGGGAGCACCGCTCCAGGTCCCGGATGTACCGATCGGCTCGCTGAACGTCATATCGAAGTAAATCCGGTAGGTCTGCTTTGTGTTGCAGAACGCCTGGTTCTCTACGTAACCTTCGATTTCACGATTTCCAACCAGGCGAATCGTCGCTGCCATCGTTTGATTGAGCGTGTGGCTGATGGGGATAAGAATGTTGGCCGGCTGACCGGCGGGGAAGGTGAACTGCGCGATGCCGGTGCGATCGGTGGCGCTGAGCTCGGCCGTGATATTCCAGCGCGCGAGGCGAACGCGATAATAGCCGGGAGACGCCGCTTCGTCGTCGTGGGTATACGGCGACTGGAAATCGCCGACCTGGGTTTTCACGGGGCCGGTCGTCGCGGTGAAGAAGACTTCGCCATCGTTGGGGCAGCCGACGCCGCTCATGTGGGTCATGCTGAAGCCGTGAATCGAGGATTGGGCGTAGTGATAGCCGAAGCCTCTGTCCTCTGTATCGGGGCTGAGCTGCACCATTCCGAAGGGAAGGGTCGGGCCGGGGAAGAGGTTAATGGTGTCGCCGGGTCCGGTTCCGGTACCGATGAGCGGATTGACGCTGTTCGCCGGCGATGGGGCTGCGCTGCTCTGCGCGTATGCCCACGAGGCCAGGATCGACGCAACGGCGAGAGCTGCGAAGGCAGTCATGGAACGCCGCTTCATGATGCGCCGGATGGTTTGAGAGGAAGCCAGGGAGAAGCTGCGAGAAAGGCAGAGCATACGCACCTCGTGGTCGTGCATTCAGTGAAACGGAAAGGAATTGGAATCCCGGAGCCCTGAAGGTGTGATTCGGCAGCAGACTTCGCAATATGCCAGCCGGAATCTCGAATTCTTACCCCATCGGCGAGTGTAAGCCAGAAATCTTAGAGCCCGCATTCTCAATTTGGAACCACCAACAATAAACCCGAATACACCCGAAGCGCCGCGATGGCGCCGGATGCTGACACCGACGCGACTCTTGCTCAATGCTGCGCGCGGGGACTGGCCACCTCCGTTTCTCAATGGGCAGAACCTGAGACTCACCGAGGTCGCTCGCACTCGGCGCCTCCGAGAGCGACACATGGACAGAGCGAGGGTTGCCATTGCAGGCAAGACAGCGCGAATCGCAGGATATTGGAGCAAACCTTGTTCTGCGTTTGCCATCCGATTCGAGGGAAGCGCCCACGGTTGTTACGATCGGGGCACATTCTGAAGAGAGGTGTGTTATGTGGCTGGCACTCGCATTCCTGTTTCTGATCGGCTGGTTGGTCGCCTTTGTGGCTTTTCACATTGCTTTCGCGGCGATTCACATTCTGCTGGGGCTGTTTGTGCTTTTCCTTATCATCCACTTCGTGCGGAGAGCGGCCCACGCGTGAGAAGTGCAGGGGACAGGGAATAACCAGGAGCAGATTTCTCCGCGTTGCCGCGGGCGGGATGAGTGTTTCAAGGGACCGGGGGCTGTTCGGCGAGGAGCATCTGGATGGCTCTGCGATAGTCGAGGTCGGCGGGGACGGGCGAGAAGCGGGACATTTCTTCGGTGATGCGGAAGCTGAGGGACTTCACGAGCAGCGCTTTGCCGGTGAGGTTAAGCTGCATGCGGGTGAGCTGCCAGTTATCGTTGCCGACGTCGGTTTGCTCAAGGAAGATGGTGCCGCCCCTGTCGAGGCGGCCGATGATGCCCCAGCCGAATTCCACTTCGGAGATGACATGGGCGTTGAGGCGGACGAGGCGCTCGTGCGCAATTTCGACCCAGACCTCTCCCGCCATGCCGGTGAGGATCCTCGATTCGGCGTCGGGGGGATTGAATGCCGGGTTGGGCCTGAATGTGAGGTGCCAGCACTGGGCAATGGGGGCGGAGACAGCCGGAGGCGGCGGGAGGGGCTGGCCCGGCACAGGGATGAACGGGGGCACGGTGACGGTGCAGGGAACGATGGAATCCTCATGGTAGAGGAAGGCGTCGGGGAGCTCGCGAAGGAGCTTGTCGATGCGGGCGGCGTCCTGCTGCTCGCGCCGGTGGCGGTGCTCCTGCAGATCGGGGTGGACGGCGAGGTTGTTGAGGCGGTCGATCTGGGCCTGATGGCCGGCGGGCCCGAGGGGACGGCCGTTGGCGGCAAGGGTGAGGGCTACATCGCCCTGGCGGGTTTCAAAGATTTGCTGGGTAAAGTCGCGGCGTTCGTCGCGCTTGTGGAAGACGAAACGGACAGGCTGGGGATTGGCGTCTTCGGCGAGGCGTTTGGCGACGGCCCGGCGGACCAGCGCGGCGGCATCGGTGGCGGGCGACGGGGCTTGCTGGGCGCGGAGGAGCGGCAGGACGAGGAAGCAGAGCATTGCACCGGCCAGGAGGGCTGGGACCGTGAGCCGGGATGGGCGGAGCGGCAACCGATGCATGTAGTTGAGCTTACGTGTACTTCCGAGAGTCTGAGGAAGGGGAGTGCCTGTGGCCCCATCATTACCTGCTCATTTTCACGGATTGTTCTGAGGTAGACGGGTCTGGCCCCTTAAAAGTTACGGCCGGGCGGCAGAAGCGGGTTCCGGAAGAAGGGCCGGGTGCTCTAAAATTGCGAATATGAATCGTGGGTTTTGGCGTTCCGGGTTGCCGCTGGCCGCGGCGGTGCTTCTGCTTTTTCCTTCGGCGTTCGCTCAGCAGCATGGGCGAGGCCGGAAGTACAAGCCGCCTCCACCGACCTGCGCGGTTACGGTGACGGTGCTGCGGGCCGACAATAAGAAGCCGGTGGAGAATGCCGCGGTGGTCTTCCATCCTCTGAAGGACGGGAAGAACGACGGGAACATGGAGCTGAAGACCAATGAGGAAGGCAAGGTCTTGCTGAATCTCATTCCAGTCGGATCGAATTTGCGGTTGCAGGTGATTGCGACGGGTTTTCAGACGTACGGGCAGGATTACGATCTTCCCGGCGATTCGAAAGAGATCACAGTGAAGCTGAACCTGCCGCAACGGCAGTACTCCATTTACCAGAGCCACCCCACCGACGACGCGGGCCAGGCGAAGCCGGAGCCGCAGAAGCCGCAGTAGGGGGCCGGTAGTCTGTAGCCGGTAGCCCGCAGCCTGGGGGCGGGCCGGCGGTACCGGGGTTTTTCCACGGGAAGCGATGCAGCGGAGTTGTGTCCGCGACCCGCTATTCTGAAGAGGCCGTGTCCTCGACCCCACCAACGCTCTCGGGCCTGCCTTCGCTGCATGATTTTTTTGCGCCAGGGGGCGTTTTGTCGCGCTCGAGCCTGCCGTATGAGTTTCGGCGGGGCCAGCTGGAGATGGCGCAGGCGGTGGAGCGCGCGTTCACGGACCGTCGTCACCTGATTGTTGAAGCGGGGACGGGGACGGGGAAGACGCTGGCCTATCTGCTGCCGGCGCTGCGGCAGTGTGCGACGACCGGGCAGCGGGTGATTATCTCAACGGGCACGAAGAATCTGCAGGAGCAGCTGTTCTTCAAGGATGTGCCCTTTCTGGAGTCGCTGCTGGGACCGCTGCGGGTCTGTTACATGAAGGGGCGGGCGAACTATTTGTGCCGGCACAAACTGTTTGCGCTGCGGAGCCAGCCGATTTTGTCGGGGCTGGAGGAGATTTCGCAGTACCAGGCGATCGCGGAGTGGGAGAAGACGACGGAGACGGGGGATCGGGCGGAGATCGACGACTTGCCCGAGGCGAGCGCACTGTGGTCAAAGCTGGATGCGCGGAGCGAGGCCTGCCTGGGGCAGACGTGTCCGGACTACGGGCAGTGCTTCGTCACCGAAATGCGGCGGAAGGCGATGGAGAGCGATGTGGTGATCGTGAATCACCATCTGTTCTTCGCGGATCTGGCTGTTCGGCAGCAGGCGGGCGGGGCTCCCGATGCGGGGGTGCTGCCGGAAGCCGGGGTGGTGATTTTCGACGAGGCGCACGAGCTGGAAGATGTGGCGTCGAGCTACTTCGGGATCAGCCTGAGCAATGTGCGGTTCGAGGAGCTGGCGCGGGATATCGAGACGCTGCTGCGCGGCGCGGGCGAGCTGAAGGCAGAGGTGCTGACGGCAGCGGCGATGATCCGGGAGCGGGCGCGGCTGTTCTTTTCAGCGTTGCCGACACGCGTGAGCGGACGCGTTGGCGGCGCCGAAGCCAGATACGAAAGCAAATACGAAACGCGGGGCGGCGAAGGGCGGATGCCGTTCACGAATCGCGAGGAATTTCTGGAGGCGCAGGGGGATGTCTACCTGGGGCTGCTGAATGCGCTGCACCGGATGGAAGGCGAACTGGAGCGCCTGAAGAAGGCGGAAGAAGCGCAGCCGCTGCGCCGGCGCTCGGGCATGGTGCGGGAGCAGCTGAAGTTCCTGATGGAGTCGCAGGACCGGAATACGGTTTTTTGGCTGGAGCGGCGGAGTGGGCGGCAGATGAGCACGCATTTGCAGGCGACGCCGATTGACGTTTCGGATCTGCTGCGGGAGCTGCTGTTCGAGAATTATCCCAGTGTGGTGCTGACCTCGGCGACGCTGACGGTGCAGGGCGGGTTTACGCATATTCGCAAGCGGCTGGGGCTGGACGAGTCGCGAGAGCTGGTAGTGCCGTCGCATTTCCAGTACGCGCGGCAGGCGCTGCTGTATTTGCCGCCGGAGATGCCGGATCCGCGCGAACCGAACTTTCAGGACGAAGCGGCGCGGCGGATGCGGCGGGTGCTGGAGATCACGCGGGGGCGAGCCTTTTGCCTGTTCACGAGCTATCAGCAGATGCGGGAGATGTACGAACGGCTGCTGATCGAGGTGGGTTATCCGCTGCTGCTGCAGGGAACGGCTCCGCGGAAGGCGCTGCTGGAGGAGTTTCGGGCGACGCCGAACGCGGTGCTGTTTGGGACGTCGAGTTTCTGGCAGGGCGTGGATGTGCAGGGCGAGGCGCTGAGCTGCGTGATCGTGGATCGGCTGCCGTTTGCGGTGCCGACCGATCCGGTGGTGCAGGCGCGGATGCGGGCGATCGAAGAGGCGGGAGGGAGTCCGTTCTTTGAGTACCAGGTGCCTTCGGCGGTGATCACGCTGAAGCAGGGATTTGGGCGGCTGATCCGGTCGCTGGACGATCGCGGTGTGTTGATGCTGCTGGATCCGCGGCTGGAGCGGCAACGGTATGGGAGGGTGTTTCTGGAGAGCCTGCCGCCGTACCGGATCACGCAGAACATCGGGGATGTGGAAGCCTTCTTTGAGCCGGTAGCCGGTAGCCGGTAGCCGGTAGCCGGTAGCCGGGAGCTCGGAGCTGGGAGCTTGGAGCTGGGAGCATCCACGCACAGAGAACAGGAAGACAGCCAGTTGCCGGTAAACGGCAGCGGTGGACGCTTCGATGCGCCAACCGGGTCCCAACTGCGCCAAACGACGCAGAGCGTTCGGTTGTGTGACGCAGCGCACAGAGGGTTGTGACGCAGGTTGCAATCCGGTCTCATACGCCGAGCCTTTGTGCTTTCAATCACATGCGATTTCAGAGGAGTTTGGCACGCCCCGTGCAATATGTCCGGGCATCCAGCAATCCCCAGGAGAATGACAATGGAACGAAGCAACGGTTGTCAGGAATGCACGGCGCGCGGCAAACACCTCTTCTGCAGCATGGAAAATTCGTCGCTCGAGAAGTTCGACTGCATCGGAACGCCGGTCCAGTTCGGGAGCGGGGCGATCATCTTCCGCGAGGGTGACAACTGCGGATCGGTGCACGTTCTTTGTTCGGGGCGGGTGAAGCTGTCGGCGACGAGCCGCGAAGGCCGCACGCTGATCCTGAAGATCGCGCGGGCCGGGGAAGTGCTGGGGCTGTCGGCAGCGCTGGCCAACCAGCCATTCGAAGTAACGGCAGAGACCGTGGAGCCGTGCCGGATGAAGACGATCCGGCGGCAGGCGCTGATTGATTTTCTGGATCGGACACCCGATGCCAGCATGCGGGCGGCGCGTTGCGTGGCGCAGGAATATAAAGCAGCTTTCAGTGAAGTGCGCCGGCTGGCATTGCCGGCAACGGCATCCGGGCGGGTGGCGAACCTGCTGCTCGACTGGAGCCGGGAACAGGCGCCGGAGAATGCACCGAAGGGTCGCTGCATGATGCCGCTGACGCATGAAGAGATCGCATCGATGACCGCCACAACGCGCGAGACGGTAACGCGGGTGCTCGGCCAGCTGAAGCGGGACAACCTGATTCAGATTCACGGAGCCGCCCTGACGGTCCTGCAACCCCAGGCGCTGGAAAGGCTCGCAGTTTAGAACGAGCGCGTTCACGAACACGCGGGTGAACGCACTTAGCCCTCCCCCGAAGCTCTAAAGTTTTCTTTGTAACCTGCATTTCTTCGAGGCGGCCGCGAGGCTGCCTCTTCTTTTTTGGCGGCGGCGGCTAACGGCTGGCGGGATGCAGGGATCGCAGGAAGAAGTTCGCCATGATGCGGTCGGCTTCTTTCGACTCAGGGAGATTGGGGTTGTTCCAGAAGGCGTGCGGAAGGGCATCGAAGAGCACCATCTGGGTATTGTGGTTGCCGGCGCGGAGAAAAGCGCGCTGCAGATTGGCGGTGCCGCTGAGGAGCAGATCGCGGCCGCTGGTGATGAAGAGAGTGGGGGGCATGTTGCGGAGGTCGGCGAAGACGGGCGACAGGACAGGGTCGGTCAGGCTGGTGGAGCCGACGTATTCCGAGTCGTGATCGTTGGGCGAAGGCGGCTCGAGATGGCCGGAGAGTCCGTTGAGGGCATACATGGCGATGGAGTCGCCCATCCGGGAGAAGTCGCCCATGCCGGAGAAGATACCGAGAGCGCCGGGCAGCGGCAGGTGGAGCTGACGCAGCTTGACGGCCACTTCGGGAGTGAGGATGGCTCCGGCAGAGGTGCCGTAGATGGCGATGTGCGACGGCTTGTACGTTTTGAGGAGTTCCTTATAGACGGAGACAACGTCGTCGAGGCCGGCGGGGAAGGGATGTTCGGGCGCGAGGCGGTAAAGGACGGCGACGACCTTCATCCGGGTGAGATTGGCCATGGGGATGGTTTCGGTCCAGGAGCCGGAGTCGGAGTTGAATCCGCCGCCGTGGATGTTGAGGAGGACGTGGTCGGGATCCATATTGGCGACGGGCATGATGAGGCGGACGGGCACCCCGGCGATGGTGCTTTCAGAACGATGGACGGGATAGAGCTGCGCCGAGACATCGCCGGCGTGGTTCTGCCAGACGTCAGTGCCGTGGCGGCGCTGAGCGAGCGACTGCGGAATGTTTGCGTCGGAGGTGGGACGGGCCAGCATGGCTCTCGCTTCCGGGCTGAGATCCGGTGGGATCGGCACGACGCGCGTGATGTGGGCGGCGCCCTGGGGATCGATATAGCTGGTATCCGCATTGGGGGCCTGCGCGGCGGTGGTGCCCTGCTGGGCGAAGGCGGACGCAGACAGAAGAAGCAGCGAAGCGACGAGAGCTTTCATGGAGATCCCCCCGAGATGGAAACTGAAGGCGGAAGGATAGCAGAGGAAAGGCGCAGAAAAGCGAAAGGCCCGCTTTCCAGCGGGCCCGCTTCAGAGGCTAAGGAGGGGTAGTCGGGGGTCGAATGAGGATTCCCGCAGTTGTTACGCCGCAGGCAAATACAGGAAGAGACTGTTACAACCAGGTAGGTTGGAAACGTCTGAAGTCGCCTCTGGTGTTGTTTGTATAGATGCCGGAAAGGGCGGGAAGTTGGCTGAAACGCGAAAAAATTATCGCAAGGCGATATGTCGTCTGGATTCAGGGAAATAGCTCGCACAGGGGGCGGACATTATGGATGCTCCACTTTATAGAGGGCCGAGGCATGCGGCGAGAGGCGGACTTCGATGTGGTCCACGCGGCCGAGCTCCTGGCGCTTCCAGAGATCGCGGATGGGTCGCTTGCCGAAGGGGTAGCCGAGATCGTCCCAGGAGAGGTTGACGTCCTGGGTCGTATCCGCGAGGTTGAAGACGGCGACGTCATCGCCGCTTTGCTGAGGGGCGGAGGCCATCCAGACGATCAGGTTTCCTTTCTGGATCACCGGGCGGTTGTTTTCGGAGTACTGGTCGACGTCGAGGACTTCCGGATCGGTGATGGCGTCTTCGGTAGGCGCGTCCATTTTGAGCAGATTGGCGCCGATGAAGAGAGGAGAGCGTGAGATGGACCAGAGGGTGACGAGGGTGCGCAGTTCGTCGGTGGTGAGGCGAGAGTGGCGAGGCTGGCCCCAGCCGGGTGTGGGCCCAAGGTAGCCGATGGGCAGCATGTCGGGATCGGGCCAGTGGCCGGGGCCGGAATAGGGCTGCCAGGCGGCGATCAGGGGGAACTGATTTTTTAATGACTGCGGGAAGGCCGGGGCATTTGCGGGTTTGGACCAGAGATCCCACAGGTCGTCGGAGATGCGCCAGAGTTGCGCGTTGCGGACGACGTCGTCGGCGTTGGCGAGCGGGGTAGGGCCGGGAGAGAGGCTGAGGACAATGGGGCGGCCGCTCTGATCGAGGGCATGGCGGAGCATGTGAATTTCGCCGGCCTGATAGGGGTTGGAGATGCAGTCGACTTTGAGGTAGTCGACGCCCCATTTTGCGTAGAGATCGGCGACAGCGTCGTAGTAATCCTGAGCGGCCTTGTTGTTCCGCAGGCCGTAATTGTCGGAATTCCAGGAGCAGGTATTGCTGGTGTCAGCGGCATCGGCGGCGTGGAAGTGCGAGCCGGGGACAGGCAGGTTCTGCTGGACGGCTTGCCGCGGGATGCCGTGGATGATGTGGATGCCGAAGCGGAGGCCCTGCGCGTGGACCCAGTCGGCGAGGGGGCGAAAGCCTTGGCCGTTGGCGGCGGAAGGGAAGCGATCGACGGCAGGCAGGTAGAGGCCACGGTCGGACAGGGTGTAGTCCTGATGGCCGGTGGGGTTCTCGGGATGCTGGGCGAACCAGCCTTCGTCGATGACGACGTACTGCCAGCCGTAACGCTGGAGGTGATTGTGGAACCAGGTGACGGTGTCGCGAAACTGCTGCTCGTTGATGGTCATGCCCCAGGAATCCCAGCTGTTCCAGCCCATGGGGGGAGTCTGGGCGACCACGCTCATGTCGTGGCGACGAGCGGGGCGGGCTGCGATGGCGACTACGAGGAAAGCCAGAAGAAGGGGAAGGAAAAATCGGAGTGCGCTTTTGCGCATGAGGTCAGCCTCGCAGGTACGCGGAAGGATCGCGGATTTTCTATCCTAAACACGCTACACCCGGAGGTGGGTGCGGGTGCGATATACTCCTCTTTCTATGCGGGTATCCGTGATTTTGCCAGCAGCCGGTCTGGGCACGCGCATGACGCCGGGCCACACGTCGCATGCCGCCCCCAAGCAGTTTCTGGAGCTGGCGGGAAAGCCGATTCTGATTCGCACCCTGGAGGCGTTCGCAGGGGTGCAGGAAGTCTCCGAGCTGGTGGTGGCGGTGCGCGCCACGGAGATGGAGCGGCTGACGGCCCATATTTTCGAGCATGGGTTCGCCGAACGGGTGCGAGTGGTGGAAGGCGGCGATACGCGGCAGGAGAGCGTGTGCAACGCGATGAAGTCGCTGGACTGCGAGGCGGAGGACATCGTTCTGGTGCACGATGCGGTGCGGCCGCTGATTGAGCCGGCGGTGATCCGGCGGGTGATTGAGGCGGTGGAGAAGCACAGTGCCGCTATTGTGGGGCTGCCGGCGCTGGACACGATCAAGCAGGTGGAGCGGACGGCGGACGGGGCGATTATTACGGCCACGATTCCGCGGGAGTACATCGTGCAGGCGCAGACGCCGCAGGGCTTCCGGTACGGATTGCTGCGGAAGGTGCTGGCCGAAGCCGAGGCGGACGGGTTTGTCGGGACCGACGAGGCGAGCGTGGCGGAGCGGGCCGGGATCCAGGTATTTGTGGTTGCGGGAGCGCCATCGAATTTGAAGATCACACAGCCGGGGGATCTGGAGTTGGCAGAGTTCTATCTGGCGCAGCGCGGCGAGGGATAGGACGCTTGCAATCGCGTCCGCCTGATATACCCTGAATGGACACGGAATCGCAATGGACATCCGCATCGGTTACGGCTGGGACTCGCACGCATTCAAGCCGGGCGTGCCGCTGAAAATTGGCGGGATCCACATTGAGCATCCGGAGGGCCTGGCGGGCCACTCGGATGGCGATGTTCTGCTGCATGCGCTGACCGACGCTCTGCTGGGCGCCGTTTCCGCCGGCGATATCGGGAGCTTCTTTCCCCCGGGCGATCCGCGCTGGAAGGATGCGGATTCGACTATCTTTCTGAACCTGGCGATGGAAGAGATACAAAACGCCGGTTATCGCGTGGTGAACGTGGATTCGACTTTGGTGTTGAATGCTCCGAAGATCGGGCCCATCGCAGGCGAGATGCGGGAGCGGGTGGCGGATTTGCTGGGGGTTGTGCCTTCGAATGTGGGCATCAAGGCCAAGACGCCGGAAGGGCTGGGCACGGACCACGTGGCCCAGGCGCACGCCGTGGTGTTGCTGGAGCGGATCGAAGATCCGAATGAGTTGCAGACGATGTCGGCGGTGATGCAGAGCCAGCGCGAACTGGAGGATGTGGTGCGCGACCTGGTGAGCCAGGTGCACGGCGTCGCAGGGAAGCCGCCCTTCGACACGGAGGACATTACCTAAGGTCCTGTCCTAAAGCTGAAGGCAGCACGATCTCCTGGAATTGGGTTGCGGTCGGGCGATGTTTGTCCAGGGACGGCGACCGCTGCGGTTTCTAAAGGCAACTCCGGGACCAGGCGGCCTTCACCTTCCGGCAACAACCAGAACGGGGAGGCATCGCGAGCGGCGTGGAGAGCCTGGCGCAGGCGGGCCGGCGGGTCGGCGTAACCATCGTCGGCGAGCGCGAAGGTGCCATAGTGAATGCCAACGGCCGTCGCGGCGTCTAAAATGCGGCAGGCTTCGACGGCCTGCTCCGGGGTCATGTGCACCGGTCCCATGAACCATTCGGGCGCAAACGCGCCGATAGGCAGCAGAGCGAGACGCAGAGGGGCGAAGCGCTTGCGGACCTGCTCGAAAAACGGGCCGAAGCCCGTGTCGCCGGCAAAGTAAATGTTGCCTGAAGGGCTCTCGAGTACCCATCCGCACCAGAGCGTCCGGTTGCGATCAAAGGGGGTGCGCGCGGCGAAGTGCTGCGCCGGGACGCAATGGACCTGGAAAGGTCCCCATGACTGGGACTGCTCCCAGTCCTTCTCATAAATCTCGCGGAAGCCAAGGCGGCGCAGCGCCGGCGCATCCCCCAACGCACAAAATACGACAGGCCGATCGCGCCGGCAGAGGCGCCGGAGCGTGGGTTTGTCGAAATGGTCGTAGTGATTGTGGCTGAGGAGAATCGCATCGATGCGCGGGAGGTCCTCAAAGCGAAGGCCGGGATCGCGATGGCGCAGGGGGCCGGCAAAGGAAACAGGGCTGGCGCGGCGCGACCAGATGGGGTCGGTGAGGAGATTGCAGCCGGCGGTCTGAAGCAGCACGGAGGAGTGATTGATGAAGGTGACACGGAGGTCGGAGCCATTCACCTGAGCGGGGGGAGGCGGCCCTGGCTGCGAGGGAATCCATGCGGGCCACGGCCCGGGTGTGCGGTTCCTGATCCAGCGAAACAAGGCGCGGAAGCCGTGCTCGACGGTTCCGGGATTCAGGAAGCGACCGTTGCGGAAATGCTGGTCCAAATGAACCTCCGGTTTTTAGATGGCGCAGGACCGGCAAAGAGAGCAGGAATTGCAGCGGGCACTGTAGCCGGGGGGGCGTTGGAACATAAACGCGCACAAGGGGAGGACGTTTGCGATCCGGGCCAGAGGACCCACAAGATCGGCAGCTGCTGGTGCTACATTGACATTCAGCAGGCGGAGACGGTAAATCGTTTAACCCTGGACTATGCCTGAGACACCGGCTTCGTCCACGGCGGTACTCTGTGGCTGATATTCTGAGACTTCCCGAAGCGTTATCGGGGTCGGGCCGGGCCACGGTTTGCCGTTCAACTCCCGCCTGTGGTGACTCAGAACTGGACTGCTGATGCCAACGATCGTCGAAGTGGCCAAGCGTGCGGGTGTTTCCATTGCTACGGTTTCGCATGTGATTCGCGGAACCAAGCGGGTGAGCGAGGGCGTCGAGGAACGGGTTCGCAACGCCATCCGCGAACTGGATTATTTCCCGAACGAGATCGCCCGCAGCCTGAAAGTGGCGCAGACTCGAATGCTGGGGATGGTTCTTCCTGACATTACGAATCCCTTTTTCCCGGAGATTATCCGCGGCGCGGAAGACACGGCGTTCGAGCGCGGATATTTTCTGGTGACCGCGAATACCGACGAACAAATCGGGCGGGAGCGGCGGATCGTGGCGGCGCTGCGTTCCTATCGTGTGGCCGGCATTTTGTTGGCATCGGCGCCGGGCAATGACGCCAGTCACATATTAAGGCTCATCGCATCCGGGGTTTCGGTGGTGTGCCTTGACCGCCAGGTTCCGGGGGTTCCCAGCGATGCGGTGCTGCTCGATAATGTGCGCGGGGCGCGGGAATGCGTGCGCCACCTGATCCAGCTGGGGCATCGCAGCATCGCGATCATTACCGGGCACCTGAGGACGCAGACGGCGCAGGAACGGCTGCAGGGCTATGAGGATGCGCTTCAGGAAGCGGACATTCCGATGGCCAGCAAGCTCATCTTCGAAGGGGATTTTCGTGAGGAGTCGGGCTACCAGCTGGGAAAGCAGTTGCTGCAAAAGCCGAAGAATGCGAGTGCGGTTTTTGTCTGCAACGGCGTCATGACTCTGGGGCTGCTCAAGGCGATGGAGGATAAAGGAGTCCGTTGCCCGGACGATTTGTCGCTGGCGACGTTCGACGACCTGACCATCGATCGGACATTTCATCCACATCTGACAGCGGTGGTGCAGCCGGGATACGAGATGGGTGCGCGGGCTGCGACGATTCTTATGGACCGCATTGAAGGAAAGATGACGGGCTCGCCTTCGTCGCTCCGCATCGTGCCGACACTGGTGATTCGCGAATCCTCGGCGCCGTTTACCGGGACGCCGGTGGGAAGCGCGGCGGCGCGCCACCGGCCGGCGGTCCAACGGGCGCAGGGGGCGCCGCGAAGCGCATCGCAAAACCCCTCTTGACAGTCGTAGGGGCAAAGTGCTTGAATCGCAGACGGTCTAGGTTAAAGGTTTAACCATTTTTGGGGGCACGGAGATTTGGCAATGCGATCTTTCAATCGGTGGTTCCACACACTGTTATTTCTGACCCTGTCCGCGGCTCTCATGCTGCCACAGGGCGCTCTGGCACAGCTTAACCTCGGCTCGATCAAGGGCGAAGTCCAGGATGCGCAGCAGGCGGCCGTTCCAGGAGCGCACCTCACGCTGCGGGACTCGACAACCGGGATTACCCTGAATTCCGTCTCCGGTGCTTCCGGCGAATACCAGTTTCTGGAGCTCAGCCCTGGAACCTATACGCTGACTGCAGTCGTTTCCGGGTTCACTACCTCCGTTCACCAGGACATCCATGTGCGCACCGGCAGCACGGTTGTCGTGAATGTCGCCCTCCAGCCGGGCCAGGTGCAGCAAACGGTGACGGTTCAGGCGAACGCCGCCGCGCTGGAAACCGAGACTTCGGATATTGGCACGACCATCTCCCCCGAAGAGATGAAAGATCTGCCCGTGTCTCTCAGCGGCGACATGCGGAACCCGCTCAACTTCGTCCTGCTGACGCCAGGGGTGAGCGGCTCCGAGCCGGGAGCGACCCCTGATTACCGGCTGCACATCAGCGGATCGGTCAGCTACGCCGACGAGGTATATGTGGACGGTGTGCCGATCATGAACACCGACCTCGCCGGAGACGTCAGCAACAATCACCCGCCGATCGACTCGATCAGCCAGTTCAAGCTCATCAACAACAATCAGAGCGCGGAGTATGGCCTCTCGAGCGGAATTGTCTCCTTCGCCTTTAAATCGGGCACCAATGATTACCACGGAACAGCCTTTGATTTTCTGCAGAACGATGCGCTGAATGCCGCGGGTTATGTCACCGATCGCGAGTACGCCTACTGCGTGTCGGGAGGCGGCACGGATTGCGCCCAAACGTATAAGAAGGCGCCACTCAAGCAAAACGAATTCGGCGGCACGATCGGCGGTCCGGTTCGCCTGCCGTGGCTCTATAACGGACGCGACAAAACATTTTTCTTCGTTGACTACACCGGATTCAAGTACCGTCCGAGCTCCAACAACGCGACCCTGACGACGCTCCCCGCAGAGTATCGCGACGGCAACTTCTCGCAGGCGCTGGGGCCGCAGCTGACGGTGAATGGAGACCCGGTCGTCGATCCGGCCGGCCGGCCGGTCTATAACGGCGAGGTCTACAATCCATTTTCGGTGCACACGGTCATCGGCCCTGACGGCCAGAGTTACCAGGTGCGGGATCCGTTTCCCGGCAACGTCGTTCCCAGCGGCTTCGCGGGGCTCAGCAAAGTGTCACAGAACGTGATGCAGAGCTTCCCCCAGCCGAGCAACAATGCCATCTTCAATAATTTTTATCGGCTGCAGAGCTCGAAGATCGACGAACACCGTCTGGTGGTTAAGATCGACGAGCACCTCAACGATAAGAACGCGTTCTCCGGCAGCGTATTCACAGGCGGCTACTCCAACTCCAACAATGGGGGGCTGAACCTGCTGGATTCGCTGACGACAACAGCACCGACCACGCAGATCCGCTTCACCTACAACTACACGCACTCTCCGACACTGATTAATAACGTGAATCTCGGATTCATCCGAGACACTGGATTCACGGGTCCCCTTCAGCCAGGTCCGGGTCTTGGGGCCCTGGGTCTGCAGGGTCTGCCCGCATTCGCGCCTGACAGCCCGTATCCCCAGATCGGCATCGGCACGGTTCAGAACAGCATTGGTTCGGCCAGCGCGTCCTTCAGCGCGGCGAATCGTTACATCGTCAATGACAACCTGACCATGATCCGCAACCACCACACAATTACGGTGGGGGGCGAGGTCCGGTATCTTCAGCAGAACGAAGGGGGCTTGCCTGCCGGCAGCATTACCTTTGAACCGACGGAAACGGCCCTGAACGGCACCGGATTTGCGGGCGGCCAGGCAGTGACCATCCCAGCGGGTACCGGCAATGCTGCTGCCAGCTTCCTTTTCGGAGGCACGGATTTCGTCAACATCAGCTATCCCATTGAGTCCGCGTATCGGTTTTGGCAGTTCGGTATGTTTGCTCAGGACGACTGGAAGGTGAGCCAGCGCCTGACGCTCAACCTGGGGCTGCGCTACGACATTCAGTTGCCCCGGTCCGACGCGCACGGCAACGTATCCACGATGGATCCAACGCTGCCCAACCCGAGTGCGGGCGGTTTGCCCGGCGCATTCACTTTCTATGGAAGCGGCCCCGGGCGGAACGGCTCCGACCGGATCGGCACGATCGACTATAAGGGGGTTCAGCCGCGGTTCGGCTTCGCCTATACGCCGCCCGGTTTTGACAACAAGACGGTGCTGCGCGGGGGCTTCGCCGTCACGCGCCCTCTGGGCAACGACAACATTGAGGATGAGATCAGCGGCGGACAGTACACCACAGGCTTCAGCGGGCTGGCTATGCTGAACCGGCCTCAGGATTATGTCGGCAGTCCGGGCTACTACTGGGATAACAAATTTCCTCAGTCATCGGTTGCCGGGGCGGACCTCGATCCAGGGCTGCTGGTCGGCAACGACAATCCTCCGATGATCCACCCCAGCTCGGGAACGCCTCCGACGCAGCTTTACTGGACCATGCAGGTGGAGCAGCAGGTGAGCTCGACCATCGTAACCAATATTGGCTACGTGGGCATGCATACCTACCATCTGGGTGTCTGGTCGAAGCCCAACGAGGTGAATCCCGCCATGGCGCAGGCGAAATACAGCGCGGCGGCGGCGGCGGCCGGGATGCCGCTGAATGACTTTCTCTCGTTACCGGTAACGGATCCGCGCGTGGCGGCGGCCGGCATCCAGCCCCCATGGTCCGGATTCGTGTCCACATTCGGCGCAGGCGCCACGGCCAGCCAGGCTCTTCGTCCGTGGCCGCAGTACGGAGACGTGGACAATCCGCTCAATCCGATTGCCAGTGTTTCCTACAACGGGCTCCAGGCCAGTCTGCAGAAGCACTTTTCGCAGGGACTGACCGCTCTGTTGTCCTACACGTTCTCGAAGACGATCGGCGATGCCGATTCGAACTCGGGGCCGAGCGCGGGCGCGGAGAATGCGATCTATGCCGGCTCGTATTTTCAGAACTACTACGATCCGAAGGCGGAACGCGCGGTTACCAGCTCGGATATTCCACATGTCGTTTCGCTCAGCTACACCTATGAGCTGCCTTTCGGTCCAGGAAAGCGCTTCGCTCATCAGGGTGGCGCCGTGGGCAGGGTCGTTGGAGGCTGGTCGGTCTCCGGAATCCAGCAATACCAGAGCGGACGGCCGGTCCATATTGAATACGATGCCTTTGGAGCATCCAATCCTTACTTTGCGGCCGGCGACGGGTTCAGCTTCCGCCCCGATGTCGTTCCCGGGCAGCCCTTCAAGAATCCCGCATATCGGCGGCACTGTTCCGGTCCGTTGCCGGCAACGGCCGGTCGGAACCCGTGTGAGTTCTACATCAATCCTGCAGCCTTCACGCTGCCTCCTTCCGGGCAGTTCGGCAACGCTCCGAACCTGATCTCGGCGCTGCGGGTACCTGCGTACCTGGACGAAGACCTTTCGGTATCCAAGCGAACCCGGATCGCCGAAAACCTGGATTTGCAGTTCCAGGCGAACTTCTTCAACGCGTTTAACCGCACCATCTTCTCCGATGGGGGCGATGCACAGACGTACATCGTCAATGCTGCGCCTCCGGACTTAAGCCCGGCTTCACTCGCAGGCTCGAATACGATCTTCGGCATTATGACAGCGCAACAGAATGCGCCGAGGATCATACAATTCGGTATGCGACTGGAGTTCTGACGGATGGTCATGCTCGTCACAATTGCGATGCTGGCGGGCATGGCCTCACCCCTTTCGGCCCAGGCGGCCGCCGATGATGCAGCCGCACATGCGCAGGCAGCGCAAAGGGCTGAACAGCGGAATGATTTTCCTGTTGCGGTCAGCGAATACCGTATTCTTGCCTCCCGCTTTCCGCACAACGCCGAGGTTCTCAGCAATCTCGGCGTTGCCCTTTATTTCAATCAGCAGTTCCCGCAGGCTATCGACAGCTTTCGCAAGGCCATCGCTCTCAATCCCGAACTGCTGGCTCCGCACCTTTTCTCTGGACTGGCCTGGTCTCGCCTGTCAAATCCCGATGCCGCGGTCCCCGAGCTGGAGAAAGCCGTCCATCTCAAGCCCTCCGATGTGCTGGCGGCGACCTGGCTGGGTTACGCTTACAGCGCCCAGGCGCGCGACCGCATGGCGATCACGGAATTCACTGCGGCCTCGCGGCTCGACCCCGGCAATGTGGACGTGTGGTATGCCCTGGGCCAGAGCTGGCTGGCGATGGGCAAAAGTGCTACCCGCCGCCTGCTGGCGGTGGCACCGGATGGCGCCCGCGTATGGCAGCTGGCCGGCGAACAATGTCAGTTTCGCGGAGACGACGCGCAAGCTCTGCGTGATTTTGAGCAGGCGTCGGCCCGGCGCCCTGCGGACGTCGAGCTGCGCAACCTGATTACTTCTTTGGGCGGAACTCCTCCAGCCCCGGCAAATTCTCCGACCGTTCACGACGCCGTCTCGGAAGACGCCCTTTATCGCGAGGCGCACGGGGCGGAGAAGCAATCGAGTGCAGCGTTTGCCCGGGTGGAGCAACTGGCACCCGATTCCTATCGCGCCCACGAGGTCCTGGCTGAATCTCTGGTAGCCCGAAAGAAGGACCTCGAGGCCATTCAGGAATATCGCACCGTGCTGAAGCTGAACCCCTCTCTGCCTGGCATCCACGAAGCGATCGGCGAAGCGCTGGTACGGAGCGGGCGCCTGGCAGAGGCGCTCCAGGAATTTCAGGAGGAGATCCGCATACAGCCGGATTCCGCAGCCGCTCATATGAATGCCGGACGTGTCCTGTTGATGCAGGGACACGACGACGCTGCGGGCGCAATGCTGGGCATGGCGCTGCGCGAAGATCGTCCGCCGGCCGAAGCCTCGGTCCTGATGGCCAAAGTCGAACTGCGACAGCACGACAACCGTGCGGCAATCGCCCATCTGACGAGCTACGTCGCGGAGGAGAAGGGTGATTCGACGGCCTGGTATCTGCTGTTCACCGCCTGTCGGGCCGTCGGCGATCAACAGCAGATGCGATGGGCCATGGACATGTACCTCAAAACCTCGCGAGACAAGCAGGAGCGCAACGCTGCGCACAGGGAACTGGAGCCGCCCGAAGATGCGATGCGGGACGCGGAGGGTCGGCCTCCGCAGGCTGCTGCGGCAGTCCATGAATAAATTACTTTTTATCCATCGGAGCTCAGAGACCGAGAGCTGCGATCTTTTACGAACGAATCAACGAAGGGAATCCAATGTCATCATCCAGGAGTCAAGGGCCGGTGAAGGAAGTGGTCCTCGTCACAAGCGGGGATCTGCGGCAGTCGGCGAATCAGGTGTGCTGGCCGGCACAGGAGGAGCTGGAGCGCAGGCTTCGGGCGTGCTTCGAGAAAGAGAAGGTCACCGTGCGCCGGGCATTTCCCGTGGATCCTGCCGTCGGCCACGGTTTCATCTCCAGCCAGCGCATGGGCATGGACGTATTCGAAAACATCGATCCGGAGGCGAATCTGGTTTTCGCCACCGCCGCCTGGCAGTACACCCATCATGTGCTGCCGGGGATGCGCAGTCATCGGGGGCCGATTCTGACCGTGGCCAACTGGTCCGGGCAATGGCCGGGCCTGGTTGGTCTGCTGAACCTGAACGGTTCGCTGGTCAAGGCGGGAGTTCCCTTCAACAGCCTGTGGAGCGAGACCTTCGAGGACGAATACTTTCTTTCGCGTCTGCGGGAGTGGATTCAGAAGGGAACTGTGACCCACGATCTTTCGCATGTCAGGGGTCTGGATCCCGGGGCGCTGCCTCAGCCGGCACGGCAAACCGGAGAGAAGCTGGCGGCGGATCTGCTGCAACACAAGGCCATTCTGGGCATCTTCGACGAGGGCTGCATGGGGATGTACAACGCCATCATTGACGATGAATTGCTGAACCCGCTCGGCGTTTTTAAGGAGAGGCTGAGCCAGTCGGCGCTGGTGGCAAAGATGCGCACGGTGTCCGACTCCGATGCGCGCGAGGTGCGTCAGTGGCTCGATAGCAAAGGACTCCAGTTTGCGATCGGCAGCAATCCCGAAACCGAGCTCACCGACTCGCAGATCCACGAGCAGTGCCGGATGTATATTGCCGCGCTGCGGATGGCCCACGATTTCGGCTGCGACGCGATCGGCATTCAGTACCAGCAGGGGCTGAAAGATATGGCACCGGCGTCGGATCTCGTCGAGGGATTGCTCAACAATGCCGAGCGGCCGCCCGTTTGCTCCGCGTCGGGTGACGAGCTCTACGCCGGCGGACCGTTGCCGCACTTCAATGAAGTAGATGAATGCGCCGGTCTCGATGCGCTGGTGACGAATCGCTGCTGGAACGCGCTGGGTTTCGATCCCTCCACGACACTGCACGATGTGCGCTGGGGCGAGCCGTACAAGGGCGATGGCGTGGATGATTTTGTCTGGCTCCTTCAGATTTCCGGCGCCGCGCCGGCGAATCATCTTCGCGGCGGGTATCGCGGAGCGACCAGCGAGCGCCAGCCCGGCATGTATTTCCCGCTGGGGGGTGGCACCCTGAAAGGCGTCGGCCGAGCTGGGGAGATCGTGTGGAGCCGCGTCTTTGTCGAGGGTGGCGCGTTACATGTCGATCTCGGTCGCGGCTCAGTGATTGAACTGCCCGAAGCCGAGACGCAGCGCCGCTGGTCGCAGACCACCACCCAGTGGCCGATGGTCAGCGCGGTCTTCCATGGCGTCTCCCGCGATGCGTTCATGGCGCGGCATCGGGCCAATCACGTCAATGTCGCCTATGCTCCTGACGCCGCCGGTGCTGGTGCGGCGCTGGCGGTGAAAGCGGCGATGTTCCACCGCCTCGGGGTGCAGGTGCACGTCTGCGGCGCGGTGTAGTTGAACGGATAACCAAACGGCCCGGGGGCGCAGGTGAGCATCGTCGCAGGTGTGGATTTCGGAACGCAGAGCGTCCGCGTGTCGCTGTTCAGCAGTGACGCCGGGCGGATCGGCTCGGGAGTGGCGGACTATCCCGTGATTCGCTCCGCGCAGGATCCCACTCAGGCGACCCAGAGCCACGTTGCGCAAATGGAGGCCTTCGAGCGCGCGGTTCGCGGCGCGCTCGAGGCTGCCGGCGTGAACGGTCAGGACGTTCGCGCGCTCGCAGTCGACACCACGGGCTCCAGCGTGATTCCTGTCGACGATCGCCTCCAGCCGCTTGATGACTATGCACTCTGGTGCGATCACCGGGCCTGGCACGAAGCACAGGAGATCACGGAGAAGGCCCACGCCCAGGGTCTGGAGGCTATCGACTGGTGTGGCGGAGCCTATTCGTCGGAGTGGGGATTCGCCAAGCTGCTGTACTGGCTGCGCCACAATCCCGGGAAGCGCGATCGCCTGGCAACCGCGCTCGAGAATTGCGACATGGTGGTGGCGACTCTTTGCGGCATCACGTCGGTTGCGGAGCTGTCGCGCAGCGTTTGCGCGATGGGTCACAAGTGGATGTGGAATCCGAAGTGGGATGGTCTTCCGTCTGAAGAGTTTCTGGCTTCCGTTGATCCGTTGTTACGGGGGATGCGGGCCAAACTGGCGGGAAAATACGTAACGGCGGATCACATCGCCGGGGGACTCAGCGAGGAGTGGGCCGAGCGGCTGGGCCTGCGTCCCGGGATTCCGATTCCCGTCGGAGCGCTGGATGCGCACTGGGATGCCGTTGGAGCCAACATTCGCCTGGGTGATGTGACTAACGTGATCGGAACCTCCACCTGCATCATCGGCGTCAGCGCAGAAACCAACCTGGTTCCTGGAGTCTGCGGTGTAGTTCCCGGCTCAGTGCTGCCTGGATACACCGGGATCGAAGCCGGCCTCTCCGCGGTCGGAGAGATGTTCGACGGCATTGCCCGTCGTGCCGGCGCCAGCCTGGCAGAGTTGACCGCAGCCCTTGAGTCGTACCGTGCCGGCCAGACCGGGCTTTTGCGCATGGCGTGGGATAACGGCGACCGTACGATTCTGGTGAATCCAACTCTGGGGGGCGTCACGCTGGGTTGGAATCCTCTGCACACCGCGCAGGATGAGCTGTTCGCCGCGATCGAAGGCACTGCGCTGCACACGCGCATTATTCTCGAACGCATGGCTGAAAAGGGTTCTCCCGTCCATCGCGTGATTAACGGCGGAGGGATTCCCCGCAGGAACGCGGTACTCAACCGCGTGTATGCTAATGCGCTCCGGCGGCCGGTGATGGTGCCCTCCGGCGATGTTACGAGCCTGGGATCGGCGATTTTCGCCTTCCTGGCCAGCGGGGATTTCAACTCGATTGAGGAGGCACAGGCGGCTCTCTGTCCTCCCAGCGTCGCGTTTGTACCCGATGAGAAAGAGTCAGCTGTTTACGACCAGCTGTATCGGCTTTATCGGGATCTCTATTTCTCCCTGGGACAGCCGCAATCGCCGGCTGCCCGCATCGGTCACATTCTGCCGAGGCTGCGCGAGATCGCGGCTGAAACGCATGCACTCCCCAGAGAGGCTCAATGAGCATTAACTCCCACGTCGTCAGGAGCACCGTTGTTGGCGCCTTAGGCGGGCTCCTGTTCGGCTTCGATACCGCAGTCATTTCCGGCACCACGCACGCTCTGACCGTACAGTATCAACTCACTCCCTTTCTGCTGGGCGTCACGGTTTTCAGTGCGCTTCTGGGCACCGTGGTTGCCGCCATGACCGCGGGCATTCCCGGCCAGCGTTTCGGCCGTCGCGACTCCCTTCGCGCTATGGCGCTCTTCTACGTGCTCTCAGCCGTGGGTTGCGCTCTTGCATGGAGCTGGACTTCGCTGATTGTCTTTCGGTTTATCGGCGGGCTGGGCATAGGCGGGTCCTCTGTGCTCGGGCCGATGTACATCGCTGAGATTGCCCCGGCCGACTGGCGCGGCCGGCTGGTGGGCTTCTTTCAGACCAATGTTGTCATCGGCATTCTGCTTGCCTATATGTCTAACTTCCTGATCGCCACGATGCACCTGGGGCATCATGAATGGCGATGGCAGCTGGGCGTCTCAGCCCTCCCGGCCATTTTATTTTTTGCCACCCTCTTTGGCATCCCGCGCAGCCCGCGCTGGCTGGTTATGCAGAAGGAGCTGCCGGAGGCGCTCCATGTGCTGCGGCTCACGGGCGCCGAGAACCCCGAGCAGGAACTGGAGGAGATCGTCGCTTCCGTCCACCTGGAGCGCGCCGCCTCAGCCTATCCGCTCTTCTCGCGCCAGTATGCCAAACCGATCTTCCTGGCGCTGACGATGGGGATGTTCTGCCAGCTCTCCGGCATCAACGCCATCCTTTATTATCTGAACGACATTTTTGCCCTGGCTGGCATAACCGGAGTGTCGGGAGATATCCAGGCTGTCGCCGTGGGAGCGACGAATCTGGTCGGGACCTTGTTTGCCATGTCGATAATCGACAAAGTCGGCCGAAGAAAGCTGCTGCTCACGGGTACCGCGGGACTGGTCGTGTGTCTGGCCGCCATCGCCGCTATTTTCATCACGCACAAGCACATGGCCTGGCTGGTCTGGTTCCTGATGGCCTATATCGCGTGCTTCGCAATTTCGCAGGGCGCCGTGATCTGGGTTTATGTAAGCGAAGTGTTTCCGAACCGCGTACGTTCGAAAGGGCAAAGCGTCGGAAGCTCCGCGCACTGGGTGACGAACGCCGTCATTTCTCTGGTATTTCCGGTCATGGCGATGTCTTCCGGCGCATTCCCTTTCATCTTCTTCGCGCTCATGATGGTTGTGGATTTGTTCATCGTGGGTTTTATCTACCCGGAGACCACCGGCATTTCTCTCGAGCAGATGCAGCATCGCATGGGAATTGAATAACAACAATAAGAGGACTGAGCATGAGACAAAACACGATGCAAACCATTCTGTCGATCGCGGGGCTGTCGATCCTGCTGTCATCGGCGCTGACGGTGCAGGCGCAGAGTCCGTCGTGGCAGCCCGATCTGACGCAACAGCAGACCTATACGGTTCATCGCGCTTCCAGCGCCGATCCCACGGGTGCGAACCACGACTTTCGCACCGTCGCTCCCGGAGATACCTTCACCGTGCTCGATACCGACGGGCCAGGAACCATTGCTCATATCTGGTTCACGATTGCCGATCAGGAGCCTTACCACCTGAAGCGCATCGTTCTGCGCATGTCCTGGGACGGGGAAAGTACCCCGAGCGTGGAAACGCCGATTGGCGACTTCTTCGGTCTGGGCCTCGGTATCTATCACAGCTGGCATTCCGAGTTGATTTCTGTAGGGAACGACAACAGCCTGAACTGTTTCTTCCCCATGCCGTTCGCCCAACATGCGCGCATCACGGTGACCAACGAAGGCGAGGAGCCGATCGAATCGCTCTATTACAACATCGACTACCGCACCTACTCGCATCCTCTGGCGCCCGGCACCTTATATTTCCACGCGCAATACCGCCAGGCACAGCCCAATCATGGCTGGACAAATAAGTGGAAAACCAATGGGGACGCGATCGTCAACGACAAGACCAACCTCGACGGCAAGGATAACTATGTCTGGATGGACGCGAAAGGTCACGGTCAGTTTGTGGGTGTGACCATGTCGGTTCTGCAGAACCAGGACATGTGGTGGGGCGAGGGCGATGACATGTTCTTCATCGATGGCGCCGAAAAGCCAACCATTACGGGTACCGGTTCAGAAGACTACTTCCTCGGCGCGTGGGATTTCGGCGGCAAGCCCTTTTCCTATCCACTCTACGGCGCTCCCATTGTTGGTGACGAGCTGGCCGGCAGCCGTTCCAGCGTCTATCGCTTCCACCTCGATCAACCCATCCCGTTCCAGAAGTCTTTCAAGGCGACTATTGAGCATGGAAATGCCAACGCCCGGTCGGATAACTTCTACTCCGTGGCCTACTGGTATCAGGCCGAACCGCATGCGCCGTTCCCGCCGCTGCCGCCGGTGGCGCAGCGCCTGCCTGCGCTGCAACCGACGGGCGGTCCGGGAAACGACGTGCCGGGTCCTTCCGACCGATAGACAAAAACGGTCAACGACTCAACCGGAGGCGCACACGCAGATGCATGCAGGTGGCTGGCGATCGATCACGAGCAGCGAGAGACGTACGGATCTTCTCGGACGGCGTCCTCTGCTGCGATTGATCGCCTTTGCCTGTCTGATGGGCGGAGGCGTGTGCGCGTGGGGAGCGACAACGCTGCTGGTTCCCGGCGGCAAGCTGCGGATTGAGGTCGAGACCGGTGATGCATCCGCGGAATCTATCTTCGTCCTGGATAAGGGACAATGGATGCCGGCCCTTCACGCGAGTCCTTCCCCTGTGCGTGTTGTTACCCGGCACGGCGACGCAAAGGGCGCCTTGTGCAGGATCGAGACGGCGGGTCAGGTCAGCGACGGGATCGTGGTCAAGGGCGCCTGCGACGCCGGCTCCTTCGAGCAGCGAATTTCTACCACCGGCGAACCGGACGTGTTTGCCGTGCAGATGAAGTTCCTGCCGAAGGCCGCTGCCGACCTCGTTTCGGTCGAGGACCGCTATGACTTTGCTCCCGGGAGACGGGCGGCCGAAGCGCCGAATGGCCCCGTGGACCTGGTCTGGAGCCAGAACATCAAGAATGAGAAAGACGGCGACATCCCCAACGCCGGTTTCAAGTCACCGGTGGTGATGCTGCAGCAGGGAAGCGTCTTCACCGCGCTCATGCCGAGTCTCAGCGATCGGGTGGTGGCGCCGCTCGCGCTCGACCTTGATGTGACTTCCGATAAGCTGCCATGGCTTTCCTTTGGCGCGATGAACTCCCAGCCCTACGGACACAGCTATTTCCGCAGGGATCTGAACGGCGGCCCCAAGATCATCGAGACTGCCGGAGAGAACGGCGTGCCGCAGGCTTTCGTCGAATATAGCTACTTCCTCGTGGCGTCGATTCAACCGCCAAAGCTCGGTTATCGCCGCGCGGTGCGCCTGCTCTGGAAAGAGGAAGGTCAGAAGGAACTGCTGCAATCGCCAGATCTGCAGCGAAATGTTCTGCGTCCTCAGCTGGTCACTTTTCAGGACTGGGCGAAAGATACCTGGATCCGCTACGCAAACAAGGTGTATCTCAGCTTCCCTTGCGGTGGCCGCGATTGTGGAACCCTGGCCAGTTACAGAAATCCATGGGGGATATGGGACAAGCCCGCACCCGACGCCTGGTTTAACTCCTGGTTCCAGACCCTGCGCACCGCCTATGGATGGTACTTGTACGGAAAGCAGACCAAGGATACGGGCATCGAGCGCAAGGCGAACTCCATCCTCAACCTGATCCTCACCAGTCCTCGGGATGGCGGCGCTTTCTCGACCATTTATCTGGTCAACGACAAGCGATGGATTCGATCCGACGGATGGGCTGGTTATGCCGATGACTACCACACCTTCGACATGTCCTGGACCGCTTACTGGATGCTGCGGTGGATCGAAGATCTCGAGCCGGAGAGGAAGGCGGAAGTGCTCCAGTTCGTTCGACCTTATGGAGACTTCCTGCTTCAACAGCAGCTCGCGAGCGGTGTCATTCCCTCCTGGTACAGCCAGAATCTCGTGCCGCGCGAGCAGTTCCGCGATTTCAACGCGGAGACGGCCGGCTCCGCGCTCTTCCTCGCCGAATTGTCCGGGGTCACCGGCGATCAGAGATATCTGTCGGCGGCGGAAAAAGCGATGGCGTTTGTAACTCGGGAGGTAATTCCACGCCAGCGATGGTTCGACTTCGAAACCTTTCTTTCCTGCGCGCGCAAGCCGTACTCGTTTTACGATCCATGGACCGCGCAGTTTCCGCAGAATAATCTGTCTCAGACTCAGGCCGCTGCGGCGTGGCTGCGGATCTATCAGTTAACGCATCGCCCCGAGGATCTGGAAGCTGGAACCCGCGTGCTCGACTATCTGCTACTGACGCAACAGATCTGGAACAATCCGGCTTTGTCTCCGAAGCTGGTCGGCGGATTCACGACACAAAACACCGATGCTGAGTGGAGCGACGCACGCGAATCCTACGACGCGGCACTCCTTTGGAATTACTACCGCGCAACGGGTAGCCAGGAATATCTCGAGCGAGCGGTCGCAGCCGCGCGCTCTACTTTTGCGGTGGCCCCGTGGGAGAACTGGGCGCACACGGGATATAAGGACGAATCGGGAGCCATGACCGGGTTTCACTGGGGCCCGGGCAGCGGCATGACCAGCGTGCAGATCATGTCCGCTGCCATGGGGGACGTCCTCATCGATCTGCGACACGACGCGGGTGCCTGCCTGAATGCCTGTTCGCTGCGTAATCTCAGGATCAGCGCAGCGGGGAGAGGCACGGTGATCGCTTTCGATCTCACCACCATCCCGGCGGAGCGCACGCTTCACTTGAAATTCGACGGACTGCGCGCTGGCGAACAATATCGGGTCGTGTGGAACGGCAATCCGGGCGCGTGGGTTGCAGGCAACCGCCTGCGGCGCGACGGATACGTCCTTCACTTCTAACCATACTCAGGTGGCGGCCACTCCAGGGCCGCGCCCCATGATCGTTCAATGCAATCCAGGAAAAGGGGAAACGGTGAACTTGCTGAGGAAGAGAATTAGTGATCTTTGGTCGATTAGTGAGATAGCGGGCCGTCCCATAATCCATTGTGTGCGGATCTTCCTGCCTGGGATCGCTGCCGCGTTCATCCTGATGCCGATGGCCTTCTGTGCCCAGAAAGTTGTGGACCCATCTCCATCCTCGGTGTGGATTCGACCGCAGCATCCCGGTGACCCGCTGATTTGGGGGCGGAGGGACGGAATCGTCTTCGGCCTGCCGTCGACGGGCGGTCTTGGCGGCCCGCGTGGGCTGATCCGCGTCGGCATCGTCTCGCCGGAGACCGATAAGCCGGCGCTCCTCAATTTCGTCGCGATTGAGCCGGTGATCGCAGGTCCGGGCAGCCGGTTTGGCCGCATGGCGTTCAGCGAACTGGAAGAGAGCCAGCTCGATCCGGGGAAGCGCGGTAAGCGGCTGTGGGTTGGCGATAACCAGGTGGCCGGCACTCTGGAGACGCTGCACGCCGGGCATAATACTGTGGAACGGCTCTCAGTCCCCATCGATGTCGAACGTTTCTCCGCCAATGGCGCGCACGTGCATCTGATTGCGTCGGTCGACAGCGACCACCCGGACGAACTGCGGCTCAGCGTCTTCCAGTCGCCCGACAGCCCGCCGCTCGAAGAACTCACCGTCACCGCGACCATGGGTAACTATGAGCGCCTGCGCCAACTCTGGCTTAGTGGTCATAATATCAGCAGCCTGAGCCTGTATGCCTCCTATCAGGGCGATGCGTTTGCGGAGCACGAGAATTATCCGTCCGATGAGATGCTGCGCACGGCAGACGGCGACGCGATCGTGCTCGCCACTGCGAATGAGGCTTCTCCCGCCAGCGCATCCAGCCATGCCGCTCCTCACTGGCATTATGCGTTCCCCATGCGGCTGACGCAGTACTGGCGCGTTCCGGCTTACGATATCCAGCCCGACCTGCGAGTGCGGGTCAACGGGCGCCGAGTGTACTGGGCCTCGCACGATCCGGTGCCAGGCGGCCCTGCATTTGAGAATTTCGAAGTTAGACAAAGATATAAGGAGGGCCAGACCTTCATCTTTGGGGTTACTCCCAAAGAGCCGTGGCAATTTACCCCTCCTATCCCTGCGCTAAGCCAGAGTCACGGCGAAGATGCGGGTTCTTCTCGCTGAATTCGATCTTCGGCGGCCGGTTATCTGGCCTGGGTATCGGTTTGGACCCGCGTGGCTCTCATTCCCTGCTGTAATCCCTTGCTCAGCACACTCTTGAGGTGCTCGATCACCTTTCCGGCCTCGTCATAGCGGTGCAGTTTGCGCAGGACCAGAAGCTCCTGGTTGAGGGCAGCCTGATTGTCGGGGTCGACCGTGAGCGCCCGCTCAAAATGACCCAGGGCTCCGGTTGGATCATTCTCCTGTTCCAGGATTCTTCCCATCAAGACCTGCGCCTCCACAGAATCAGGTCGCGAGCGAAGCGACAGGGCCAAATGCTTCTTCGCCAGCTCAAAAGCTGCCTGTCCAGGCTCCGCGCCGAGACGGATGAGCAGGTCGGCGTACAGATAGTTCGTCACGGCATCTTCAGGCGTGGTCTTTAGCTGGTTCAGCAGTAATTGCTTTTCCTTGTCGACCTGCTGGCGATCCGAATAGAGGAAGCTCATGGCGATCGCGCTGTGCGGTTGGTCGGGTTGAATACGGGCCGCCGCCTTGAAATCGGCTTCTGCCTTGTCGTACTGCCCCAGTTGTGCGTAGGCAACGCCGCGAATCAGGTAGAGCGAGGCGGCCCTGGGAATTCTGGCAATTCCGGCGGTGGCCGCCTGCACGGAGCGTTGCTCCTGATAGTGGTCGAGACACAGAATCGACAGGTCCAGATAATTGGATTCCACTTTGGGGCTGATGCGAATTGCTTCTTCCAGGGTGCGAAAAGCATCGTCGGGCCGGTTGACCTGAACGTAGGCTGAAGCCAGCAGATTGAGCAATCCGGAATCCTGCACCGTTGCGAGGGGCGAGAGCAAAGCAACTGCCTGGTCCGGGTGGCGATTGCGGAGTTCCGCGACCGCCAGGTTGTATTTCAGCTGAATATTGTCGGGATGCAGCGGCAATCCCTGAGAAAGCACCCGCTCCGCGTGGGCGAGCTGATCGGTTTTCAGCAGGCAGTCGGCAAACTCACCCAAAGCATTCGCCGACTGATAAACCGCCTCACCGCTGGCGGTGAAATAGCTAAGTGCTTCGTCACAGTTATGCGCTTCATAGGCAAGGGCGCCAGCCATTGCGTTCGCTGTTGGGTTTCCCGGCGCCAGCTGCAGCAATAGCTGGAGATAATGCATGGCTTTTGGATCGCCATGCGTATAGGCCGTCTGAGCTGCTCCTTCCAGGGCAGGGACGTATCGCCCGTCGACGCGCAGGGCGCGATCGAAACTCACGAGGCTTTCCCGGGTCTGCCCAAGACCTTCCAGAGCCAGGCCGCGCAGCGTCCAGAGAGAGGGATCCTGGGGATGCTCGCGGAGTAACGGCGCCAACGTCGCAACAGCTTTGGTGAATTGATGCGCCGAAATATCGGAGGCGGCCTGATGACGGATGACCGAATCGTCCTCGCCAAAGACTCGGAGCGTGATGAGACACATCAGCGCGAGGAAGAAACCCGCCGCTTTTCCCATGCAGATCATCTTAGCCGACACGCTGCGGCTTACCCTGGAGAAGACGCTGAAGCGCAATCGCATCGATTCCTGACCGGAATGATTACCTCTGGCTCCATGGTGGCTGAGTCTCGGGGCAGCAGGCGCCTGCGGGAAACGACTCAGAACTCGATACGACCCAGCACCTGAATCGTCCTCGGTAGATTCTGATCGGTCGAAAAGCCAAACTCTCCATTCGACAGATCGCTCACCGGGGTGACAAGGTTCACGCGATTGAACAGGTTCATAAACTCTCCACGGACCTGAAATCCGCCCCCCTCGCCCAGGAAAGGAAGCTTGAAGAGCCGCTCAACGGAGAGATTTGTATTCGCCAGGCCCGGACCGTTATAGGTATTTCGTCCCAGGTTGCCTTCGGTCCCCAGTGCGGGCAGGGGAAACTGGCTGGGGGTGAAGACACCCTTGAGGAAGTCCGATCGACTGGTCTTGATCGTGCTGCCGAAGCTGGGAGCATTCGGCACGTCGTAGTCATACCCATCCGCATTGAAGTCGCCCGACGGATACGATGCGGACGTGTAGACCGTAAAAGGCTGGCCCGACTGGAGACCAATGACCGGAGAGAGTGTCCACCCGGATGTGATCCAGTGCTCAACGCCGTGCTGCAGGCCGGGAATGTTCCAAACGGCATCGATTGAAACGCGGTGGCGCGCATCGTAGTCGGAGCGGCCATAATTCCTTGCCGGATTATTGACGTCGATTACATTCTCGGCGCCGCCTACACCATTGTCATTGCTGCTGGTGTAATCCAGAGACTTTCCGTAGTTATAGATTGCATGCACCGACCACCCGCGCGAGAAGACCCTGGAGATCGCGAATGAGCCTACCTCTGCGTTGTCAATGCCAATACTCTGGCCATAGAGAACCGGGCCAAAGCTGGCATTCAGACGCTGGAGGTTTCCGCTGTTCTGGATCAGGTCGCCCGCATACCGATTCGAGTCGGTTTGAAAATACAAATGCCTGCCAGCGGTGCCGAAGTAATCGACCTCCACAATGACGCTTTTCCCGACACTGCGCTGTACCCCGAGAGCCCAGTCCTGCACCAGCGGGGATACGAGATTTGGTTGAACGCCGCCGACTGCTGTCCTGGTGCCCACCAGGCCGCCATGGTTGTCGACCTGATACGCGATCCCGGGAGGCGGGGCGAATCCTGTAGCGCCATTGCTGCTCAACCCGTAGGAAAAGTTGGACAGGGTGGTGCCGGCGGTGAAGATGCTGATTGAGGGATCGGCAAACTGGGGCGAGTTGGTTCGAACATTGTCCATGTAGGACAAGTCTCCGATCTTGTTATTGAAAACGCCCCAGCCGCCGTGTATGGAGGTCGTACCATTACCGAAAATGTCATAGGCGAAGCCGAGACGCGGAGCGAATCGCCACATGGCGTCCTCGGTTACCGGCCCGCTCGAGCCATGAATCAGCATGCTGCCGTTGGCGACCTGTTCTTCCTGGGTGGATCCGCTTCCCGGCGTAAACAGAGGAATCGGGCTGTTTCCGTAGGTGGCAGTAGCCAGGTGACCGTAGTAGTCCCAACGTATTCCGATGTTAAGGGTCAGCTTCTTGTTGACCTTCCAGTCGTCCTGCACGAACGGAGAAGCCATCAGCATCAGCACGCGGGAGTAGAGGTTCTGGGCACTGCTGCCCGTCTGCACATTGACAATGGGGCCGCTCTGATAGTCCGGACGATCGACCGCGAAATCCACAATATTCGCGAAGTAGAACGTGGGCCGGTCCAGGCCCGCGGTGAAGTCATCGAGGTCCTGCTGTCGATCCACATCGATACCGACGCGAAGAGTATGGGCGCCGCGGACATAGGAGAGAACGTCGTGCCAGTTCCAGTTATTGTGGACCCAACCCGACGAGCCCCATTGGCTGAATCCGTCGCCCAGCCCGCCCGGATAAGCGTTCGGCAGGGCGGGCAGATCACCGGGAGCAAGAGGCTGATCCCCATCCGCGCGAACGTACGCCATGCTGGCTTCATTCAGCAGCCTGGTGGAGAACGTATGGATGTAATCGAACTTGTGATACCAGGTGGCGTTCGGACTTATATAGGCCAGCGCAGGCCGGGGATCCGCAACTCCACCCTGGGTGGTGCTGCGGAAGAGGCTATAGAAAAGTTTGTCATTGTCGCTGTTGAAATTGTGATCAATGCGAACGTGTCCCTGGAAGCCATTGTTGATGGGGGACTCATTGATGGAGACGTTCCCCAGGGCAACCAGGTTGCCGGGAATGTTTGCCGGCGGCGCGTAGGGACTGACCAGCGACTGCTCGATCTGACTAACAGTCTGGAATCCGCCCGTGGGTGTGCCGCCCGAAGGGGCTTCCTTAAAGAAAGCGGCGGCCAGGGAATTCGGATAATTCGATGCGACATAGTCTGCGAATTGCGGCGTTTCCATGGTCTGCGTAAGAGTGACGCCCTGATCGCTCTTGCTCCAGAAGATCGAGCCGAAGAAGAAGGTCTTGTCTTTCCGGATCGGTCCCCCGAAGGAGCCTCCGAAATCATTGCGAAGATAGCGCGGGACCTTCGTCTGAAATTCAGTTCTGCCGGTGAGTGCGGAACTCGTGTAAAACTCCGACAGCGTGCCGTGGAATTGATTGGTTCCGGATTTGGTGAAGACTTCAATGAGAGCGCCGCTCTGCCGCCCCTTGTCCGCGGAGAAGACGTCGGTGCTGACTTTCATCTGTGCAACCGCAGCCGGCTCCGGCGTGACGTTGGTGATGCCGTCGCGGGAGTTGCCGTTGACGCTGGTGCCATCCACCTGGTATTCGTTGTCCTCCTGCCGTTGTCCGGCAGCAATGATCTGATAGCCCGGTTCGGCGTTGAAACTGTTCGTCCCCTGCGAACCTGAGCTGCTGGCTCCGCCGAAAGATCCACCCAGCCCGCTGACACCGGGAGCCAGGGTGGCCACGCTGGCATAGAGATCCTGGCCCACCAGCGGAGCGTTGGTCACCGTCTGCAGTTCGAGGGTTCGGCTGATCGTGCCGCTGGTCGTCTCTACTGACGCAGAGTTGGCCGTCACCTGGACGGTGGATTCGGCGGAGCCCACCACCAGCTGGGGATAGATCCTCCTGACATCCGCGCCCTCGACGATAATGTCGCGCTGCACCCAGGTATTGAATCCCGCTGCCGAAACCGAAGCCGTGTAGGTTCCAGGGGGAAGATGGAGAATCTGTACGAATCCCTGCGCGTTCGCAACCGCAGTCTGCTGTACCTTGGTCAACTGGTTGGTGACGGTGACGTTGGCGGATGGAACCACCGCTCCGCTGGGATCGGTCACGGTGCCTTCCAGACCACTGCTGTATTGCGCCATGGCGGGCAGGCTCGCGGTGAGCAGCAACGCGGCAAGGCAGAATCTCCTTGCGGCGGCGTACATTGCGGAATCGTTCTGCCGCATGTCAGGCCTCCGAGAAAAGAAATCGACGTGGGCAGTTGAGACGTCTGTTTTTCAGACTTCCGATGAAACCTTTCAAAACTGTCCGCCCGCAATCCTAAAGCGACTGCGTGATTTTTGTCAACACTTACCTCTGACCGATCTCACGCGCTGCCAGACCCAATCAAACTCTGATCGGAGTTACTCGCGACCGGCCATCCCGGCATGGAAATTCTTCGCGTTGCTCAGCTTGTCAGCCTCTCAGTGCGCGAAGCGTCCAGCTACAATCGTGGACGCTCAAAGTGCTGAGTCTCTTCGGGGCCTCGCGACAGATTCCTTCAAGAGACGAGGATCGCGGAGAACCGCACCGGGATTGTCAACCGTCCCGCAGTTTCTCCGCGATCGAGGATGAAGGTGCGCTCAGTGTTTAATGGGCAGCATCCCGCACGCAGCGAAAGCCGAGGGTACCCGAGCGGTCGTAGCTGGGCGCCATCAGCAGATATTTGCTGTGCTCGTCGTTCCTGTACGCCTGCGGGAAATACCAGACCGAGCCCTGCGCCTGGTAATAGCTCCCGCCGCGCAAAACCGCGGCCCGCGTGTGCTCGTCTTCGAAAACATTCGTCCACTGCCACACGTTGCCCACCATATCCAGCACTCCGAAGGGGCTGGCTCCGCCCGGCTGTGCGTCGACATCGGCCGGCCCGGTCAGCGCGCGTCCTTTTTCCGGCTGCGGCACATCCGCCGGATTCCAGGTGTTGCCCCACGGGTACAGGCGCGTCTCGTCGCCACCCTGCGCGGCGTATTGCCACTCCCATTCGTTGGGCAACCGTTTACCGGCCCACTTCGCATAGGCCTCGGCATCTTCCCGTGACACCCAGGTCACCGGCTTGTTGCCCCAGCCATCCGGATAGGTTCCATTTTTCCAGTCTTTCAGGAAGTCGTAATCATCCGCGGGATGATAGTGCGTGGCATCGAGGAACTTCCTGTACTCGGCATTGGTCACCGGATACTTATCCATGTAGAAGGTATCGATGTGCATCTTGTGTTCGTGATAGCGCCGCGGCGAGTTCTCCCACGGATACTGCACGTCGGTGCCGATATCGTTCGAACCTTCGATCTCCGTGCCCTCCACCCTGAACACATAGTCACCGCCGGGGATCTTCACCATGCCTGCAGGCATGGTGTCGGCCGGCGCCGTCTTCGCAATTGCCTCAATGTGCTGCGGGAGCACCTTCCATGTGTCAGGATATGAAGACAGGGGACGCTCCGTCATCGCTTTCATGCGCGACAGAAAAGCCTCGAGCCTGGCATCCGGTACGCCGTGCAGCGCCAGCACCGCGCCATAGCCGTGCGCTTCCATCGGGAAGGTGAGGACATCATTGTTGCCCCGGCGTTCCGGCTTCAGCTCCACGCCGTGATACAGGTCGAAGTAGCGCACGCCGTCTTCCGCGGGGGTGATCATCTCCTCGCCGCTCACCTCGTACTCGTTGCGATTGACGATCGTCCACAATGTGCGGTCGCCCATCGGCCAGCGGCTGGCGAAGACGCCATACAGTTCCATCGGATAAAACGGTTGCCAGCCTGGGCTCTCGAAGAACGGCGCTGCCTCCCGCTCGATCGAAGCAACGCGGCGGGTTGCTTCTCCATCGCGCGGAGTAATGCCGTTCCAGATGCCCCAGACGTTTTCCCAGCTCTCCCAGCCTTCGCCGTTGAAGAGCGCATACTGCAGATCGTCTGTCTTGCTGCGGTTCCAGCGGTCGGAAATGTTGACTTCGTGCTCGGGTTCCAGCCAGCGATAACGATCCACCGTCGGCACAAAATCGAACTTGTAATACGCCCAGCCCAGCACATCCCACCGGTCCGCTTCATCGGCCGGGCCCCCCTCCGGCTCAAATGCCAGGGGATGCCCCGACTGTACCGCCGCCAGCGAGAACGCCAGCGGCACGCCCTGCTGCGTATCCCCGTTCACTCCGTCCGCATCGATCTCCTTCATCTCTTTTGCGATCGCGTCGGGCCACGGTTGCTCCGGCTCATGCGTTCCCTGGTCCCACATCATCATCGGAAACAGCACCCGCACCCCGTGGCGATGGAACTCCTCGACCACCTGGCGAACGCCGGCATAGCCGCCCGGCATCGACTCCACCATCTGCAGCTGGTTGCGCGCGTCGATGCCCATGTTCGGATACGTCGCCCAGATCAGCACCGCATCGATCCCGCCGTAGCGCTGCGTCACGTCATTCAGATACTTATCCACCGTGTACTGCTTCGTTGCCGGATCGTAGAAATAGCGGTCCTGCACCATCATCTGCGGCTGCATGAAATCCGAATGGATCCACTGCAGCTGCGGGAACTGATAGAAGTCGGGGACTCCGGGGAGCGTCTCCGGCGTGAGCCCCTGGCGAATGCGGCGCTCGAAGCGCCAGTGCTGAACGGCCTTCTGCCAGTTCGCGTAGTCCTCGGAAGTGCACGGCCCGCTCTGCCTGCCCTCCCACGCGGCTCCATGCACGAGGCACGACGGCGGGGAAATCTGCTCACCTTGCGGACGAACATTCTCCTGCGCGAATGCAGAAATCGCGAGTCCCGAGGCGATGAGAACGGCGCCCAACGCAGCCGTGGTCTGAATCTTGCCTGCCATGATTGTGATTCCTCCCTGTTGCGCTGTCGCCTGCGCTCTGTACCGACCGAAGGACGCTCTGGTCCAGGTCCCTGTTCAACGGCTGCAGCAGTCGCGACAAATCGGCGGCGCCTGCGCCTGAGTCTCTGCAGATTCTGAAAGCTTTCAGTGGTCCGACCCAACGGAGCATAAGACCCGGCAACGCGAGTGTCAAGCCGCCCCGGCAGGATTCCTGAGAAAGCAGAGAGAACTTCGGATTTCGCGGGATCATTCCGGGCTCGACCGGAGCAACGAATGGCGACCGCCGGTATCCACGGCAGGGTTCAACAACGCGGCCTTCAGGTTTAACTCGTCCAATGTATACAGCGCAACTGTACAGACAAACTGTATAGATGTAATAATGAAGTCCGTGAGCAATCGAACCATTCTCTCCCGGGCCGAGCGGGCCGCGAGCCTTGCGGTGGAACTCAGGGCGGTCATCGGCAAGCTCAAGCGCAAGCTGCGCGAGCAGGGTGGGCGAGCCGATCTCACGCCTTCGCAGGTTTCCGTTCTGCTTCGCCTTGAGATGGAGGGCCCTGCGGCTGTATCGACGCTGGCTCGAAGCGAGGGCATGCGCCCTCAGTCGATGAGCACGATCATCGGCTCCCTGCAGCAAGCGGGATTAGTGGGCGGCTCTCCAGACCCCAGCGACGGCCGCCAGATCCTGATCTCGCTCTCTCGTAAATGCCAGCGGCTGCTGAGGGAAGGCCGCGCCGCGCGCCAGGACTGGCTGACCACCACAATTGAGCGGAAGCTCTCCTCTCGGGATCAGGAAAAGCTCGCTGTCGCCGTCGCACTGCTTACCCGGCTGATCGAGGACTGATCTCGTCCCTGCGACGCTCGAAGCTCATTGCGATAACCCTATAGACCAGGAGGACGAAAGGAATGCCGCTTACCGCCGTGGATCCACGAACCGCACTCATCGTCGTTGATCTTCAGAAGGGAATTATCCTGTCACCCTTCATCCATCCGATCGACGGGGTTATCGAACGCAACCAGGCGTTGCTCGATGCTTTTCGCAGGCGCGATCTTCCGGTCGTCCTGGTCAATGTGGACGGAGGTGCACCGGGGCGAACGGAACAGCCGCGCCGGCATGCAACGCTGCCCGAAGGCTTCAGCGAACTGATCCCCGAACTGGATCGGCAGTTCGGCGACATCCAGGTAACGAAGAAAACATGGGGCGCATTTGCGAGCACCGATCTTGAGGCGCAGTTAAAGGCACGCGGCATAACTCAGGTGGTGGTCACGGGCGTGGCCACCGGTACCGGCGTGGAAGCAACCGCGCGGCAGGCGTACGAGGCAGGGTTCAATGTCACCCTGGCTATCGACGCTATGACCGACCTGCGGCCTCACGCCCATGAGTACAGCCTGGCCCACGTCTTTCCCCGGATCGGAGAGGCTGGCTCCATCCAGGATGTTCTTGATTTGCTGACAGCGAGGAGCGCATAACTATGACCTGGTCCTACCTTGTTTCGTATTTCTTTGGCGGGGCCTTCCTGGCGAACGCCGTTCCGCATTTTGTCAGCGGCATGATGGGACGAGCGTTCCAAAGTCCCTTTGCCAAACCTCCCGGGGAAGGGCTCTCGTCCTCCACGGTGAATGTTATGTGGGGTTTCTTCAATATGGTTGTCAGTTATCTACTGTTAGTCCGCGTCGGTAACTGCGACTTACGATCGACGCGGGACGTTCTTGCTCTCGCGGCGGGCGTACTGCTCATGGGCGTTCTGATGGCGCGGCAGTTCGGCCGGTTCCATGGAGGCAATGCGCCGGAACGTTCATGAAGAATCCCGTGAAGGGCGCCTTCCGCGCCCTGAGCCTCTTCAATTTTCGGGTGTGGACCGCGGGCTCTCTGGTTTCGAACATCGGGACATGGATGCAGCGGGTCGCTCAGGACTGGCTCGTCCTCACCCAGCTCACCCATAAGGATGCGTCGGCCCTGGGCGTGGTCATGGCGTTGCAGTTTGCTCCGCAGCTTCTGTTGCTGCCGTGGAGCGGACTGGCTGCGGACCGTTTCAACCAGCGCCGGCTGCTGATGTTCACCCAGGCGACCATGGGCGTGCTCGCGCTGGCTTTGGGAGGCCTCACCATTGCAGGCGTCGTCAAACTCTGGGAGGTGTATATATTTGCCTTTCTGTTTGGTTCCGCAGCGGCTCTGGATGCTCCGGTGCGCCAGACCTTTGTGGCCGAGCTGGTGGGTGACGAGCATCTGCACAATGCCGTTGCCCTGAATTCAACATCGTTCAATGCCGGTCGCATGATCGGGCCTGCCGTGGCCGGTATCGTGATTGCGAAAGTCGGAACCGGCTGGGCATTCGCCATCAACGGCTTGTCGTTCGCCGCCGTTTTGATCTCGATGGCACAGCTCCGTATGTCCGAGCTGTACCCGAGCCGAAGAGCCACGCAGGCTGCGGGCGGTTTTCCTGAAGGATTCCGCTACGTGTGGGGGCGCGCCGATCTGCGGGTGATTTTGGTCATGCTGTTTTTGATTGGGACCTTCGGACTCAACTTCCCCATCTTTATCTCGACCATGGCAGTCAAAGTTTTTCATACCGATGCGCGCGGCTTCGGGCTGTTGTCCTCGATTATGGCGGTGGGCACGATCGCCGGGGCGCTGATATCAGCAGGCCGTAAGCCGAAATTTGGCTCCTTGCTCCTCGGCTCAGCGGCCTTTGGAATCGGATGCACGCTGGCCGCTCTCGCTCCCGGGTACTGGTGGTTTGCCGCTGCGCTGACGGTCGTGGGCGTTGCGGCTCTGACCTTTACGAACGCTACCAACAGCATGATGCAATTGTCGACCGAACCGGCCATGCGGGGCCGCGTGATGGCTTTTAGGGTGGCCATCGCGCTTGGAGGGACACCGATTGGAGCGCCGATTGTGGGATGGGTGGCCAACGATTGCGGGCCACGCTGGGCGCTCGGCATTGGAGCGTCATCGGGGTTCGCCGCGGCGGTGGTGGGCGCCTGTCTGTTAACGCGCCAAGTCAGGCTGAACCATAGTCGATTGCAGTCGCTGGGTTCGAACTTCCCCTGATCCGGCGGTTTTCCAGTGTGCGTCTTTGCTTTCGCGCGCTGTTCCAAATTCCCTGTAGGTCTTTTGGAATTTGGCGGGGACGACGGGGTTCTACATCACTATGGTAACTACCTTATCTAACAATAACTTACGCAGGGCCGATGAGTCATGGTAAGCCTTTAGTAAGGCAAACACCATGAACAAGGCAACCACACTCATCTGGTACTGCAAAACCCCGCGCGGGTGGCGACGTTTCCCCGTGATCGAAGAGAACGGGCGCGTTAAGCTCGGGCACGTGTTGGATCATGGCGCAGAGGCGCACTATCCGCAAGGCCGATTCGAGCTTCGCCAGTTCAAGGGCAGGCGACTCGTTTACACCGCCGTCAAGACTACCGATCCTCTCATGGCCGTGATCGAACGGCGGAAGCAGGCGCGGGTTGCACTCGTCAGGGGCGGGGTTGAGGAAAACCGGAAGCTCGTCCGCAAGGCCGCAAAGCTCTACGTTGCCGACTGCCTCAACCGCAAAGCGATGGTAGCGGCCAAACAGGCTCGAATCGTCACTGAGGCGTTCCTGCACGTATGCAATGCGACCTATCTGGACGCAGTGAACGCAGAGGACGTGTTCCGGTTCCACAAGGCACTACGGGCGAAGGGCAACAGTGAGCGGACCATTGCCAACAAACACCAGCGTCTGAAGACATGGCTGCGCTGGTGCAAGGTCGATACCGCGTTCATGCCTCCGGCCCCGAGGTACGAAGAGGGACTGCCGACGATTTACGAACCCGAAGAGATAGGGGCCATCCGCCGCGCCGCAGTGGATGCCGGAGACGGCCAGATGCTGCTCTGCATTGATCTCTGCCTCAAGCTCGGACTGCGCGAACAGGAAGCGATGCACGCGGAGTGGGCAGACATTCGCGTCACGTCTCGGGAGTTCCGAGTGCAAGGGAAGATTCGGAAGGAATGGCGGTTCGCAGTGAAGGACGCGGAACAGCGCGATGTGCCGGTACCCGTTGACCTGTTGCAATCGCTGCTGGCGTGGCAGGGGCTGCACCCGGATTCTGTCCTGATCGTCGGGAACAAACAAGGGGTGCCCGAGGGCCATCTGCTGCGCAAGCTCAAGACGCTGGCGCGGCACGCTGGGCTGAATTGCGGGCGGCGTGAGGGGTGCCAGAGGAAGGGATCATTTGCGGAGTGTGAGCGGTGGACGCTGCACGAATTTCGGCGAACTTTTTTGACGACGCTGCTGCGCAATGGGTGTGATGCCCGCACTGTGCAGAGCTTCAACAGGCCACAGTGACCTGGAGACGACGCTGCGCTATCTGCGCCCAGCATCGGCTGCGCAACAGCAGGATCTCGTCAATTCGATTCGGTGGGGATGACGTTTGCAAAAGCGCACGCCCCTCGTAGGTTAGGCAGTCACGGAGAATCCATCATGAAAACCCTATTTTTACTACTTCTCGTCCTCGCGCCTGCTGCTCTTTCGCAGCAACCCACGCGGGACACGTCCCGCTTCACCCAGGCCAAGGCGGTCATAGCACAAAGGGTGCTCAAACAAATGAAAGCAAGGTTGGCGGTCTGTGATGCACAGCCACCCAGTAAACGGGCATTGTGTGCAGAGTGGGCAAAGGCCAGCAACGATGCGGCGACGGACGTAGAGCTAACAGCATTCGCCGAGATTGACAAGCTGGCCCAGGCGGAATCCCGATGAAAAAGGAAAAGCCCCCCGCTCGGGGCCATCGCAGGGAGCGACGGTGAGCGGGGGGGCATTTGGTGTTGCAGGTTATGCGTGCTGGATCAGGTTGTACACGGGGTTGGTTCCGGCATTCGTGGCGAACGCGCCGAACCGCGCCTTGGCAAGGAAGCCATAGGAGCCGTAATCAGGCAGCCAGCGTTCGACCAGGCGGAACAGCATCATGTTCGACACATCCCGCAGGGTGAACCCTTCGGAGAAGTCGCCGAACTGGACACAACCCGCAACCCCGGCTGCCATCACGGGATGGTAGGGCGAGATGACGACGGGGTGACCCAGAATGGTGTCGAGTTCGTCTTTATTGACGCTGGGGACAAACAGCGGTCTGCCGTAGTTGTCCATGATGCTCAGGAGCGAATTGCGCGTGCCCTGATTCATCACCCATTTCGCGTTCGGCAGATAGGCCGGGTCAAGCTGGGAGTACAGGCCAACCAAATCCGCATATCCGACCGTGGTCGGCGCGGCGCTGGTGTTGCCCGCAGTGGCGCTGGTGATGACGGATTGAATGTTCGTCCCGCCCGTCACGAGCTTCTGCGCAAGGGCGCGATAGATGCGCTTGGAAAGCCGGTTCCGAACGAACGCTTCCACGTCATAATTCGCGTCTTCGAGTTCTGCCACAGTGACCAGCACATATCCAGAATCGAAGTCGTCAACCTGCGAAATGAAGCCGGTGAGCGGAACTTCCACTTCGGTGGAGGCTGCCCCATCGGTGATGTCGCTCGCCAGGTTCGCGGTGTCGTTCGACATCGGAACCTTCACAGGGATGCCGGTATCTGTGTGCCACGGCTTCAGAGCCAGGGACAGACCCGCGAACATCTTCTGCGCTTCCACGATTTCGGGATACATCTCCTGATTCAGGAGGTACCCGCCCGACGTGCTGCCAGTCGAGATGGCCGCGCGCCGTTCGCCCGTGCGCATGAAGTCGCGGAGATTGGATTTCGCCGTGCTCTCCGCGTGCTGGCCGGGACGGGGATTGTTCGCCGCGCGCGCCGTCTGGCTGCGCTGTTCCGCGTCCAGCGTTTCGAGATTGTCAATGGTGCCTTTGAGCACCTGAGCATCCGCAATCATGCGGTCGAACTTGCCGCGCTGTTCCGCGTTCATGGCCTTATTGCCTGCCGGGATCAACGCCTGTGCATCCGCAATGAGGCGCGCGCGCTGTTCGCGGAGGGCTTTAATCTGGTCGATCATCTGTTAGCTGTCCTTTTCGTTTTGGTGGGAAAGAGAAAAGGCCGGGAGCATTCGCCCCACGGCCTTCGCATCTTTCCGGTTTGTGTTGCCCGCGCGGATTTACTGCGCGCTAAACGTCTTCGTCTTCTTCTTCGACTGCCTCAGCATCATCGGGCACGGTCGCAGCCGTCGCCATGTTGAGCGGAGAGAGGTACGAGTTTCCTGCCCCATCCGGCAAGGGTGGGAGGGATTCCATCGCGCGGCAATCATCGGCGGAGAGCCAACCCCATTGCCTGCCCAGCGCATAAGATTGGTACCGAGCTTGAATGTCCGAGCGCAGTAACTCCCGAACATCGAACTTCACCCGATAACTCGCAGTTGGACAAAGTTTGCAATCGAACGCCTGCTCAATCCGTGAGAGGTGCGGCGCGATGCCGTACTTCAGGAACTGGAGATCCTGCATCTCAGCCGTTGCCCTCGGGGCTTTGTCACTGATGCCCAGCACGGTCAGAGGCACATGGAACAGCATCGCAATATCTTCCCGCGAGAGCTTCCGCGCCTCCACCAACTGCGCATCTTGCGCCGTGACGTTGTACTGATCGAGCTTCATCCCCTGATCGAGGATGGCGATTTTGTGAAGGTTGCCCTCTCCGGTTTGCAGCGCCAGCCACTCCTGGCGCATGGTCGTTTTCTGATCCGGCTTTAAGAGCTTGTCAGTGCTGAGACTGATGGCAGGGACGCCAGCCGAAGCAAAATAGGAACCCGCGAACACATCAGCCGCAAGCGCTGCACCAATGACGTTGCGTGCGGTGTGGATGGTCTTGATCCCGAGCAAACCGTCGAGACTCAGCCCGACGCCATGAATCATGTTTTCGGCTTCGACGCGCCGATACTTCCCATCGGGTGTGTCGCTCGTCTCGAAATAGAGCGTGCCATCATTGTCCCGTTTGACTCGACAGAGCCAGGGCAGACGCGGCCAGAGGGCGACGGGCTGCGCGTTGCTGTCCCGCTGAATTTCGAGGTACCCATTTCCCCAGAGGATCATTCCTGCCGCAAAGGTCGAGATGACCGTCATCGGCGTCATATCGGGGTTGGGTGCCACGTTTAGGAGCTTCCCTGTCGCGTGGTGCCGAACTTCGGCGTGATGGCCCTCTGCCCCTTCCTTTTGGAGCGTAAGACGCATCGACCCGATAGTGTTTGCCAGAGTCGAGACGCAAGCCTGGACGGCTGCCACTTCCAGCGCGGTGTGCTCATTGACGCGGGTGCCCGCCGCGCTCATGCGGCCATCGGCAGTCCACCACCAGTTACTACCCGAGAGCGGAACGCTGGGGCTTTCCAGCAGCGACCTAACGGCTCTCTTGATTCTGTGTGTAATCGTCATTGTTACCTAATCCCAGACCTTTCGATGACAGAGCGGTTCGCCCTTTTCATTGCGGATAAGTTCCCAGCGGAACGGTCGTCCGCTTCGTTCGTTCTCGCTCTCGACTGCGATCTCTTTCAGGAGCGAATCCCATTCGGCATCCCGCTCGCGCTCTTCTGCCGTTCGCTCTGCGAGAGCGGCCTTCGCCGTGCGCGCATGGGTCAGGCGCTGGGCAGTGAGCCCCATCTGTTTCCGCAGGCGGAGGATCAAAGACTCGGAGCGCTGGGCGATCACGACGTGCGGGTTGGCAACTTCCTTGGTGCCGATCTTCGCGCCGTGGTTGTCACGGAGCGGGACGGTCGTCACGAGACCGTCTTTGCGGATGTTCTCTTCCGCCTCGCGGTGCCGGTCCCATGCACGCGCATAGGTTTCGAGCAGGTCCTCATCAATCGGCAGTTTGCAGGCGGTTAGTTGCTCGTAAACCCTTTGATACTCGTCATTTGCCACATTCGAGAGGTTTTTGATGCGTTTTTGCTTGCTTTTTTTGGCTCGTTTTGCTACCATAGTTATTAGAAAACCTCCTGAAATCAATGAGATACGGTAGAAATCACGCAGATGTGGGTTTGCGAAAAATAGCGAGACACACGCGCGAGATGGGCCAACGTGTCCCTTGGGGTTATTGGCGTTTGAACTGACCCCGCCCTATCTATCCGATTGACAACACACCACTTATTGACTGCTACAGGCCGTAGCATTGCCCTTGAGGATGCCAGATGGCTGCTTTCTACGGTGTCTGTGCGTCTTCTGGAGCCTTCGGCCTGCCGAATCCCCCGTCGCACTCGTTCGTCTTCCTGCGGTGACACGGAACGCACAATGACTGAAGGTTCTCCGGGGCCAACCGTTCGCCGCCCGATGTGATCGGGATGATGTGATCGACTTCGCAGGCTTCCGTTACTCTGCCCCCGTTGAGGCATTCGACACATAGGTACGAGTCGCGCCGGAGCACGGCAAGCCTGACCCTTCGCCAGGCAGCGTCATATCCCCGAGACGCCGCGCTGAGACGTGAACGCGCCGAAGTGGACGCAATCCGCATGGACGGTTGACAAGCATCGCACCAGCGCGCATAGGTCAGATTGGAACAGCCGGGCCGGGAACACAGGTGACGACTTCGGGTTGGCATGAACTCTTTCTTTCTCGCCAGGCGCAGCGCTCAGGAGGTACACCGCGCCCGCGTCGGCTCCTGTGCCATGTCGCACGGAACCGGAACTGATACTTATGGCCGCTACAGGTGCGCACGCTGTCAGCATGGGCAGCGCGGCGATGCAGATGTGAGAAGCGCTCAACACCCTGCCTGGTAACGGCCAGTCACGCCACACGTCCTCACGCCATGCGGCAGACATTAATCTCGGAATGTGGCCGGGTGGATTCCTCGGGCGCTCGCCTTCTGGCTCGGAGGACGCAGCCGCCAAGCTATGTCTCCCACCATCTAACGGCATCCCGACTATCCACCCGCCAACAGCGCATCCTCACCGGCTCCACAGTTCGGGAAGATGCTACGACGGTTAATCAGGCCGTCGATTCTTGTGATCTTGGGGAGCGAGAGAAGGCTGTTAATGGCCGCGCTCTACGTGTTGCGCCGCCGTGGAACCGACCAAGGCCAGGCGACGCAATGTCAAAATGAAATGGGGCAGCTACCCGGACGGTGAGCTACCCCGATTGCGCAACAGTAGTGTTCAAGGTGCCCGAATGAACAACGAGCAGTCGGGAGTTCTCTTCCCGCTCTAATCACTGTGCACAAACCTGATGAGCTATGCAGCATGAATCATGCCGGTAGCTCCATAATTTTTCGATCTAGGCAGCCGGGGCGATCCATGCGAGGATCAAGCCCATGACGACTCCTGAAGTCTTTGAACACTGTCCGCACTGCGGTACCTTCACTCCAAACGTCCAAACCTGTGCCGATTGCGGCGGTCACTTTTGCCTTGATAACGAGTCGGGCGATTGCTGGTGCGATTGCGCGCCTACGCCCGAGGGCGCAGAGGGCGAGCTTCACAGTCTGCTGCCAACCGTTCCCGACAATGTGATCCAGTTCCCACAGCGATAAAGAGACGCGGGATCTTCCCCATGACAAAGAAAACCCCGCGTTGACGGAGAGGGTGGAATGAGCACCCCTTGTTACAACTCAACCTTGCACACGTGCAATTCGCCGGAGCCGGGCACATGTTTTGTACCGCGCTGCCAGCTTGCGGTCAACGCTCGAAAGTTCTTTCGACAGAGCAGCGCGCGACGCTTCATCGGCGCAGAAGTATTCGCGCCCGATCACATCCTTGCGATTTTGGAGACTGACGATTTCGAGATAGATCTCTGCGGCGGTCTGCGGTTTCAATTCTGCCCTCTTTCTGGCCGAAGGATTGCGAACAAAAGTTCGCGGATGGCATTTTGCAAGACGATGTAGATGCGCTGGGCAAGTCCCTTGGGGACGCTCTCGGCAGTCAGGTCGATCACATCTTGCGCATGTTCAGGGTCGGCGAGGAACGGCGCCGATAGCTCCTCGGCGAACCGATGCGCCTGGTCCATTTTGTCGAACCATTCTGCCCCATAGAGGCGCGATTCCTCATCATCGAAGTATGCGGCCAGCACAGTGAGGACATAGAGCAACTTTTCGGATTCGTCGCTCGCGCTCGTGGCGCGGTGCCAGTTCGCCAGGGCGCGCGGGGTCGCCATCATCAGCACGGCGTGGTAGAGATTGAGACACAGCGCACGGCGCTGGGCAAAAGTTCGCATTCTGGGCGACTCCTTTCAAAAATGGTGCAGGCGGCGCGCGGGCCACCAATACTGGTGAAGTTTGGATCTTTGTGGTGCAGATCAAGACGGAAAATCTGGACGGCTGATTCGGTGAAGTCACGAACCGGGAATCGCTGAAGAACTCTCAGGCTGAAGAGCTACGGAATGAGCTTTTGAATTAGAGGCAGAAACTAACGGTTTACCGCCCTCCTTCTATGGTTCCCGTAGAACTTACAACCCCCTTGCAATGTAATAGGCTTTTTCCTGCCCCGAATCCTGACACTTTTCAGGATTTATTTTTGGGCTGCTCTAACTCCCTTCTTTTCTTGACTTCCTTTTTCAGGCGACACACGTGCTGTTCAATTGCGGCGACCGTCGTGTGGAGTTCCCACGCGATGCGCCGGTAATCCTTGCCGTCAAGCAAAGAGCAACAGATGAGCAGCTTTGTTCCGGTGACCCACTCCGGGATCATGAACCCACGGTCCACTACGTTAGAGAGCCTTTTGAGCAGTGGATTCTCCACCGCATCGCCGCCGCCGAGTGTTAGAAACAGCGGTTCCTTCTCCCAGGACGACCGGCGCAGGCTCTTCCCCGCGTCCTTCGACATTGAGAAACAAATACGGTTGAGCCAGGCGTAGAACGTCGCCGGGCTCCGCTTGCGGCTGCCCATCGTCGTCCAAACTTCGATGGCAACCTCCTGTGCGAAATCATCTACCGTCTCAGCCGTGCCCCGGTCCTTAAATTCGTATTCGAGCGGGTACAGCTTCTTCGTTGCGAAGTCGAGAACCGCGCGGAAAAGATCATCCGCGTACCTCTCGGGATTTTCCGTGTAGAGGCGGTACGCCTCCATCACGCGGGCGCGCGTCTGCCCCCAAAGCAAAGCGGAGAGACTGGCGCGCGGTTTCGCTACCGGCTCCGCTGCCTCGGGCTCGTCTGCGCTCTCCGGCTCCGATGGCTCGCCGTGGCCCGCAAACGGCGTTTCCTGCTCTTCTTCCTCGACTGGATACACTTCGCCTCACATGATCGGGGCGCACGTGTGCAGGCGCGCAGAAATGGCGCTGCGTTGCTGGCCCTGATTTTTCCTGATGGGATTGGTCCGGGGGCGCGCTGCGCGTGGAAGGCGAGTGAGCGAATCACTCTGCCGGAATGCGCAAGGGGCTTTCCTGACTTCTTTTAGATTACCAGCGCAGAGGGCCACCTGTCAATGGGCTTGCGATGATACCACGGTGCGGAAGGGTGTCAAGCATTTTTCTCTTGACACATCGGCGCGGTTTATCCGAGGGATCAGAAGAAAGGGCAGGGCCAAGCGTTTATAGTTGACCTCTAGGCGAAGAAAGAGTGAAGATGTAGGCGGGGGCAGAATGACCAAGACAGATTGGATAGACAGGGAGAGTGCAAGGATCGCGGGGGCCAAACAGCAGGCCGAGACACGCGACCAGGAAGCGTTGGAGGCAGCCATGACTGCGCAACAAGGATCGCCGGAGTATTGGAGCGAGTTCGTCAAAGCGGTGAAGCTCCAGACGGACAAATTGGAGAAGGCATTTACTCGTTCCAGTGACGAGAAGATTGTCGGCAATTGCATCGTGGAAGAACCCAACTCCACAAGGCCGAATCATAGCTGCACGATTATCGTCACCAGGTACTCAGTGAAGCTCCCGCCCGGCCCTGGCGAATGCAAGATGCACTTCTACTACGCGCCTGGATCAGCACAGATCAAAAGGTCGGCTTGGGGGCAGCCGGATGTGTTCACAGACCTGCGCACGAGTCCGCGAGGCGTGGTGGCTGACGTAAGCGGTTCTTCGATGACCGCTAGTGAGTTCGCAGCCTACCTTGTGAAGGGGATGTACGAGCGCGTCAAATTCCCCGAATAGCGCAAACGGACGCGGGGACAGGCTTAGTAATGCTGGTAAGACAATCCACCAGCCAGGGATCGGTACAATCTGGCCATCAAACCCTTTATAATGTTGAATATAAAGGAGTTAATGGCGGGGACGACGGGGCTCGAACCCGCGACCTCTGCCGTGACAGTCTACCCGTACTCGGTTTTTCAACGACATACAAACCCGTGGGGAACGCCTAAGACCACCGAAGTCGTTGAAGACCGTGCTTTTTGTGCATCGGATTGTAGATCGGAATTAAACCCTGAAGTGGAGCATAATTCGAGAGCGTTGAACCCTGGAAAATCGAGCAACCGGCCTCGCTTACAATTCGCTCCAAGTCGCATCTCCGCTTTCTGACCTGTTTGTTCCGCATTGCCGAAAGTTCAGTTCAGCGGTATGGCAGTTCTGCGGCCAAGTGGTGTTTCCGGAGCCAGAATTCCGCCGCAAGTCCGGGATCGATGAGTGCCTCGTCGATTTCGCATAAATCGAGATGCGCGAAGCGGTCGGCATGCCTGGAAAGCGAGGCGTCGAGCGTCTTCACTATTTGCAACACCGATTCGCGCTAGTTAGTAGCAGAGGCGCGATGAGTTTCACGCCAATCGCTCGGCGGTACGCCTTCCCAGGCGCGAAAGGCGCGCCCGAAGGAATTAGGGTCCTCGAAGCCAAGCAGATAGGCAGCCTCGTTCAATTCGAGCACCGAATTCGAGAGGTAGTAGCGGGCCATCTGATGTCGCGCTTCATCCAGAACGCGCTGGAAGCTATACCCCGACTCCTGCAGCCGGCGCTGCACGGTGCGGGAACTCATATGCAGCGATTGGGCAATGGTTTCGATGGAAGGACGACGCCCTGTCATGCGGTCCTGGATGGCGCGGCGCACGAGTTCGACAAATGAGTCCTCGGCCTTGAACTGCTTGAGTTGCTCGTCGAACTGCGGAGCCAGCAGCTCGAGCAGGTCCGAGTTGCGAGTCACAAAGGGCGCAGTCGCATCGGGAGCGCGAAAGATGATCGTATTCCGCGAGGCGCCGCAAACGATCTCGCAACCGAAGTGCCGCTCCAGATGTCTGAGGTTGGGCCGGCTCTGCACGAACTCAACTCGAAGCGGCGTCAACTGCGGCTTGCCCGTTCCGATGCGCGTAATCGAAAGCATCCATGCCAGGCAATAGTCGGCCAACACAGGCGGCTCGTCCTCGACGGCCAGCAACCACCGGAAGCTGACACTGAACTCCGATTCATCGTGTGCGTTGAGGATCTCTTCAGGCGCCGTCAGCTTTTTATAGCGCGCCATATGCTTGACCGCGGCAACCAGATTCTCGGTCGAGAGCGCAGCGATTCCCATCGGATGGAAGCGCTCGATTCTGGTCTCGATGCCTATCTTGAGGCCGATGAAAGGGTCGGCGCTCACACTGCCGATTGCATTCCAGAGCGCAAAGAGCTCTTCTGTCGAAACAAGCACGCGCTTCTGTTCGAAGAGGTCCTGCGGAAGCCCGGCGCGACGGAGCACCGCGGGAATCGCGATTCCAAATTCGGCCAGTTTGACCGCCAGACGGCCGGGAACGCGGAAGTGCTTCAGCATTTCGAAGTCCTCAAAACTACCTTGAGGGTACTCCATTCCGGAACATACCGGTATGCAGTTCGCGCCAATCTGCCTGCCAACCGCGCCAACCTGCGGCCACCGCAGCCTTGCACCGGCGCCGGTATCGATTGGCGGACTCTGCCGGAAGATTGGCGCATTCGGCAGGGCGCGAGACGTTGGTAGAGCCTATCTTCGAATCATCACCCAGGGGCGCGGGCACAAGTTGTTGCCCTGGAGCAGCCTCGTACATCGGTGAAGAGGATCAATGCAGAAGCGCACATTGGGCAACAATCTCGAAGTCTCGGCTCTCGGCTTCGGATGCATGGGGTTGAGCTTCGGTTACGGACCTGCAACAGCTAAGGAGAAGGCAATCAAAGTGATTCGCGCCGCTTTTGACGGCGGCGTGACCTTCTTCGATACCGCCGAATGCTACGGCCCGTTCACCAATGAAGAACTCCTGGGTGAGGCCCTGGCGCCTGTCCGCGATAAGGTTGTCATCGCCACCAAGTTCGGATTCGAAAGTGGAATTCCTGCTCAGGGAACCAACAGCAAGCCGGAGAGAATCAGAGCGGTGGCGGAAGCGTCCGTGAAGCGGCTCAGGACCGACGTGATCGATCTGTTCTACCAGCATCGCGTCGACCCGAATGTGCCGATTGAAGAAGTGGCCGGCACGGTGAGAGATCTCATCCGGGAGGGCAAGGTCCGGCATTTCGGTATGTCGGAGGCTGGCGCAGCGAATATTCGTCGTGCTCATGCGGTTCAACCGGTGACGGCGCTTCAGAGCGAGTATTCGCTTTGGTGGCGCGAGCCGGAGGAGGAGATTCTGCCTACGTTGGAAAAACTCGGTATCGGGTTCGTTCCCTTCAGTCCACTGGGCAAAGGCTTCCTTACCGGAGCGATCTCTGACAAGACGGAGTTCGACAAGACGGACTTTCGCAACACAGTTCCACGGTTTGCCGCGGATGCCCGCAAAGCGAATCAGGCGCTGGTCGATGCTCTCGGTGCGATTGCGGATCAGAAGAAGGTGACCAAGGCACAGATTGCGCTGGCGTGGCTGCTCGAACAGAAGCCGTGGATTGTGCCGATTCCCGGAACCACCCAGTTGCACCGCCTGGAAGAGAATCTCGGCGCAGCCACGGTCGAGCTGACGGCGGAGGATCTTGACCTGATTCGTAGTGCCGTCACATCGATCGAAGTCCAGGGTGATCGATACTCTGGACACCATAAGAATCTCGTGAAGCGGTAGCGGCTTGGCGCTTGGAACTGATTACGCGGAACTGATCAAAGGAGCAAGATGGCCAACCTGAAAGACATGGATTCCGAATGCAAGCACGGCCTGAATCGCCGGTCATTTCTGCGCACTACCGGGATGATCGCCGCGGCTACGATCACCGGTGGTCTTTCCTATCCTGCGTTCGCTCGGGCAAGCGGCACGGCCCCGACGAAATCCGTTGTGGCCGGGCGACGCAAGCTCGGCAAGCTGGAAGTATCGAGCATCGGCCTCGGTTGCCAGGATTTCACCGGCACATTTTATGCGACCCATCCGAACCGCGCCGACATGATCACCCTGGCGCGCACGGCTCATGAGCACGGCGTTACGCTGTTCGACGCGGCCGAGGCATATGGCCCGCTTGAGGTGGAACGTATTCTCGGCGAAGCGCTCGCCCCGGTTCGTAATGAGGTTGTCTACTCTTCCAAATTCGGCTGGGACATAGATCCTGATACCGGTCGCATGATGGGTGGCCTGAACAGCCGGCCCGAGCACATCCGCCGGTCCATTGACGGCATGTTGAAGCGCTGGCGGACCGATCGGATCGATCTCGTTTACCAGCACCGTGTCGATCCCGCGGTTCCAATCGAGGATGTGGCTGGCACCGTCAAGGACCTGATCGCACAAGGGAAGGTGTTGCATTTCGGGCTCTCCGAACCCGGTTCCAAGACGCTGGTCCGTGCCCACGCCGTGCAGCCCTTGTCGGCTGTGCAGAATGAATACTCGATAATGGCGCGCGATCCGGAGACCGAGATACTTCCGATCTGTACGGAGCTCGGAATCGGCTTTGTCTGTTGGAGTCCGCTCGCCATGGCATTTCTGACTGGCGCTATCGACCAGAACACGCCCATCGAGCAGGGAGACTTCCGCGGCATGGTGCCGTGGTTCGCGCCGGGGAATCGTCCGGGCAATCTCGCCCTGGTTGCCGTGGTCAAGGACTGGGCGCGGCGCAAGGGCGCGACGCCCGCACAAATTGCTCTGGCTTGGCTCATGGCGCAGGGACCGTCTGTTGTTCCAATCCCCGGCACGACCAAGAGGTCGCACATGCTCGACAATAACGGCGCGGACACCGTACGCTTCACCCCGGCAGAGTTGCAGCAACTCAATGCGGCCTTGGCTGGCGCTCCAGTCCACGGTGCGCGCCTGCCACAGATGGTGCTTTCGCTCTCCGGCGTTGAAGCGCCCGCAAAACATCCTTAACCGCTCGACCGACAGCCACTATTCAGCAGACCGTCAGATCTTCCAAGACCGGAATCGTGTAGGAGAAAAGAAATGCAGAAACGTACATTGGGCAGGAACCTCGAAGTATCGGCTCTCGGCCTGGGATGCATGGGCATGAGCGCGGCATACGGGCCAGCAGCCGACAAGGGCGAGATGATCAAGCTCATCCGCTCAGCCTATGAACTTGGCGTGACCCATTTCGACACGGCTGAAGCGTACGGCCCATTCGTGAATGAAGAGTTGTTGGGTGAGGCGCTCCAACCAATTCGCAGCCAGGTCACCATCGCCACCAAATTCGGCTTCGATATCGATATCGAGACGGGGGCGCGCCGTGTCGGAACGAATAGCCGGCCTGAGCACGTGAAAGCAGTAGCGGACGCGAGCCTGAAGCATTTGCGGACCGATCATATCGACATCTTCTATCAGCACCGTGTGGACCCTGACGTGCCGATTGAGGATGTCGCTGGAGCAGTCAAGGAGTTAATTGCCGAGGGCAAGGTCAAACACTTTGGTATGTCCGAGGCCGCTGTCCAAACCATCCGCCGCGCCCACGCGGTGCAGCCGGTAACAGCCGTCCAAAGCGAGTACTCGCTCTTCTACCGTGGCCCCGAGGCCGAGCTGCTGCCTTCGCTCGAAGAGCTTGGGATTGGATTTGTGCCCTTCAGTCCGCTTGGAGCGGGATTCCTCACGGGCAAGATCGACGAGAACACCAAGTTCGATGCCACTGACTTCAGAAACGTGGTTCCCCGTTTCTCGCCGAAAGCGCGCAAGGCCAACATGGCTCTGGTCGACCTTGTGAAATCTGTCTCGGCCGGTAAAGGCGCGACGCCCGCACAGGTTGCACTCGCCTGGCTTCTCGCGCAGAAGCCGTGGATCGTGCCCATCCCCGGAACCACCAAGTTGCATCGTCTTGAAGAAAACCTGGGCGCGGTCAACGTTGAATTGACAGAGGCCAATCTGAAGCAGATTGACGACGCTGTTTCGAGCCTGAAGCTTGAAGGCGCGCGCCTGCCTGAAGCCGTACTGAAAATGACCGGACTCTGAGTTTCGATTGGCGTGAGAAAGGAAATGAAGACCATGAGAGTCAGCGGAACAAGCTCAACGGACATCCATCGCGTCAGCCGAATCCTCGCGCTTTCGTTGGCGGTTGTATTTCTCTGGTCTTCGGCGCGCGCGCAGCAAGCATGTCAGCCACAGCAGCCGCCACCGTCTACAATCGCGCCCAGGGTCATCAACATCTGGCCGGGTGTTGCGCCCGGCTCAGAGCAATGGAAGCAAAAAGAGAGCATCATTCACATGGGGCCGATGGAGAGCATCGCCAACGTGACGACTCCAACCCTGACCGCCTACCTGCCGGAACCGGCGAAGGCAACGAGCACAGCCGTTATTATCGCCCCCGGCGGAGGCTTTCTTTTCCTCGGCACGGATACGCACGAGGTCGCGGAGTGGCTTGCGGCTCGCGGCATTGCGGGATTCGTCTTGAAGTACCGGACGGCTCAGCTTAAGGGCGAGAACGAAGCGCAGTTAGGCCAGGCCGGCGGTGCGCGTTTCGGGGCCCAGATTCGTAACTACGCCTTGATTGGAGAGGATGGGAAGTACGCTCTGGACGACGGTGTGCAGGCAATCAAAGTCGTGCGTGCCCACGCTGCGGAATGGGGCATCTCTCCGGACCGCGTCGTTTTCATGGGATTCTCGGCCGGCGGAATGATCACCGAATATACGGCCATTCAGCCGGATGTAAGCGCGCGTCCGAACTTTGCCGCACCCATTTACGGCGCCTATTTTCCAGCCGTGCCCCCGATCCCGAAAGACGTGCCGCCCTTCTTCATGGAGATGGCGGAGGACGACAATCTCGCCGGTCCTCAAATCATCAAGTTCTACGACGCACTCAAGGCCGCAGGATACAAGCCGGAGTTTCACCTCTATGAACACGGCGGTCATGGCTGGAGCATGCGCAAGCAAGGCACAACAAGCGATCACTGGCTCGAGGAGTTCTACTGGTGGCTGGAAGCGAACGGGCTGACCAAGCCCAAGAGCTGACCGTACCGGAATCCCACTGAACGATGCTGTTGAGATTGAATCGGCGGCACAAATCGAATAAGCGCGAAATGGAGAAGAGAGAAACATGAGAACGGGACTTCGAATCATGGTATTGACAGTGGGCCTTGCATTCGCCTTCCTATGCCAGGCGCAAACGAGCGGTACGCCCTTTCCGAAGGGAGAACTGGCGACGGTTAAAAATCACACTGGGAAGATCTGGCTGAGCGAGCTCAATGTTGGTGACAGCACCTTCGATCCCAGTATTGCTCAAGCGATCTATGGTCCCGGTGCAAGGCTGGATTGGCACATTCATCCAGGTGGCCAAGTGCTGCTCATCACTGAAGGCACTGGATATTACCAGGAAAAGGGAAAGCCAGTTCAGATCGTCCACAAGGGCGATGTAATCAAGTGCCCTCCTGGCGTAGAGCATTGGCACGCGGCAGCACCCAATAGCACCTTTGCCTACATCGCGGTCACACCGACTCAAAAAGGGAAAACCATCTGGTTGAAGCCTGTGACCGATGAAGAATACAACAGCACCAAATAGGACTCTCCCGGCCTGGCCAGCAAAAAACTCGATTTCACACCCGGCGATAATGCGCTTATCCAATCGTCTCGATAGGCCGGAAGTGCTTGTCTAGTGGCGATAGTGCTCTTCGGTTAGGTGCTCCATCCAATCCACAGCCTTGCCGTCCTGCTTTTCCTGGATGGCGATGTGGGTCATGGCTGTTGTTTGGCGTTGCGCCGTGCCAATGCTTCTCCTTGGGAGCAAACCAGATGACATCGCCGGGATGGATCTCTTCAACCGGGCCGCCTTCGCGCTGTGCCCTCCCGCAGCCTGCTGTAACGATGAGTGTTTGGCCGAGAGGATGGGTATGCCAGGCAGTTCGTGCGCCGGGTTCGAAGGTCACGCTGGCGCCAGAGACGAGCGCTGGATCTGGTGCGGTGAAGAGCGGATCGATCCGAACAGTTCCCGTGAACCAGTCTGCTGGACCTTCGCCTGATGGTTGCGATCCGACCTTTCTGATTTCCATGTTCTTCTCCTTCGTCTTTACACCCGGGGTTTGCGCGGTACGACCCGCATAACCGCTGCGCGGGCGCGATTGCCAATCATCGGGGCGAGATAGGGGCTGTCTTTGTATTTCGCTCGATACGCACCGTCAATGCAATCATTGACAGGTCCGACTACCGGTTCGAAGCTGACCTCGATTGTCATATCGGCAGCCGTGATTCTGCCCGCTCTTTGCCGCAACGCAGCCTGGTACCAGCGAGAGTTCTGTCCGTTATAAGCACGGACGTAGAGGGCATCGTCAACGACGACCGACCAAATCCACGTCGGAGTGCCAAACGTCTTTCCGTCATCCCGAAATGGTGAAATATGAAGGTCGTTGGTTGCGCGGATCTTGAGCAGTTCGTCCTTGGTCCATTTCGCCATCGCTCATTTCCTTCCTGTTTAAGGCCGCAGGAGTGCCTTAATCGCGCGACGCTCGTCCATGGCGCGATAACCCTCCACTACTTCTTGGAGCGGCAATACCAGGTCAAACACCTTGCCAGGCTCGATCTTCCGGTCCCACACCAACTTGATCAAATCCGGGAGAAATCGTCGCACAGGCGCGGGACCGCCGTGAAGGCGGACAAGCTTGAAGAACACCGGCCACATGTCGAGTTGCATCCCGTGCGGCACGCCAACATAGCTGACGCTGCCGCCGGGCCGCGTCGATTGAATCGCCTGCATCATGGATTCTTCAGTGCCGACGCACTCAAGCACAGAATCTGCACCGATGCCGCGGGTGAGCTCTTTGATCCGCGCAATGCCCTTCTCTCCACGCTCGGCGACAATGTCCGTCGCTCCAAAATCCTTGGCGATTTCCTGACGCTTCTCATGCCGGCTCATGGCGATGATCCGTTCTGCTCCCATGAGTCTTGCTGAGAGCACTCCCAGCAGACCGACCGCACCGTCACCCACAACGACAGCCGTCGATCCTGGTTTCACATTGGCTGCGTCCGCCGCAAACCAGCCAGTTCCCAGAACGTCTGAGATCGTAAGAAGGCTCGGAATGATATCGTCAGGCGGCATCCCGGGTGTGGCCACGAGCGTGCCATCGGCCAGCGGGACCCGCAGTATGGGTGCCTGCGCCCGGCTCATGAATTCAAGGTTCTGACACCCCGACTGATAGCCAGCCTGGCAGTTGGGACAGGTGTTGTCGGAGATGCAGAAAGATCCAATGACAAACTGGCCAGGCTTCACGGTCTTCACCGCGCTGCCGATTTCCTCGACAACTCCGCAGTACTCGTGGCCCATCGGCGTAGACTGCGCGACTTTCTGAATGCCGCGATACGGCCACAGGCCAGAGCCGCAAACGCAGGTGGCGGCAACCCGGATGATGGCGTCAGTCGGCTTTTCGATTCTGGGATCTTCGCGATCTTCGAAGCGGACGTCGCGCGGTCCGTATAAAACTGCTCCCTTCATTGCGATCTCCTTGTTTCCTCACTTCGACCGCTTTTCAAATACATCCTTTGCTACCGGAAGCGCCGAAAAGATGTTAGGCCACCCGGCGTAGAACGCGAGATGCGTGAGGACCTCGGAGGCTTGTTCCTGAGTCAGACCATTGTCCATTGTTCTGTTGAGGTGGTATGTAATTTGCGCTGTCCGGCCCGAGGCGATGACAGCGCTGACCGTTACGAGGCTTCTGTCGCGAGGTGCAAGCGCTGGACGCAGCCAAAGATCGCGAAACAGCAAGTCAGTCGTGTACTGCACTACGCCTGGAGCCACCGCCCCGAAATTCTGCCCGACGGTTGCCGCGCGTTGCGTCTCGGCAGCTTCATCGAGCGGGAGGAGTTGAGGTGAAACCGGCGGTAGCTGGTCTGCTCCGATTCCACGCTGCGCGAAGATGGCTCTCAACATAGGCACGGCTGAAAGGGCGCTCGACCACCCGGAATAGAACGCAAGGTGAGTAACGATTTCTGAGAGTTCGCTCGCCTTCACGCCACTGTCGAGGGCGATGTTGAAGAGTGCAACATTCCGATTGTTTGAATGTGCGGAATCAGCGCTGACACGGTTACGATGCTTCGATCCCGAGACGACAGCCCGGGCCGCTTCCAGAGGTCCTCACAGATTGACTTCTGTGTATAGTTCGGAAGCGCCGGTGAAATCGCCTGAATGTCTTCAGGCGTCAGCGCGGTTTGCTGGGGATTGGATGTAGTCATAAGCTTTGCTCCGTTTCAAGCGACTGCAAGTCATCAGTAGCGTTCCCACAGGACTGACCAGTGTTCATCCGATCGAGCAGAGTGGATTATCAATCGCCCCTCCTTTGTGAACTGGTAAATGCGAGGAAGATTCTTCCCAACCAGCAAATCTCCCGTATTCGAACCCTGCACGTGGTGAGTCAGAGTGTGCGTCGCCTCATCCATTTCATACGTACCGAACGACGCCTCATACCCGTCACGAACGTATTGATTATTGAGATCGTGCTGATTTGTGGGATACATCAGCTGCACGGATAGATGGCCGTCGCGCGTGTAGATCAGCATCCCCAGAGGCTTTGGCATCCCCGCTTCGGCCGCGTTCGGTCCCGGCGAATTGATCTGCACCAGACGTCACGCTCCGATAAGCTTCTCGCGGTCTCCGCCTTGTCGCTTTGCAGATTGTGCCGGAGCCAGGCTGATGGTTGCCACAACAAACGCCAATGCGGCAACATATAGAGTTTTCATTCCTGCCCCTCCCGCCAGCAACAACTCACCGGCCGACCAGTTGTTCGTGGAACTTTGGATAACGCGCGCCTTCCAACTTGATCCTTGAGGATGCGTCTTCCAGTGCCTCCACATCTTCCCGCGAAAGCACAACGTCGAGGGCGCCGAGATTTTCCTCGAGGCGCGAAGCCTTCGTCGTTCCAGGAATCGGAACAATCCAGGCCGTTTTAGCAAGCAGCCACGCAAGCGCGATCTGTGCAGGTGTCGTCTTCTTTGTTGCGGCGAACGAACTGATGACGTCCACGAGAGCCTGGTTCGCTTTTCGGTTCTCTTCGCTGAAGCGAGGCACGCTGCTGCGGAAGTCTGTGCTGTCGAATTTGGTGTTTGCATCAATCTTGCCGGTCAGGAATCCTTTGCCGAGAGGACTGAACGGGACGAAGCCGATTCCAAGCTCTTCCAGGGTTGGCATTACCGTCGTCTCCGGCTCGCGCCAGAACATCGAGTACTCGCTTTGCAGAGCTGCAACCGGCTGAACGGCATGGGCTCTGCGGATTGTCTGCGCACTCGCTTCAGAAAGTCCGAAGTGCTTCACCTTGCCTTCCTTGATCAGATCCCGGACTGCTCCCGCGACATCCTCGATCGGAACGCTCAGGTCGACCCGATGCTGGTAAAACAGATCGATGGCATCGATCCTGAGCCGCTTAAGCGATGCCTCGGCCACCTGCCTGATGTGCTCGGGCCGGCTGTTGAGTGCGCTCCACCGATCGCTGTCGCCCGGATTAGGCTCCCATCCGAACTTCGTCGCAATCACGACCTTGCCGCAATACGGCGCCAGGGCTTCACCGACCAGTTCCTCGTTCTTCAAGGGACCGTAGACCTCGGCTGTGTCGAAGAACGTAACGCCGCGTTCCACAGCAGCATGGAGCAACGAGATCATCTCGTGCTTGTCCTTGGCCGGTCCATAGGACCAGCTCATCCCCATGCACCCAAAACCCAGTGCCGATACTTCCAGACCGCCTTTGCCCAGCTTTCGCGTTTCCATTGTTCTCGTCCTCTCTGTGCCGTTGTTCTAAATCCTGCGATGTTCGAATGCCGGCCAGCTTCTTGCTGCAGCAGCATCGACCTAAACCACGGTCATGCCACCGTCTACAGTGATGACCTGACCGACCACGTAGCTCGCCGCAGGGCTGCAAAGCCAAAGTACCGCTGCGGCGATCTCCTCCGGTCGGCCCGCGCGGCCGATTGGAACGCTCTTCGCAATATCCTCATATGCGCCTTCATCCCCGCTTACAACGTCGCGAGCGATCTGCGTGTCGACGAGGCCCGGATTGACGGCGTTAACATAGATTCCTTTTTTGATGTACTCAAGTGCCGCGGTCCGCGTCAGGCCAACCGCCCGATGTTTCGAGGCAATGTAGGAGCCGATGCCCGGATTGCCCGTCAGAGCGCCGACCGAAGCATTATTGACAATTGCGCCGCTTCCTTGCTGCTCCATCTGTCGCAGCTCGTACTTCATCGAGATCCATACGCCGCCCAGATTGATACCGATCACGCGGTCCCACTCCTCGCGCGTGCTCTCAGCCGTTGGAGCGTTGCGGGCCATTACTCCTGCATTGTTGAACGCCGCATCCAGTTGGCCGAACTCGGACACCGTGCGTCTTACCATCTGCTCCACCTGCCCGTCGTCGCTCACATCGCAGCCGATGCCAATCGCCTTGTGGCCGGCACTCGCGAGCTTCTGAGCCTCGCCCCTCACTACATCCTCGCGAAAATCCGCTATCACCGCCGCCGCGCCGGCTTCTGCAAAAGCCCGCGCCGTTGCGAGACCCATCCCCGACGCCGCTCCGGTCACGAGTGCAACCTTGCCTGTGAAGTCGAGTGGATTCTTCATGCTTGGGTGTCTCCTTTGCTTCTCAGAGCGCCAGGCGCTCACATGGTGTAGCCGGGCTTCTTGTAGAGCTTGTCTTCCTTGCCGACGATGTCCGGGTGATAGACCTTCGATGCCCAGTCCTTCGCAGGAATCTCTTCGAACGCTACGGACACGGATTCCGGGCCGTAGTTCAGCGCTTCCATCACGCTCTTCGCAATCTCTTCCGCGAGCTGTGTCTTTTGCCGTTTCGACTTTCCGGGCCACAGCTTGACGATGACGTGAGGCATGAATCCTTCTACTCGGCGCTGTCTCGGGGCCTCAACCCCACTGCCGATGTCCATACATCCAGAGTGGACCTGTTTGGAGACTTTCGGAATCCCGTTTAATGTGCATGCGGTTGTGAGTACAATTCACAAATGCTGCCGAATGACCTCAGCGCACTCGCCACCTTCCTGGTTGTTGCCGAAGAACGCAGCTTCACACGAGCTGCAAAACGTCGGGGAGTCTCGCCTTCAGCGGTGAGCCACAGCATGCGCACCCTCGAAGAAGAGGTCGGCGTACGGCTACTTGCACGAACCACGCGGAGTGTGTCGCTGACGGAGGCAGGAGAACAACTTCTCGGCCGGTTGAGGCCCGCTCTCGTTGAAGTTGGCGCGACGCTGGAACAGATATCCGGGCGGCGTGATAAAGCTGCAGGGCCTATACGTCTGCTGCTGCCGCGCCTAGCTGTCCGCTCGGTGCTCGCGCCCAAGCTCGGTAAGTTAAGCCGTGAATACCCCGAGATCATTCTTGACGTCACCACGGATGACAGTCGCCGGGACATCGTCGCGGAGGGCTTCGACGCGGGCATTCATTTTGGCGAGTACATTCAGAAAGACATGATCGCATTACGCGTGTCCCCGGATCACCGGCCGGCAATTGTTGGTTCTCCCGCCTACTTCAATATGCACCCTCGGCCTAAGGTGCCCCGTGATTTGCTCCATCATCTCTGCATCAATTTCCGTCACGGCTCGGCCGGCTTATACCGATGGGAATTCGAGAAGGGAAGGAAGTCTCTTTCGGTGGCTGTTAGCGGGCCGCTCATCGTTGACGATCTCGAACTGATCGTTCGCGGTGCGGTGGAGGGAGTTGGTCTGGCTTTCGTGGCCGATCAGGAGATTGCCTCAGAACTCGCTGACGGACGTCTGGTCCGGGTACTCCAGGATTGGTGTCAACCATACCCTGGCTTCTTCATCTACTACCCAAGCAGGAGGCAACAGACCGCTGCTCTCTCTGCGCTGATCGGCATTCTTCGAGTGTGAAGAGCTGTTGTTTCGGGGGTGAACCAATGGTCAGCCGTGTGGATTGGCGCATCTTGAATGCTTCGACTGGAGAGAATTGTCACGGCAGAGACAAATAATCCACTTTGACGGGAAGTCTCCATTTCGGACTTGTGGGACCGAATTGCTGCCAGCGAGGTCGGCTTGTCTTTACAAAACGAAAGAGGCGAAGGTTCGGGCTGATCCTCTGAAGTCCCCAGCTAGGCTTCTGCCGCCGCAAAGCAGGAACCTCCGCCTTGGACCAAAGCTTCGAGCCTCTTCCAAACTGCGCGCACAATTGGATTTGATAAATTGACGCCGGCGAAGAGGATCAACTGCCGGTGCCAGGAGGGTGCAGCATGCAAAATGGAAGTCTCATCCAATCCACGCGCCGAAATGGACAAAGCGTCTGGGAGTTCCGATGGCGTGATCGATCTAGTCAAAACGTCGTTTACCGTCGAATTGTTTTGGGCAAAACAGATACGTTCGCCACTGCGTCCGAGGCACGCGCCATAGCGGCCGGCCTGATTCTTGAAATCAACAAGAATGATCATCGTTTAATGCCACATCTGCTAACCGTCGCTCAGCTCGCCGACCATTACCGGCGCAGGGAGCTGTCGGCTGATAATCTCTGGAAGACATATTCGACGAAAGCAGCTTACGAGATTTACTTGAATCGGTGGATCGTCCCCAAATGGGGCGAGTACCAACTGGGTCGAATCAAACCGATCGAGACGTGGCTGAGGCAACTCCCCCTGGCCCGTGCCTCCTGCGCAAAGATCAGAAACATCATGAGCGTACTGTTCAATCACGCTCGCCGATACGATCTCTTTCACGAAAACCCGATTCAACTTGTCCGCCAGAGTGCCAAGCGTCGCAAGGTGCCGCACATCCTTCTCGCAGAAGAATTCGCACGCTCTTGGATGCGGTTGATACATTGTCGAGGTTGTTGATCTTTCTGGATGCGACCCCTGGTTTACGTCAGAGCGAGTTGTTTGGGTTGCGTTGGGGTGATGTCGACTTCCTTCGAGGCGAGATCAAGGTGACGAGATCTGTAGTCGATGGAGTAGTCAGCAATTGCAAGACAGAGTCCTCGATGAAGCCCGTCCCGCTCTGTCCGCAGCTTACCGAGATGCTTCAGAGATGGAAGGCGGAAACGCAGTACCCCGCACCAGACGATTGGGTCTTCGCGAGCGCTTGCTCGCGGGGGAAACGGCCAATGTGGGGCCAGACGATCATGCGTAAGAAGATCCATCCAGTGGCTGAGAGGCTGGGAATCGCGAAGCGAATTGGATGGCACACGTTCCGCCATTCGTATTCCACGCTGCTCCGGTCTCTTGGCACGGACATCAAAGTCCAGCAGGATCTGTTGAGACATTCATCGGCGCGCACGACGCTCGATACATACACGCAGGCTGTGACGCCAGCGAAGCGCGCCGCCCAAGATGCTTTGGCGCGACTCCTGATGGCAAATAGGAGTTGAACCTACGTTGCACCTGTGAAAGCTATTGATGTTTAAGGATTTGCTGTCACTTCCGCAGGCAAGAGAAGGGAGAACTGCACCTTTTTGCACCTACGACGAAAATGCCATACATCCAATAAGTCTTTTGGAATGTATGGCGGGGACGACGGGGCTCGAACCCGCGACCTCTGCCGTGACAGTTATGCTAAGTGATTGTAAACAAATGATTTCATGGGCGTTGATGGCTAACTACAGCACCCTTAAGCACTCAAAAACACTGGGAAAAACGCAAACTTCGATTTTCAGCACCCTCGCCAGCACCCTCGAAAAAGGACCAAATTCGGCCCCGCGAGACATTTAGACCTCTGCCGTGCATAGGCAGAGGTCTGAACCTGAAATACACATCTCCTGTTTTTAGGGGTGCGGAAGGGTGCTCAAGCACCCTCAAAGGGAAATACCCCCCTGTTTTCAGTAAGATATAGAATCCATTTCTGCCGATGAGCGAGGTCTATCTAATGTCAGCGCCATCTAAAGCCGTGGACTCGATACTTCCGAAGGAGTAGGATTGAATAGGATTCAGTCCTATTCCAACGTGGAGGTTTCCATGCGCTCGACCCAACAACTCAGCATTACGCTGCCAAATGAGATGGCCGACCTCATTCGTGCGAAGGTCGCTACGGGCGAATATGCGACGGAAAGCGAAGTCATCCGTGACGGTCTGCGAACCCTTCTTGCCCGTGACCGTGCCGTGGAAGACTGGTTGCGGGAAAAGGTAGCACCCGCTTACGACGCTTTGAAAGCCGATCCGTCTCGTGTCGTATCTTCAGAGCATGTGCGCTCTGCCCTGTCGAGCGCCCATAAGAAGGCTCTTGCCAAGAAGGGGTAATGTCCTACACCGTTGTCTTCACGCCCGAAGCCGAAGCGCAGCTCATTGAGCTGTACGGTTACATTGCTGCGGAAGCATCCCCTGAGATCGCTGCACGTTTTACCGACGGCATTGTGACGTACTGTGAGAGCCTGCATACCTTTCCCGCTCGTGGAAACAGGCGCGATGATATTCGTCCCGGTCTCCGCATTACCAGCTATCGAAAGCGCGTCGCCATCGCATTCAATGTAGACGATGATCGCGTAAACATCATTGGAGTCTTCTATGGAGGCCAGGACTATGAAGGAGCCTTGCTCGAAGGAGAATAACAGTCGTATATTTCACAAACTCTCTAATGAGGCCGACCAACTCGCAGAGCAATCCTGCGAAGAGATGATCCAGAACCTGAAAAGAAATGTCGCAGAGCGTGGAGAGCGTTCGATTCTCTGACCTTCGCGGGATCGTGTCAATCAAAGCGCCGCCTTGTGCGGCGCTTTTGCTTTGCTGCGGGAACCGGAGCATAGTGACAATTAACACAATGCTAATTGCGTCCCCTGCCCACATGCTAAATAGTAGGAATCAATCAGGAATCAGAAAGTGTTGCGGAGGCTTGTCATAGATTTGAGCAAGCTGGATCAGTTCAAACACTTCGATGCTGCGCTCGCCGGTCTCGCATTTCGAGAGGAAGGAGTGCGCCCTGCCCATGCGCGCGGAAACTTCGCGCTGCGTCAGGCCCGCTTCCTCGCGGGCGGAAATCAGCTTTTCAAGAAATCTGTCGTAGAGAGCCTGATGGGACGTCGTCCTTCCCTTGCGCGAGATTCGAGTCTCAGGCTTCTTCTGCTTCTTCACCTTTCAAGTGTGGGTAACGCTTGACGAATCCCCTAATAAGGGACAATCTGGATTCCGTCTAATGCTTTAAGGAGGTAGATGTGTCGAGAGATTATGTAGAGTGCCCCGAGGTCGCGGGTAAGACCATCAAGGCCCTCAAGATATATGAGGATGAAGTAGACGGCTGCGAAACCCTGATCGAGTTCACGGACGGAACATCGTTCTCCAGCTCTGTCACCTACCAGCCCACGGTCAAGGGAACTTTGTTCGAGGGTGGCGTCGGAACGCCGAAGATCATCCGCGATTACGAGCCGTAGAACCCCGCCTTAATCTGCGTCGTCATGCCCAAAAGGCATGACGAACACTCAAAATGTCATTGGACGTTTCCACGAATCGCTCTTAGCTTTGCGCCTAGCTGACAACACCACGTCAGCGGAGGTGCAAAGATGCTCAGAATCCGCCGCGCAATCCGGTTGGGAAAGCCTCTCAATCGGTCGTCCAATTCTTCCGCCAAACGACGGGCAAAACTCCTCTTCAAACGCAAGCTACTCCGTGCAGCGCATGTGATGGGGCCAACGCTGGTTGCGCTCGCATTCGCAGGCGCTGCCAACATCGCTCACGCCCAGGGAACGATCAGCTTCAGCGGCGCTCAAACGTTCATGCAAACGGTACAGACGTTTGCGGAATACGCGGGCGCGGTGATTTGTCTGATCGGTCTCATCTTCGCTGGCGTCAGCTTCATGAGCGGCAACATCCAACGCGGTGTGATCGGGCTGTTTGGCGCGATCTTCGGCGCTGGCGTTCTCGGCTGGGGAGCGGGCTGGATCTCGTCGCTGACCGGCCAGAGCGTGAGCTAACCATGCAGACGCCGAAGCGGGGAGAGCCCGTCTCGATCAATCAGGCCCTCAATAAACCACGCGAAAAGCTCGGACTCAACCTACCGACGTGGCTTGCAATCGTGATGGTTTGCGTGATGGCTTTCCTCGCTGGCTTCCGCTTACTTGCAGTCATTTCGTTTCCACTGCTCGCCACAGGCTGTTGGCTCATCGTCCGCAAGCACCCAAAGATGTTTCAGCTTTGGGCTTTGAGCCTCAGCCAGAGGTCTTATTATGACCCGCGCAAATACTGAACAAGCCAAATTCGTGCCGTGGTTCGCAAAGGCCGGAGCCGCTTGCTCGATTGTGCCAATCTCGCGCTTCGTCGGGCCGAATATCTTTGCGCTCAAAGGCGGGGGCTATGGATGCCTGTTTTCACTCACCGGCATCGACGAAGAAGGTCTCACAGATCAGGAACTTGATGCGCGGATGCGGTCTATCGAAGGTTCCTTGCGTGGGCTGCCCGAAGGATCTTGCCTTTACCAGTACATGCGCGTCATGTCCGGGTTTGAGCTTCCACGTCAGCAGCAGTATCAGAATCCCATCACACAGGTATTCGCAGACGACAGGTTGGGATTCCTTGGACGCAGCGCAGGCTTCCGCCGCATTGATCTTCACTGGTGTCTCACGTTGGAACCACCCAAGGTGAAGGCGTTTGCAACGAAGCCGAAAGACAACGCTATCGCTGCATCCCGGTTGCTGACCGATCTCCAGAAAACAACGACGATTCTTGACGGCCACCTCGGAAACACCATCGGCCTACGCCTGCTCGACAAACAGCGTGTGTTTCAGTTTTTCAGTTACCTCTTCAATCTTGAGGAATGGGCTGCTGCCGACCAACTCTCGGAAGACACCGGCGTAGATCGTCAGATCGTGAAGAGTCCTGTCGCATGGCACAGCGACCACCTCGAAATCGGCAAGCGCCGGGTGCAAATGTTTTCGCTCAAGACGACGCCTGAATCCTCAAGACCGTGCTTATTCTCCGGGTTGCTGGCGCTCGATTGCGATAGCGTCTCCTGCTCTACGTGGCGACCGAAATCCACCTCCGCAGCCCGCAGCGAGATCGACGCACAGGAAAAGTTCATCTCGTTTTTCAAGGTCGGCATCCTTTCGCGGGTGATGAATGCACGCGATACCGCCGCCCTTGAGACCGGCGCGGGAGCCAGAGCTGCGAATAGCAGCGTCGATGATTTGAGCGATGTCATCCGCTCGCTCGACAAAAAGGCGCAGGGAGAGTATTCGTTCCGGCTCCTGCTCGCCGCGAACAGCACGGAGCAGCTTCGTGATGTAACTCCCGCAGTCCATCGCATCTTTGTGGATGCCCGGAGCCAGATGATCGAAGAGACGCTTGGCAATCTCTCCGCGTTCTATGCGATGTTCCCCGGCAATGGAAAGTTCAACGTCTTTCCTTTGTGGCTTTCCGAAGATCATCATGCCCGTTTGTCCTCTGTGTTCGCTCCGCACATCGGACACCCGCGTTCCGAGGATTTGGATTCGGAATACCTGAATATCTTCGAGACCCGTACACGGACGCCGTTCTTTCAGGACGTGTATGTGGATGGCGTGCGCGTCATGCTCATCATCGGTCCAACCGGAACCGGCAAGTCCGTTCATGGAAACCAGATCATCGCTCTTGAGCAGAAATACGGCGGTTTTACCTACATTTTCGACATCGGCGGCAGCTACGAGAGCGTTGTCGAATTATACGGCGGACGGGTTGACCGCGTGGGAAAAGACGGCCCGCGCGTCAATCCCTTCGCTCTGGAACCGACCGAGAGCAATATCAAGTTTCTATATTCGTTCATCAAGCTCCTGCTAGCCAACGGCGGCGCGGAGCTGGAGCCGGAAGACGACGACGTGATTCACAAGGCCGTGCAGGATATGTACCTGCTTGACCCGGAGAATCGCCGTCTCTCGAATCTCTTCCTGCCCAAAAAACTAGACAGGTATCTCTCGAAATGGGTTGGGAAAGGCATCTATAACGCCGTCTTCGACAACGTAGAGGACAGCCTATCGCTCTCACGCCTGCAATGCTTCGACTTCCAGGGTGTGAACAACGAACAGTATGCCGACCTGATAGAGCCGCTGATGGTATGGCTACTGCGACGTATCAACGACGTGCTGTACAACCCCGCCAATCTTGGCGTCCCCAAACACATCCTCATCGAAGAAATCTTCTCTTCGATGAAGAACAAGCAGTTGTTGGATGGGGCGCTCGCTTCGATCAAGACCGTTCGGAAGAATCTCGGCGGGGTCACCATGATTGGGCAGTCTGCGGATGACTTGGGCGCGAATGCCGACAGCATCGTGAACTCCTGCACGTCGTTCCTTTTCCTGAAAGACGCGACGTTCAACCGCAAGCGGTATGCCGAGTTGTTCAAGATGACCGAGCAGCAGCTCGCATTGTTTGAGAGCTTGCAGGACCGCGAAGGTTTGTACATGCGGCGCGACGGCCTCACGAAAGTCGTCACGCTCAATCTCGATAGCCGCAGCTATGCGACGTTCTCCACCAAACCCAAAGACCGGGTGCGCCGGTCGAAACTCATCGCCAAGTACGGACTCACTGAGGGCATTACGCGGTTCGCCCAGGGTGAGTCCGCT
>DATASQ010000004.1:0-20647 GCA_036269135.1 Acidobacteriaceae bacterium
GGATTCCCTGGCGGAGGATGGAGAGGCCGAGGGCGCGGATATTAACAAGGCTGAGGTTTCCACGGTAGCGCGGGCGGCAGACGTTGAGATAGTGGCGGACTCGCTGATAGTAATAGTCGCTGGAATAAATACGACGGAGGACGGAGCGATAGCCTTCGAGAAGGCGGTCTGCGTTCATGTGGGGGCGGAAATTGAGATGGCATTCTGTATTGTTGCCGCCGCCGGCGCTGAGGATGCGGCCTTCGCTGGCGAGGCGGCGGAAGAGCTGGGTACCGGGGAGAGCCTGAAGGAGTCCCACCATGGCGATGGGGATGCCGCTTTTCTGAATGAACTCGACGAGGCGTTCGAAGATGTCGTCGCGGTCGGTGTCGAAGCCGAGGATGAAGCCGCCCATGACTTCAATGCCGGCGTGCTGGATGCGGGCGATGCTGGCGAGCAGGTCGCGGCGGGTGTTCTGCAGCTTGTTGGCGGCGGCGAGGCTGGATTCGTCGGGGGTTTCGATGCCGAGGAAGACGGAGACGAGGCCGGCCTGCTGGAACAGGCGGAGGAGGTCGGGATCGTCGGAGAGATTGATGGAGGCTTCGGTGATAAAGCGGAAGGGGCGTCCGTGGTCCTGTTGCCAGAGGCAGAGCGCTTCAAGGAGGGCGCGGGCGCGGGGTTTGTTGCCGATGAAGTTGTCGTCGACGATGAAGACGGGGCCGCGCCAGCCGGCGGCGTAGAGCTGGTCGAGTTCAGAGAGGACGTGTTCGACAGGTTTGGTGCGGGGGCGGCGTCCGTAGATTTCAATGATGTCGCAGAACTCGCAGGAGTAGGGACAGCCGCGGGAGTACTGGACGGTCATCGTGCTGTAGTGGCGCATGCGGATGAGGCTGAGATCGGGGAGGGGCGTGCGTTCGAGGTCGGGGCGCTCGGCGCACTGGTAGACGGAGAGGGCCGTGCCGGCTGTGAGATCGCGGGCGAGATTGGCGATGAGGTCTTCCGCTTCGCCGATGACGACGTGGTCGCACTCGAGCTCGGCAGCGGGGACGCTGCTGGTGATGGGTCCGCCGACGACGGTGCGCAGGCCGCGGGCGCGGCAGCGACGGACGATGGCGAGGAGATCCTGCTGTTGCACGTGCATGCCGCCGATGAAGGCGACGTCGGCCCAGGCGAGATGCTTGTCGCGGAGGCTCTCGACGTTGGTGTCGATGAGGCGCTTATTCCATGCGGAGGGGAGAAGGGCAGCGACGGTCATGAGGCCGAGGGGCGGCTGGGCGGCGCGCTTACCCTGGAAGGAGAGCGCGTAGCGGAAGCTCCAGTAGGTGTCGGGGAATCCGGGATAAATGAGGAGGACGTTCATCGCTGGCGACTCCGCGCGGCCGCGTGCGGAGGGGAGGGAAGAAGAGCGCCGCTTACGCGTGGCCTTTGTCTTCAGTGTGGGCGTGGGAGGGAACGATGCAAGGGGTGCGACGAAAAGATTACAGAGGCGGGGTGACCGAAGTGCGGCTCGCAAAGCAAAAGGGAAGCGGCCGGAGCCGCTTCCCTTTGCGGATGAGGAGAGAGGCTACTTCCTGGGGGGGGCGATGGTGTCCTTGGCCGACTTGGCGACGCGGAATTTAACGACGGTCTTGGCCTTGATCTTGATCTGTTCGCCGGTCTGCGGATTGCGGCCGAGGCGAGCTTTGCGCTCCGCCTTCACGAGGCGTCCGAGGCCGGGAATGACGAACACGCCGTTCTTCTTGGTTTCCTTGATTGCGGTTTCAGCAAGCAGATCGAGAAAAGCGGCGGACTGCTTATTCGTGAGTTCCAGCTTCTCGGCCATCTGACGGACAAGCGCTGTTTTGGTCATGGTAGCTGCCATTGAAATCTATCCTCCTTGTTTTTCACTTCAGGTCGCCGGAGCGGCGCGCCAGCAGCGCGTTATCCGGAGTTCTTCGGTCGAGCGGCAGAAACTGCAGTAATGACGCGGGTCCGAAAGAACGTGCCGCCCTTTACCGTGCGGCTTTGCGCAGCGTTTGTCAATGCCAAAACGGGCGTTTTTCAAGGTTTATTGCGGTTTTCCCTGGCTTTTCTCTGGAAAACCCGGCTTTTGCGGGCATTTTGCGCCTGTGAGGCCTCGCGAAGAGGCGTTTGGCGCGGGTCTGAGCCGTTCTGGCCGCTGGCATGGACCGATGGCGTGGAGTCTAGTCCTCGGTTGGGCGGCGCGCAATGTGGGGCTGTTCAAAACAGAGCATTGAGTTTGACGGAGCGATGGGGCTGGGTGCGGGTGAGCGGGGCGTTGAGGAAATCGACGAGAGGGGCGGCGAGACGAAAACGCTTCTCAATCTGGCGCGCAAGGTCGGGGCGGAGAGCCTGATCGGCGGGCAGGTGTGCAGTGACGCCCCACTGTCGCCACTTGATCCACTCGATCGCGGGGTGGTCGGGAGGGAAGCCTTTGGGTGGCCGTGAGAGAGCCATGGGATCGTGCACGGCGAAAGAGCGGAGCAGGGCGCGGCTGCGAATGAGGCGCTTCCACTCGGCGTGGTGCGCGAGGAGGTGTCGGCGGATGGCGAGGAGCTGCTCTTTTTCCGGCATGTAGACGCCGGCGGCAATGACGAGTTCCGTGTCGCTGACGTGGAGGTAGTAGCCGCCGCCCGAGGTTTTGGCGAGCGCGCTGTGCGCCCACCATGCACCCTGGTGGGATTTGTAGGGCTTCTTGTCAGCGGAGAAGCGCGTGTCGCGGTAGATGCGGAAGAGGGACTTGGCGGCGGGGCGCACGTGGTTCGGCGCGTAGGTGAGCATGCCGTGGTTGAGTTGCTCGATGAGGGCGAGCATGGGAAGCTTGACGGACTGCTCGTAAACGGAGCGGCGCTGCTCGAACCATTCGCGGCGGTTGTTGCGTTTGAGGCCGCGGAGGAAGCGGAGGGTATCCGCAGTGAAGCGCGTGGGGGCGGGCACGGGGACAATTGTAGAAGAACAGGGATAGGGAACAGGGAGTAGAAGAACAGGGAGCCGGGAGCCGGGAGACAGGAGGGAGCAGGATCCTTTTTGCGGGTGCGGCGGAGGCGGTTGGCAGGCTGGTGTGCGCTCTATACTCTGGAGAAGGAACTCCTGATTTGAAGCGTTGTTGGATTCTGTCCTGGCTGCTGCTGTGCGGCGTGATGCTGACCGCGACGGCGGCGGTTCGTCCCGGTGGACGCGACCTGACTTTCCGGCAGGCGCGGCAGATTGCCGTGCTGGTGGCGCATCACGACGGGATCGATCTGAGCGACACGCATATTGAGCTGAACAGCATGGATCTGAGCGCGGCCTTCGTGCCGGGCTTTTACAGCTTCATCCTCATTCGCGAGAGCAGTACGCCGGGGCCGGACGAGACGCTGCGGCGCTTCGCGATCAGCCGGCGGACGGGCGATGTGTGGGAGATGACGTTGTGCACGCACTACGATTTTCCGGAGCTGCGACGGATGCGGCGCGCGTTGGGGAAAGCGGGCGCGGCGTCTGACGTCGCCGAGCAGGGGCGGCAGTTGGGATGTGCGGAGCCTTCGGGGAAGCCGGCTTCGTAGGGACGGGGAGCCGGGAGACTCCAACACAAAGAAGCAGCGCCATCAGTTTGTTGCGCAGCCGGCACTGCAGAGGGATGCCGATGGCGGCTAGCCGGCGACGCCGGGGGAGCCGATCTGACGGATGGCGCGCCAGGCGTAGTGGAATCCGGAGAAGACGGTGAGGATGACCACGATGATGAGCGACCAGTGGCGCACGAAGAGCACCCAGGACGGGGCGAAGAACTGGCCGAGCATGACGGCAGCGAGGGCGAGAATCTGCGCGAAGGTATTGGCCTTGCCGAAGGGGCTGGGCTTGAAGTTGCGGATGGAGGTAGTGGCGTAAAGGATGGCGGCGACGACGAGGATGCCGAGGTCGCGGGCGAAGACGAGGACGGTAACGCGGCGAGAGATGAGGGCCTCGTGATGGAGCACGAGGAAAAGCGTGCTGAGCAGGAGTTTGTCGACCACGGGGTCGAGATACTGGCCGAGCAGAGTGCGCTGGTGGAGCAGACGGGCGAGCAGGCCATCCAGGGCGTCGGTGCAGCCGGCGAGGATAAAGAGGCCAAAGGCCAGCGGAAAGCGCTGATCGAGGACGGCGAGGACAAGGAAGGGTACGATGCAGAGCCGCAGGAACGTGAGCAGATTGGGCGTTGCCTGTAAATCGTTCATCGAAAGGATCGCCGTTCCCGGGTGCGTCGGCCGCCGGGCCCGACGGGTTCGCGACGCCACTCATACTATCGCAGAGGGCGGGGAATTCCCAGGCGAAGGGCCTGGAGGGGCGGTGTTTGCTGCCTCGCCGTTGTCTGGGCGGAACGTGGTGGGGGGCGGTGGGCACCTGTTATGATGAGGGGCAGATGGTCGCAGGTTTAGGCGCGTAGCTCAGTTGGTTAGAGCGCTACCTTGACACGGTAGAGGTCAGGAGTTCGAGTCTCCTCGTGCCTACCAAAAAATCAATAATTTACAGCCGTTCCGATCGAAAAAGGTCACAATGCGCCTTCATTGTGCCCCGGCCGCTGTCTGTTCCAACACGGGCAACCTGAGCAGCTCGATCACCCGCATCTGTGCAGTTCTCTCGTCTCCCGGTACGGCTGAGTGCGGGTTGGGAAACCGTTGCAGCGGGTGAAGTGAACCCCGTTCTTAAATGCTGGGCTGCGAGGCCGTGGACCTCCGCAGCCCAGACAGACGAAGAGCCGTCCGTTCTACTGCGTGATCGTGAGGGTGAAGCTGGCCGTGTGCGAGAGAGCACTGCCGCCGGAACCGGAAGCCGAACTGGTCGCCATCACCGTCACACTTGCCTTGGAAGTTGTAGCTGTGTTCGAACCCGCGGCGCCGCAGCCTGCCAGTCCGCCGATGGTCGCACCCAGCATGACCAGAAGCAGCAGGCATTGCAGCCCGGCGTTCAGCTTCTTCCTCTGCCAGAGGAACAGGCCGCCGAACAGCAGCCCAGGTACCAGGAAGATCGAAGCCGCCAGCGTCCTCGACGCGCCGTCCATTCGATTCATCGCCACCACACCCTGACTGGAGCCCTGGGTTTTTATGGTCAGGACCGACGTCTGCAGCTGGTTGGAGCCGTTCGCCGTCAGCGTCGCCGGAGCAAAACTGCAGGTGGCTCCCTGAGGCAGCCCCGCACAGCTGAACGTCACCGTCCCGCTGTAGCCGTTGATTGGAGCGAAGGTGAAGGTGGCCTGTCCGGATTGTCCCGCTTTGAGCGTCATGAAATCAGGGTTGACGTTCAGGCTGAAATCCGGCGATCCCACAGTCTCCGTCCAGGGTTGAGAGGTCGAACCAAGGAAATTTGCATCGCCGGAGTAGACTGCGGTGACTTGAGCGGCGCCGATGGCAACATCGCTGTCCGTGTAGGATGCCACACCCTGCGCGTTGAGCGTGCCGCTGCCCAGCACCGTTGAACCGTCCATGAACTGAACCGTGCCGGAAGGCACGCCCGCCGTGGCCGGTGTCACCGAAGCCGTGAAGGTGAACGCGGTACCCGAGACCGAGCCACTCACCGCGACGGCACTTGCTTCGCGGTTGACCGTGATCGTTTTCGAGACGGAGGGAGCCGCAGTGTACGCCGCGTTCCCCGCCTGGCTGGCCAGGAGCACGACGGTGCCCGCACCGGTGATCGTGAGGACATTACCCTCGATCGTGGCCGGACCCGAAACGACGCTGAACGCCACCGGCAGCCCCGAGCTGGCGCTGGCCGTGAGCGGAAGCGGCGACGCTCCATAGGTGAGCGACGCCGCGACGGAGAAGGAGATCGTCTGCGTCTGCTGCGTGGTCTCGCCCGTGCCGGTGAGAGCGATGGTTTGCGTGGCGCCGGTCGCGTTCAGCGCATTATCGGTGATTGTCAACGCGCCCGTGCGGTTGCCGCTCTGCGTCGGCTGGAAGTTCACCGAAAGATCGCAGGTCGCTCCCGCATCGAGAGACGTGATCGCCGAGCCGCACAGAGACGGATCGCTCCCGTTCAGGGAGAAGTCCCCCTGTAACTGCGGATTGGTGATGCCCGCGGTGAAGCCCAGGGGCTGATTGCCGATGTTGGACAGCACGGCCGTCTGCGGACCGTCGGCCGTGTCGGTGCTGGCCACCGGCGTCGCCGTTGGGAAGTTCAGCAGAGGCGCGCTGCCGGATGCCAGCCGCAGCACCTGGTTATTGTCGGAGTCGGCGAGATAGAGGTTGCCCTGCGGATCCAGCAGAATGCCGAGAGCGCCGGAGATTGCGGTGGACCCAAGCGAGAGAGGAACGGTCGCGCCGTTGGCAATTTCCTGAACCGTGCCACCGCCGTTCGAGCCCACGTAGACATCTCCGGCCGCATCGGCCGCGATGCCCCAGGGTGCGTTAAGACTGCCGGCCAGCACTGACGCGGTGCCGCTGGCCGAGACCTTCACCACCTGCTCCCCTCCCTGATCGGCGATATAGAGGTTCCCTGCGCCATCCAGCGCAAGGCCCTCCGGACGCTGCAGAGAGGCCGACCCGGTGTTCAGCTGCTGCACGACGCCAGCGGTCGTGATTTTCAGCACGCGCCCGTTGCCGGAGTCCGCAACGTAGAGATTTCCTGCCCCGTCCACTACAAGGCCGGATGGGAAGCTGAGGGTGTAGGAACCCGTGCTGACCGCCTGGACGGTTCCTGCAGTTGTGATTTCCAGCAGCTTCGGGCTGCCATAGGTATTCGCAATGTAGAGATTCCCGGCGCCATCGATGGCAACGCCGAAGGGTGCGCTCAGCGTAGACGTACCCGTGTTCACCTGGGTCGCGGTTCCGGAGGGATCGACTTTAAAAACCGCATTGGCGTTCTGGTCCGCGAAGTAGAGATTTCCGCTGCCATCCATCGCCATTTGCACGGGAGCCACATTGGAAGAAAGGGGCAGCTTGCTCACGGTCGCCGGGGTAATGAATGCCTGGGGACCCTGGCCGGCGCCCTGAAGCCACGCGGTGCCGATTACACTGCCGCCCTGGCCGAGCAGCATCACGGCGCCGGAGCGCAGGCCGGGGCCGAGTGGCTTGAAGGTCACATTCACGGTGCAGGTATCGCCGCTGTTATAGGTCTGCGTCGTGCCCTGGGTATTGCAGCTGCCGGTGCCGGCGTCGGCAAAGTCCAGCCCTGTCGCGCCAAGGGTGACCACCTTCGGAGCCGCGCCGAGCGTTCCCTGTCCATTGAAAGCAAACGTGACCGTCCGCGAGATTCCCAGGCCGCCGATCGCGGTCGCTCCCAGGTTGACGGAAGAAGTCTCGAGTTCCTCCATGCCGTTCATCGTCGTCGCAACGAGCAGAGAGCCATCCGGCTGAGCCGTGATCTGCCAGTTCATGTTGGACGAGCCAAATTCGACCCCGGACGGCGGATCGGTATAGAGGACGGTAGTGGTATACCCGGAAGATCCCGGCACAGCTTCACGCACCGTCGCGGGAGTGGACGGCATTCCCGGCATCATGGATCCTTCGCCGGTGGTCGTGAAAAAGACGTCTCCGGAGCCATCGAGGGAGATGCCTCCGATGAACCCTCCACTGAAGCTGGGGCCGCTGTTCAGCGTGGTGGTGGTATAGCTGTTGCCCGAGCCCGGAGTCAGTTCGAGCAGCTCAGACGAGTTATTCGCCGCGACAAAGATATTGCCCGAACCGTCGACTGCCATTTCGTTCGGATAGGGTACGGAGATGGTGGTGACCAGGCTGTAGCTCGATCCGGAGGGCGCCCATTTCTGAATGCCGCTCGCCGAATAGAGCGAAACATAGAGATTGCCCGCGGCGTCAACAACAACGCTGTCCGGCTCCGCCGAGTCGGTCACTCCGAGGGACATCAGGGTGCTGGTGTAACCGCTGCCACCGGGCGTGAGCTTGAGAAGTTGCAAATCATTCAGGGCGTATACATTTCCGGAGGCATCGACCGCCATTCCGAAACCGGAGAGAATGCCGCTGGTCGCGGTATAGATCGTGGAACTGGTGTACCCGTTCGTGCCGGGCGTGTACTTCACGATCGAAGCATTGTCGACGGCGACATAGATATTGCCGGCCGCGTCGCTGGTCCCGCCGATGAAGTAACCGGGGATCAGCGTGGTGGGGGCAGGGTTGAGATTCGCTGACAACGGCGTCGACTGGGCGGAGGCCGATCCGGCGAAGGCCAGGCCAATCACCAGCAGACTCAGCAGAGAACCAGGACGCGTCCCACGACGCGCGGACGTACGACGGAAAAGACGCTGCATTCGATCAAGCTCCACGGCAGAGGTGAACCACACAGAGTTGCGGCGTCGGCGCGCGAGGCGCCGGCCAGGTATCAATCTTGCGTATCAGGAAGAGGAGAAAGAGCGGGCGAGACGAACTAAAACTCTCGTTCCGGCTCTGCATGCGAAACGCAGTGTTCCTGCGTTACATTTCAGGTCCGCTCGCGAAAGCGAATCTCGCGGCGAACCAGCAGAAAGAAGACCTCAATTGACCATGCAGCGCTTGCCCCAGCCTTCGGAAAATCGGTCGCCGTAACCACTTCGGGTGCGAGCCTGGCGGCACGGCGGAGCGGCGCCAGTCTGAGATCCGGTTGTTACGGTAACGTGCTTTCACAGTACCAATGGGTCATTAATCACTCAATAACCCAAATCTCGCGAGACATAACCGAAAAGTGTTAGTCATCGGAGCGATGTCAGCGCAGGGGGTGCACTCCGGCCCTGTTGTTCGGGCATTCGAAGACTAATCCCACCGGGGTGGTCATTGTCGTTCAGGGTGAGAGGGTCAGGGCAGGACGGATGTAATCCCGACGCGCCCTGTCAGGTGCGATCGGGTGGCACCATCGTCCTTCACTGATGCGTGAGGCCGACCCAGATATTTCTGTCGAGAGCGTGCAGGGGGAAGGCGATCTTTTTCCCGTCGCGGGAGGGAACGGCCCAGATCAGCTCCGGACTCTGCCGCAGCAGGTTCGCGCGACCTCCGCGGTTGGCGTACACCAAAGCGTAACCCGCAGCCGTATGGGTTTCCACGAAAAACCCCTTGCCGTCCGGCAGCCAGGTCGGTTGAAGGACAACACCGAAACCGGCGAGCGGGATTTCCGTTATACGGGTGAATGCCTGTTCCTCGGGCGCGGAGACGCCCGGCGCAAGCGGCACGAGCTGGATGCCCGGATGGGCGGGGTTATGGTCGGCCATGGCCACCGTGGAACCGTCGGGGGAGAGGGACCAGTCTCCGAGGACGTTGGGCTCCCACGGAGTGCGGGCAAGGGGCGCACCGCGCCCGTGGATGGGGTCGAGCGCGTAATAAACGAGCTCCTTCTTGCCGATCGTCTCGCGAACCACACAGGCTCCAGCGGCGGAGAGCGAGCAACGAAACTCCTCGATTTCCCCCGGAACCGCAAGCTGGACCGCCTCTCCTCCGCCGGCGGGAATGCGTTCGATCGACTGAACGCGTTCAGTCTCTCCGGCGAAATGCAGAAACAAAATCCATCGGCCATCCGGGGAAAACTGCCCTTGCGCGTCCCTCTCGCCGGGGGTGAGCCCCTCGACAGGACCGCCGTCGATGTTCTCACCGGCGATGACCGAGTGCCCCGAGTCTCCATTGTCGAAGAGCACCTCGTTGCCGACAGGGTTCCAGGCTGTTGGATAGCTGGTGGCCGTATGTCTCGTGAACCGGACGATACGATCGAGAGAGGGCGCCTGCTCCGCGGAGTTGAAGCGCAAGCCAGCAATATAGACTGCCGCGGTGGAGCGTTCCACGATCCCCGAAATCCTGGCTCCGTCAGCGGAGGCGGAGAGATCGGAGACCGCGTACGTATTGTCAAGGTGCCAGGATTCTTCGACCGGGGAGAGAGAGCGCGGGAAGAGAATCGCCCCGGTTGCGGGATCGGTCCAAACTACAGCGAGCCTCGACTTCTCCCCCGGAGGATTGACCGGGTAAATTATTCGTCCATCGCTGAGAAGAATCGCGGAGTCGAAGCGCAGGTTATCCCGATGGACGAGCAGAGCCCCCGTCGTTGCATTTCGGGACTCATAGATCCAGCTGTGCTGAACCTGCAGCTCATCCACCGGGCCCACGGCCCCGGCAACCGAGGTTTCCGAAGCGGGCACCGGCGTAGTCGTTTCGCGATCGACCACGATTCTGGCACTGTCGGGTGACCAGAGTACCGAGGTCAGGGTGTCTCCGCGCGCACTGGCGAAGAGCCTCCGGGGGTTCATCCCGTCTGCGTCGGAGACCCATACTTCCGTCTGCCCGCCGCGCAGGAAAGCAATGCGCCGGCCGTCCGGGGACACGGTGGCGAAAGCGGCATTTCCCAGCAGAAGCCGGGGCGCTTCTCCGGTCAGGTATACCGCCCAGGCCTCGGGTCGGGCGGCGGAAGGCTCCATACCGCTCAAAAGGATCCGGCGTCCGTCGGGGAACCAGGCGATGCGATCCACTTTCAGGCCCAGCGGGGAGATGAGCCGGCTGATCGTGTGGCCATCGGTCGTCTCCAGCGAGACACCGGACGGGTCGCTCCAGGCGACGAAGCTTCCGTTCGGAGAAATGGACTGGGCGCCGATGGGTTCATCGAGATCGTTGAAGGTTACGGGGAAGATGCGCGCAATAAAAGGCGGGTTCAGCGCTTTTGCCGACACCTCGCCCGCGGGTCGCGCGGAATGGTGCAGGAACACAACCACGCTCGCCACGATAATCATGGCGGCCACGGAGAGGATCGGAGCGAGACGGGACCACCCGAACTTCGCAGGCAATGCCGGCCCCGCTGTCTCCACCGGCAAGGCCTGGAAGATATCGGCCTGACCTGCGGAACGCGCCTGAGCTGTCTCTTCAACCTGCTCGACCGGCGCGTTCAGGCGGTAACCGGCGCCGACCACCGTCTCGATCCAGCCCTCCTGGCCGCCCGCCTCGCCCAGCTGTTCGCGCAGACGCCGAATCGCGGTGTTGATGCGGCTTGTGGTATCGGCGAAGTGATGGTCTTCCCAGAGCGCCGCAGCGATTTCCTCTCGGGTGACCAGTTGCCCGGGGCGGGTGACAAACAACAGGAGCAGCCGATTGAGCGAGGAGGTCAGAGTGATACGGGAGCCCAGGCTGCGCAGGTCCTGTTGCGACGGCACGAACTCGAATGGACCGAAGCGGTAGGTTCGAGGTGAACTCTGCATTTTTTGGCCCCACTTCCTCGACGAGGCACTACGAAACCTCCGCAGTGCGCGGGAAAAGCCCCTCCTGACCTGATCTTTTCTCCATAGTAAGTGGAGCGCATGTGAAATTCGAGACCCGTTTGGGTCAATGCCGCTGGCATGACGGAGCCAGACCAGCGCAGAAAACAGCGCCGACGAGCAGATGCAGCCCGGTTAAAAGCCCCTGCATAACACAGAGATTCAGGGACTTGACCTCTGAAAGAGGTCTGTCACAGCGCTGTCATATCGTCGTCAGACGAATTCACTTCTCCGTCAGACGTATTTTGTTGCGTCTCCCACCCTGCTGCCTTAAGTTCCATTCGAATTCTTCCTGATCCGGGTCCTCAGGCGTTCCGTGATGGCGCGTAATCCCGGGTCGAGCCCTGTTGAAACGGTTTTTCGGTCCCCCTCCGAGAAACGCGGATGGATGCTGCACTCTGGCTGGGCCAGTTTGCCTTTCCGCTCTATTGCCGCAGATGTTTTCAGCCGTTGTGACGCCCCGTTGTTCCGTATGGCAACCGCTGTAGCTGTCGGCGTTGGCCTGGCCGCAAGTAAACGATGTCACAGCACGAGATCAACTTACACACCGAACCGAGTCCCAAGAGGCGCAGAAAATGAAGCTCTTTCAGAAAACCTTGCTCTCACTGCTGGCTGCGGCTGTCCTGGTTGGCCCATCCGCATCGGCTTCAGCGCAGTTGAGCGGCTATATCGAAACCGCCACGGTCAATCTCACCAGCCACACGCTCACCATCCAGGGCATCGGCTTCAACACCCTCTTCAAACCCGTCGTGGTGTTCGGGGCGACAACCCTTCCGGTACAGTCTTTTAGCCGCACAACGGTCGTCGCAACGCTGCCCACGACGGTCGCCGACGGAACTTACGCACTTGTGCTCAATCCGACCTTCTTCAACGTCGACACCTTTTCCGTCACCATCGGCGCGACCGGTGCAACCGGCGCAACAGGGCCCCAGGGGCCGATCGGACTGCCCGGACCAGCAGGACCCCAGGGATTCCCGGGAGCGCCGGGAGCGCAGGGGCCGCAGGGAGCTCAGGGAGCGCCGGGTGCTCAGGGAACGCCGGGAGCTCAGGGAACACCGGGAGCCCAGGGGACCCCGGGGGCACAAGGAGCTCAGGGAACGCCTGGAGCCCAGGGACCCCAGGGACCGGCAGGACCGCAGGGAGTGGTCGGCCCCACGGGCCCAACCGGTCCCCAGGGTACAAACGGAGGGCAGGTTTGGACGGCGAGTGTGGTGCTGCCGAGCCAGGTTGACAATGGCTTCCTGATTCCGGTCGGGATAACGCCAACTGCATCGTTCGCAACCACGACCTTCCTGCAGGACGCCTTGTCGCTGCCGGTGTCCTGCACAGCCTCGAATTTTCACGTAACGACCCTGGGAACGAGCGGTGGAGGCGGCGCAATGATCAGCCTCGAGGTACAGGACATCCTGAATGGACAGCAGACTGCGACCCCTGTTCTCAGTTGCAACGTGTACGGGGCGGCCGATGGACTGGGCGAACCTACCTCCTGCAGCAGCACCAGCGCGGTGCCGATCAACGGGAACTCGCTCATCGCCTTCAGTGCCACTAACTTCGGGACACGGGAGAATTACTACGGGGCGACCTTGTTGGTCAGCTTTACCTGTCAGTAAGGCGATCGTCTTTCGTCGCATCCAGCGAATTGAGGCGGCCACCATGCCGCCTCAATCTTTTTCCCAGGCACGCCCGTCCTGCTGCCACTCCGGCCTGAATCTTTGATCACCGAGAAAGCGATCCGGCGCCGCCGGTGTTCCTGATTCACAGGGTAGGTGCAGAGCCGCGTCGGTTTCCATCCCGCGGCTTCCGGCGCGAACGACTTCACTCTGACCTTCACCAAGACTCTTCGGAGCCCGGAACACCCAGACCATTACCGTTACTGCCAGGTAGAGGAGAAGGGGCCTGGGGCCGTCTGGCCAGCGGACAGGCGAACGGTGCCTTCGAGCCCCAGGCGGGACTTTGGGCAATCGCAAAGGAGAAGAGGAGGCGAATAGCCCTGGAGATGGGCCGGAACCTTGGTGGGCGCAGCAGGATTCGAACCTACGACTTCCACCGTGTGAAGGTGGCACTCTACCGCTGAGTTATGCGCCCTTTGCGGTGGGACTCGACCAGAATAGCAAAAAGCAGGGGTTACGGTTGACCGTCCAGGGATTGGAAAGCGGGGTTCTGCCTGGCCGGAAGGGCGGTGCACCCGAATCGCCGGATTCATGCGGGCGGTTGAATTTCTCTCCTAACCCCTCTGGCAGTACAAGCTCCGAGCCATTCGACTCGCTTGCGGTTCGGGATGGGGGCACGCAGAATTGGCGGCGAGGGGATGACAAAAGGGGCAGAAAGGTAGAATGATCAGGCACGTATGGCCTTTCGTCCCTCGTCGCCTGAGCCGGAGGATCCCAGAAAAATGAAGGACTTCCGCGACCCGGAGGAAACCGGGGAGGGCTCCGGGCGGAGGGAAGAGACGGACGAGCAGCCGGAGTTGTTTCCGGAGGACGACTGGGAAGCGAAAGCTGGCGATGGCGGTAGTGGGGACGGCGAGGCCGGGGAAGGCGTCGAGGGGGAAACCGGACTCGGCGAAGACGTGGAAAGTGAAGAACTTTCCCCGCAACTCCACGACCCAAACGGGGTTAGCAGGGGTATGGCGACTGCGGCTCTCAATACGGGGGTGTTGCAGGGACGGACGGCCGACGGCGGGACGCGGGCGGGTCCGGCGGACTGGCGGGCGATGTCCGACGCGGAGATCATGCTCCGGGTGCGGGAAGGCGATGACACCGGGTTCAGCTTCCTGATCGAGAAATACCGGAGGCCGATCATCAACTTCATGTTCCGCATGGTGCACAATCAGGCGGTGGCCGAGGAACTGGCGCAGGAGGTTTTCCTGCGGGTGTATCGGTCGCGGCATACGTATCGGGCGGAAGCGAAGTTCACGACATGGCTGTACCGGATCGCAACCAACCTGGGCGTGAATCACGCGCGGGACACGAAGTACGAGCGGTCGGCACAGACGGTGTATCTGGACCAGCCGGATGCGGAGACGGGGACGACGCCGGATGTGGCCGACGCACGGACCAGCGTCGAGGAAGATCTGGTGAAAGACGAGCGGATGCGGGCGATCCGCAAACACGTGATGGCGCTGCCGGAGCGGCAACGCACCGCCGTGTTGATGCATAAATATCAGGGTCTGGACTACAAGGAGATTGGCGCGGTGCTGAAGCTGAGCGAGTCGGCGACCAAGTCGCTGCTGTTCCGCGCGTATCAGACACTGCGGGAGCGGCTGAAGGAATTTGTCGGGCAGGATTGACGGACGGGAGAATGGTTTTATGAGCTGCCGGGAAGTGCAAAAGCGGTTACCGGACCTGCTGCTGGATCGGGAGCGGGTGCCGGCAGAGGTGCGCGCGCATGTGGCGGACTGCGCGGCGTGCGGGCAGGAACTGCGGGAGCTGGAGTCCACGATGGCGCTGATGGGATCGTGGGAGGCTCCGGAGATTTCGCCGTATTTCGACGGGAAGATGGCGGTGCGGTTGCGCGAGGAGCAGGCGGCAGCTCCGGCCGGCTGGCTCGAACGGATGCGGGCGCGGCTGCTGTTTGGGAATTCGATGAGCTTGCGGCCGCTGGCTGCGGCGGCGCTGGCACTGGCCGTGGCCGTGGGCGGGGGGATGTATGCGGGATTTGCCGGATATGGACATCAGGCCCAGCCGACGCCGGTGCAGGCGGCCTCGCCGGTAATTCAGGATCTGCAGTCGCTGGATGAGAATCAGCAGGTGTTCCAGCAGCTGAACTCGATGGAACAGGACGCGAGCGATAACAGCGGAGCGCCGAACGGGAATTTGTAATTGGATGGACAGGAAAGACGGGCGAAGGCTGATGGGGAAAGGAATCAAAGGCCGGCCTGGAGACATTGGCAGTCTGCTTTGGGGAAGTCGGAGTATGACCCACGAAAGGCAAACCAGGACGCAGGGCGCGCGGCCCGGACTCAGAATTGCGTTCGCGGTCGCGGCGATGGTGTCTCTGGCGATGCTGGCGGGTCCTGGCGCGAGGGCGCAGCATCACGGAAGCGGAGGCGAGCGGGCAGCTCGGCCCGCCGCGGCGCCGCGGCAGGAAATCAAGCCGAGTCCCATGCGGCCGGCCCAGCCGAACCGGAATACCACCGGGGGCCAAGGGGGTTACGGCGCGCGGTCGGGAGTGCCGGTCATGCAGCCGGGGACGAATTCGGGCTTCGGGCGACGTCCTGGGCAGCAGCATCTGCCGGAATGGATGAATGAGCATCAGAATCTGTCTCCTCAGCAGCAGCAGAACCTGTTGCGGCGGGAGCCGGGATTTAACCGGCTGGCTCCGGACCAGCAGCAGCGGGTCCTGAACCGGCTGCGGAGCCTGGATGCGCGGCCGCCGGCGGTACGGCAGCGAATGCTGGAGCGCAACGAGATGTTCGAGCGGCTGTCGCCGGAGCAGCGGCAGGACGTACGGGCAGCGTCGCAGGCGGTGCGGCAGATGCCGGAGGAGCGTCAGCGCATGCTGCGGCGGGCGTTTAACGATCTGCGGCAGATTCCGCCGGAGCAGCGGCAGGCGATTCTGAACTCGGCGCGATTCGATCACACGTATACCCCGCAGGAGCGGCATGTGCTGGGGAATCTGCTGTCGATCGAGCCGTATGAGCCCAGGTGAGACTGGGATAGGGGATAGGGAGTAGGGAGTAGAGGGCTCCGGCGGAGCGCCTGCTTGTGCTGAAGGCTGAGAATGGCTGGCGACGCTACGGACGACTACTTGCGGAAGAAGTTCTTTGCGAGGAACAGGACGTTGGCCGGCCGCTCGGCCAGCCGCCGCATGTAATAGGGGTACCACTCCTCCCCAAAGGGGACGTAAACGCGAACTCGGTAGCCCTCCTGCACCAGCGACCGCTGCAGATCGCGGCGAACACCGTACAACATTTGAAATTCAAAGGTGGCGGGATCGATCTTTCGTTCCCGGGCGAACTGTTTCGTCGCCGCGATCATCGCCGGATCATGTGTGGCGATGCCGTGGAAGATGCCGCTGGGGAGAAGCATCTGCATGAGTGCGGCGAAATTGCGGTCAACGTCGGCCTTATCGGGGAAGGCGAGTTCGGGCGGCTCCTGGTAGGCGCCTTTGCACAGGCGGACACGGATGCCGTCCGACAGAAGGGCGGCAATATCGTCGGCGCTGCGGCGGAGGTAGGCCTGGATCACGATGCCCACGTGGCCGCGGAACTCGGGTTTGGCATGCAGGCGGCGGACGAGGTCCACGGTCGACTGAGTGTACGGCGTGCCTTCCATATCGACGCGGACGAAGGATCCGATGGTCGTAGCGTGCTGCACGAGCCCGGCGACGATTTCCTCGGCGAGAGCGGGGCTGAGATCCATGCCCATCTGTGTGAGCTTCAGGCTGATATTCGCGTCTAACTTAGAAGGAGCAATGCCGTCGAGGAGCCAGTGGTAAACCTGGGCGGACTGACGGGCCTGCGCGGGAGTGGCCACGTTTTCGCCGAGGCTGTCGAGCGTGATCGCCATTCCCTGAGCGCCGAGAGCGTGGGCGGCACTCATCGCGTCTTCTATGCGGAACCCGGCGACAAACCGGGAAGACATGCGGCGGCCGAGGGTGGAGCTTTCGGCGAAGCGGCGGAGGCGAGCGTTCCGGGAGAGGCCGATAAAGGTAGAGCGCAGCAGGGACATTGGGCTCCGAAATGGGACAAACAGTTCATTTTTGCATAACGTCGCGGAATGGCGTCGGGATTCATGGGATTTTTCCGCCCTCGAGTACCGGAGCCATGCCAGAATCAGGTAAAGATAACCGACTGGTTACGGTAAGTCGCGATCCAGAACGGATTTTCCGCGTGCGGGCAAACGGTTCACACCCCGGACGGCATCCTACAAAGTTCTTTGAAATCCGTTTATCACGCCGCACTGCGGCCCAACCGAACGATAACTGCGCCGAGAAATCGGTGGAGGCCCGGCCTCCCCAGTCTCGGCAGCGCAATTGGGAGATGGTTTCATGGTGAGTCATTGCGCAAATCCGAAATGCGCCAAGCCCCTGCACTATTTGCGTGAGGGGCGGATCTTTGTGTTCGACGTACCGGGGAAAGACACCGACAGGGACGGCAAACGGTCGCGCCGGATGGAGCACTTCTGGCTGTGTGGGGCGTGCTCCAGGATCATGCTGATGGAGCAATCCGCCGACGGGGTGCGGGCCGTGCCGCGCACACGGCGGCTCCTGGAGATGGACATGGTCGTAACGCCGACCGTGCTGGCCTCCTGAAAAGGCAGGCCGCAGGCAGCCGGATCTCGGGATCCGGCTGTTTTATTTTGTGGCGGGATTGGGACGGGCTAAGGGGTGGGCGGGATCGCCGTAGAGGATGCCGCGGCCATGGGTGCCAGCGTAAACACGGCCGTAGAGACGGGGATCGCCGGTGATCTGCAGGATGAGCCCCCACTGGTGCTGGTTGTCGTTGATGCGAACCCAGGAGTGCGCGGCGTCATCGGAGCGAAAGACCCCGGGCTGGCCCCGGATCGCGCCGGCGAGGTAGAGCGCGGGGTAGCTCTGGCCGGGGGCGGCTTTGCCAAAGCCGAAAGCCTGGATCTGCTGGACGCCGGGCAGGCGGGTAAAGAGGACGGCGCCGGTTGCCCCATGCTCCTGGAGGGAGTCCGCGTGCCAGAGACCGTCGAAAGCTGCGATCCAGAGATCGCCGGTGCGGCCGGGAGTGGAGTAAAGCTGGTCCTGCCCCCCGCGGGGGTCGCCGCGCGGTGCATGGCTGGACGGCGGAGCGTTCTGCAGAGTGAAGTTCTCGGGCGCGAAATGCGCAGCGCTGTCGGAGCTGCGATAGAGCTTCCGCTCAAACAGCGAGAAGGCGTAGAAGGTGCGGAAATCCCGGGAATCCACCACGACACGGGCGCCGGCAGGCAATCCCTGGACCGGCGTCCACGTGGCGCCCCGGTCGCGGGTGAAGGCCGGCGCAGCGTGGTCCGGAGTCCAGACCCACGTGGCGCCGTCGGCGGCGAGGGCCACGGTTCCTCCCTGGCTGTTCGGCTGGGGATCGTGCGGAGCCGGCTGCCATGTCCGGCCGGAGTCCAGGCTGTAGCTGATGTTGTCGCCGGCTTTGTGCTCCGCGCTGATGCCGGCGCGGACCAGGAGGTTGGGGCGCAGCGTTGAGGAGGCAAGGCTGGAGGTGTTGCCGAAGCGCGGTGGCGCCGACGACCCAGCCAGCGGCGAGCGGTTTAGATCCCAGTGGACAAAACCGCCGTAGTCGCCGATTCCGGAGACCAGATGCGCGCCTTCTACGGGGCTGTCCAGCGCCAGGGCGACGGTCTCCTCAATGCCTGACGCCATAATCGACCAGTGCGTCGACTGCCCCCGATCGACAGCGGTGAGGTCGTGGGTTTCCCACCCGCCATAACCCGTGGTGAAAACGGCGTGGTTGGGATTGGTGGGATCGATGGCGACGTCGAAGAGCCAGTGGATGGGGGTGGGCTTCACATAGGGGGCCAGAGAGTAGTCGAAGACGCCGCCATGCGGACCGCCGAAGAGGGGCTTCCAGGTCTTCCCGGCATTCGTGGAGCGAAAGATGTTTTCACCGGCGCCGAAGTAGTGGTCGTAGGTGCTGGCGATGACGGTGTGCGGGTGCTGCGCGTCGACGGCGACGGCGGCGTAGCCGAACTCTTTGCCGGGACCGGGGCGCTCGGGGGTGATGTCGGTCCAGACGCCGGTGTGGGTGTCGAGCTTCCAGACGCCGCCGCTGGTCATTCGCGACGGGCCGGGGGCATCGCCATACGCGATGTAGAGGGTCCCGTCGGACGCGAGAGCAGAGCGTGTCGGACGGAACTGCGTGGGTGCGCCAGGCACGGGTTTCCAGGTGGCGCCGGCGTCGGACGAGACGAAAAGATTCGGGCGGTTTATCAGGGAGACGCCGACATAAATTGTCCGGGTGTCGGACGAGGAGCGGCGCGCGTCGGACACGGGCGGACCGGGGGCGAACTGGACGAAGACAATGCCGTCGCCGGGGGGCTGCGCGGGGGGTGAGCCTGGCTTTGCGGGCACGACGGGCTCTGTGACGTCAGGGAAACTGGCAACGCGGGACCAGGTGACGCCGCGATCGGTGGAGCGCCACAGGCCGGCGTGACGGGTGCCCACATAAAGGATGCGGCCGTTGCGCGGATCGACGGAGAGGCGCTCGCCATTGCCGCGGCCGTCTTCATTGGCGCCGAATTTGAAGGGGACCTTCGTGATCTGAAAGGTGCGTCCCCGATCGGCGGAGCGCAGGATGGCGCCATCCGGAGCGTTGGCGCCGGTGTAGGTACCGCAGGCGAGATAAACGCGGCTGGGATCGGAGGGATCGACCGCAATGGAGGCAACACCCATCAGGCTCAGGTCCTTTTCGCCGATCCAGTCGAGGAGGGGCAGCCAGCGGTGCGCGGCATCGTCCCAGCGATACGCGCCGCCGATGTCGGTGCGGGCGTAGCGCAGGCCGTTGACGGTGGGATCGAAAATCACGCCGTCGACGAAGCCGCCGCCCACGATCTGCACGCTTTTCCAGGCGTAAGGCTGTCGGCTCTGGGCGAAGAGCGGGAGAGCGCCGGCGACCAGCAGCAGAGCGGGCAGGCGGCGAAGGCGCAAAAGGATTCCTCTCGGGCGGGTGGGGACCTGCGGACAGTGTAGAGCAGGGTGGCGAAGCTCGACGAGTGGGCAGGGACGGGCGCGTCGGACAGGGCCTGCAGGAATGTCGGACAAAACTCGCGTTGTGTCAGACAGGTTCTGGAGAAGCGCTGGAGGGGTCCGCGAAGAGGCAGAGCCACGAGGCGTCGAGGGCGAGCCAGCGCTGGGTGCTGAACCAGCTGGTGGGCAGCTCGGGAATGTGCAGCAGCCCGTGTCCGCGAACGCAGAGGAGCTCGGTGCCGTTCCATGCGAGGAAACTGCGGGAGGCCTGACCGACGCGTGCCGGATTGGACAGCCGGCGGAGACATTCCGGGCAGCGCCGGCGCTGGTCGTGAAAGATCCAGCGAAGGGCGAAGAGAAGAGTGGGGACGCCGGTGACGAACTGGATGAGGAAGGCAGTGTCGGGGCTGAGCGCCGGTCCCCACGTTATGGCGATGGAGGAGAGCAGCACCAGCGGCGGCACGAGTGTCATTTTGGCGGCAAGGAAAGCTGCCCGGCGGAGAAAGGTGGCGCGGGGGAGAGGCCCGCGGCGGACGGGTGCCTCGCTGAGCGAAAGGGGCAGCGTGGCGGGCAGCGCAATGCAGGCGAGAAAGAAGACGAGGAGCAGGTCGGCCAATGGCTGGCCGAGCAGGTAGGGCAGGCCGATGCAGTCGTAGTGATAGACAATGCCGTGCCGGGTCTCCACCATGAAGCGGGAACCGTCGCGGGGTGGGGGAAAGACCGAGGCGCGAATGCGGGCAATGGCGAAGCCGCGGGCGGTTGGCGCGAGCTGTGCGAACGCGGCGGGATCTTCGAGGAGAACTGCGTCAACAGAGCCAGGGAGCCGCCAGCCATCGGCGGGCAGAATGCCGGCGCTGGGGA
>DATASQ010000005.1:0-45139 GCA_036269135.1 Acidobacteriaceae bacterium
GAGGATCACCTTCGCATTCGGCACTACCGCGCCCGATGGATCCGTTACCGCTCCCGACAGATCGGCATTTTCCTGCGCGATGGCGGGCAGGGAAAACACCAGAAACAGCCCCAATAACACCGGCAGCCAGCGCAAAATGCCATGCCTGCCCAGTCTGCCTTGATATCTCCGTTGCATCATAGTCAGCCTCCTCTGAAGGCTTGCGTCGAGGAGTGACTCCGTGTGGCCCAAAATCCGGTTCGTACCGCTCAGCGATAGCTCAACCCGTCCCGAACCCCGTCAATGCCGCCGGCGCCCTCTCCTCACGTTCAGGTTTGGGGGAGCAGCTTCGTCTTCAGCCCGATCGCTGTTCCCTCGGCGGTCCGGAACTTCCCGGCCGCCTCAATCATCAATCCGCATGCAATGAAGGGGCAGCAGTAAACGGTTTTATTGCCTGCAGACCCTTTCCCATACGGCGGCTGCATTCTCGTCGCGTGAAATTTCGCTGTCAAGATGAATAGTGGGCGACAGCGCGCGGGTATCCGCTTCCCATGGCCGAATCGCCGGAGCCGTCCGGGCACGCTGCACCGTATCTCCCTGCACGTCGCGCCGGCAGGGGATGTTTCCCTGAGTTCTGGTTTCTCTAACTTAGAGGTTTCGCATGAGTTATACGGATCGATGCCTGTTTCTCTCGGCTTTGAGCCCCTCTTTGCGAACGCCCCTTATTCGCACAGCGCGAACGCCGGGACGTGGGAGCCGTTCGTTACTTTGGTCATGAGACTCAAGCCGATACCGGCAAATGTAATCGGTTTCCCGGCCAACTTCGCCGTTAGCCATTGTGTCGCAGAGCACAATTCGCCTGCTCCGCCCTGACTGGGCGCCCTAGAAAATGTGCTCTTCGCTCTCGTGAGCCGCGGCCCCTTCGCCCTCCGCCGCTGCTCGCACCCGCGCCACCGTCTGCCAGTTGTCCTTCTTCGCATGCTCCAGGAAAAACGGCGGCAGCGGCATGGCCAGAAAGCGGCTCAGGGCCGCCGCATAGTCCTCATACATCCCGCGCAGCTCGCGCAGCCGCTCGCTGCTCTGCTCGTCCCGGCACACGCGGACCCCTGCCTGGCACAGCTGGTCGTAGATCAGCCGATACCGCTCTGTCGGCAACCGGTCCTGGGGCGTGTCTGTGGGCTTCAGCCCCAGCGTCTGCGACAGATCTACCAGCGCGTGCCGCGCCATGGCGAAGGTCAGCTGCGCCTGGCGCGCGCTGTGCTCCTGCACGCTGGCAATCAACAGAGCGCAGGCGTCCAGTATCGCCGTCAGCGCACTCAGCCAGCTCTGGCTGGTATGCTGTGAGCGAAAAAGACACAGCAGCGGATACGAAATATGGCTCTCCAGCAGCTCCGCCGACCATCGCTCCCACTCCTCCAGCAGCAGCACCAGCGCGGCGCTGCCCCCCTCGAAGGAGTGCCGCCGGATCAGTTCGAACGCCGTGGGCGGTGACCCCGCCCGCGCGTCCAGCAGCGCAATGTTCACCTCCCGGCGTGAGAACGCCCCATACAGCACCGGGAAATAACCGATTACCAGCGCCACAAAGCCCAGCCCCACCCCCGATTCCAGCACCACCAGGATCCGGATCGCAAGGCTCCGCGGCACCACATCTCCCAGTCCCAGCGTGAAGATCGTCGTCCCGCTCACATAAAGGTCGGTAACAAAGGTGCGCTCTCTCCCATGGATATCCACAAATGCCTGCGGAAAGGCTGAGTAGATCAGGGCAAATCCCACCACCAGCGCCCCCGCCCACGTTGCAATCAGAAACACCAGCGACAGCGGGCCATAAAAGCTGAGCATCGTCTCCCGCCTGCGCGGCCGCCGCACGCGCAGAGCGGCCCATCGCCACGGCCGCCAGGTCATCCTGTAGAAAATCCGCGTGAACCGAAAGCTCCCCGTCGCCCTTCGCGGAAGAATCACCGTCTCGAACGCGTCGAGCAGCGCCCCAATCACGCACAACACGCCGAGAATCAGCCGAAACGAATGCATTCCGCCAGCAGAGCAGGAAAGTATCCTGTCGTCAAACGCGGCGCCCGGCGCCCGGCTCCAGGCTCCTGGCTCCTTACTCCCAGCTCCTTACTCCCAGCTCCCGACTCCCGCCTCCTGGCTCCAGGCTCCAGGCTCCCAGCTCCTGTTGCCTGTTCTTACAGGTTGACATCCGACCCAAACCCGGTCCATACTCGTGTCGAATGCCGACCCAACAGCCCAGCGACGACCGCATCGCCCTCCTGCAGGGCACCCTCGACCTCCTCATCCTCCGCACTCTGCTCCTCGGCGCCTGTCATGGACAGGGTGTCGCCCGCTCCATCCAGCGGCAGTCCGAAGAAGTCCTCTTCGTCGACCACGGCTCCCTCTACCTGGCCCTCCAGCGCCTCGAAGACAAAAAGTGGATTCGCGCTCGCTGGGGCGTCAGCGAGAACAACCGCCGCGCCCGCTTCTACGAGCTCACCCCCAAAGGCCGCGACCAGCTCGCCGAAAAAACCTCGCAGTGGAACCGCCTCACTGAAGCTATGGCCCGCATCCTCAACGCCGCCGGACCCCAAAACGAGGAGGTCTGATCATGTTCCGTCGCCGCCGCCGCAGCGAATCCGACTTTGCCGAAGAAGTCCGCGCCCACCTCGAGCTCGAAGCCGACGACCTCCGCCAGGAAGGCGTCTCTTCCGACGAAGCCCGCTTCCAGGCCCACCGAACCTTCGGCAACGTCCGCGCCGCTCAGGAGAGCTTCTACCTCCGCGGCCGCTGGGCCTGGCTCGACCGCCTGCTGCGCGACCTCCGCTTCGGCCTGCGCTCCATGCGCCAGAGCCCCGGCTTCACCCTCACCGCCGTCCTCACCCTGGCTTTAGGCATCGGAGCCAACACCGCCGTCTTCAGCGTCATGAACGCCGTTCTCCTGCGTTCCCTCCCCGTCGCCGATCCCCAGCGCGTCGTCTATCTCCAGGACTCCGGGAGCCCCAACGGCACCGGCACCATCGATTCGCACGAGACCTTCTCCTACGCCGTCTACACCGCTCTCCGCCCGCCCAACGGCGCCCTCAGTGACCTCATGGCCGTCGGTCTGCTCTCCACGGATAAAATCGGCGTCCGCATCGGCAGCATCCCCGAACAAGCCGAAGCCGACATGGTCTCCGGCAATTTCTTCTCAGGACTCGGCGTTCGCATTTTGCGCGGACGCGGCTTCACTCCCCAGGACGAATCCACCAACGCCTCCGTCCTCGTCCTCAGCTACGACTACTGGACCGGCCGCTTCGACCGCGATCCCAATGTCCTCGGCAGCACGATCTTCGTCAAAGGTGTTCCCTTCACGGTCACCGGCATCGCCGACCAGGGCTTCGAAGGCGTCGAGCCCACTCACTCCACCGATTTTTGGATTCCCCTCCAGAACCGCCTCGAGTTCAACGTCCTCGGCAATCCTCCGGAAAAGGGCAAGCTCTATCAGGCCGACCCCACCTGGTGGTGCCTCCGCCTCATCGGCCGTCTCGCGCCCGGCGTCAGCCGTCAGCAGGCGATCGCCCGCCTCCAACCTGTCTTTGAGCACGCTTCCCGCATTGGCCTGGGCAATCCCATGCCTGGCGAGCACCCCGTCGTCCTCAGCGTCACCGACGCAAAAAATTTCGGCGGCGACTACGCCGACCAGTACGGCAAGCCCCTGCACATGCTCATGGCCATGGTGGGGCTCGTCCTGCTCATCGCCCTCACCAACCTCATCATGCTGCTGATGGCCCGCAACGCCGCCCGCCAGCGCGAATTCTCGCTCCGCCTCGCTCTCGGCGCGCGCCCCGCGGAACTCCTCCGCCAGCTCCTCACTGAATCCGTCCTCCTCGTCCTGCTTGGAGGCGCGCTCGCCTGGGCCTTTGCCGTGCTCGCTTCCCACGTCCTCGCCCGCTGGGCTCTCATCGAATCCAGCCTCGCCCCCGACCGCACTGTTCTCCTCTTCACCTGCGCCGTCCTTGCGCTCAGCGCGATTGTGCTCGGCGTGGCTCCCTTCCGTACCGCCATTTCCGGAGGCGCTGAACTCGCCCTTAAAACTTCAGCCGCCACCGCCCACACCGACGCTGGCAAATCCCGCCTCGGCAAATCCATCGTCGCTCTTCAGATGGCTCTCTGCATGGTCCTCCTCGTCGGCGCCGGCCTCCTCACCCGCACCCTCGTCAATCTCCGCAACATCCCCCTCGGCATGAACACCACCGGCATCGTTGTCTTCGGCCTCAATCCGCAATCGGCCCACGCCAACCCCCAGCTCGCCCGCTTCTACCAGGATCTCCGGACCCGCCTCCGCGCTCTGCCCGGCGTCGAGTCCACCGCCGTCTCCTCCGACCGCCTCGGTTCCTGGTGGTCCAACAACAGCGACGTCATGGTCGACGGGAAACACGGAGACGCACCCGACGGAAGCACCGTTCTCGTCCGCATGAATGACATCGGCCCCAACTTCTTTCATACCCTCCAGGTCCCCATCCTCCTCGGCCGCGAATTTACCGATGCCGACGGCACATCCGAGCACCACGTCGCCGTCGTCAACCAGCTCTTCGCGCAGACGTTTTTTCCCCACGAGAGCCCTCTGGGACACAAGGTCAACGACTTCACCATCGTCGGCGTCGTCGCCAATCACAAATACCGCAGCATGGACGAAACCCCCATCCCCATGGCCTGGTGGGATTACGCCCAGGGCCCCGGCGAAGGCGGCATGACCGTCGAAATGCGCGTCCGCGGCGCCGATCCCCTCAGCATTCTTCCCTCCGTGCAGAAAATCGTCGCCCAGCTCGACCCCAACGCGCCGCTCATCGAGCCCACCCTCCAGCGCCAGCAGTTTGAGCGCACCATCTCCCAGCAGCTTCTCTTCGCCCGCCTCGCCGAGTTCTTCGGCCTCCTCGCCATCGTCCTCGTCGCCACCGGCCTTTATGGGACGCTCTCCTACCGCGTCAACCGCCGCACCGCCGAAATCGGCGTCCGTATGGCCATCGGCGCTCGCCGCGGCCAGGTTCTCTGGATGATCCTGCGCGACAGCCTCATCCTCACCGCCATCGGCGTCGTCGTGGGCCTGCCTTTGGCGTGGCTCACCGGACGCGCCCTCGCCTCCTCGCTCTACGGCGTCCAGCCCCTCGACCCGCTCACGTATCTGCTCTCGATTCTCGGTGTCGCCCTCGTCGCCCTTGCTGCCGGAGCTCTCCCCGCCCTCCGCGCCGCCAGCATCGATCCCCTCCAGGCCCTTCGGACCGAATAACCAAAATTGTCACCCTGAGCGAAGCGCCGCCCGACATCTCCAGCTGTGCACGAAGCATCCCGGCGCGGAGTCGAACGGACCATAGCGAAGCGTTGTCGAAGCAACTCGGTTCCGGCCTGTCCAATTCCGAACGCCCCACCCCAAAACCGGTCACTCCCCCCGCCTGAGCCACCAATTTTCATCAATTCCCACCGTCCCTCGCGTGGCCCCCAACGTGCATCTCCTCCTGGTTACAATCCCTTCACCGATCAGGCCACGCCAGGAGCGACCTACCATGCATCCTCGCCTGCAGGACCTCCGCTTCGCCCTCCGCCAGTTGCGCAAAGCCCCCGGATTCGCCCTCACCGCCGTCCTCACCCTCGCGCTCGGCATCGGAGCCCTCACCACCGTGGCCACCTGGACCAACGCCGTCCTCTACAATCCCTGGCCCCACGTCGCCGCCCCCCGCCAGATCCACTTCATCGATGCCACGGTCCTCGGCAACGAAGGCTACTCCGTCAGCTACGAAACCTATCAATTCCTTCACGACTCCGGCCGCTCCTGGTCCAACTCCATCGCCTTCACCGCGGATTTCGTCAACCTCGCCGACCCCGGCACCGAACCCCGCGCCATCGCCGCCGGTACCGTCTCCTCAAACTACTTTCAGTTCCTCTGCCTCACCCCCCAGGCTGGCCGCTTCTTCAACCCCGCCAACGACGACCACGTCTTTGGCGCCCACGATGAAGTCGTCCTCTCTGACGCCCTCTGGCGGGATCGCTTCCAGGCCAGTCCCTCCGTCATCGGCCGCACCATCTCCATCAATAAACATCCGTTCACGGTCATCGGCGTTGCCCCGCGCGAATTCTCCGGCATCTTCGGCGGTCTGGCCGAATCCGCCTGGCTGCCCTTTTCCGCCCTCCGCGACCTCTCTCCCGATGCGCCCCAGGATCCGCTCCAGCATTATGGCCTCCAGGTGGCCGTCCGCCTCCGCCCCGGCGTCTCCGAACGCACCGCCGCCGCCGAAGTCCACACCGCCGCCCGCACTCTCACGGCCCAGGACCCCGGCAACTATCTCGCGCACTGGGATCTCAACCTCCGTGATGCCGCCCATTTCGAGAAGGGCTTCTTCGGCATCGTCGGCGAAGAGCTGCCCATCCTCGCGGGCGCCTCCGTCCTCCTCATGATCCTGGTCTGCATCAACATTGCCTCGCTCCTCGGCCAGCATGCCGCGCGCCGCCGCCGCGAAGTCGCCATCCGCACCGCCCTCGGCGCCCACCCCACCCGCATCGCCGCCCAGGTCCTCGCGGAGACCGGCCTCCTCGCCGCCGCCGGCGCTCTCGCCGGATGGGCCGCCAGCACCGGCATCTCCCGCGCTCTTTACGTTCTGCTCCCCACGTTCGGCTATCCCATCGCCTTCAATCTCCACAGCGATCCCCGCATCCTCCTCTTCGTTATCGCCATCGCCGCGGCCGTCACCCTTGTCTGCGGACTCTACCCCGTACGCCAGTCTCTCCGCTTCGCTCAGAACGAGGCTCTCCACGAAGGCGGCGCCTCCGTCACCGGCCGCTCGCATCGCAGCCTCGGCCGCCGCCTCCTCCTCGGAATCCAGCTCGGCCTCTGCTTTATCGTCCTCACCGGCTGCGGACTCCTCACCCGCACCGCCTTCAACATCCTGCACCGCCCCATCGGCTTCGACCCCGCCCGCGTCCTCACGGCCCAGATGGACTTCTCCCGCTCCGGCTACGATCCGCAGCACACCCATCAGTTCGAAGCCGCCCTCCTCGACCGCCTCCGCGCCACACCCGGCATCACCGCCGCCACCCTCACGACCCACCTCCCTATGGGCGACACGGGCACCGGTAATACCCAGGGTTTCACCGTCCCCGGCTACGTCCCGGCCAAGGGCGAGGACATGGAAGTCGTCACCGACTTCGAAGGTTCCGACTTCTTCCGCACCATGCGCATTCCCGTCGCTCAGGGTCGCGAATTCTCCCCCGCCGACAACACCTCCGCCCCCGCCGTCGCCCTCGTCAATGAGCCCATGGCTCGCCGCTACTGGCCGAAAGGCAATGTCCTTGGCTCGACGGTGGTCGTCGACAGACGCCCTCGACGCATCATCGGCATCATCGGCAACTACACCTACGCCGATCCCACCAACGATCCGATCCCGCTGCTCTTCCTGCCGCTCGCCCAGAACGACTATTCCTACGCCTTCGTCGCCATCCGCTACCGCACCACCCCCGCCGCCGCAGCAGCCACCCTCCGCTCCGCCGTCGCTGCCGAGGACCGCCTCCTGCCCCTTGAAAACGTCAGCTCGCTCGAGGACGTCATCGGCCAGCGCTATCAAATGTCCCGCATCCCCGCGGAACTCCTCAGCGTCTATGCCTTTGCCAGCGTCCTCGTCGCGCTGATCGGGCTCTACGCCGTGATGGCCTTCTCGGTCCTCGAGCGCTACCGTGAGTTCGCCCTGCGCATGGCTCTGGGATCCACCCGCTCCGGCGTCTTCCGCCTCGTCCTCCGCGGCAGCGCCTCCACCGCCCTCATCGGGCTCATCACCGGAGCCGCCGGCTCTCTGGCCGCCGTCCGCATCCTGCGCGCGCTCCTCTTCGGCGTCACGCCCTTCGACCCCGTCAGCTACATCGCCGCCGGCGTGTTCCTGCTCCTCACCGTCTTCCTCGCGGGACTCCTTCCCGCCCGGCGCGCCGCCAACATCGAGCCGATGCAGGCATTGCGCTCCGAATAGCCGGAAGTCGTCTCTCCTGAGCGCGGTGAAGGACCTTCTTCCACCCACCCGGGTGGCCTGTGCAAGCTCGTTTTTGGCCTGACCTGGGGAGCCGTGACCCAGGAACCGCCTCCGGGCATCGGCGTCCAGACCCTGCTGGCCGGGGCAAACGTGCTCGACTCAGCCCTCGCAGGGATATCAACTGGGTAACCCCCAAAAAGTCATCCCGCACAAAAAAACCGCGCACATGCGGTCCCCCTGGAGTTATGCTTCATTTTTCACAATCAATTTGTATACATCGAGTGCTGTTCTCGATGAACGCTGCACCACTTGCTCCCGGCCCCGGATCAACTCCATGAACGTGGATAGCAGAGCGTAACTGAATGCCACATATGTAAGGAGACGTTGGCGTTGTTAATCATGCGTTGTACTCACCCGCACTCGCTGCCGGGCACCACCTCTTTTCCCCAATCTCGGCCGCGAACTCTGATGCTGCTCGGACTTGCCTCCTGTCTTGGCGCAGCCCTGCTGGGCTGCGGCTCATCCGGTTCAAACCCTCTGGGAACGGTTTCATCCACTTCAAACCCTCAGGTAGCGCAATATACGGTCCAGACCACCGGCGAGGGCACGGTAGCGGTCTCCTTCGGTAAAACAACGGCTTACGGCTTGCAAACCGGGGTGAAGTATGTCGCTGCTCCCGGTGGACCCGTCACCATCGAGGTGGGCGGCATGCAGGCGAATACGCTCTACCACATGCAGGCCCTGGTGCAGTATGCCAATGGGGAGACAGTCCGCGATGCGGACCACACGTTCGAGACGGGCGCCTACGACCCATCTCTTCTGCCCGCCGTCGCCGCCACGACGACGCCGGGCCAGACCCCTCAGTCCGGTGTCGAGGTCCTGAACCCGGTGAACAGCCCGATCAAGCTTCTGGCGGTGGACCTCTCCGGCCACGTGATCTGGGCCTACAATCCCGGCAACATCGGCGATTCAGCATGGCAAGCTCCCAAACTGCTGGCCGACGGAGATTTCATAGCGCTGGCTTCGATCGATTCCTCCCAGGCACTGGCTTACACGCCGGGTCCAGGCGACTTTAATCTGGTCCGGGAGTTCGACCTCGTCGGCAACACGGTGAAGCAAATCACCATGAACCAGCTGAACTCGGCCCTGGCGGCCAAAGGGTACAACCTCCACTTGCTGGTGTTCTCGCACGATGTAGTCGTGCTTCCGAACGGCCACTGGCTCGTGCTCGCCAATACGTCGGAGAGCGTGGTGCTGACCGGCGCTACCACGCCGACGACAGTTCTTGGCGATGTGATTGTCGATCTCGACACCAATCTTCAGCCGGTCTGGGTCTGGAACGAATTTGACCACCTCGATGTCAATCGCCATCCCATGAACTTCCCGGACTGGACCCACACGAATGCCGTGATTTACTCCCCGGAGGATGGCAATCTGCTGGTCTCGATCCGCCATCAGAACTGGGTCGTTAAAGTCGATTATGAGAACGGCGCCGGCAGCGGCGACATTCTCTGGCGCCTCGGCGCAGGCGGCGACTTCACCCTGGTCGGCGGGACCGATCCGACCGACTGGAACTATGCCCAGCATGGCATCAGCTTTGCTTCCAGCTACTCCGCCGGCATCTTTCCCCTGGCCCTCGTGGATAACGGCGATGACCGCCTTTACCCAGGACAGACCACGAATCTTCTGTGCGGCACCGCTGGCGCTCAGCCCTGCTACACCACCATTCCCATCTTCGACATCAACGAGAGCGCGAAGACGGCCACCCTCACCTTCCACCAAATCCTGCCGGCGAGCCTGTATAACGCCTGGGGCGGCAACGCCGAAGTGCTGGCCAATGGCGATGTGGAATACGATCTGAGCGCCGTCGGCAATACCAACTCGGAAATATTCGAGGTCACCGACCAGCCCACTCCTCAGACCGTCTGGAGCCTGAAGATGACCGGGGCCAATATGTACCGGGCCTATCGCCTGCCCAGCCTCTACCCCGGGGTCCAGTGGTAAGGGCACGGTCGGCGGCCCCTGGACAGGCCAGCGCGTAGCTTAGCCGCCACCGGTTACAGGCGGCTGGTGGCGGCAGGCTTTCTTCAGAACACGCGCAGATCGCCTTCCGGATGCGGCGCGTGGACCAGCAAACCCAGCTCGCCCGCCAGCCGCTCCAGCCCGGCCCTCGTTCCGCCGGAAACCGGCACCATGGGCAGCCGATAGTGCTCACCGATTCGGCCCATCATCGCCAGAATCGCCTTCACCGGCCCTGGGCTGGTCTCTTTGAATATGCCCTGCATGAGCCGGAAGTACTTCCGGTTGATCCGCCGCGCGGTGGACCATTCGTTCGCCAGCGCCGCCCGCACCATCTCCGCCATCTCCGCCGGAATAAGGTTCGACACGACCGAGATCAGCCCCTTGCCGCCGGCGCCGAGCACGCCCAGCGTCATCATGTCGTCGCCCGAATACACGCGGAAGTCCGGCGGCGCCTGGGTCAGCAGATCCGTGATCTGCACCAGGTTCCCGCTCGATTCCTTGATCGCTGCGATGTTCCCACACCCCTCGGCCAGCCGCAGCACCGTCGCCGGCTCAAGATTCACCCCCGACCGCCCCGGGATGTTGTAGAGCACAATCGGCAGTTTCACAGCATCGGCAACCGCTTTGAAATGCTGGAACTGCCCTTCCTGCGTCGGCTTGTTGTACCAGGGATTCGCCGTCAGAATCGCCGTCACGCCAGGAACCTGCGCCGCCGCGCGCGCCTTCGTCACCGCCTGCTTCGTGGAATTGTGCGAGCATCCCGCCCAGACCGGCACGCGTCCGCCCGCGGCTTCCGCCACAATCCGGATGACTTCCAGCCACTCCGCGTCATCCAGCGTCGGCGTCTCGCCCGTCGTGCCGCAGGCCAGCAGCCAGTCGATGCCGCTCTCCACCTGCCAGCGGGCCAGGTCGTACAGCGCCCGCTCATCCAGACTTCCATCCGCGCGAAACGGTGTGACCAGTGCCGTCCCGCACCCCTGCAGATTCATAACAAACGAGTCTACACGGAGACTGAAGCCTCCAAAGCCCGCCACCGCGCCAGGGGTACCGGAAATCGAAACGATGGTACCGGCCGGGTCTCTCGATGCTCTACACTCAGACCGATGGAGCGCCCTGTCCAGGATCTCAGCAGCTTTGCTCTGCCAAAGAATTTTCGCGGACGGCCCGCCTGGTTCGTCCAGCTCTGGTGGATTGTCCAGGCGACGCTCTTTCGGATGTCGCCGCAGGTCCTCTACGGCTGGCGTCGCTTTCTCCTGCGTCTCTTTGGAGCCAAAATCGGGCGCGGTGTCATCATCCGTCCCACCGCCGAAATCACCTATCCCTGGAAACTGACCCTCGGGGATCACTGCTGGATCGGCGACCACGCCACTCTCTATACCCTGGGCGAAATAAGCATCGGCAACAATGCCGTCGTCTCCCAGCACTGCTATCTGGCTGCGGCCACGCACGATTACACTCAGCCCACCTTCGACATGCTGGCGAAACCCATCATCGTCGAGCCGGAAGCCTGGCTGGCCACCCGGGTCTTCGTCGCGCCTGGCGTCACCGTCGGACGCGGAGCGGTCGTCGGCGCCTGCAGCGTTGTCCTGAAGGATGTTCCGGCCATGATGATCTGCGCCGGCTATCCGGCGCAAGCCTTGCGAGCCCGCGTCCCGAACTCCGAACCTGCGGCTCTCGCCGAAGCTTTAGAACGCCTATAGCTGCCCGACAATCTCCTGGAAGTCCCAGCAGCCCGTTTTGTCGGCGATCCACTCCGCGGCGCGCACCGCTCCCTCGGCGAAGCCTCGGCGGGAAAAGGCTTCGTGACGCAGCTCCAGGCAATCGTTGTCGGATCGCGCCTCGACGACGTGCAGCCCGGGAACCTCGCCCTCCCGCTTCGAAGTAATCTCCACCTTCTGTCCCGGAGCGGCCGCCTCGATAAGGCGCTGGAGCGACAGCGCCGTTCCCGATGGCGCGTCCTTCTTCGCGGCATGATGGGTTTCCGTGATGCTGAATCGGTAGTGCGGAGCGGCAATCGCCAGCTCTCGCGCCACCCGGAACAGCGCCTGCACCCCAACCGAGAAGTTAGTGCTGTAGAGCAGGGCCGCGTTCTTCCGTGTGCAGAGTTCCCGCAGGTCTTTGAGGTGCTGGTACCAGCCGGTCGTACCAACCACCATGCGAGCGCCGTTGGCCAGGCACGCGCGGATGTTCTGCACCGCCGCTTCCGGCGTGGTGAAGTCGATCACCGCGTCGAAGCCGGCCAGGAAAGGCGCCGTCAGCGCCGCGGCGTTCCGATTCTCCTCTTCGCCGACCACCCGCACGCCATGACCGCGCTCGTGCGCCACCTGAGCGACCAGGCTGCCGGTCTTGCCGCGTCCGAGCACCAGAAAAAGCATGAAGCTGTCCTTGCCGATCGTTGTTTCCGCGTCAGGCCTGGGATTTCACGTTCGCCGAGGGCGATTCCAAATCGAAAATCTCGGGATCGGGCTGCTGGAAGAACTCCGCGTGCAGCGACCGCACCGCCTCGTCCGCATCGTCCTCTTCCACCATAAAGCTCATGTTGATTTCCGAAGCGCCCTGGGAAATCATGCGCAGGTTGACGTGGCGGATGCTCTGAAAAACTCGTGCGGCAATGCCGTTCTGGCCCCGAATATTCTCACCCACCATGCACACCAGCGCCTTGCGCCCCTCGTACTTCACATCGGCCAGCTTGCTCAGATCCGCGGCAACCGCCGGCAGCTTCTCGTTCGAATCGACACTGAGCGAAACGCTGACCTCGGAGGTGGAGACCATGTCTACCGGGCACTGGTGCCGGTCGAAAACCTCGAAAATCGCATGCAGATAGCCATGCGAAAGCAGCATGCGGCTGGCCACGATGTCCATGATGGTCAGCCGCTTCTTCACCGCAATCGACTTAAACGGGCTGCGGCAGTGTGGCGCCAGCGCCGTGATCCGTGTACCGCTGTTCGTGGGATTCCTGGAATTCAGCACGAAGACCGGGATGTTCTTTTTCACGGCCGGCAATATGGTCGCCGGGTGCAGCACCTTGGCGCCAAAGTAGGCCAATTCCGCGGCTTCTTCAAAACTGATGATTTTGACCCGCAGCGCGTCGGGACAGACGCGCGGATCGGCCGTCATGATGCCGTTCACGTCGGTCCAGATTTCAATGGCTCCGGCATCGATGCCGCCGCCCACCAAAGCCGCGGTAAAGTCGGAGCCGCCGCGTCCCAGCGTCGTCGTGACGCCCTGTTCCGTGGCGCCGATGAAACCGCCCATGACCGGCACGCGGCCTTCCCCCAGCAGAGGCGCCACATGCAGCTTGAGACGCTGCTCGATGGCCCCATCGTGCGGAATGGCTTTGCCGTGCTGAGCATCCGTGACGATGCATTGCCGCGCATCCACGTGCACCGCGGCCAGGCCACAGTGCACGAACGCCTCGGTGATCATCCGGCTGGAAATCCGCTCGCCATAGGACACGACCATGTCGGAGATGCGCGGCGTCAGCTCGCCCACCGCGGCCAGACCCCGCAGAATCTCCTCCAGGGAATCGAATTCCGCGTCCATCCAGGCGTGACTCGCGACGAGTTCGGGATCCGGCCTTGCGAACGCCAGCGGATCGCCGGCATCGCAGGGCCGCACCGCAAGCTGCGTGGCCGTGTCATGGTGCCGGATGCGCAGCCGCTCGAGAATCGCCAGGGCGCTGGCGCGGTCGCCGCGCGCGGCCGTCGCTGCCGCTGAGAGCAGCAGGTCGGTGACCCTCGCCATGGCGCTGACCACCACAATGGGCTGCAGTCCCTTGCCAACGCGGCCCGCGACAATCTCCGCGGTTCGGCGAATGGCGACCGCGTCCTCGACCGAGGTGCCGCCGAATTTCATCACCACGAGACGGTTCATGCCGGCACAGCCACCGGATCGAGTTTGCCCAGCGAAACCAGCAGTTCGGCATTCAGCAGAGCCGCGCCCGCCGCGCCGCGAATGGTGTTGTGTGACAGCACCGTGAACTTCCAGTCCAGCAGGCCGCAGGGCCGCAGCCGGCCCACCGTCGCCGCCATACCCGCGCCGCGCATGCGATCCAGCCGAGGCTGCGGCCGATCCTCCGCCGTGACAAACTCCACCGGCTGCGCGGGAGCTGTCGGCAGGTCCCTCCCCGCCAGCGGCCGGAACTCCGCCCATGCCGCGATCATTTCCTCGCGCGAAGCTTTCTTCGCCAGCCTGATGCTGACGCTTTCCGTATGCCCGTCGTCAACCGGGACGCGATTGCAGTGAGCGCTCATCTTTGCCGCCAGCGGCTCGACGGTCCGGCCATTGAGGTGCCCCAGCAGCTTCAGCGTCTCGGCTTCCATCTTCTCTTCTTCGTTTTTGATGAACGGAACTACATTGCCGAGGATGTCCAGGGAGGCCACGCCAGGGTAGCCGGCTCCGCTCACCGCCTGCATGGTGCTGACGAAGATGGCTTCGATGCCGAAGCGTTCGGCGATTGGCTTTAGTGCCAGCACCAGTCCAATGGCCGAGCAGTTCGGGTTGGTGACTATATAGCCGCCCGATTCGCGGCGCCAGCTCTGGTTCTCCACCAGCGCGAGGTGATCGGCATTGACTTCGGGAATCACCAGCGGCACCGCCGGCTGCATGCGAAAGGCGCTGGAGTTGGAAATCACCGCGCATCCCGCGGCGGCGAACCTCGGCTCCAGTTCACGAGCGATATCGGTGTCAAGCGCGGCAAAAATGATGCGCGGTGCGTCGTCCGGCTCCGCTGGAGAAACGGGGATGGTCGCGATGCGCTCCGGCAGCGGCGTGTCCAGCTTCCAGCGCACCGCATCGCCGTATTTCCTGCCGCTGGAGCGGTCGCTGGCCGCCAGCCATTCCACCTCGAACCACGGGTGGTTCTCCAGGAGTTGAATGAAACGCTGGCCGACCATTCCGGTCGCGCCAAGAATGCCAACCTTATGCCGCATGATTGTGCCTTAGAAAGAAATAGAACCCAGGCCGGCACTGACAGAAGATCCGGCGGCAGGGAGCTTTAGCGATAGTGTAAATCGTGCCGCCGCCGCCATGGACGAGTTGCTATGGCTGGACGGTCCCCGGACCATTCCCGTACGTGAAGTCCTGCGTTACGGTCTGCTTCGGCCCGACAAGGACGGTCGCGATCTTCTGCCCCAGGTTTTCCTGATCCGCCACCAGCGTATAGGTGCCCGGCGGCAGACCCTTGATCACGAAACGTCCCGACGCATCGGAAACCGCGTAGAAGGGGCTCGCCGCCACATTGATGAAGGCCTGCATCCAGGGATGGTTGTTGCAGCGCACCGGGATCATCAGTTCCGGCTCGTGGAAAGTGCGCTCGTCCTGGCCTGCATTGGGCGGCTGGGAAATATCCACGGCCTGATTGCCGGCCACCGTCGGCAGCATGTGAATGTTATGCATCGTCGGATCGCTGTTCGTAAAGCGCACCGGCTGCCCCGCCATCACGCCGACCACGTGGGGAACATACCGGCAGCCCTTCTGGTCGATATCCACCGGCTGTGCAGGCGCCGCATAAACCCGGTTGCCGAGACCGTCCTTCACGTAGACGAAGACATTCCCGAAGCCGCCGTGGTTCACTACATAGCCTTCGCTGTAATTCGTCGGGCCCAGCGTGCACGCGGGGTCCTGATTCATATCGATTTCAATCGGCTTCGGCGGCGTGCCCACATACTGCACGGTGCCCTCGATCGTGCCCGCGGTATTCCAGTCGATCGCAGTGTAATTCGCCTTCGGAGTGGTCTCCGTTGCCTGCTTCTTGCAGCCTGCCGTCACCAGCAACAGGGTCACTGCCGCTGCCATGAGCACTTTCGTCTTCATCCCTGGTTTCCCCCTGCCTGCATCGTCTCTGGCTGGTGCGCCAGCGCCTCAATCACGGCATCCGCAAACGCCGCCGTCCCCGCCGTTCCACCCACATCGCGGGTCAGGGACTTCCTGGCGGAATAAGTCGCCTCCAGGGCCGCCTGCACGCGATGAGCGGCTTCGCCCTCGTCAAGATGGTGCAGCATCAGAACCGCCGACTGCAGCAGCGCCGTCGGATTCGCAATGTCTTTGCCCGCAATATCGGGCGCGGAGCCATGCACCGCTTCGAAAATCGCGGCCTCCGCTCCCAGATTCGCCCCGGGCACCAGTCCCAGGCCGCCGACAAACGCCGCGCACAGATCGCTGACGATGTCGCCGTACAGATTCTCCAGCAACAGCGTGTCGTACTGATATGGATTCATGACCAGCTGCATGCAGGTGTTGTCGATGATGTGCTCGCCGTAGGTGATGTCCGGATAGCCCTTCGAAATGTCACGCGCGCAGCGGAGAAACAGGCCGTCGGACATCTTCATGATGTTGGCTTTGTGAATGGCATGGATCCGGCGACGGCCGTGTTTTGCCGCATATTCGAAGGCGAACTTCGCAATCCGTGTCGAAGCCTTTTCCGTGATCACTTTCAGCGACTCGATCACCCCCGGCACCACTTCGTGTTCCAGGCCGACATACAGGCCCTCGGTGTTCTCGCGAATGATGATCAGGTCCACATTGGGATAGCGCGTCTCCAGCCCGGGCAGATTTTTAATCGGCCGGAAGTTCGCGTACAGTTCGAACTTCTTGCGCAACGTAACGTTGATCGAGGCGAATCCTCCGCCCACCGGCGTCGTCACCGGACCCTTGAGCGCCACGCGATTGCGCTCGATCGACGTGACCAGATCCCTGGGAATATATTCGCCGTGTTTTTCGAAGGCGCTGGCTCCCGCGGCAAAGCGCTCCCAGCTAAATCGAACGCCGGTCGCCTCGAGAATGCGCACGACGGCATCGGTCACTTCCGGCCCAATGCCGTCGCCGGGGATCAGAGTAACAATGTGTGTCTTCCCCACATTCCTCCTTGAGCTGAATGGTTGAGCCGGCTCTCAGGCCTGCTTTTTTCTTGGATGTTTATCGGTGTGCTGGCTCAGCAGCTGCTCCAGCTCTTCCTTAAACTCGCGGACGTCTTTGAAATCCCGATAAACGCTGGCAAAGCGGATGTAGGCGACCGTGTCCAGGGCCTTCAGGCGCTCCATGATCAGCTCGCCGATTTCTGCGGTGGTCCGCTCGCGCTCCGTGGATTCCGTGACGAAGGTCTCGGTCTCATCGACAAGCTGTTCCAGCTTGCCCGCCGAAATCGGCCGTTTTTCGCAGGCGTGCAGCAGCCCGCTCAGCACCTTCTGGCGCTCGAACTTCTCCCGGCGTCCGTCCTTCTTCGCCACCATGTACGGAATTTCGTCGATCCGCTCGTAGGTGGTAAACCGCCGATTGCAGCGCTCGCATTCGCGCCGTCTGCGGATCGAGTCGGCTTCCCTGCTTTCCCGCGAATCAATGACGCGGTCCTGGGCAAACCCGCAGTAAGGACATTTCATCGGTCTGCTTTGATTCTAGCAGCGCCTTTCGCCGTGCGTTCTGCCCGCGCCTGTATACCGCATGCGCAATTGTCAGGGTGTGCGAATCGGACTATCGTGAGGGGCGACGCATCTTATCCGACTATGAGCAAAGACGACTCGCAACGCAGCATCAGCAAAGGCGCACTTGCCGGATTGATCGGGGGCCTGGCCGGAGCGGGCGCCAAAATGGCCGCCGAACAGCTTTTCCCGCCCCGCATTCAGGGGCAGACCCCGCCCCCGGTGGTTCTGGCCGAGCAGGTCACGGGGCGTCCACTTACCGGCAGCGATCGCCGGTTGGCCCAGCAGGGCATTCACTGGATCTTTGGAGCGCTGGCCGGCGCCGTCTACGGTGCTTTGGTGGAGCTTGAGCCCTCGCTGGGCGCCTGGCGCGGCGCTGCTTTCGGCATCACCCTCAATCGCATCACCCACGAGTCGATTCTGCCGAAGATGGGATTATCCGCGCCTCCGGGACAGCAGCCCACCCAGGAGCGCATCAGCGAATGGGTAACGCACGCAGCGTACGGCGTGGCCACCGATTCCGTCCGGCGCGCCGTGCGACGCGCCCTCTGATCCAGGACACCGCGAAAATCAGGCTTCCTGCGCAGTCGCAGCGGAAGGACTCAGGTCTTGCTCGGCATGCTCGCTCTCGCGCGTGACGCTCCTCAGCGAAACATGGTCGAAGCGCGCCCAGATCAGCCCGATCGGCACGATGCCCAGGAACGTGACCAGGAGCAACGTAGCCGCGCAACCCGTCGCCGGCTCCGGCGCTACTCCAAAGAAACCGGAGAGAGCCGCCGCCACCAGCCCAATCTGCGTAAACCACCCAATGATGGGGAGCTGCAATCCGCTGGCCACCATGCTGGACGCCATCAGCAGCATGCATTGGGCAATACTCATGTGCCCCAGTTGTGGGCTGGCCACAAAGGCGCGCGTCGTTTCGAGATAGGCGAGCGCTATCAGCACCCACATCGCCAGAGAGATCCCCAGCAGGACGCCAAAGTCGGAGAAGGAGCGCAGCGTGTCGAGCCCGGCGTGGAAAGTCCGAACCTTGTCACCCACCGACTTACCCAGCTTGCGGGAGGTCGTTCCGAACGCCTTCTCCGCGAAGCTCGCCACGGCGCCGCCGGCGAGGCGCACCGCCAGGAGAAAGAATCCGCCGGCGATGGTGGTCGCCAGAGCGGTGTAACTCACCCTCCGGATGATTTCCGGATGGGGCAGCGAGCCGCCGGCCAGCAGGATCACCGAGCTAAAGATGAGCGCCATCGAGCCCGCGTCAAACAGCCGCTCGACGATGTACACAGCCACCTGCGAACTGAGCGGCAGCCCCGTCTTCTTCGCGACCAGATAAGGCCGTACCGGATCGGCCACGCGCCCGATCAGAGCGACCGCTGTAAATCCGATCACCTGCGTCCCTAAAAGAGACAGCAGCGGAACCTTTTTGTTGTTCCGGATGAGAAGCGCCCATCGCACCGCGCGAAAAACGTAGCCCAGGTAAATCGCCCCCAGAGCCAGCAGGATCCGCCCCCACTCCGCCTGGCGGAGCTGCGCCACAAAGATGTGCCAGTCGAAGTGAATCCGGTGGCGCCCATACCCAATGAGCACGGCAACCGCCGCAACAATGAGGGCCAGCACAATCCAGTTTCTCTTCGATTTCAAATCAGGGCTCCGGGAGGAAAGCGCTGGGCGTCGTTCACTGCACCGGCCTGGGCACCGCTGCAACCTGCAGTGCGGTCTGCCGCTCCGCGCTCTCGCGCAGCTTATACCGGCGGTTGTACTCGTGAATCACCCGCGCCACATAGAGCCGCGTCTCGCGGTACGGCGGAATTCCGTGCCACCGGTCCACCGCCGCCGGCCCCGCGTTGTAGGCCGCCAGCGCCAGCGCCAGGTCGTCGTGATACCTCGTCAGCAGAACATCGAGATATGCCGTCCCGCCGTCGATATTCTGGCCCGGCGCGAAGCTGTTGTTAACGCCCAGCTGGGCCGCTGTTTTCGGCATCAGCTGCATCAACCCCTGCGCCCCCGCGCGGCTGACCGCCCGGGAGTGCCCGCCGCTCTCCTGCCGAATCACGCTGGCCAGCAGATCGGTATCGATGTCGAAAACGGTCGCGGCTCTCGCCAGCATCGGCCGCAGTTCGGCATCCGACAGTTTCTCCGGTGCAGGAGCCGGCGCAGCGGCAGCGGCAGGCGCTCGCGCGGCCGGCTTCGGCAGGCTTACCGTCTCGGCCGAGGCGATATCCGATGCCTTTACCTCCAGATAGCTGCCGGTCGACTCATCAAGATAGAGGCGTACTTTGTCACCCACCACCGTCCGGTGATCGCAGATCAGGTCCTGTCCATTCTTCAGGGTGACGTACTCGGCTGCGCGCGCGGCAACAGTGCCCAGGCAGACCACACCCAGAGCCACCAGCCCCGTTTTGACGCAAAAGCGGCGCATTCCCATCAACTCTACCATTCTCAGACGCGGCTGCCCGCCAAAACGCTCTCCAGCACCTGGGCGACGCCGTCTTCGTCGTTGGCCGGGGCAATCTCCCACCCGCGCTGCCGTGCCAGCTCCACCAGCTCCGGGGCGCCATTCCTCATCACAAACGGCCTCCCCGCCGATTCCAGCATCTTTAGATCGTTCCAGTTGTCCCCGATCGCCAGGATCGACTCCCGCGCCACGCCCCGTTTGGCAGCCAGACGCAACAGCGCCGCCCCCTTGGAACAGCCCGGCGGCAAAATGTCGACGATGGTCAGATCCCGCGCGGGATATTCGGTCCTGTGCACTTCAATCTGCGACGCCAGCGCGCTCGCCGTCAGGCCTTCTTCCGCTCGCCGCATTTCGCCCACGCCTCCACAAACCATGCCCTGCACCGGCGCCTCATCGCCGTCAAAAGCCCGCTCCAGGGGCCGGACCTCGCGGATCCACGGCCGGTTCGCTTCCACCCACAGCGCGATGCGCTCGTGCAGCGCCGGCAGCGATTCCAAAACCAGCTCTCCTGGGCCGTCACGGTCGAAGGTGAAGACCATCGTCCCATAGGGCCGCAGCGCCGGACACAAGGCGCGCGCAGTTTCCAGCGGCAGAAAGAATCGATCCATGCGCTGGCCCGCCATCGTCCGCGTGACCGTCCCGTTCGAGGTAATCAACACCGTCTCCGGCCGGAGGCCGATGGGGCTCAGCAGCGGCATAGCATAGGCCTGCCGCCGCCCGGTGGCGATCACCACTTCCAGGCCCGCAGCCTCGGCCTCGCGCAAGGCCGCGCAGGTCCTTTCGCTGATGCGAGTCCCCACCGACGGCAGCAAAGTGCCGTCGATATCGATCGCAATCATCCTGGCTGGCTCGGGCATGCTCTTTCCACTCTACGGGAACGGTCGACGGCGACTTCACCGGCGTTCCCGGAAAAAGCCGCGCAGCAGCCCGCCGCATTCCTCAGCCAGCACACCCGCCGTCACCGCCATCCGGTGGTTGAGCCGCGGATGATTCAGCACATCCAGCACCGAACCCGCCGCCCCGGCCTTGGGATCTTCGGCCCCATACACCAGCCGTCCCAGGCGCGCGTGGATCATCGCCCCGGCGCACATCGCACACGGCTCGAGCGTGACATACAGTTCGCAATCGAGCAGCCGATAATTGCCCACCGCCTGCGCCGCGGCTTTAAGCGCGACGATTTCGGCATGCGCGGTCGGATCCACGTCGCGCAGCACACGGTTCTGTCCACGCGCAACGATCGTGCCGGCTATCGCCGCCACCGCTCCGATGGGGACCTCGCCGGCTGCGGCCGCGGCCTGTGCCTCGGCGAACGCCTCCCGCATCAGGGCCTCGTCTGCTCCTGTCATGCTTCCATGGTATTCGGGGGCGTTCAACGGACCGGTGAAGGGTCCGGCGGTTGCTTCAGGAATTGCTCCTGGGACTGTTCCTGCGGCTGCTCCACCCACTTGCGGAACACCCCGATGATCTGCTCCAGTCGCTTCGGATCGCCGGCGCCTTCGAAACGCTCTTCGGAGATGCTGCAGTCGATCCACTCTTCGCCGCTGGTCCCGAAGTTCAGCCGGTTGGGAGCGACATTCTGCACGGACGTCCCTTCCAGGCTGATGGTCAGGCGCCATCCGCGCCCCTGGCTCTCCAGGCGAATTCCCTGCGTATGTTCCCAGTCGCCGTCGCACTGGCGTTGGTACCAGTCTTCCAGCCACTCGAGATTGTCGGGCATTACGGCTCCACCACTTTGGGTTGCTGTTGCGTCATACAGTGCAGAGCGCCCAGCCCCCAGATCAAATCTCCGCAATAGATGCCCACGACCTCACGCGACGGAAAAGCGTCTGCGAGAATGTTGAGCGCCCGCCGATCAACGGAACAATTCAAGGTTGGCACGAGCACCAGATTGTTGGCAATGTAAAAGTTCGCGTAGCTGGCCGGAAGTCGCTGCCCGTCAAAAATCACCGGCGGAGGCATTGGTAACTCAATCACTTCGAACGGTTTACCGTCGGCATTGCGCGCCGATCTCAGACGGTCCAGATTCTCCGCCAGCGGCAGGTGATTCTCGTCCTCACGGTTCGGCTCGACCACGGTCACCATCGTGTTCGGCCCGACAAAGCGCGTGATGTCGTCCCCGTGCCCGTGCGTATCGTCGCCGGCAATGCCCTTGTTCATCCACAGAACCTGGTCGATGCCGAGATAATCGTGAAAGATCTGCTCCAGCTGCTCGCGCGTCACTCCAGGATTCCGCTGCTGGACTTCGCTCAGCAGGCATTCCTCCGTCGTGATCAGCGTACCGGCGCCATTTACGTCAATCGATCCGCCTTCGAGAACAATCCGCTGCGGACCCGCGGGCGTTTCGATCGCCGGCGTCCACTGCGGCAGACCGAGAAGATCCGCGACCCGGCCAGGAATCTCATCGTCTTTGTGCCAGTCGGAATACTTCGCCCAGGCATTGAACTTCCAGTTGGTAATGGCCACCGAGTCTTTGCCCGGCTCGCTCCTTCGTACAAAAATCGGACCGGAATCCCGCGTCCACACACGATCCGTCGGCCACTGATGAAAAAAGACACGATTTAAATTCGCGCCCGAGCGCTGCAGAATCCGCCGCGCCCGCTTTTCCGCCGCGAGATCGTCCACCAGGATGTGGACATCCTCGACGCGCGCCAGGTGCCCGACAATCTCCGCATACACCCACGGAATCGGCTGGAACTTTCCCGGCCAGTCTTCCGGATTGTGCGGCCACGCCAGCCAGGTCGCCTCGTGCGGCTCCCACTCCGCCGGCATGCGGTAGCCGAGTTGCCGCGGAGTCCCCGACATTGCCGGCGAACCTGGCCCTTCCCTGCGCGCTTCCGCTGCGCTGTTGTCGCTCATTCCCCGTCGCCGTCCAGGAAGCGGCTGACGATCGGCCCGTAAGCGTCGATGCGCCGATCGCGCAGGAACGGCCAGTTTCGCCGCGTATCCTCAATCACCCGCAGATCGACCTCTCCGATCAGAATCTCTTCCCGATCGTGCGCAGCCTTGGCGATGATCCGGCCAAAAGGATCGGCCAGGAACGAACCGCCCCAGAACTCCAGCCCTGGTCCCTCCACGCGATTGCCGCGGACATCCCCATGTTCCATGCCAACGCGGTTGACCGCCGCCACATAAACTCCGTTGGCAATGGCATGCGCCCGCTGGATCGTTTGCCAGGCGTCGTACTGCGCCGGGCCAAACTCCTCCTTCTCCCGCGGATGCCATCCGATTGCCGTGGGAAAGAACAGCACGTTCGCGCCCTGCAGCGCCGTAATCCGCGCGCCCTCGGGATACCACTGGTCCCAGCACACGAGCGTCCCAATGCGTCCCGCCGAAGTGCCAAAAGCCCGAAAGCCCAGGTCACCCGGCGTGAAATAAAACTTCTCGTAATAGAGCGGATCGTCCGGGATATGCATCTTGCGGTAGAGCCCCGCTACCCGGCCGTCTTTTTCCAGAATCGCAGCGGTGTTGTGATAAAGGCCCGGCGCGCGCCGCTCGAACAAGGACGCCACCACCACCACCTTCTCCTCGCGCGCCACCGCTCCCAGCCGTTCGGTGCTCGGTCCGGGGATCGGCTCCGCCACGTCGAACAGCGCAATATCCTCCCGCTGGCAGAAATACTGCGCGCGAAACAGCTCCGGCAGGCAGACGACCTCCGCACCCTCGCGCGCCGCATCGCGCACCCGGTCCGCCGCCTTCTCCAGATTGGCGTCGGGGTCGGGCCCGCAGCTCATCTGCACCAGTCCCACGCGAAATTTGCTGTCAGTTGCCATATTTGTATCGATTCCAGTTGCAAAAACAAGCAAAAGGCGCAGGCCCTTGTGGCCCACGCCCGCCCAGACTGCTTCCGCCTTACTCGAAAATCAGGATCGCCGCCGCGATGGTCGTGGTCCACAGCCCGCGCTTGTCGCCGATGGCCGACTGGGTCACGTTCGCGGTGCGCACGATCTTGTTGGAGATGCGGTAAATCTCCTTCTTCTCATCCCAGCTGGTGTCCGGATCGAATTCCACGTCGAGCGTCGTGGCCAGCATTTCCGCGGCCAGTTCCTCCGCGTATTCTCCAGCCTGATCTTCGGTTTCGCCGAAACTGTGATGCTCGCTTAAGTAACCGTACGTGTTACGATCACTCGGAATCGCCACTCCAATGCTCGACGCAACCAGTCGGTGCGGTTCTCGCGTCGAGTTCTCCGCCACCACCGCGAACACCACTTCGCCCGGGCTCAGGTACTTCAGCCCTTCTTTGCGCGGAATCAATCTGGCCTGCGGGGGAAAGATCGACGATACCCGCACCAGGTTCTGTGCAGCAATGCCGGCGTCGCGCAAAGCCAGCTCAAACGAGGTCAGCCGTTCCTTGTGTTTTCCCACGCCCTTGGTAAAAAACAGCCGCCGCGGGACCATGCTTTTTCCCAATTCTCAATTCCTCCGGATCTGAACTTCCACGCGCTCTCCTGACTCCCCGTCGCTCTGCCTTCGTACGGAGAGAAAGGTCCCCGATGAAAAGTATCATGACGAACGGTCCGACAGAGACCCTGCGCGCGAGAAATTTACACTCTTTCAATCATACGGCACCACGCGAGCCCCCGGAACCGGCCTCCCGCTCGCCGATCCGGAAGCACTGCGTCGCAATTTCCAGGAATTCCTGACCCGCGCGGGAAAGCTGGCGGTCTTTGCGGAAAATCAGGGCCAGATCGCGCGCCAGGCGCACGCCCTCCAGCGTCAGAATATGCAGCGTGCCCGCCTTCTCTTCCTCCGCGACGTTGGTTCGCGGCAGAAAGCCCAGACCCAGGCCCGCGCTCACGTAGCGCTTGAGCATTTCGCTCGACTCTACCTCCATCGCCAGCCGCGGCGACACCTCGTTCACCCGGAACAACTCGTCCAGCTGCTCCCGGCGTCGGCCGTGAGTGGGCAGCAGCACGGGATATTTCGCCGCCTCCTTCACCCGCACGCGCCCTCGGTCCGCCAGCGGATGCCCGGCCGGCGCGACCAGCACCAGCTCGTCCCGGCGGATGGGCTCCACCACCAGCCGTGAGTCCCGCACCGGCATGGAGACCACGCCGAAATCCACCTCGCGGTTCACCACGCCTTCCAGCGTCCGCAGCCGCTCTGCCCGCACCACGCTGAGCATGACCCGGGGATACTGCCGCCGGAACACGGCGAAGACCCGCGGCAGAATGTAGAGATGGGTCGCCTCATTCGCGCTGATGCCCAGTTCGCCGCGCGGCGAGCGATCCTGCTCGGCAATGGCCAGCAAAATGTGTTTTTGCCGCTCGACACAGGACTCGGCAAACGGCTCGAAAAGCCGCCCCGCCGCCGTGAAGGTCACTTTCCCGCCGTCGCGGTCGAACAGGCGCGCGCCCGCCTCATTTTCCAGCGAGCGAATCTGCGCCGAAATTGCCGGTTGCGTGCGCAGCAGCTTCTGGGCAGCGCGCGAAAAACTCTTCAGGCGCGCCACCTCCAGAAATGTCCGCAGATTATCGAAGTCCATTGCTGATGATCAGAATATGCGGCGGCTGGTTGCGCCACAAGCCCGCTGTCGCGGTTAGTGCTCGCCCATCGCCGGCGCGCTTCGCCCCGCGCGCGGCGGCCGCCGCATGATAAACGGCAGCGGAATCAGAAACACGATGATGATGCTGAGCCCCCAGAAGGCATTCTGATAGCTCAGCATCTGTGCCTGACGATTCAGTGCCTGCCAGGCCTGCCCCAGCGCAATCTGCGCAGAGCTGCCGGCGCTCTGTCCCAGCCGCTCCAGCGCCTGGCGGGTCGTCTCGACCCACCGCGAATATTGCGGGCTCCCCGGCACCACGTGGGAGCTCAGCGTCGAAACATGGGTTTGCTGCGTCCGCTGCAGAAACGTCGTCAGCAGCGCGGTGCCCACGGATCCGCCCATATTGCGCGCAAAATTCGAGAAGCTCGAAATCTGATTGTTCTTGGTGCGCGGCACCCCCAGATAGTTCAGGGTACTGATGGGAATGAAGACGAACGACAAGCCCATCACCTGATACGCGCGCCACAGCGTCACTTGCCCGAACGAGACGTTCAGATCCAGGCGGGTCAGGTTATAGAGTCCGGCCGCGGTGATTGCATACCCGATCGCTACCAGCATGCGTGGATCGAATTTGTTCGACCCGACGATGCGACCGGCGATGGGCATGGTCAGCATCAGCACCAGCGCCCCCGGCGACAGAACCATGCCCGCGCGCTCCGCCGTATATCCCAGCAGCACCTGCAGGAACTGCGGGATCAGAACCGTCGTTCCGAACAGCACCATACCCAGCACGAACTGCAGGAAGACGGCCGTTCCGAAATTGCGGTTCTTCAGCAGCTTCAGATCGACGATAGGATCGTCGTGCCGCCACTCCCACCAGACAAACACCGACAGCGTCACCGCGGCCAGGATCGCAAAGACGGTGATGTTCGGATCGCCGAACCAGTCCTTCTCCTGGCCCTTGTCCAGAACAAACTCCAGGCAGCCCACGCCGATCGAGATCAGCCCCAGGCCCATGAAATCCACCCGCCCCGTTCTGCCCTTCTCCTCCTTCAGGTAGGGAGGATCTTCCACCATGCGGTTCGTCAGAAAGAGCGACAGCAACCCTACCGGCAGATTGATAAAGAAGATCCAGTGCCAGTTGAAATTGTCGGTGATCCAGCCCCCCAGCGTGGGCCCGATCGCCGGCGCCACCACCACCGCCATTCCGTAGAGAGCGAAGGCCTGCCCGCGCTTGCTGACCGGAAAGGTGTCGGCCAGGATCGCCTGTTCGCTCGGCGCCAGGCCCCCGCCGCCCACGCCCTGCAGGATGCGGAAGAACACCAGCATCGGCAGCGACGTCGCCAGCCCGCACAGCATCGAGCAGAAGGTGAACAGCGCCACGCAGGTCATGTAAAAGCGCTTGCGTCCCATGCGCGCCATCAGCCACCCGGAGATCGGCAGAATCACGGCGCTGGAGACCAGATAGCTGGTCAGCACCCAGGTGGCTTCATCCTGGCTGGCGCCCAGCGATCCGGCCATGTGCGGCAAAGCCACATTGGCGATGGAGGTGTCGAGCACCTCCATGAACGTCGCCATCGTGACCGTGAGCGCCACCAGCCAGGGATTATGGCTCGGGGTCCAGTTCGCCTCGTCGTAATCCAGTTCTGCCAATCGCTTGTCCGTGTTGCCCGGTGGTTTTGACGTCTGCGCAGATCACCCGCTCTCGGAATGCGCAGGCATTCCCTGAGGGACGCCGCCAACAGGCGGCGCCAAAGCGAGTCAATGAGGATGGAACAGGCTTTAGATTAGCAGCAGAGCTGTGCGGATCTTTTTCCCGGATTGGACCGGAGCACGCGCAGACGGCCTGCCCCTTTTGGTCACAGCGGGGCCGAGGTCGCCGCCCGCCCGGCGCCTACTGCGCTCCCTCTTTGAAGACCTCTTCCGCGTAGTAGTTCACCACCCGCGCCTGGTCGCGCAGCATCTCCAGGTACGCGTTCTTCAGCAGTTGTTCGCGGCTGTCCCGCAGCTGCTGACGGACGGCCTGCTGCACCCGGGGATCGTTCAGTTCCCGCTGGCCCGCGGCTTCCCGGTCGATGAGCTTAAAGATCTGATAGCCCACCGGCTGCTTGGAACCCGGCGACGCGAAGACCGGCAGAATGTCCGTGATCTGGCCTGGCTTCAGCTTGGTGATCGCGGCATACACCGTCGGATCCTGGCGCAGCTGAGAATCGGCCACGAAGCCCATATCGCCGCCGTTTCCCGCCGTGTTCGGATTTTCCGAGAAGTTCATCGCCAGCGCGCCAAAGTCATCCCCGCTCTCCAGCCGGTTGTGCAGCGTCTCGATCTTCCGCCTGGCTTCCGCCTCGTTCATTGCCTTGCTGTTCTGCAGGTTCCCCACCTGTTGCGACGGCATCGGCTGCGCCGTCACCACAATCTGCGCCAGATGATAGCGGGGCTCAATCAGGTTGAAGTCGGCCTTGTGATCGTTGTAGTAGGTCGTGATGTCGGCGTCCGTGATGTTAATCCGGGACGTGATCTCCTTGTTGAACAGCTTCTCTTCCGTCCGGTTGCGCCGAATCTCCCGCTTCAGATCCTCCAGCGTCATGTGCTGCGAATCCAGCCGCTTCTGAAACTCCTCTTTCGTGAACGGCGCCTTGATCTCGTTCAGCCGATCGTTCACCTCTTCGTCCGTCGCCACCAGATTCTGTTTGCCCGCCCTCTGCATCACGATCTCTTCGTCGATCAGCTGACGCAGGATGTTCAGGCGCATGATGTCCGCCTGCACCTTCGAGGGCTGCTGGTGCGAGTCGCCCAGATTGTTCTGGAAGAGGGTGTCGACTTCCGATCGTTCAATCGGCTTTCCGTTGACGGTCGCCAGCGTGTTGGCGTCGTGGGCGCGCTGGCAGCCGCCCAAAATCACCAGAGCGGCGCCCAGAACCGCAACCTTGACGATACGTGCAGACAATGGGGGACCCAAAACAGCCGATGAAACCAATCGCGATGACAAAAATCTTCTCCCTGCTGCCGCGCCGCAAATCGGGGGGCGGCGCTCACGTTTCAGCATAATGCGGTCCCCCTGCCCTGCAAAGACTCATTTGGCCGCAGTCGGACTCGCAGAATCCGGGCTCGCCGCCGGCGGCGCGATTCCCTGCTCCCGCAGCGCCCGGTCGATCATGATCCACAGCTCGCGCTCGTCCAGCTGTCCGGCCCAGCGCTCCCCGTTGACGAAGAACGTCGGCGTGGCGTTCACCCCCGCCCGGTCGCCCGCCCGCATTTCGGCGATGATCCCGTGGTCGTCCTGCTTCGCCACGCACGCATTCAGCTGCGTCTCGTCCAGATGTTCCCGCGTACCTTCCTGGCTGGCCAGTTTATCCAGCGTCGCCGCCGATTTGGCCGCGTCGTGAGCCGGTCCGCTCACATCCTCGCCGTGCGTATGCAGATAATCGACATAATTCCAGTAAGCGCCCGCGTTCTGCGTCGCCAGACAATTCGCGTCCACCGCCGCGTGCATCGCCCAGGGATGGATCTCCACCAGCGGGTAATCCAGATAGACGAACTTCACCAGGCCTTGATAGTGATCCAGCGTGTCCGGAAAGAACTCCGCGTTCATCCGCGCGCAGTAGGGGCACTCCAGATCGTCGAAGTTGACGATCGTCACCTTTGCCTGGGGATTGCCCCGCACCGGCCGTCCCTCGGTCGGCAGCATCGCCCCGGGATCCTGTCCCAGATTCCACTTCGACAGCCGCGCCAGCGTGTTGCCGTCTTTCGAGAGCAGGAAATTCACCATCTGCGTCCGCTTCGGCTCGCTCGGCAGCGAGAACGTCACCGGGATGGTGTCGTATCCCGTTACATCGCTCCTTTGCCGCGCCCCGATGGTCACCTGATATTCCGGCGGTACGCTCAGTTCCGACCGGATCATGATCTCGATCTTTCGATTCAGTGACGGAGACCCCGGCACCGCGCCGGTATCCGCCTGCTGCGCAGCACATCCGGCCGCCAGGACCAGAGCGCAGCCAAAAAACAAAAACCTGCTCAACAAGAAAACCGCCCTCTCGGCTCAAAAGCCATCTTCACTGGGATTACTTCCCCCATTATCGCAGTTCACCCCGCCGCCGGGCCCAAAACCCTCAAAACAGGCTGATCCGGCGCCGCAAATCCCCGACGCTGCTGATGCCGGCAAGGCTGAAGCTGTAGAAGTACTCCGTATCGTCGCGAATCGACCCCAGCGAAAACCGCCGATACTGGAACATCAGCCCGCAGCAGTTCCAGTTATAGGACCCCTGCGCCGCCCCATACTGCAGCTGCTGGTGCACCAGATCGTAGGCGGCATTGACTCCCGTGCTCAGCCCCAGCTTGTTCGCCGCGCCATAAACCGCGGTCATGTGAATCTGGTTAAACCGCTCCGGCTGGCTTGAAGTCGCGATCGGCACCGGCGTTGTCGTCAGCGGCGCGACCCCCAGCGGCACGTTCATATACGAGTCGCCAAAATGGAACCGGTAGAACCCGTGCTGGTAATCGGCAAAGACGTTGCTGGACGTGATCCTGCCTGCCTTCACGTCGTAATCCAAATCCCACTCCGCATCCGTGGCCGACGTGGTCCGCACCCGCAGCCGCGAAATCACCGGCGTCGTATGCCGGGGGCCGGTCAGGAAATCCACCCCGGTGAAGTCCAGCGTCGTTTCCAGCGGGTTCGGCGTCCCCGGCGTAAGCGCATGATCGAAGTCCGGCTCGAAGTAGTACTTCTGCGCCACCCGCCAGGAGATCCAGTCCCGCGTTCCCCCGCCGCACAGCACACTCGGGCCCAGCGCTTCATCGCCCCTGCACGGATGCTCGGGCAAATGCCGCAGGAACAATCGCTGCGTCAGCCCATACTCCATTTCGTTCGTGTTGCTGGCTACGTCGGTCTGATCGAACCGCAGGATCTGCCGGAAATTGTTAATCCCGGTCACGTAGCGATACGAAAGAGCCGGCTCAATCGTATGCCGCACATCGCCGCCCAGCAGATGCTCAAGCCAGGGCACGGTGAAGTCCCTTTCCAGCGCGGGCGGCCGCAGCTCGAAACCCGTCTCCACATCGCTGCGGCTGATGCCGGTGTTTCGCAGCACCGGAATCTGCTCCAGAGTCGCCGGGTCCTGGCTCTTCCCGTACCAGCTCTCGCGAACCGCCCCCTCCGGCCGAAACGTCCAGCCCTCGAAATGCAGCGGCAGAGAGGCGCGTGGATGAAAATCCAGCCGCGGCACCTCCGCCGACGTCGCGAAATTCGGATAGTCGTGCCGCGACAGCGCCGCAGCCGACCCGCTGAATCCCCACGTCAGCGGTGAATCGCCCAGCTCCCGGTCCGCGACTTCCATGTCGATCTCCGGCATATGCAGAATGCGAACCTCATCGCCGGTGATCGTCGAGCTCTGAAAATCCTGATACCGGTTCATGCGCAGGCTCGCCCACATGTCCCGGTCCTCGTGCGTCACAAATGCCTGCGACTTCACCTCCGAGTTGATCGCCTGCGCGTATTCCTCCTCGAAAACCAGTCTGTACACATACGAGCTCAGGTACTCCGCGCCGATCACGCCGGTCGTGTGCGGCGTGAAGTCGTACCGGCCGTCGGCTCCAATGTCGACTCCGCCCTGGTTGGCCCCGCGCGTCCCGTCCTGCTCCCACACACCCTCATCCAGAAGGCTCTGAAAGTGGAAATTGCCGAAATTCTGCCCCCGCCCCCGGTAGCGGAACATCCCGTTGGGCGCCCAGCCGCGCTTCGAATAGAACTGTGTCGCCATCGTCAGATCGGCGCTGCGCCCCAGGGTCAGATAAAAACCCTCCCCAAAAATAAAACCCTTGGTCGTGTCGTTCCCCACATACGGCAGCAAAATCCCCGATTGCCGATCGGCGGTCACCGGGTGCGTCACATAGGGAAGGTAGAAAAGAGGCACGTGGAAGAATTCAAACCTGGCCCCCGCCGCGCTCGCCACTCCCTTGTTGAGCGCGATCTCGTGCGAAAGAATGCGCCAGTCCGGCTTGGGCAGCCGGCACGACGTCATGGTTCCGTGAATCACCCGGTAATGGCCTTTGCCCAGTTGCAGCACTTCCCGCCCGGTAATGGCAAAGGGATTCGGCGCCGTGAACACCATCTTTCCCCGCGGCCGGCGCTCCACCCCCAGCGTGCCCACCACGTCGAAGAAGTCGCCCGTGTCCTGCTGCACGTTCATCGTGCCGTGGCTGGCTTCGAAATGCTCATCGTCCGGCCCGCCATCCACCATCATGTGTCCCTGCGCCCCAACGTCGCCGGTCGTCGCGTTATACCTCACGTGATCGGCGTGGACGATATAGCGCCGGTAATACAGGGCCGCGTTGCCGTCCAGCGTGTAGACGGTGCCGCTCTTCGTCTCCTCGCGTGACTGGTTATCGGCCACGATCCTGACCGGCACTCCGGCGCTCGGCTGCGGCACCACGTGCGCCTCCGGGATCGTGCTGTGCAGGCTGGGATCGTCAGGCAGGCTGGCGGATGCGCCATCCTGCGTGGGGGGAAACTGCGTGGTTACCGCCTGCGCTCCGAGTCGCGGATGACACAGCAGATACAGCGTGATACACCAAAACAAGCGGGTTCTCATCGCGCGCGGCAACTCCAGCATAGCAAAGCGGAATGCGGATTCTCCGGCGCGGCGTGTCCCTGCCGCCCCGGTTGGGGATTCCCCGAACACTCCGGTTCGTCCGCCGCGGGCCAACTGGAGGCTTCGCTCCCCTTCTCAACCTCGCGAGGATTGACTTGACGCCGCTCACCACCGATCTCCCCTCTTCGCCCTCTCCCACCGTCCCTGTCCCCCCTCTGCCCGCATGGAAAAATGAAGTTACCGCTCGCGTCCGCGCCCATCGCACCCGGCGTACCCCGTCCCCGGAAAACCAGCCGGCTCTTCCCGGACTGGAAACGGCGCTCGCCCCTTCCAGCATCGCCGCCCGCGTAGCCGAACGCTATGCCCGTGTGCCCTCCTACAAAGAAGCTCTGGCGGCTGAGGCTGCGGCTGCGGAAGTCCGAGCGGCCGCCGCGGCAAGGGCCGCGGCTCTCGCCGCCATGACCGTTCCCTCCCCTGCGGTGAGCCTGCCTCTCGGGCAATCCGAACCGCAGGCCGTCCCCCGCGACCCCCTTCCCGAGCCCTGGCAGCCTGAGCTGCTCCGCTATTTTGTCAGTGCCGACTCGCTGCCTCCCGCCCGCTTCACCCCGCGGGAAGCCCGTATCCCTGCCCATCGCCCAGCGTCCATGCCTGACACCGCGGCCGATCCTCTCGGAGACGCCGTCGTCGAGCCCGCCAACCCTCTGCCCGCTCGCCTCCTGGCTTTTCCCCGGGAGTTGATCGCGCCCCGCAAAGCCAGGCCTCGCCGCGCCGAAGGTCCGCTCTGCGACGATTCCCCGGCTCCCCACGATCCCGCCGAAGTCTCGCTCGAGCCTGTCACCGCATCGGACGTCGATCCAGGCACACTGCGCATCTTCGAAGCCGAACCGGCGCCACTGCCTCTCTCCCCGGCTCAGGATCTGCCGGAATGGCATTCTATTCACCTCGACGCGGAGGCCCCCATGTCCCCGCTGAAGCAGCCCGCGCGGAATTTCGATGCCGATGATCTCCCCCTGCACGTCGCCCCGGTCGCCCATCGCGCCATGGCGGGCCTGGTCGATTTTTCCCTCACCCTCGCCGCCTTCCTCCTCTTTATCACCGTCTTCGCGGCCTCCACCACCCATCTGCCTTCCGGCCGCGTTGCCGTGGTCGGCGCCGGCGCTATCCTGCTGGCCATGTGGGTCCTGTATCAGTTCCTCTTCTTTACCCTTACGGATGCCACCCCCGGCATGCGCTATGCAAAGATTGCCCTCTGCACGTTCGACGACGAGAACCCTCCCCGCTCGGCCATGCGCACCCGGATCGTCGCGATGCTGCTCTCCGCCCTGCCCCTCGGGCTCGGTTTTCTCTGGTCCCTCTTCGACGAGGACACTCTCAGCTGGCATGACCGGATTACGAGAACCTATCAGCGCAGCTATCGCAGCCTCTAAATCTCTGTGGATAACAACGATGCTGCTTGACTTTTAACAGTAAATTCGCATCCCATAGTGTCGTGAACACCTTTGCCACGACTCCCCATTCTGCCCCCGTCGCGAGGTTCGGCCCCTATCATGGTCAATATGAAGGACATGCCCGGATCTCGATGGTTCTCTGCCTTGCAGAAGCCGTCTGCCTGATCGTGCTCCCCTGGGTCGTGGGTTGGGTCGAGATGCTCATCAACCCGGGTCGCGTCTACCTGAACGGCCTGCCGATGCCTGCCGGCTGGCTGGCGGCCGTGGACCTCATCGGCATCTTTGCCGTCTACGCCTGCTATTCGCTGTATAAGCGCATCAGCGCCCGGATCTCCGACGGAGTGCCGGGATACGCCTTCCTTGACCGCGTCCGGCTCAGCCTCACCTTGCTCTCCCAAACCATCATCTTTCTCGTCATCTTTCTCGCTGTCGGCTTCCACTGAGCGAGCAAAACCCTCGGAAAATGACCTGGCGCGAGGCGCACCCGTGTCTTTCGCCGCCGCCTGCTTCCGGTCGGCTGGCTGTTTGCTCTACTGAATCGGCCGCTCCTGCGCCGGCTGGTAGTTGAAGTCCCAGCGCTGGTCGCGCCGTCCGGACTCATACCGCGTGTCCCACCTCAGCCAGTACCGGTCTGCTGCCCGACCCTCCGGGTAGTGCTCGCTCGCCGGATAGGGGTACCCGGTCATCGCCTGGAACGGCATCGGGCCGACTGTAAACGGAGAAGCCTCCCAGAAGTCCATGTCCTTCACAAAGCCGTTCGCGTAGAAGAAATAATCCCGCTTCCAGCCTGCCGGCAGCGGCGGCAACGCCCCAGCTTTGAACTCCGCGTCGATCTCCTCCCCCGTCCCAAAAATCACATAACGGTTATCCACCCGCTCCAGCAGAGGCTTCACATTTCCGTACCGGGTATAGACGCCCCGCGCCCAGAAAAACGGCCCGGTCTGGCTGATTCGGCTGTAGTTGTACGTCAGATCTCCCGGTGTCTTTCCCTCAATCTGCTGCGGATAGCCCCGGAACGCCAGGTGAGCCTCCGCCAGCGGTACCTCGGTCCGGCGCACCCTTCCCACCGCGTCAGGCCCGTTATCCACCAGCGCCTGGTCCCAGTAAATCTGCAGATTCGTCGTAATCCGGATTCGCCGCGCCCCCGGCGGCAGCTTGCCTGTCAGGTCCACCACGATGGTCCGCGGCAATCCTGCCGGAAATCCCATATCGTCGATGACCTTCTTCCATCGTCCGTCCGCCATCTGCACATCCACGCTCGGCGGCATGGGGTGCAGCCCCGCCTGCCATGCCGCATACATCGAGCTGGCGCTGAAGTACTCGATATACCCATGCAGCAGCAGCCGCAGCGGATTTCGCGGCGTCCACGCCCCCAAATCCAGCGTCAGCATGTGCGGATTCGCAAAACCGGCATAGCTCAGGTTCGTGAAGTCGCGCACGTACTGGTGATCGATCGTCGCCAGCTGCGCCCGCACGTCGCGCCCGTGGTCATCCCACGCTCCCGCCACCGCCCGCGGCGCTTCCACCGCCACGGTCTTGCCCGAAGCGAACGGCCGCTCGCTCAGAAAACGCTCATCGGGGTAAACATCCACACCCGCCGGATGGTCCACGGCCACCAGCCGTAGCTGGTCGATGTAATTCACCTCTTCCATCGGCTCCCCGAAGCGCAGGCTCAGCAGCCCGTTCCGGGCTCGAAGCTGGTCGCCGCCCACCTTGATCCACTCATCCGGATCGTTCTGGTTGGTCGAGGTGGGCGAAACCCAGTGTCCGACAACCGCCGCCCCAATCACGTCCGACACGAACCGATACTGCTTTCCATCCCACGCGAACAGCGTCGGACACGAGCTCCCGCGCCGGTCCAGTTCTTTCAGAACCAGCGTTTTGTCTGCCGCAATGTTGATCTCGTCCTGCGGAACCCCCGTCGGCCACAGCAGCCGCACCACGTCCACCTTGTCCGCCGATCCCAGTCCGGCGATGACGTCCAGCGATCCCTGGCTCAGGTATCCGGATCCGCCGGCAACCTCGAATTTCTGCCAGTGTCCACCGGCCAGCACCTCCACCTTGGTCCCGATTCCCGACTTGTTATCCGCCAGCCCCGCCAGCGCAATCCGCAGCGAATGATTCTTCTTGCCGCCCACATTCTTCAGCACCACGGGAGCGCCGTTCAGGCGCGTGACGATCAGATCCGCCGCCCCGTCGCCGTCCACGTCCGCCGCAATCACCGAACGCGCTTCCCTGATCGCGATTTTGTCGAGCCCCAGCTGCCTGCTCACGTCCTCAAACCCCTGCGGCCCAAGGTTCCGGAATACATGCAGCTCCGTCCCGTGTGCGGTCTCCAGCACGGCTGCCAGATCGATCCACCCATCGTTATCGAAATCAATCGGCGTCACGCCCCATCCACCGGTCACTCCCGCCGGCAGCGGCAGCTTCACCCGCTCGAACCGCTTTCCCTCGACGTTCTTCCACAGGCTCAGCCCCGGCGCTCCCGCGTGGGTGACCGCCACATCCATCCATCCGTCCTTGTTGAAGTCGAAGACCGCCACTCCGCGCGTCGGAGGCAAACGGGTATCCGTGTATAACGGCATCGGCTGGAAAGCCCCTTCCCGCCGGTTGAAATAGATCGTTGGCGCTCCGCTGTCGCCCGTGATCACCAGATCCACGGCGCGATCGTTGTTGATGTCCGACAGCGTCGCCTGTACCGTCCGCCCGTGTCCGCCCAGCGCGGTCGGCCCGGTCCACTCCGTAAACGTCGAATTCCCGTTATTCCGCCACAGCACGTTCGGCCCGGACTTGCCGTCCGCAGCCGCACCCGTAAGCAGCAGGTCCAAATCGCCGTCGTGGTCGAAATCCACAAACGTCAACCCTGCCGGCCGGTTCAGTTGCTGAATCCCCACCTTTGCGGTCACATCTTCGAACTTCCCGCCCCCCAGGTTTCGATAGAGAATCACCCTGTCCCGCAGCGCCACGGCCAGATCCGGCAGGCCGTCATTATCGAAATCCCCCACCGCGCAGGCTACTCCGGGGCCGCTCGCATCCAGACCCGTTTGGCTCGCGGGAATCGGTTCGAAGGACCCGTTCTTCAGATTCCGGTACGCCTGCATGGCCTCCGGCCCCGGCGTCATCACCACCAGGTCCTGGGACCCGGGGCTCTCCAGATTCACAACACACGCTCCCCCGCCCGGCGAACCGGCATCCCCGGCCGCCTTTCCGCGTCCCTGCATGTGATGCGATGGCGCAAACTGCATGACCCGCTGCACTTCGAAGTGCACCGGGATCATCGCGCCCACCGGCGCCTCCGGCAGCTGCATCTCTTCCATCGTCGAATAGTGGCCGCGCTCTCCGTACCCCACGCTCAGCGGGGCAGCAATTTTCGCCTGCGTCATGTGCTGGAAGATCTTCAGGTGCTCGTGCGCTTCCCCCGTCCGCCCCACCCTCTGCAGCGCCCGCGCCAGCCCAAACTGCGCCGAGCAATGCAGCGGATTCAGCTCGATCGCGTCCTTGAACTCGCTGATCGCCTCGTTGAAATTCCCCAGCGTCATCTCCAGCTGTCCGACGAAGTAATGCGCATCGGCGTCCTTCGCATCGATCGCCAGAACCTTCCGCATGTCCTCGATCGCCTGCTTCTGGTTCGCCTCGTCCATCTGCGTCAGGCCCAGGTTGTACCAGATACGCGGATTGTCGGGCGCCATCTGCGCCGCCTGCTGCAGCTGCTGCTCCGCCTCCGGCAGTTTCTCCATATAGAGCAGCGCGATTCCCCGGTTCAGCACCGGAATCGCCGATTCCGGGTCCGCCTTCTCCGCCTCGGCGAACTGCGCCGCCGCTTTTTCCGTCAGCTGCTGATTCATCAGCGCCACGCCGATGCTGTTCAGACGCGCCGCCTCGGTTGCATTTCCCGTCTCGGCGGAAGGCCGCGCCGTCAGCGCAGTCATTCCCCCGATCAGCACAACCGTGGGCACGAAAAAGCTCAGAAACTGGAGAGGAGTTTTCCTGGATGGCATGATTCGCCGTCCATTATAGGGATCACCGCACACGATCCGCCAAGGAAAGGACGCGGAGCGCCTGGCTCCCGAAGCGCCGGAGCCTGCACACATCTCAGGCGCGCAAGCGCGTATGCCTCGGTGACTAACCGCCGATGTGGACCATGCTGCGGGATGGCTTCAGAAAGTCCGGCTCCCCGATGTGGTGCCGTGCTTCCTTCTGCTCCACCGTCCGGCGGATAAAGTCCGCCATCGCCGCATCGCCGCCGCCCCGGCGCATCACGCCATACAGATCGTGATCGGATTGCGAGAACAGGCAGGTCCGAATCTTCCCGTCCGACGTCAGTCGGACACGGCTGCACTGCCCGCAGAACGCCTGGGTTACCGGAGCGATGATCCCCATCTCGCCCAATCCGTCATCGAACGTGTACCGCACCGCCGTCTCGCTGGCCGCATTCGGCGTCAGACGCCGTATCGGCCGGAAGCTCTCCAGCGCGCCGACGATTTCGTTCATCGAAACTACGACGTCCGGCGTCCACAACCGGTCCTCTTCGAGCGGCATGAACTCGATGAAGCGCACAATCACGCCCTCTTCCCGCGAGAACCGCGCAAACGGCACAATCTGATCCTCATTGAACCCGCGCAGCAACACGCAGTTCACCTTCACCGGCGCCAGCCCGGCGCGCCTGGCCGCCCGAATCCCGGCCAGCACCCGCTCGTAGCTCCCCGGCACCCGCGTAATGCGCGCAAACTTCCCTGCATCCACCGCGTCCATGCTCACCGTGATTCGGCTCAGCCCCGCCGCCCGCAGCGGCTCCGCCATCTCTTCCAGCAGATGCCCGTTCGTCGTGATGGCCAGATCCAGCGGCTTCCCGTCCAGCGTCTTTAGCTCGTTCAGTTCCCGCAGCAGATTCAGGAGTCCCCGCCGCAGCAGCGGCTCTCCACCCGTCAGCCGGATTTTCTCGATGCCCAGGGAGACGAATACCCGCGCGATCCGCAGATACTCCTCGATCGGCAGCTCCGCATATACCGCCCCCTCATTACCCGTCCGGCAATATACGCACTTGTAGTTGCACCGGTCGGTAATCGAGACGCGCAGGTCGGTAATCGCCCGCCCGTGCTTATCCCGCAGCCGCGCTGAAGGCGTCTCCGCGGAGCTGGGGTTCGGACTGGAGGCAATCGATGTAGCCATGAGCTCCTACTCTATTGGATGCGCCCCGGACCCGTCAGCACCACGAACTTCCGTGCGTGGCCCGGCGCGCCCAGCCCGGTCCGGGCCTCTACATACCGTCATAGTTCGGCCCGCCCCCGCCCTCCGGTGGCACCCAGTTGATGATCTGGTAAGGGTCCATGATGTCGCAGGTCTTGCAGTGCACGCAGTTGGTGAAGTTGATCCGCAGTTCCTTCTTCGATCCCTGTCTGCCACTGTCCGACCCGTGTCCGACGTTGTCCGACACGCCGTCGGGCACTTCCACCATCTCGTACACCGCTGCCGGGCAGAAGTACTGGCATGGATTCCCGTATTCCACCGTGCACCGCTCGCTGCAGATGTTCAGATCCTTGACCACCAGATGCACCGGCTGATCCTCGTCGTGGCGTGTTCCTGAATGAAATACATCGGTCAGCCGGTCAAAGGTCAGCTTTCCATCCCCATGTGCGTTCCCAATCATCGCCTTGCGATGCAGATCCGGCGGCCCCAGCTCATCCACCGGAACCATCCGTCGGTAATCCGCCACGTTCGTCGCATCCGGCCCCAGTCTCGCCCCAAACATCACCTGCTGCACCGCCGCGCTGGCCAGACCCTCCAACAGCCCATGCTCAAATCCCTGATGGAAATTCCGCACCCGCCACAACTCATCGCGAATCCAGCTCGCGTCCACCAGTGCCTTGTACTGCTGCAGGGTTTTCTCTGAGCTGTCCCCGGTCAGCAGCGCATCGAAAACCGCCTCCGCCGCCAGCATCCCACTCTTGATGGCCAGATGGATCCCCTTCAGCCGCTGCGAGTTCAGGAAGCTCGCCGCATCCCCCAGCAGCACCCAACCGTTGCCGTAGATCCGCGGCATGGTCAGCCATCCCCCATAGGGCAGCGTCTTCGCCCCATAGCGGATCATCTTCCCGCCTTCCAGAATCCGCCGCGCCCACGGATGCTCCTTGAAGCTCTGGAACACATGATGCGGATCCGTCCGCGGATCCTCGTAATCCAGCCCCGTCACATACCCCACCGAAATCAGCGTTTCGCTGATCCCGTACACCCACGCCCCGCCATATTCCCGGGTCGTCAGCGGATACCCCAGCGTGTACCGCACCTCGCCCTTCGCAATCCGCCCTGCCGGAATCTCCCACAGCTCCTTGATCCCCAGACCGTAGGCCTGCGCATGCTCCGGATCTTCCAGCCCCAGCCGTTCCATCAGCTCCTTCGCGCAATTCCCGCGCGACCCCTCGGCCAGCACCGTCACCTTCGCCCGCAGATCGTATCCCGGCTCAAAGTTCGCCTTCGGCTGCCCTTCCTTATCCACGCCCTTATCGTCGGTCTGCACGCCCGTCACGCGCGCCGTCTCCGCATCGCCGCTGTCACCCTCCCACAGCAGCTGCGACCCCGCGAATCCCGTGAAAATGGTGATGCCCGCCTCTTCGACCTTCTGCCCCATCCACTTCACAAATTTGTTCAGCGAGATGATGTAGTTGCCGTGATCCCGCAGCGGCGGCGGCACAATGGGAAATTTCCGCTGTCCCGTCGCGGTCAGATACCACACCGATTCCTTCGTGACCTCGGCGTCCAGCGGCGCTTCCTTCTCGAACCCCGGCAGCAGCTCCCGCATCGACTCCGGATCGAGCAGCGCCCCCGACAGGCAATGCTGGCCCACCTCCCGCGCCTTCTCCAGCACGTAGATGTTGCCCTTGGTCAGCGGCGAATCCGGATGCTCGGCCTTGTGTGCGTCGATCAACTGCGCCAGCCGCAACGCGCAGGCCATCCCCGCCGGCCCACCGCCGACGATCACCACGTCCGCCTCCATCTGCGGACGCTCAATTCCTTCGATTGGCTTGCGAAAGACGATCATCGGGGTTCCAGGGTCAGAATCGACCGACCATCTTACCAGTCAGAGAACGCGTCTCGTCGCGGCTTGCTGCTCCGCCGATTCCGCCATTCATAAGACCGTTTTGGATCGGCCTCCGATATCAGATGCAGCGCAATAGGATGACCGCAGGGTCGCCCCCGGCTCCAAGCGACTGACTACTGGCGACTGGCTACCGGCGACTGGCTACCGGCTACTGGCTACCGGCTACCGGCTACTGGCTACTGGCTGCCCTTAGCCTTCTTGATCTCTTCAGTCAGCGCCGGCACCACCTGGAACAAATCTCCCACCACGGCCACATCGGCAATCTCAAAAATCGGCGCCTCGGGATCCTTATTGATCGCCACAATGGTCCGCGCGCCCTTCATGCCCACAATGTGCTGGATCGCGCCGCTCACGCCCAGCCCGATATACAGCTTTGGCGCCACCGTCTGCCCCGACGACCCAATCTGCCGCTCCAGCGGCAGCCATCCGTTGTCGCAGATCGGCCGCGACGCCCCGACCTCGCCGCCCAGAGCCGCCGCCAGATTCTCCACCAGCCCCATGTTCTTCTGCTCCCGGATCCCGCGCCCGACGGCGACAATCACCTCTGCCTGCGACAGGTCCACCGTCTGTTTCGCTTCCTGGAACACCTCATGCGGCGTCACCCGCGGCGCGCTCTCCGCCACCGCTGCGGCCACAGTCTCCACCGGAGCCGTCCCGCTCTCCGCCTGGTCTCCGCGAAACGCCCCGATCTGGATCGTCGCCATCCACGGCGCCTCTCCGCCAAATGACACATCCGCGGCAAATTTCCCCTGGAACATCTGGCGCGTGAACAGCAGCTTTCCGCCCTCATATTTGTAGCCCGTCGCGTCGGAAATCAGAGTCCGGTCCAACCCCAGCGCCAGCCGCGGCGCGAAGTCACGCACCTGATACGTATGCGGAAAAAGCACCAGCTTCGGCTGCTTTTCGGCGATGAATGCCTTCAGCGCATAGACCGAGGCGTCCGACGTGTACTGGGCCAGCGATTCCGCCTCCAGCGCCGTCACCTTCGCCACAGCCTTCGCGGCCAGTTCCTGCGCCAGGGCCGCCAGACCATGCCCGGGTAGCACCACCTCGACGCTCCAGCCTGTCTGCTTCGCAATCGCCTGCGCCGCCGCAACCGTTTCGAAGGAAACCCGGTTCAGCTTCCCTTCCCTCTGCTCCGCCACCACCAGAATCAAATCGGCCATAACACACGTCAGGGGAGCCGCAGCTCCCCCTCAATCCCTTCCGTTGGCTACCGGCTACAAGCTACCGGCTACCGGCTGCTTCTCAATACTCGTGCAGCTTGCCGCGCCGCAAATGCGTCCCGTAAATCCCGAACACCACCGCCAATACGCCCGCCAGGACGTTGTAATAGAACATTGGATGAATCCAGCCTGGATCGTAGGCCAGATCCTGTCCCGACCACAACAGCAGCAGCACCGCGAAAAACGCGCACTGTCCCGAGATCACCTGGAACATCAGCCCCCGTTGCCGCCGCTTATCCAGCACACCCACTTGCGCCGGCGTAAGGTTGCGTTCGCTCTCGGGGATGGTCATGTTCGGCATCGTCTGTCCTTCTCCTTCGTCGTGTTGCGGACCATTATATCCGGGGAACGCGAGGATTTTCCCTTCTCTGCCAGGGGTCCCGGATTTCTAAACTCTGATCCCCAAACTCCAAACTCTCCCTCACAGCACTCGCGCCTCGTTCTTCAAATACTCCACCAGTTCCTTCGCCGCCTGCGCCGCCGGACCCTCGATCTTCCGCGTCTTCTTCTGGCTCCCCGGCACGTACAGCTTCTCAATCTTCTGCACGTGAGGCGATAGCTTCCCCTCCACCTCTGCCCAAGCCACCTTGCGCATCGGCTTCATCTTCGCCTGCTTGATCCCGATCAGCGTCGCGTACCGCAGCTTGTTGATCCCGCTCTGGATCGTCAGCACTGCCGGCATCGCCATATCGATGTTCTGGTAGTGCCCCGCCTCCAGCTCCCGCTTCAGCTTCAGCCCGGTGTCTGTCTTTTCGATCCCAATAATGATCGTCGCGTGCGGAATGCCCAGGATCTCCGCCAGCAGCACGCCGGTCTGCGCCGCGCCAAAGTCATCCGACTGCAGCCCCGTCACGATCAGGTCGAAATTCTCGCCCTCAATCGCCGCCGCAATCGCCCGCGCCGTGTTCGCCGCATCCATCTGCGCAAACCGGTCGTCTTCCAGGTGGATCGCCCGGTCCGCGCCCTTGGCCAGCGCCTCCCGCAAAACTTGCTGCGACCGCGCCGGCCCGGCGGTGATCGCCGCGACCTCGCCGCCGTGCTTTTCCTTCTGCCGCAGCGCCTCTTCCAGGGCGAAGGCGTCCGGCTCATTCGTCTCCCACGACACGTCATCGCGGATCCACGTCCCCGCCTCGTTCAGCCGCAGCGGCGCATCCTTCTGCGGCACCTGCTTGATGCAAACCAGAATCTTCATCGAGCCAAAGTATAACGGAGCCAGTGAGACGACCAAAGGCGACGCCACTTCTCCTCTTCTCTAGTTCACGTTGAAACCAGCAAGTTCGAGTAGCTTTGCTCTCATCCGTTTTCCAATGTCTTCTCTGAGATAAAGTCGACCCTCTCGATCCATCCACCCTCGTCGCACTCCCACAGTCCTCGGGCCCGGCTTGAAATGCCAAACCCGCAGGGGGTTCTCCGCAGCATCGAATGGCTGTGTGGGGTGTTCGGGACGGGGAAAGAAACGAAATTCATAGCACGAAGGTTCGCACGGCGCGAAGTGCGGGTTCTTTTGAATCTGTACCGGCCATGACCCACACCATCCATCCAGCATCAGGACATCCGGTTGTGCGATCCAAAACGGACCAGGCAGAGTTCGTTCCATTTCAAGTTGTGGATAGAATTCGTGGTCTCTGAAAAGGGCCAGTTCTTGCCCAAAATCGTCGTCGCTGCGCCACCCCAAAGTGTTCAAAACACACCTCCTCGGAGGGATGATCTACGCGATATGTTCTTAAGTAAAGGAAATCATCCTTCTGCGGCACCTGCTTGATGCAAACCAGAATCTTCATAGCCACCGCAAAGTATAGCCAAACGCATTCACATGCGGGAAATGCGAGGCCCAAACCGCTATTTGCGAATCTCCCGCAGCATCTTCTCGCGGAGCACGCTGTTCACCCGCGTCTGATAGCCGCTCCCCTGGCTCTTCAGCCACGCCAGTACATCCGCATCCAGGCGGATCGACACGGGCTGCTTCACCGGCCGATACCACTTGCCGCGAATGGCGTGCTTCCAGGCTCCCGGCGGAGACGCGGGAATGTCGGAGGTGTCGATGGCCGACTCCGGCAGGGCGGCCAGTTCCTGAAGCTCGCGCTTCTGGCGGGGTGTCAACGGACGCCCCGGCTTCAACTCGTAGGTCGTGGTCTTAGATTTCGTTTGCTTCTTCATATTCGCTACGCTCCTGGCGGTTGGCGCGTCGGGCGGAGATGACGCGGAGAAATTCTTCGTCTTCGTCAATGACCGTGTAGGCTACCAGCACCAGCCACATGCCATTCACCTTGCCGATGGTCTGCCAACGCTGTTCGCCGTCGACAATGTGATCTTGCCGGGTAAGATGCAGCGGATCCAGGAACACTTCCACGGCAGTAGGGAAACTGATGCCATGCTTCTTTCGATTGCTGCGGTTCTTCGCCTCATCCCACTCGAATCGCATTTGTATATACATTATTGCATATACAGACCGCGCGGGATATCCTCTGCGGCTATCCATCACGCAGCCGCATCCAATAAAATGAAGTATCCCTATATCCTATTGAGAGTTGCATGATTTCTGTTTCCAGCATCACCATGCGCTACGGCGCCAAAGTTCTGTTCGAAGAAGTCTCCACCACCTTCACGCCCGGCCGGCGCTACGGCCTCACCGGCCCCAACGGCGCCGGCAAATCCACCTTCATGAAGATCCTCTCCGGCGACCTCGACCCCCAAAAGGGCACCGTCGTCCGCCCCCGGAAGCTCTCCGTCCTCCAGCAGGACCAGTACGCCTTTGACGCGTTCCGCGTCATCGATACCGTCGTCATGGGCAACAAGCCTCTGTGGGCCGCCCTCGCCGAGCGCGACAAAATTTACGAGAAATCCGACCTCACCGACGACGACGGCATGCGCCTGGCGGAGTTGGAAGGCGTGGTCGGTGAAGAGGACGGCTACACCGCCGAATCCGACGCCGCCATCCTCCTCCAGGGCCTCGACATCGCCGACGAGCTCCACGAGCGCAAAATGTCCGAGCTCCAGGGCGGCCAGAAAGTCCGCGTCCTGCTCGCCCAGGCTCTCTTCGGCAAACCCCAGGCCCTGCTCCTCGACGAGCCCACCAACTACCTCGATCTCGACTCCATCCACTGGCTCCAGGACTTCCTCGGCCGCTTCGAAGGCACCCTCATCACCGTCTCGCACGACCGCCATTTCCTCAACAGCGTCTGCACCCACATTGCCGACATCGATTACCAGACCATCATCACCTACACCGGCGGCTATGACGACATGGTGCTGGCCAAGACCCAGATCCGTTCCCGCCTCGAGTCGGAAAACGCCCAGCGCGAGAAGAAAATTGCCCAGCTGAACGAGTTCATCGCCCGCTTCTCCGCCGGCACGCGCTCCAGCCAGGTCACCAGCCGCAAAAAGGAAGTGGAACGGTTACAAACGACCGATCTGGCCCGTTCCAACATCGCCCGCCCCTACCTCCGCTTCGAC
>DATASQ010000006.1:0-13697 GCA_036269135.1 Acidobacteriaceae bacterium
AGCTAAATCATCTGCAAATTGGTATTAAGCTCAGGCTCACCGAAGTAGATTCGATGTATGCGGCGACGTACCTGGACGATGCTGGCGAGAATAGGCAACTTGTGGCCACCGTGGAGGCTAAGAAAAGAGGTCAGCGAATTCTTGCCGACCAAATCGTCCGCCAAGTAAAAGCGGCATTCAACGAGACATCCGAGTCGGTCGGGCTCGTAATACCTTTGGCACTCGTCTCTGCAGGTGGGGGAATTTACCTGGCGGAATTCGCGCCAGTCCGGAGATCGGAAAGCGACGAATTGCAGAGTCTAATTCTTGCGAAGGAAGTGTTGTACAGACTCAAACCCCCTGTAACCGGTATCTAAATGAAATCTAGAATCTTCTACGGTACCTCCGTACCGCCCCACCTCCAGATTCCCCTTGCCTCATCGCCCCGCCGCCCTCTAACCTAAATCACAGTGGGGATTCTCCGCCCAGGCGGATGAATCCCCATCGTCGTTCCAGGCCGTTCGCTCTTTGACATCGCCGCCGCCCCTGCCCGACCTCCCGGGAGCTGCTTCCCCCCGCTTGAGGCCCGCAAAACCTCCCAACCCAGGTAATACCCAAAAGGTATTACCCTCCAGGTCCCGCGCCCTCAACGAGATGCCAGAGTCCACCCCCAGGGGGTACCCCCTGGCCCGGTCTGGATCGTCTTCTCCGCTCCTCCATCCAATCCCTATGCCCTTGCCCGTTTCCGTCCTCGACCTCGTCGGCATGCACACCGCAGAATCCCCTGCGAGCGCCATCGCGCGCTCCGTCGATCTGGCGCAGCACGTCGAATCATGGGGCTATCGCCGCTTCTGGCTCGCCGAGCACCACTCCATCGCCGGCCTCGCCTGCTCCGCGACGCCGGTCCTCATCGGCCACATCGCCTCCGCCACGCGCCGCATCCGCGTCGGCAGCGGTGGCGTCATGCTGCCCAACCACGCGCCCCTTGTCGTCGCCGAACAGTTCGGGACCCTCGAAGCCCTCTATCCCGGACGCATCGACCTCGGCCTCGGCCGCGCTCCGGGCGGCGACTTCCTCACCATGCGCGCCCTCCGCCGCGACCTCCACCAGACCGGCGACGATTTCCCCGAGCTCCTCCAGGAACTCCGCGCCTACCTCGGCCCCGAACGGCCAGGTCAGGCGGTGAAAGCCATTCCTGGGCAGGGAAGCCGCGTGCCCATCACCCTGCTCGGCTCCAGCGACTTCAGCGCGCGCCTGTCGGCAAGTCTCGGCCTGCCCTTCGCCTTCGCCGCGCACTTCGCCCCCGATCTGCTGGAGCCCGCCTCGCATCTCTACCGCACACTTTTCCAGCCCAGCGAGGTTCTCGATCGGCCCTGGCTCACGGTCGGCGTGCAGATCATCGCGGCGGCAACCGACGCCGAAGCGCAGCGCCTCTTCACCACGCCGCAGCAGCGCTTCCTGCGCCTCATCCGCAGCCAGCCCGTCGAACTGCTGCCGCCCGTCGATTCAATGGATAGGATCTGGAACGACTGGGAGCGTGCCGCCGTCGAAAGCAAACTGCGCGCCGCCATCGTCGGATCGGAGTCCACCGTCGAAGCGGGTCTGCGTCGGCTGCTCGCCGCCACCGGAGCCGACGAGGTCATCGTGGTCACCGACACCTGGGATCACGCAGCCCGCCTGGAATCGTACGAACGCCTGGCGAAAGTCGCGCAGAAGATCGGCGAAAGCTGAGGCCAGCCGCTTCCCTCAGGCAGCGGGGATTCTGAGCGCCAGGTTTCGTCGGGCCGACTTAGAACGACACCTTGGCTCCGAACTGAATAATGCGCGGCTGCGCGGTTCCATAGGTGTTCGAAGAGGAGCCACCCGCCAGACCCGTGATCTGGCCAAAGGCGGTGTCCGTGAGAATGTTATCCGGATCGCCAAAGTTGACATTGTTGAAGGCGTTAAAGAATTCCGCGCGCAGTTCGAGCGCGGTTCTTTCGGTCAGCTTCGTATTCTTAATCGCCGCCAGATCGGCGTCGAAGTACCTCGGCCCGCGCAGGGGGTTCTTGCCGGAGTTGCCGAAGGTGCCGATGGCGTTCGGCCCGAAGTCATTAATGTTGAACCATTCGTTGATCGCGTTGGCATGCGATCGTCCATAGCTGAGCTGCGCCTGCCTCGCGTTGGCGATGCCATTCAGATCGGCGCGGTCAGCGCCCATGGCGCTGAAGGAGTTATCCACGCCGCTCATAATCGTGAAGGGAAAACCGGTGGTCCAGTCGGTGATAGCGCTCAGCTCCCAGCCATTGAGGACTTTGCCGGCGGCGGCCGGCAAATGCATGTTGGGCACCGCGTAGTTGCCGTCAAACTTGAAGTCCTTATTCAGATCGTCGTTCGAAGGACCGTAGTCGAACCAGCGTCCGCAGGAGCACGAGTTAGTGAGATAAGGCGAGGCGGGCGGCGCAAAGTCATCCAGGGCCCGCGCCCAGGTGAAGTTAGTCAGGAAGGAGAATCCATGTGCGGCGCGCTTCTCCAGCGTGATCTGTCCGGCGTTGTAGTTACTGTTGACGCCGGAGTTGATGGAGCCAATAGAGCCGTAGAGCGGATAGACACGCCGCTGCTGGATATTGTTCTCGGTGGACTGTCCGGGAATGTAAACCGCGGGGTTGAGCTGGAGCAGTCCGTTTTCCTGGTCGCCGGTACCGCTCAGGCGGCGGCCGGTGTTGCCTACATAGGCTGCGCGCAGCATCCAGTTCTGTCCAATGCCGTGCTCGAGGGTGAGGTTATACGCCAGCACCATAGGCAGCCGGTAACGCCGCGAGAAGATCTGGTTGAAGGAAATGTCGCTGGGGAAAGTGGTGTTCGGCCCAGGATTGGTGGGTCCAAATTCCGCCGGGAAGGGATTGACGACGCCCGCGCTTCCATAAGGATCCGTCAGCGAAACGGTGCTGAAGTTGATCACCGGGGCAAAGGGAGGCACACCGACGACGTCTTCGAAGTCCACCGTGTTCGGGCCTTCATAGTAATATCCGGCGCCGCCGCGCACACTGGTTTTACCATCCTGGGTAAGGCGCAGCGCGAAGCCCAGACGCGGCGCGAAGTTATAAGGATTGTCGTAAATGGACGATACCGGGCATCCCGCGTCGTGGTTGTCGCCGCCGAAAAGCATCCCCACCGGCGCATTGGGGAACCGCTTCGACTGGGCTCCGGGCACGAAGCAGGCAACGCGGCCAAGGCTGTCGGTGTAAGGATAAAACGGATCCCAGCGCAGACCGGCATTAATCACCAGGTTCTTCGTGGCCTTCCAGTTATCCTGCAGGAAGAGGTCTTCCCGCCAGCCGGAGACCTTCAGGTACAGGCCGCCGCCCTGGGTGAAGTTAGAAACCACACCGGAGACGAAATCAGACAGGCTATTGCCGGTAAGTGCGTTGGAGAAATCAAAGACACCGCTTTCCTGATAGATGTTACCCATCGGTACGCTCACCCGGATGAGTTCGCCCCCCATCTGAAGCTCGTGGGCGCCGCGGGTGAGAGTGGCAATCTCCCGCAGCGACAGCGTGCTGCGATCCCAAACGCCGTAAGGCACGTTATACAGCCCGAAGTCGCCGCCGACCGAGAGTTCGAGGTCCGGCGCGTTGCCGCCGCCCTGGTTGGGAGGCTCCGCGATGTTCACACCTGCCTGGGCCATGCTGAAAGGCGATGCCGAAAGTGTGTTGCCGTCCACGCCGTTATAACCGAAAAACGAGCTAAGGAGGAACTTTGGCGAGAGGGCATAGATATCCACGACGCCCACGTTTTTCAGGACCAGATGCTCGCTGTCTCCGCGCAGCTCCAGCAGGTTATTGGCCGGCGGGACGAAGATCGGATCCGTATAGTCCATCTGGAAGTAGCGCCCGCTGAGGTGGTGCTTGCCGGCATTGAAGTCCAGCTTGCCCAGGAATTCGTTGGTGTTCTGGCGATCCGGCCCACCGTTGAAATTCAACTGGTCATTGGGGGCGTTGGGCTCCGGTATGTGACTCAGGATGTAAGTCGCCACGGGACTGACGGGCACCTGGTTGTTGACATAGGGATTGCCCGTATAGGGGTTATAGAGTTGCGTGCCGGGCAGCAGATCGGAGAAGTTGCCGGTGCGTTCTGCCGCGTTGGGAACGAAGGCAATCTGGCCGTTGTTCTGCGTGCTGAAGCGCGTTCCCTGATAACTGCCGAAGTAGAAGAGGCGGTTCCTGAGGATCGGCCCGCCAATGCTGCCGCCAAACTGATTCTGGTGCAGCGGGTTGACGACGGGCGAGAAATAATTGGCGGCGTCGAAGGCAGCATTGCGAAGGAATTCGAAGGCGTCGCCATGAATCTGGTCCGCACCGGACTTGGTGACCACGTTGACCACGCCGCCGATCGCGTTTCCATAAGCGGCGCTCATGTTGTCGGTAATGAAATTGAATTCCTGGATGGCATCGGGATTAGGAAACGGGACGTTCGTGTTGATGTAGGTATCGTTGTAATCCACGCCGTCGAGCAGATAGTTCACACCATTGGAACCCGCGCCGTTGACCTTGGCATACTGCTCGCTGGGAAAGACTCCTCCTTCGCAGTTGGCGCCGCAGTAGTGCGAGGTCACGTTGGTCGCGCCCGGCGCCACAAATACCAGTTGCTGCACATCGCGCCCATTGAGGGGCAGGTCCACGATGGTTTTCTGGGAGATGAGCTGGCCGACCTGCGCGTTATCGGTCGTCACCAGGTTGGCGTTGGCGTTGACCACCACCCTCTGTGCAACCTGCCCGACGCCCAGGCTTATGTTCTGCGTCGCGGACTGGCCGACGGTCAGCGTGATCCCGTTCTGAACATAGGTGCCGAAGCCGTTCATCGAGACCGTCAGCTGGTACGTGCCGATGGGCAGGTCGGGAAACAGGTACGCGCCTGCTGCATCGCTTTGAACGGTCTGCTTGTACCCGGTGCCCTGTTCCAGGATGGCAACGGTTGCCCCCGGGATCACGCTGCCGGAAGTATCGGTCACCGTGCCGTTCAGGCGGGCCGTTGTAATTTGGGCATGCAGGCTGCAGAAGGCGGCCAGGGTGAGCAGAGCCAGGAACAACCGCCCGATGGATTGGCCCGGACGTCTGGTGAGGGAACCGCCACTGATCATGAAGCCCTCCGCAATTTTGAATTACTGCGTTTTGTTTCTTTTTGTACCGTTTGGATGTTTATCCTGTTACGGATAGGCCTGTCAAGGGCGGCTTGTCATCTTTTGCCTTCGTTCGTCGAGCCATCGCCTCCGCTCTGTCGCGACCGGCGGGCAGCCGTTGGCTGGGCGGCCCGACCGGAGGCGTGCTGCTCGCGCAATCACGCAATCAAAGGATGGCTTGGATTTCGAAGGGGCTCGTGGAAGTCCGCCACAGCGAGACAGCGGTGCTCCTCATCGCCAGGGCAGGGACATTGCCGTGAGCTGCGACCGGCCCGCGTGCCAGGGATGCAGCGCTTCCGCACCGGCCTGGTGAACTTCTGAATTCCAGCCGACCTGGCCTGAGGCTCGGTCGTCAGCGCCGCGCGTCGCGTTCGGGTGCGGGAGGCGTCAGGCCTGGGCCCATCTCATCCATGGCCTCAACCACGGAGTCATCGGAGGCCGGCCGGCCGTTGCAGTCGCTCTTCGCGCCCAGCGAATTGGGGCTGCCTGCGGGCGCCTGGGGATCAATGGGCGCGGAGCACGGCTCAGAGGCGGTCTGGGTCGCTTTCTCCGCGGGCTGCTTCGATGGTTCGTTCATGGGATTCTCCCTGGATTCTGGCAATCCAATCCAGTGAGATGCGGGAAGGGCACTGCGCAACGGGGCCGGGCGTCGCCTGAGCTAGCCAAGCAGGCCGTTGAGGTGCCGCATCACTGCGAACGCGTCTGCCACATACAGCACATCGGCTTTGCCTCGAGCCCAGCCGCAGTTCGCATCGAGATTCACCGCTCGCCGTTCACGGATAAAGCGCCAGCCCACCACGTGGGGCTCCTCGCCATGGCAGCAGGTGGAGAGGCCCTTGGGGTGGCGCGGCGTCGATCCCGTCTGGCCCACCTGATTGAGATGGCTGAGGCAGTGCAGCACCGCCTGGCCCTCGCCGGCAATATCGGTGAGCGATTTGGTGCTGCCGAGCGATGCCCGGCTGCCGCGCACAAAATCCAGGATCAGCCGCTCCCCCTCCTCCGTGTGCGGGACGCCATCCTTCTGCTTGCGCGTCCATCCCGCCCCCGCAACGAACAGCAGCGCGGCCTCGGGGCGAATGGTCTGCTCGCCCGCTGAAGACTCCCGCAGCCCGACAGTCTGCGTACGCACCGGCACAGAAGCGACAGCAATCGGCTCCGCCTCGACAGCCACTGGAATGCCCTCAAAGGCTGGCGCCGCTCCCGAATCGACGAGCAGGAACCAGGGGCGCTGCGTCCGCTGCACCCGGCCTTCGATGCGCTGGCGATAGAACCACCGCGTCGCGTTCAGCGAGTTCGGACCGGCATCCAGCGCCGCGACGTGCGTGTCGATGCGGCCATTCAGCCGCGCAGCGACTCCAGCCGCCACCCGGGCCATGCGTGAAGTGTGCGCCGCGATGACGATGGTCGCGCCGGCGGCACGGACAAGCGCCTCCGCCGCGGCCGCATCGGTGGAATAACGCGGATGCAGGAAGGATTCCCCCTGCACGGCAAGAAACCGCACAGCGCCACAGCCGCCTGTCGAGCGCATTGCGCCGTTCACATCCCCGCCGAAGAGCCCCACCACCAGCGGCGCGCCGAGACGGCCGGCCGCTGCCTGGGCGGCCGCCAACGCCTCGAGCGCAATCCGCGACAGGGAGCCATCGTCTTCCGTGTTTGCGAGATAAAGAACCGTCTCTGTCAACTGAATGCCACTCTCTTTCCGCGCGGCGAACCGCAGTCCACGATCACTCCTGACGGATCCACTCGAGAATCTCTCTGGCAATAGCGGCTGCGGGCATGTCCTTCACAATGCGCGTCTGCCGCAGCTGAGTCGGCAACCGCACCTCGCTGTACGACGGCCCTCCGTCAGGCAGGCTTGCCGGCTTTGCCTTTTGCAGCGCCGGCATCATCAGCCGCATGTTCTTCATGCCCGTTTGAGGATCGTTGCGCGGCTCGGGCCGTTCTCCGGTCGCCCACCCCAGCAGCGCGGGTGGTCCCTCGCAGAGAGAAACCAGGTGCCGTCCACCCTCAACGCGCTCCAGGACCTCGAGACTGCCGTCTTCCCGAAACGTCAGACGATCGACGCCCTGGAACTGGTCGACGATGCCGAGCCGCTCACCGATCAGTTGCAGCGTCACGCCCTGCCCGCGGCTGGCGGACTCCCACCCTCCAAAAAGCAGCAATCGCTCGCGATCGAGGCCGGGCAATCCTGCGATGGCATCGGCGAGCAGAGCCGCGGTCGCATGAGCATCGGTAAAGCCGTGCGCCGGCCCGTCCAGAGCCACCAGTTCGAAGGGCGCCTTCTGCGCGAGGCTCATCATCACCTGCTGCAGCTTCGCTTTTGGCGCAAGGCTCACCAGCCACACGCGGCTTCCTTCGTGCTGCTTCGCCAGATGCGCCGCCTCGTACAGCGCATGGGCTGCCCAGGGGTCGAGAATTGCCGGCAGCAAGGCCTCGTTTTTCAGCGCCGGGCCGGCCGGTGTATCGATGGGTTCCAGAGTCTGCAGCGGGTCGGGAACAAGGCTGCCGCAGACGACGATGTGCAACGGGTTCACGGGTCTCCTCTTTTGCGAAGGACGTTAATTTTCCGCCGAATGCAGACCTCCGGCGCCGGCACTGAAGACCAGATTCGCCTGCCCCTCTTCGTCGATCTCCGGGCAATTCCACAAACAGGCGCCGCAGTGGATACACTTCTCGCGATCGAACACCGGAAGCCCATCCCCGTCAGGAGCGATGGCCTGGCCGGAACACATCTCCACGCAAATGCGGGCCTCGCAGGAGTGGCACACCTCGGCCTCGCGGAAGCGAACATGGTCGCGAAATCCCGGGGGAGCCTGCACCTTCCCACCCAGCAGCAGAGCATCCTGCAGAGACACGAGCAACTGCCCGTCATAGGGGATCGCGGGCCAGCCGCAGCACTGCATCACGGCATCGTGCAACGGCGCGCCCCGCAACCGGCAGTCTTCCCGCAAAGCGCTCACCTGCGAAGGCTTCAGCCGGCCATGGCAAAAATCTTCGAGAGTGCGGCGAGCCCGTCGCGCCGCGGACGACCGCACAGGCCACCGGAACCGCCCCGATGTCAGTCCCGCGACGGCCATCGACGTCAGCCCGCGGAGAAACCCTCGCTCGAATCCATCGCGCGCATGAGTGGCGGCGCGGAGCTCACGGTCGAGCCAGCCGGCGCGGCGCCTCTGCACATAGGCCGACTGCAGATTCTCCCGGCTGAACGGCTGCCCCGCCTTCCACAGTTCGACAACGCCCTCGGCAAGAAGCACACCGGAGCACCAGGCTTCGTCCACGCCGGAGCCGGTGAGGATATTTGTGGTCCCGGAGCACTCGCCGATCCGCGCGCAGCCGTTCACCGCCAGGAAAGGCTCGCCGCGCTGTCCCGACTCCTCGATCGACTTCGCTCCCCACGAGCGCAGCTTGCCCCCCTGCAGATACCGCCAGAGATACGGGTGCTGAATGTAATGCTGCAGATAACGCCACGTGGTCCGCACCGGGTTGTCGAACCACGAAGGGACGAAAATCCCGACCGAGGCCACGCGACCGGGATGGATATAAAGGAAGCCGAAAATCTCCGCCTCGGGATAGCCAAGGGTGTGCAGGACCGTTCCCGGCTTCAGATCGACGTCCTCGGGGAGGTTGATCACCATCTTCATGCCCAGAGCCCATTCGTGCCGGCTGTTGCCTTCCGGCAGTCCGAACGCGCGATCGAGGCTTTGCGAAACGGCGCCCACCGGCCCATCGCCGACCACGGTCAGCGTGGCGCGAACGTCCATGCCCGGCGTGAACCCTGCTGCGGGGCGACCTTCCTTGTCGGTGCCCTGATCCATAAGGCGGAGACCCGTCACGCGATCGCCGTCCAGCAGCGGCTCGGCCACCGGAGAGGCCGGCCAGATCTGCACGTTGCCGAGCGCCATCAGTTGCGTGGCGACCCACTGACTGAGCTGGCCCATCGAAAAGACAAAGCCATCGTGCTTTTGGAGGAAGCCCGGAGTCCAGGGAACCTCCACAGCATCGTGGCGAAGCCGGAGCAGCGGTCCGAGGAGGCGCAGCAGCCGATCCCCACCGCGCAACGGCCACGACCGCCGGCTCGCCCCCACCGGATCGAGCAGGTAGACCAGCTTTTCCGCGGCCACCGGCGCAGCCATGGGAATTTCGTTCAGGTCCACTTCCGGAAAGCTTTCGCGGATGGCACGCGCCCGGGTAACGACGCCGGAGACGCCAAAGCCGATATCGTCAGCGCGTTCGTAGCACACCACCTGCGGCGGCAGGCCGGGCGCGGCCATGCTGGTCAGACTCGGATCGTCGTTCAGCGCGCGCGCGATTGTGGTGAGAAAGCCCTGCACCGCCGGGCCGAAGCCGACGCACGCAATATCGACATCGACAGACGCGCGCTCCTCAGCGGGTTGGATCGGGTCCTGGATAGAACGCTCCTGGCATTAACGGGGATAATCCGGCACTTCCGGAATCATGACGGTCGCAAGGGCCCGCGCCGCGCGATCCTTGGCCAGCTGCGATCCCGTCAAACACAAATCGAGCTGGTTGCGCAGCCGCTGAAACGCGAGGTTCTCGCCGCATTGCGCGCAGGGCCCGGCTTTTTCCGGATGCGAACCGTCCGGCTGAATCACATCGAGCGCATAAGCGGTGATGCCCGGAGCGTACGCTTCCCACACATCGAGGTCCTCGGCCAGGAAGCATCCTTTGTGTTCGGGATCGCTCCACGAAGGATGCCGGTTATAGCCGTACACCAGCTCCGCGCAAATGCGGCCCACCTCGCCCGCCGCGCGCGCTGCCTGCACGTGGCACAGATCGCTGAGGAAGGCTACCGTTCCCGGCAATCCTTCATCGCCGAACGGCGCGCCTTTCGCTTCCAGCTCCATCACGTCCAAAATCTGCTGTCGCGACGCCAGCAGCCAGCACAGGGCATCCGCCACACGAAACGTCACGCCCTGCCGCGCCGAGTTGTACAGCTTCGCGCCGTCGGCGTCGCTGGTGTTCTGCAGATGATTGAGCGTCCACAGCCAGAGCTTCATCGCCGAAGCCAGCGCGCAGGCGCCGGTCCCGGGCCGCGTGGCCGCTACGTGGCGCATCTCCGCGATCCACCCGCGGAACTGCTCCAGAAACAGCTCGTGCGTCATGGTCACGATCAGGTTCCTGCGCTGGACCGCCTCCGGTCCTTCGTAGGTCGCCTCCAGCTGCGCGTCCATCCATTTGTAGGCGAGGAAGCCGGGGCAATCCTCGGTGATCCCATAGCCGCCCATCAGGCTCAGGGCCTCGCGCATGGCGTTCGCGCCCGTGCCCGTGTTCCACAGCTTGGCTGCCGGACAAAGCACACCCGCGACCGCGTCCGCCAGAACGTAAGCGACCAGCGTGTCCTTCACCGCATGCGCGGCATTCCGTCCCGAGGTATTTCGTATCTGGTCGATCGCCTCGGGCCACAGGGTTTTCAGCCACTTCGTTTCCGACCGACCCGCCCGTATGCCTGCCTCCGCCGTGAGCCGGTCTTTCTCTTTCTCCAGGGGGTCCAGCTCGTCGAACAGCCGCGCGGCCGCAAATCCCAGAGAAGCGCCTGCCTCGTCCATCGCCCAGAGATCCACCAGCCGGTGCAGAACATCCTCGCGCTGCTGCAGCCCCTGCTCGTGGCGCAGCGATCCCGGTTTGGTTTGCGCAGCTCCGCGAAAGCGGTTGCGCTGGTAGCGGATCACCGGCTCGACGGCGCTCAGCAGCTTCGCCGAAGTCATAACCCCCACCGTCACCCGCGTGCGCCGGAAAACCGCTTCAATGATTTCGCCGTGGCTGTAGTTCGGGACGATGCGGCCGTCCTTCACGCTGTAGCCGCCCACGATGCGGCTCGCCGGAACACGCAGGCTGAAGACCGGGTCGCTGGTCGACGAAAGCTGATGCACCAGCTTGCGCGTCACGCTGCCGCGATCGAAGATGCCGGGGTCGCCCTCTTCGAGGATCACCATACAGCTGCCCTCGATGCGCGGGTCGCCGCTGTCGACGGCAGCCGTAACGAAATTAGCGAAGCCCATGTTGGTGGTGAAGCGTCCACGCTTCTCCACCTGCAGCAGCGGTTCCTGGCCCTCGTTCCATTCAGCGATCGTGACTTTCCCGCCGAGCATGCCCGCGTCCACGCCCGCGTACGGCAGAGGCTCGGTCAGGCAGAAGGCGCCGCGCCAGGGTTGGCGGTCTTCACCTGCAGCCGGGGGAGCGCAAAGCGCCATGTAATGCGCGCGTTGTTCAGGGGTTCCACGCTCGTGAATCGGCGAAAGCGCCAGGCATCCGGCGAGACTGCCGGTCGCCGCGCCCGCATCCACCCATGCCAGTTCGAAGGCGATCAGCGCCAGCGCCAGATTTTTCGGCCCGGCAAGATAACCGCCGCTCTCCACGTCGAGAAAGGCCGCGGTAATGCCGGAGCGGTCGAAGTCCGCGAGCAGGGAATTTTTGGCCGGCGTCCACTCATGCGTCTGCCGCGCGCCTCCCGCCACCAGGCGCGCCACCGGACCGCGCGCTACCTCGCGCGCCGCCTGCACCAGCATCTGCAGATCGAAGCGGTCGGCGAAGCGCCACTGGATCTGCCGCACCGCGTCGCCGGGCTTATGTGCGCAGAGTTTCTTCCTGAATGGCCGAGCTGGCTGCCATGCGCGGACCTCGCGAAACCACGGCCAGGCTACGCCGGCTCGCGGATGCCGGTCAGTGACACGGATCACAACCCGTTCGCGGCTCGCCTTTCAGACCGGCTCTCTATGAACTCCTTCGCTACGGCAGGGTCAGCGTCTGCGTCCCGGCATGCAGCGAGTGCTCCGCTCCTTTCCAGATGAGGCTGCCCGGGAGTCCCGCCGGCAGTGTGACGGTGGCCTTCCAGTGTCCGCCGTCCTGGGCATAGACCGTGTGAATCATGCCGCCGGCATGCGGCATCGAGGCATCCAGCTGGTGCAGGTCCCCGAGGTGCGGCTCAATGCGCACCGTGCGGAATCCCGGCGAGCCCGGCCGAATGCCCGCCACCACCGTCAGCAGATCGTAGTTCGGGCTCGCGCTCCACGCATGGCAGTCGGAGCGGGTGGGCTCCGGCTGTTCCGCCCATGTGCTCAGGCCGAGACGCAACATCTGGTACCACGGGCCCAGCTGGCTGAGGTACTCGTCGCCCAGACCGGCGTGCACCAGCGCACGGCTCAGGTAGAAGCGAAAATAATAGGTCGGCGGAGAAAGCGCGGGCACCGTCCGGCCGTCGACCGTCGTGGCCTGGTCGTCTTTAGCCGCCAGCAGCCTGCGCAAAATCGGCTTCTGCTCCGCCGCCGGGGCCACATCGAGCCAGACCGCCAGAATGTTCGCTTCGATGCTGTAGCTCTTCTTCGCCGGCGTGTCGGCGTAAAGACCGTACCGCGGATCCCAGGTTTCCTGGTTCAGCGCGCGGCGCGCCTTGAGAATGATGGCTCGATACTGGCTGGCTCGCTCCTGGCTTCCATACCGCGTCTCCATCTCAGCCGCGTCCTGCAACGCTTCCATGAACTGCAGGGTGAGAAAGGCGGAGCCGCCGTCGGCGTCCTGGGGCGGCGATCCATCGGGATAATCGCGGGTCCAGTCGCCGAACTCCCACCACCGCATCCGGCCCAGCAGTCCGTCGGGACGCAGCCGCGCTGCAAACCAGTCGAGAACCGTGCGCGTGTGCGGCAAGGTTTCCTGCACCAGCGCCGGGTCGTCCACATACATCCAGTAGTCGTGGAGCATGCTCACCCACAGCAGCGAGAATGGCGGGATGAACTGCGGCAGTCCCGACGGATACCGGCTCTCCGTAATCCCTTCCGGCGTCCGCGAATCGTCGATGTTGGTGATGGCCTGCCGCGCCAGCCGGCTGTCCCCGGTCATCACATACGAGATCAGTGCCTGGATGCGCGTGTCGCCCACATACTGCAGCTGTTCCCAATAGGGCGCATCCATGTAGGTTTCGTGCGCGCACAGCCGCGCGGTGCGCCACCCGGTCTGCCACAGGCGATCGAGTTGTGGAATATCCCCACGGATCGCCGCCTTCGCGTCGAACGGATAGGCCGAAAACCAGGCGCGCAGCGAGTCCAGCCGGAGCGGCGCATCTTCCGTCGTCACATCGATCTGCAGATATCGCCACGTCCGCCACCACAGGGGCACGAAGGCCCGCTTTTCGCCGCCGCCGGCAATCAGGCGGTCCGTGATGCCGTGGATGTGCCGCCCCGCAATCTCGTTGCGATTCCCCTTGTCGCCGTGCGCATCGTAAAGCGCCTCGGAATACGTCATCGTGATGGTTGCGTTCCGGCCGCCGCTCGCCGTCAGTTCCGGATACGCCGTCTCCAGCACCCGATGATCGAGCAGCAGAACCACATGCGCATGGGCCGGGATGGTCAGCGGAGCGGCGGGAAACCCGGGCAGAGCTGCCAGTCCTTCCACCCGCACCGGCGCGCCCGCGTCCACCAGGCGATGCTCCATCGGCGGCAGCGGATCCTGCACCAGCTCCCAGTTGTTGTCGGCGTCCTGCGCCTCGCGGGTGGCGGCGCGCCCGATCGGCGCCGGCGTCTCCCAGCCCGCATCGTCGCCCGGCTGA
>DATASQ010000007.1:0-41866 GCA_036269135.1 Acidobacteriaceae bacterium
ACCCGAGCTGCTGGAACCCGACCTGCTGGACCCCGAGCTGCTGGACCCCGAGCTGCTGGACCCCGAGCTACCCGATCCTGAGCTGCTGGAACCCGAGCTCCCCGAACCCGAGCTGCTCGATCCTGAGCTGCCCGATCCGGAGCTGCTGGACCCCGAGCTGCCCGAACCCGAGCTGCCCGAACCCGAGCTACCCGATCCCGAGCTGCCCGATCCTGAGCTCCCCGAGCCCGAGCTGCCCGAGCCCGAGCTGCCCGAGCTTCCGCTGCTCGCTTCGGTTGTGGTGGAAGGATGTGCCTGAGCAATCGAACCGCAGCCCTGAGCAAAAAAGATGGCCACGGAGAGGGATAACAAGCCTACAAACCAACGAGAAGTTTTCATGGCGCCGCCTGAACAATAGAAATCGAGCGCGCTATTTCGGGCTTGCAGACGGAGGGCGGAGGAGTAGACACACGTCCACGAACGCGGCATGTGTGCATAATCCCGCTAACCGATCTCCACGATTCGCAGTAGCTCTGGAGTAGTTAACCTGAAAGTAAGTCACCTTCGCTGCAGCAGCAATCACACGAACAGGGACGCGATCACACCGCAGTAACTGACCTATCCCGATTCGGGGGATCACATAGCAAACGAGCTGCTACGGTAACTACAACCAAAGTCACATGGACCGCGGGCCCGATTCGGGCCTTCTCCCAGGAGCCCCCCGGCCCTGCCCGGCTGCCTGTAGGCAAGCCCCCAATCCTGCTATCGTTCCGCCATGGCCGTCCGGAAGATCGTGCACGTGGACATGGACGCGTTCTACGCGTCGGTGGAGCAGCGTGACGATCCAAAGCTCCGCGGCAAGCCCGTGGTTGTCGCCTGGCGCGGGCCGCGCTCGGTCGTCTGCGCCGCCTCCTATGAAGCCCGTCGCTTCGGCGTCCGCTCGGCCATGCCCGCCCTCCGCGCCGAACGCCTCTGCCCCGAGGCCATCTTCGTCCCGCCGGATTTTGTCCGGTATCGCGCCGCCTCCCGGCTGACCCGGGAGATCTTCCGCCGCTTTACCGAGCTCATCGAGCCGCTGTCGCTGGATGAGGCCTACCTCGACGTGACCACCAACCTCGCCGGTCTGCCCACGGCCACAAAGGTGGCGATTGCCATTCGCCAGGCCATCCGCGACGAGCTCCGCCTCACCGCCTCCGCCGGCGTGGCCCCCAACAAGTTCCTCGCCAAAATCGCCTCGGACTGGCGGAAGCCGAACGGCCTCTTCGTCATCCAGCCGGACGACGTGGATGCCTTTCTGCCGCCCCTGCCGGTGGAGCGGCTCCCAGGCGTGGGCCGGGTGACCGCGCAGCGTCTGGCCAATCTGGGCATTCGCACCGTCGCCGATGTGCGGGCTCTCCAGCCCGGCGCGATCGAGCGCCAGTTCGGCCGCCATGGCCAGCGCCTGCACGAGCTGGCCTTCGGCATCGATGACTCCGCGGTTGTGCCCGACCGCCCCACCAGGTCCATTTCCGCCGAGGACACCTTCGCCCGCGACCTGGCCCTCGACGAAACCGATGAAGCCATCCGCCGCCTGGCGGAAAAGGTGTGGACCGCTTCCCGCAAAGAATCGCGCATGGCCAGGACCGTCGTCCTGAAGCTCAAAACCGCCGAATTCCGCAGCCTCACCCGCAGCCTGACCCCGGCCGAACCGGTGGCCTCCTGCGAGGAGCTGACCGGGATGGCTCTGGCCCTCCGCGAACGGGTGAACCTCGGCCCGCAGCAGCGCTTCCGTCTGGTCGGCGTGGGGCTGGGCAACTTCCGCGATCCCGACGACGACCAGCCGGAGCTGTTTCCCTGACCCTCAAAAGCATTCCCGCGAAATTCGAGGAGCGCTGGCCGCCGCGGAACCGTAAGCGTGGAAAGCCACCGCCGCAAACGGAGGAGGATCGGGTTTTCCGCCTTCCTGTGGAAATCTTGTCAAGTCTCCTGGGTCACGGTACGACCGCGTTCCCCCTCATTCCACGCGACTTGCAGACCAGCCACGCTGGCAGTAAATCCGCGGGAACTTGCTATTCTGAACTTAGGATAGAAAAACGAAAAAGCCCGGACCGCGCGGGCTCTTCCTTTTTCCGGAGAGTTCCAGGGACCGCCGGGGGGCTCCTTTTGAAGGCTCCAAACAACTGCCCTGTTTCCGCCCTGCACCCTGTCCCGCGTACCGTGCGCCCTGTTTTGAGACCCTCAACATCTGCCCTGTTTTCCGGTACTTCCCGTTTGGAGCCTCCAAACGAAACGCCTACTTACCGGCAAACAAGGTACTTATGCGAAAACTTACCCCCCCGGTGGGGGTGGGTGCGCTTTTCGTACTCTGCCGGCCCGCGGAATCCGGCGAGATTCCTGCACCGTTCCGACAGGAACCGAAGTCTATAATCAGAGAGTTATGTCGAAGTATTCCATCGTCGTCCCCTTCCACAACGAAGAAGAAAACGTCACCACCCTCTATGACCGCCTCAAGGAGGTTATGGAGCACGTGGGCGAGTCCTTCGAGCTGGTCTTCGTGGACGATGGCTCCAACGACCGCACCTGCCGCCTGCTGGAAGAAATTGCCGCCGTGGACAGCCGGGTTCTGGTCGTCAAACTGCGCCGCAACTTCGGCCAGACTTCGGCCCTGGCAGCCGGTTTCGATCACGCCGAAGGCGATTTCATCCTCGCCATGGACGGCGACCTGCAACACGACCCCAACGAGATCCCAGGCTTCCTCGAAAAGCTCGAAGAAGGCTATGACGTGGTCAGCGGCTGGCGCCGGGACCGCATCGACAACTTTGTCATGCGCCGCATTCCTTCGCGCTGCGCCAACTGGCTCATGGCGAAGCTCTCCGGCGTCGATATTCACGACTTTGGCACGACTTTCAAGGCCTATCGCCGCGAAGTCATCCACAACATCCCGCTCTACGGCGAGATGCACCGCTTCATCCCGGCCCTCGCTTCCTGGTATGGCGCCAGCATCTGCGAAATTCCCATCACGAATGTGAACCGGGAACGCGGCCAGTCGCACTACGGCATCGGACGGACCTTCCGGGTCTTCTTTGACCTGATGACCATTCGCTTCCTGCTGAAATACATGACGCGGCCGCTGCACTTCTTCGGCCTCTTCGGCGCGCTCGGCATTTTCGGCGGCGGCGCAATCTCCGCCTTCCTCCTGGCTCTCAAGGTCTTCACCCACCAGCACGTGATGGATCAGCATGGGCCGCTCTTCGTGATCGCCGCCGTCATGATCCTGGCGGGAACGCAGATGCTGGCTCTCGGCCTCCTCGGCGAGCTGCAGGTGCGTCATTATCACGCGGCGACGCAGCGCGCGCCCTACACCGTCGACCGGCTGGTGCGCCTGCGGGCTTCGGAAGAATCCATCCTTCCGGATAATTAAGATTCGCGCTCTGCGTTCTGCCCAGGCCCTGCACAGCGGCAACCAAATGTTTCCGCTTTCCCGTCACACAATCGGCATTTCCATTTTGTACTTCGTATAATCCGAGAGAACCAGTCGGCGAACGCGAACCAGCGCCAGCCGCTGCGACCGGAACCATGCACATCCGGTCGGCCGCATCATTGATCGGTCTCATGCAGAAACCCGCGGATGGACGGAAACGTGTCGTTGTCGAAAGCGTCGAGCCGCAGATCGACGCGGGCCGCTTTGCCGTCAAGCGCATTGTCGGCGACAACGTGCGCGTCGAAGCCGATGTCTTTGCCGACGGTCACGATCGCGTCGCCGCCCGCCTGCTCTTCCGCTATCACGAGCTGAGCGACTGGACCGCGCTCCCCATGCAGCCGCTGGGCAACGATCGCTGGCGCGGCGAGTTTCCTGTCAGCCGCATCGGCGACTATCGCTACACCGTTGCCGGCTGGATCGATCACTTCGATACCTGGCGCAGCGACCTCGAGAAGAAGATCGCCGCCGGTCAGGACATTCGCGTCGACCTGCTGAATGGCGCGCAGCTGGTGGAACAGGCAGCGGTTCGCGCCGGACGCGATGACGCCGACGCGCTGCGCCGCTGGGCCGCCCACCTGCGCAGCGTCAAAGAGCTGGAAGGCGCGCAGACCACGGCGCTCGATCCCACGCTGGCCGCGATGATGGCGCAGTATCTGGACCCGGCGATGGAAACCCGCTACGAGCGCGAGCTGCGCGTCACGGTCGACCGCGAGCGGGCGCGCTATTCGGCCTGGTACGAGCTGTTCCCGCGTTCGACCTCGTCCGAACCGGGCAAGCACGGCACCTTCCGCGACGTGGAGAAGCGGCTGGATTATGTTGCCGGCCTCGGCTTTGACGTGCTCTACCTGCCGCCGATTCACCCCATCGGTCAGAGTTTCCGCAAAGGGAAGAACAACGCGGTGAGCGCCGAAGACGGCGACGCGGGCAGCCCCTGGGCAATCGGATCGGAAGAAGGCGGGCACACGGCGATTCATTCCGAGCTGGGAACGCTGGAGGACTTCCGCCACCTGCTGCGTGCGGCGGCCGACAAAGGCCTGGAGCTGGCGATGGATATCGCCTTCCAATGCTCGCCGGATCATCCCTGGGTAAAGGAGCATCCGGAGTGGTTTAAGAAGCGCGCCGATGGCACCATCCAGTACGCGGAGAATCCGCCGAAGAAGTATCAGGATATTTATCCGCTGGATTTCGAGAGCAGCGACTGGCAGGGGCTGTGGAATGGTCTGCGCGACGTCTTCGTCTATTGGCTGGAGCAGGGCGTGCGCATCTTCCGGGTGGACAATCCTCACACCAAGGCCTTTCCCTTCTGGGAGTGGGTGATTGCCGAGCTGAAGCGCGATTATCCGGACGCGCTCTTCCTGGCGGAGGCGTTCACCCGGCCGCGCGTGATGCAGCGCCTGGCCAAAGTGGGCTTCTCGCAGTCGTACACCTACTTCTCCTGGCGGAATACCAAGCAGGAGATCACGGAGTATCTGACCGAGCTGACGAAAGGGAAGGCCTGCGAGTTCATGCGCCCCAACCTGTGGCCGAACACGCCGGATATTCTGCCCGAGGCGCTGCAGGTCGGCGGCCGGCCCGCATTCCTGTGCCGCTTCGTGCTCGCGGCCACGCTGGGGCCGAACTACGGCATCTACGGACCGGCGTTTGAGCTCGGCGAGAATCAGCCGCTCCGTCCAGGCAGCGAGGAGTATCTGAACTCAGAGAAATATGAGATTCGCGGCTGGGACCTGAACGCCCCGCACAGCATTGCCGGCGTGATCGCGACGGTGAATCGCGCCCGACGGGAGAATCCGGCTCTGCACGCCAGTCACGATTTGTTCTTCCATTCCACCGACAACCCCTATCTGATCGCTTACAGCAAGACCAGCCGGGAAGGGAACAACGCGATCCTGACCATCGTGAATCTCGATTACTTTCACCGGCAGTCGGGATGGGTGACGCTCGATCTGGAGCGGCTGCGTCTGCGTCCGGACGAGAGCTTCCAGGTGCTGGATGCGCTCACGGGAGTTCGCTACCTGTGGCAGGGTTCGCGCAATTACGTTGAGCTGGCCCCGGACCGGATGCCGGCGCACCTGTTCCGCGTGCTCCGCAAAGTGCGTTCCGAAAAAGATTTCGACTACTACCAGTGAGGCGCTCCTGACCCCGATGCCGGACCCCCAGATCATTGTGCGCAAACCGGGCAGCGCGGCCGATCCGCTGTGGTACAAAGACGCGATCATTTACGAGATCCACGTCAAGGCCTTCTTCGACAGCAACAACGACGGTCTGGGCGACTTCCAGGGGTTGATGGAGAAGCTGGACTATCTCCAGGATCTGGGCGTGACCTGCCTGTGGCTCCTGCCGTTCTTCCCCTCGCCGCTGCGCGACGACGGCTACGACATTTCGGATTACATGAGCGTCAACCCCAGCTATGGAACGCTGGAGGATTTCCAGCGGTTTCTGAACGCGGCGCACGATCGCGGGCTGCAGGTCATGATCGAGCTGGTCATCAACCATACTTCGGACCAGCATCCCTGGTTCCAGCGCGCTCGCCACGCCCCGCCCGGCTCCTCTGACCGAAACTTCTACGTCTGGAGCGACACGGACCAGAAGTACAAAGATGCCCGGATCATCTTCACCGATACGGAGAAGTCGAACTGGACCTGGGATCCTGTGGCGCAGGCCTACTACTGGCACCGCTTTTTCTCCCACCAGCCCGATCTGAATTACGACCACCCCGCGGTTCTGGAAGAAGTGCTGAAGGTGATGCGCTACTGGCTGGATATGGGTGCGGACGCGCTGCGTATCGACGCGATTCCGTATCTGGTGGAGCGCGACGGCACCAACTGCGAGAATCTGCCGGAGACGCACGCTGTCATCAAGGCCATGCGTGCCGCCATCGACGAAGGCTTCGAAAGCCGCCTGATTCTCGCGGAGGCCAACCAGTGGCCCACCGATGTGCGTCCCTATTTCGGCGACGGCGACGAATGTCACATGGCCTTTCATTTCCCGCTGATGCCGCGCATTTACATGGCGCTGCGCCAGGAGGACCGGCTGCCCATCACCGACATCATGGCGCAGACGCCGGCCATCCCGGACAACTGCCAGTGGGGGCTCTTCCTGCGCAACCACGACGAGCTGACGCTGGAGATGGTGAGCGACGACGAGCGCGATTACATGTATCTGGCCTACAGCGCCGATCCGCGCATGCGGATCAACATCGGCATTCGCCGCCGCCTCGCGCCCCTGGTGGATAACAACCGGCGGCGCATCGAGCTGCTGAACAGCATTCTGTTTTCGTTTCCCGGAACGCCCATCCTTTACTACGGCGATGAGATTGGGATGGGGGACAACATCTATCTGGGCGACCGCAATGGCGTGCGCACGCCCATGCAGTGGACCGCCGACAGAAACGCCGGCTTCTCGCGGGCGAATCCGGCCAGGCTCTATAGCCCGGTCATCATGGATCCGGTATGGGGCTATGAGGCCATCAACGTTGAAGGGCAGCAGAATGACCCCTCCTCGCTGCTGAACTGGATGCGCAACATGATCGCGCTGCGCAAGCTGTTCCAGGTCTTTGGGCGCGGATCGCTGCGGTTCCTGGAGCCTGCGAACCGGAAGATCCTCGCCTATATTCGGCAGAGCCCGGAGGCCACGGTCCTCTGCGTGGCGAATCTTTCGCGCTTTGCGCAGCCGGTGCAGCTCGATTTATCCGAGCTGGAAGGTATGACGCCGGTCGAGATGCTGGGCTATGTCGAGTTCCCCCCAATCACGCGGGCGCCCTACTGGCTCTCGCTGGGCCCGTATGGGTTCCTGTGGCTGGAACTGCAGCCCTCGCTGACCGCGGCCGCGCCTTCGTCAGGAGACGCCGACCAGGCCTTCTATGTGGAAGGCGAGCGCGACTGGCAGAGCCTTCTTTCCGGCGACGGCGTGCGGCGGCTGGAAGAAATGCTGCGCGGCTATATTCAGCGGCAACGCTGGTTCGGCGGGAAATCGCGGACGATCGTGCGCACCCAGATCACCGACTCGGTGCTCTTTGACGAAGATCATGCCGCGCTGCTGTGGGTCAGGCTTGATTATGTCGACGGAGAGCCGGACAGCTGGCTGGTCTCTCTGGCGATGACCTTTGGCGAAGCGGCAACGGCGCTGCGGGAGTCGGCTCCGCAGCAGATCGTCGCTGCCGTGGGATCCGCCACGCTGACCGGCATTCTGCACGAAGGCATGCTGCGGGCGAGCGTGCCGGCGGCGCTGCTGGATCTGATCGCCGACGGGCAAGAGCTGCGGACGCGCAACGGCGTGCTGGTGGGCGTGGCCAGCTCGGTGCTGTCGACGCTGCGCGGAACCCATCCGCTGTCCTCCCGGCTGAGCAGCGCGGAGCAGAGCAATACTTCGGCGATCTTCGGCGATCGGCTCATCATGAAGCTGTTCCGCCGGCAGCAGCCCGGCGTGAATCCCGACGTGGAAATCGGGCGGTTTCTCACCGAGAAGGCGCGTTTCCCCAACATCGCCCCCTACGGCGGCTGCATTGAAGTGCGGCATGGCGATGAGGAGCCGGCCACGCTGGCGCTGCTGCAGGGACTGGTTCCAAACGAGGGCGACGGCTGGCAATGGACGCTCGAGGAGCTGGATCGCTATTACGAGAGCACCGCCTCGGCGCGCTTGCGGGACACAGGAGCGCATGCGCCGGGAGTGGGGGGAACGGCGGCGCGGGAACACGCCGGCTTTTATCTGGATGCCGCCGCAACCCTGGGGCGGCGCACGGCGGAGATGCACCTGGCCCTTGCCTCGGGCAGGGATGAGGCGTTTGCGCCGGTCGAGCCCGGCTCCGAAGCGCTGGAGCTGGCGCGCGACACCCTGGCGGGCCATGCCGCGCATGCCTTCGATCTGCTGAAAACAAATCTGTCGCGGCTGCCCGACGACGTCGTCGAAGCGGCTGGGCTGGTTCTGAGCAGGCGCGGCTCTTTGCTGGCGAAATTTCGCGCGCCGGCAACCCTGCGTCACCCCGGGCGCTGGATCCGCATTCACGGCGATTACCATCTGGGACAGGTGCTGCGCTCGCGCGGGGATTTTGTCATTCTCGATTTTGAAGGTGAGCCGGCGCGGCCCCTGGCCGAGCGCAGGGCCAGGTATTCGCCGCTGAAAGACGTCGCCGGCATGCTGCGCTCGTTCAGCTATGCGGCGTTTGTGGCCCTGACGAAGTACACTACCCGCCGTCCCGAGGATTATGTCCAGCTGGAATCCTGGGCGCGGCTCTGGGAGTCGTCGGTGTCCGATGAATTCCTGCGCGCCTATCGCGAGGCCGTGATGGGTGCCCCCATGGTTCCGGAGGCGCCGAACGATTTCCAGGCTCTGCTGGAAATCTATATGCTCGACAAGGCACTGTATGAGCTGGTGTACGAGCTGAACAATCGTCCGGCGTGGATTCGGATTCCGCTGCATGGCATCCTGTCGCTGCCTTTGTGAGAAGAGAGACCGGAATGGCGGCCATCGAATTTTCAGAAGAGACAAAACGGCAGGTGGAACGGATCGGCTCCGTCGACCTGGTGGTGGGCATTGCCGGAACCGTGGCGCCGGAAGAGCTGCGCGTGCGCGCGGAAGCGATCGTGGCGGAGCTGGGATCGGGGTTGTCGTCCCTGCGTATCGTGTTCGCCTGGGCGGGAGAAAACGGCGTCTCCCCCGCAGGTGATGTGGAACAAGACAGCGCCGAAAAGACGCGGGTTTCTCTGCTCCCCTACACGTCGCTGGGGTCGGTGAGCGGCGAGTTCTGGTCAGGAGTTTCGGCTCAGCAGCGAGCCGTCCTGGCTCTGGCGGCCTCTCTCAACGCGCGTGGCTGCATTGTTCTGGGGTCCGATCTGGCAGCGCTGCAGACGCACGTCCTTCAGCTCTTCGCCTATGCGGTTCTCGACCGGCAGTGTGTGGTGGCCATGCCCATTTATCCCGCCGGCCGCTATGAGGGGCTGATCAATACCGGCATTCTTTCGCCGCTGAGCCGGGTTTTGTTCGGGAAGCGGATCCATTATCCGATTGCCTTCGACTTCGCCGCGTCCGGCGCCATGTGCGCTCATTTTCTGCGTCAGAGCGCCGCGTCGAACGGAACCGGGCCCACCCTGCTGTGGCCGGTCACGGTGGCCGCCACGCAGTTTCCCCAACAGACGGTCGGCCAGGTGCACGTCGACGTGCATCATCGGGTCGCGGCGGAAGGGCTGGAGCTCAGCGCGGTGCTGGGTCAGATTGTCGGTTCGCTCTTTCAGGAGATAGAGCAGTCCGCGCCCCACTGGCAGCGGATACGCGGTTCGCAGTCGACCCCGGCGTGGGGCAACGCTCCGCCGGAGCGTCCCGACGGGCAGCCGGTCGATCCCCAGCCCATGCTGGATTCGTTCCTGCTGGGGTCGCGCAATCTCGACGAAGTGTGGCGGCTCATTCTGCCCCCCAACGTGCTGCTCGAGCTGCGCCGGCTGGCCCGCGTGGCGCCGGAGCAGTTCCGCATGCCGGACGAGCTGTGGGCCGGCATTGTCTACGACTTTGCACTGGCGTACCGGCTGCGCACCATCAGCCGGGTGCATCTGCTGGGCGCCCTCACCCCGCTTTATCTCGGTTGGGTGGCTTCGTACATCCAGGAAGTTTCGCAATTGAACGGCGCTGCGCTGGAACAGCGCCAGGAGCAACTGGCCCGCGCGTGGGAGGAAAAGAAGCCGTACCTGTTGTCCCGGTGGAGATGGCCGGATCGCTTCAATCCTTAGCGCGATCGAAAGGAGAAGACTATGTGGGAGCAGGTGGAACAATCGCTGCATTCGTCGATGGTCCGGGTGATGAACCAGGTCGCGACGCTGCTGCCGGGAATCCTCGCGTTTATCGTGGCCTTCCTGCTTTTTCTTCTCATCGGCTGGCTGCTGGCGCTGGTGGTTCGCCAGCTTCTGAAGCTGTTCCGCTTCGATGAGCGGATGAGCCTCGGGGCGAATGCCATTGCCGAATGGTCGCCGCGGGCCACGCCTTCCATGCTGGTCAGCCGCGTGGTGTTCTGGTGCTTTGTCACGGCGGGCGTAATGGTGGGCGTCTCCGCTTTCGAAGCCGGCACGTCGGAACACATCGTCTCCGCATGGATCCTCGGTTATGTGCCGCGGATTGTGGGCGCCGCCGTCCTGCTGCTCGCAGGCAACGTGCTCGCGCGCTTCGTCTCGCGCAGCGTGCTGATTACCGGAGTGAACCTGAACCTGAGCTACGCCCGGCTGCTGAGCATGGGCGTGCGCTGGATGATCCTGGTCCTCACCGGCGCGATGGTGCTGGACCACCTGGCTCTGGGCGGCGAGATCGTGGAGCTGGGCTTTGGAATTCTGTTTGGGGGGATCGTGCTGGCGTTATCGCTCGCCGTCGGGCTGGGGTCGCGCGATCTGGTGAGCCGCTCGCTGGAGAGGGAAGCCGCGCGGCCGGTCGACGTGCCGCAGCCGGAGCGGATTCACCACTTCTAAGGTCCCGCCTGGCTGCCGGGTTCAGTCCTTCAGACTGAAGGTGATGCTGCGCGAGTCGCCCCCCGTGGTGCGCATTTCGATCTCGCCCTGGCTCCGCTTGAGGACGCTGGGGAACTTCTCGCCCCACTCCACGAGAACCAGGCTGTCCGGACTGGACAGGTCGTCCAGACCCAGAGAATCGAGCTGGCGCTCATTCTGGATCCGATACAGGTCCAGGTGATACAGGATGACCGGCTCGCGCCGGCCGTCCACGCTGCGCGTTCCCTCGTATTCGTGGATCAGGGTGAAGGTGGGGCTCGTGACCTCGTCGGGCTCGGCGGCGTCCAGCGCTTCGGCGATCCCTTTCACCAGGGTGGTCTTACCCGCCCCCAGGTCGCCGCGCAGGATGAGAAACTTCGGCGGAACCAGCATCGCGGCGATGCGGTGGCCGACGGCGATCGTTTCTTTCCCGCTGTGGCTCTCGAATTGCCAGGTCCTCAACTCGGCTGTCTGCGTCATCGGTCCCTCGCCGCGGAGGAAGGAATTCCCTCTACCCAAACATAGCCCCCTTCATCCCGGGGACGGAAGTGAAAAGCGCGAGAAAGATGACCAATCGTGTCGGTGGCCAGAAGGGTGTGCTCGTCCTCCTCGCTGAGAGCGAAGTCGGCCGCCAGTCCGTGCAGGTAGACGGCGGCTTCGACCGCCTGGTCCGGATGCTCGGGATGCTCCGCAAGGATGGCAGCCACGATCCCGGTGAGAATGTCGCCGCTGCCGCCCTTGGCCATGCCGGGATTGCCGGTGGTATTGACAGCGATGCGGCCGTCGGGATGCGCGATCAGGGTGCGCCAGCCTTTGAGAACCAGCGTGACGTGATGCTTCATGGCGAATTCCCGCGCCAGCGGCTCGCGCCGGGCCTGAACCTCTTTCGTGCTGATGCCGGCCAGACGGGCCATTTCTCCCGGATGCGGCGTGAGGACCATGGTGCGCCTGCGGCCGTCGAGCTTCTCCGCGTGTTGGGCCAGGATGTTGAGCGCGTCGGCGTCGAGGACCAGCGGGATCTGAGTCTTGTCGATCAGGCCCAGCACAAAGGCTTCCGGTTCCGTTCCCAGCCCCGGTCCCATGGCGATCACGGTAGCGCGCTCGGTCAGGCGCTTCAGAACATTCGGTTGCAGATTCGACACATCCGCCTCGCCCCGAGGGCCTTCGTGGAGCGGAAACGTCATCAGCTCCGGCGTGATCGCGGCGACGGAGGGCAGGATCGACTCCGGGACAGCGGCCGTGACCAGACCGGCTCCGGCTCGCAGCGCGGCGAGAGACGCCATGGCCGGCGCGCCGGATTTGCCGCGGCTGCCCGCCACGACCAGCACATGGCCATAAAGACCTTTGTTGGAGTCAGGCCTGCGGGGCTGCTCCGTCAGGGTCTTCGACGAGCCGGCCCAGGTGAGCCCAGTCGAGGAAGTAATCGCCTTGTCCGGCGATCCGATCGGCGCGACCACGATGGGTCCCGTCGCGCTCCCGGTGAGATTGCCGCTCACATGGGCCAGCTTCGGCGCCGTGAAGGTGACGACGGCGCTGGCGCGAAAGGCTCCTTCGACGGTGATCTCGCGCGAGTCGGCGTCCCAGCCGGAGGGCAGATCGACGGCAACCACGGGGGTCGCGAGCGCATTCACCCGGTCCCGCAGCGTCGCGGCCACTCCGCGCAGAGGCGGCGTGAAGCCGGTGCCGACCACGGCGTCGATCAGCAGGCCGGCCGACGTAAGCAGAGTCTCAACTTCGGGTGCGGCCAGCGCGGCGTCATCCGGCGCCAGCACCGGCACCAGCCCCATGGCGCCAAACGCGGCTTTGGCATCGCCCTTCAGATCCGCGGGACGCCCGAGCAGCAGGACACGCACGTCGCATCCGGCGTTGGCCAGCTCCCGCGCCGCGACAAAGCCATCCCCCCCGTTATTGCCCTTGCCGCAGAGCACGGCGACAGGGCGGCTCTCCGGAAATTCGCGCAGCACGAAGCGCGCGACGGCGGCTCCGGCCGAGCGCATCAGGTCGAGCGAGTCGACGCCGAAGCGCTCCGCGGTGACCCGATCGACAGCGCGCATTTCGTCCGCGGTAAGAATCTTCATAGCGATTGCCAGGAGTGCCGATTAGCCCATGTACATGCCGCCGTTCACGTCGAGGACGTGCCCGGTGATATAGGACGCCTCGTCGGAGGCGAGAAAGCAGACCGCGCCCGCAATATCGGCGTCCGAGCCGGCGCGGCCGAGCGGGATCTGGGCCAGCATGGACGTCCGCTGCTTTTCATCGAGAACCGCGGTCATAGCGGTTTCGATGTAGCCAGGAGCCACGGCGTTGGCGGTGATGCTGCGCGAGGCCAGCTCCCGGGCGAGCGATTTCGTGAGCCCGATGAGCCCGGCTTTGCTGGCGGCATAGTTGGCCTGCCCGGCCTGCCCCGTTTCCCCGACCACGCTGGTGATGTTGATGATGCGCCCCCAGCGAGCCCTGAGCATGGGGCTCAGCATGGCCTGGGTCATCAGAAACGTGCCGGTGAGGTTGGTCTGCAGGACCTCGTCCCAGTCGGAGCGCTTCATCCGCAGCGCCAGCGTGTCGCGGGTGATGCCGGCATTGTTGACCAGGATTTCGATGCTGCCGAAATGGGCGATGGCCGCTTTGGCGCAGGCTTTAATGGAGTCTTCACTGCTCAGATTCAGCGAGAATACCGCGGCGGCTCCGCCCTGCGAGGCGATTTCCGCGGCGACCTGGTTCAGCTTATCTTCGTTGCGCGCGGCCAGCGCGACCCGCGCTCCGGCTTTCGCCAGCGCCAGCGCGCAGGCGCGGCCGATGCCCTGCGAGGCTCCGGTGACCAGAGCGGTTCTTCCCTGAAGTGACGGCATGGCTATAGCCTACCGCAGCCATCCGCCTGGCCCAACGGATACCGGCTGCCGGTGTCGGTAAGGGCCGCATCGCGCAGCGGAACCTCGAGCGGCTGATGAATCGTGTCGGATCGACTGGCCATGCGAGCGCACCTCATCCCGAGCCGGCGGCGGGCACCGGAGCGGGCGCGTGGCGTCCCGCGAGAGAGGGCAGGGCTTCGAGGGACCAGATGTAGACGACCAGCTCGCGGCTGTATTGCAGCAGAGGCTTTGTGTCTGGCAGACGAATGCCGTGGGCCTGAGGCAGTGTGTTGACCTCGAATTCCGCCTCGGCCAGCTCCAGGGGCCACGGCAGGTGGTGAATGTTGACCCGCGACAGGTGGCCGCGTCGCGTCGCCGTAAAAAGAACATAGCGATCCGTCAGGAAGCTTTCCAGACCCCCCTTCACGCACGGCTTTCCCAGGCTGCGATATCGGGTGATCAGGCGCGCCGGATTGCGCGTGAGCAGCCGTTCGCTGCTGTAGTGGAAGGTGGTCCGTTCCTCCGCGGGAGCAATCTTCATCCGCGCCCAGTAGTAGGGAAGTCGATAGAGCATACGCGCGGCCGCGACGGCAAAGGGATTGGCGGCGTCCAGCGAAAAGAAATACACGCCCGGCTGATCGGTATGCCGCTCGCGCACATACGTGCGCAGATTCAGTTCGGGGAAGCGGTTCGCGCCGGGAATCGGCGGGATTCCGCGCACCCGCACCTGGTCCATCCAGAACGGAACGACGCCCACCCACGCCGACCCGTCATAAACATCGATGGACAGCCCTTCCGGGATCAGGTGGCTGAGTTCGGTGGCGGGCAGCGGCCAGTGGGCAAACAGCAGATCGTTCCACCGCTGGGTCATGACCCAGGGAGACTTGGGAAGGGGCCAGGGGCGGTGTTCGGTCGTAGACAGGATCTTATTCATGCAACCGGGCCGATCCGGGGCAGAATCCGGCCGAAAACAATCCTTATGGTACTCGCTCTTTTCTTTTCAGGGAGATAACAATCGCGCCATCGGCCGAGCCCGTTGACGCCCTTGGTTCCGAAGACACCGGCGGCGAATTCCGCAGGCGTTAGGTTTAGCATGCCAGCATGCCTCCCATGACGGAAACTCCTCCAGCCCCGGTGCAGCCGGCCGCGGGACCCGCAGAGCGCCGCGACAATCAGACCGAAGTGTTCGCGGTGCACGGTGCGGATCCCGAGGTGCTGGCGTATGCCATGGCGAAGTACTCGCGCTCCGCGCTGTCGATGAAGGAGTCACTGCGGGAAATCAGCAGCCAGCGGGCCGAGCAGTTTCTGAATACGTTTTATTTCCAGTACGGGCATCGCTCCATCGCCGACCTCGCCCATGTGGCCTTCGCCATCGAGAGGCTGTCGCTGCTGGCCGCAATCGTGCTGGTGGACGAGCAGCGGTGGGATGGGCAGGAGCGGTCGACGCGGTATCAGAATTTTCGCAAAAGCGGCTGGTACATGCCGGGGTTCGCCGCGGACGCCGGCTCGGCGGATCTCTTCCGGGATACGGTTGAGCATCTTTTCGCGAGCTATCACAGCGTTTCCGAGGCCGTGTTTGCTTCGCTGAAGGACCAGGTCCGCAAGCCCGAAGAGATGAAGCAGGAGAGCTACGACCGCACGCTGCGGGCGCGGGCATTTGACGTAGCGCGGTATCTGCTCCCCCTGGCAACCAACACCTCGCTGGGACAAATCGTGAATGCGCGCACGCTGGAGACGCAGATTTCGCGGCTGCTCTCCAGTCCCGTGGCCGAAGTGCGGCAGCTGGGAGAGAAGCTGCAGGCCGCGGCGTCCGGAGCGGCCTGGAATGTGCACGGCGATGAACTGGCCGCCCTCCAGCGGGAGATTGCGGCTCTGGATCCGGCCCTGGGCGAGCGGGCGGCCGCCCTCCTGACCCGCGAAGTGAAGACCGCGCCGACGCTGGTCAAGTATGCCGCGCCCAATGACTACCAGCAGCGCACGCGTGCCGAGTTGGCCCAGGCGGCGGCGGAACTGCTCCGCGGCGAACCGATGGACGACGCTCCGCTGGTGGACCTGGTCGATGACGTGGAATCGCTCGAGGTGGAGCTGGCCACGACGCTGCTCTACGGACAGTGCCACTATTCCTACCGGCAGATTCACCGGCACGTCGCGGCCCTGAGCGAGACACGGCGCGGCGAGATCGTCGACCTGGGCATCCGCCATCGCGGCCGCCACGACGAGCTGCTGCGCGAATTTGCCTCCGGGCACGCGCTGCGCTTCGACATTCTCATGGACATCGGCGGCTTCCGCGATATGCATCGGCATCGCCGCTGCGTGCAGGTGCTGCAAAGCTTCACGGCGGATCACGGTTATGCGATTCCGGAGGGCGTGCCCGAAGCAGGCGTGCAGCCGATCTACGAAGAGGCAGTCCGCGTGGCGCATGCGGCCTATCGAACGCTCGTTGCCGGTTCGGCTCCGGAAGCAGCCGCCTCGGCGCAGTATGTGCTGCCGCTGGGGACGAAAAATCGCGCGCTGTTCAAGATGGATTTCGCCGAGGCGCTGTACATCTCCGAGCTGCGATCCGGACCCCAGGGACATTTCTCCTATCGCAAGGTCGCCTGGGAGATGTATCGAGCCGTCGAGCGGCGGCATCCCGCACTGGCGAAGTATTTCCGTGCCACCGATTTCGATGAGCCGATCGATCTGCTGAAGAGATAGACCCGGTGCAAGGCCGAAACGACCGTCAGCCCCGCGGGCTGGCGTTAGAATGCCCCTTCCGGTCGTTGTGATCGATCTGGGGGCCACTGCTTGATTCAGAAACGACTGTTTTTCGCCGCGAGTGCTTTTGCGGCCGCCATTTTCCTCATGACTCAGACACTTTCATCTCAGACCGCGGCCTTCGGGCCGGAGAATCCCTTCTACGCGCCAAGTTCATTGCCGTTCCACGCGCCGCCCTTCAACCGCATCCAGGACTCGGATTATCAGCCGGCCATCGAGGCAGGCATGGCAGACCAGGAAAAGGAAATCCTGGCCATCGCCGACGATCCCGCGCCGCCGACCTTCGAGAACACTTTCGTCGCGATGGAGAAGACCGGGCAGCTGCTGCAGCGCGCGCAGGCGGCCTTCAACTGCGTCACCGGCGCGAATACCGATCCCTATCTGCAAAACGTGCAGCGTGAGCTGGCTCCGAAGCTGGCCGCCAATTACGATTCGATTTACCTGAACGCGAAGCTGTTCGCGCGCGTGAAGACCCTCCATGACCAGCGGCAAACGCTGCCTCTGGACCCCGAGAGTCAGCGGCTGGTGAAGATCACGTATGACGAGTTCGTCCATGCGGGCGCGGCTCTCAGCGAACCCGATAAGGACAAGCTGAAGAAGCTGAATGAAGAGGCTTCAAAGCTGGAGGACGAGTTCTCGCGCGGCCTGCTGGAAGCGACCAAGAAAGCGGCCTACACCACGACGGACCGGGCGGCGCTGGCCGGCCTGAGCGATGCGCAGATGGCCGCCGCCGCGCAGGCCGCCGCCGGCCGCAAGGTGGAGGGCTACATTCTTCCCCTGCAGAACACAACCCAGCAGCCGGACTTGACGGACCTCAGCAACCGCGCGACGCGCCAGGCGCTTTTCGACAGGAGCTGGACGCGCGCCGAGCAGCCCGGCGACGATCTGCGGCCGGTCGTGGCCCGCCTGGCGCAGCTGCGGGCGGAGAAGGCGAAGCTGCTGGGGTTCCCTGACTATGCCGCCTGGGTCTTGCAGGACCAGATGGCGAAAACGCCCGCCGCGGTTCTGCGCTTCCTGAACGAGCTGATCCCGCCGGCCACGGCCAAAGCGAAGGCCGAGGGCCAGGAGATTCAGGCGCTGATCGATCGGCAGCACGGCGGCTTCACCCTCCAGCCGTGGGACTGGAACTTCTACGCCGAGCAGGTGCGCAAAGCGAAGTACGATCTGGACGAATCGCAGATGAGGCCGTACTTCGAGGTCAACAATGTGCTCGAGAACGGCGTCTTCTATGCGGCGCACGAACTCTACGGCTTGACCTTCACCGAGCAGAAAGATATCCCGGTCTGGCAGCCGGATGTGCGGGTCTTCGAGGTGCACGACGCCGATGGCAAGCCGCTGGCGCTCTTCTACTGCGACTATTTCAGGCGTGACAACAAAAATGGCGGCGCCTGGATGTCGAGCTTCGTGGATCAGAGCCGTCTGCTCGGGAATCTGCCGGTCGTCTACAACGTCGCGAATTTCCAGAAGCCTGCGCACGGTGAGCCGGCGCTGATCAGCGCCGACGACGTGCGGACGATGTTCCACGAGTTCGGCCACGCGCTGCACGGCATGTTGAGCAACGTGGAGTATCCCTCTTTATCCGGGACCGACGTGCCGCGGGATTTTGTCGAGTTTCCCTCGCAGTTCAACGAGCACTGGGCGACATATCCGGCGGTCTTTAATTATTACGCGAAGAACTATAAGACCGGCGCACCCATGCCCGCGGAGCTGGCGGAGAAGATGCGGAAGGCGCGGGACTTCAACCAGGGCTATTCGCTGACGGAGCTGCTGGCTGCCTCCATGCTGGATATGCAGTGGCACACCCTGCCGGCAGGACTGCCGCTCCAGAACGTCGATGCCTTCGAAAAGGCGGCCCTGGAGAAGTCGCATGTAGCGCTGTCCGATGTGCCCCCGCGCTACCGCTCCACCTACTTCCTGCACATCTGGGCCAACGGATATTCGGCCGGCTATTACGCGTACCAATGGACGGAAATGCTGGACGATGACGCGTACCAGTGGTTCGAAGAGCACGGTGGCCTGACGCGCGCCAACGGCGACCGCTTCCGGCAGATGGTGCTCTCGCGCGGCAATACCGAAGATCTGGAGAAGATGTACGAAGCCTGGCGGGGACGGGCGCCGGAGATCGGGGCCATGCTCAAAGAGCGAGGCCTCACAGAGAAATAGGCCGCGGACGGAAAAAGGCTGCCGCACGGCAGCCTTTTTCACAGAGTGCCCCAACGACTTCAGGCGTGCGCGTAGGAAGCAATCGCGCTCGCTTCGTCGTCCTTCACGTCGAAAACGGTGTAGAGCTTCGTGATCTGCAGCAGGTCGTGGACCTTGCGGGTCAGGTTCAGCAGCTTCAGCTCGCCGCCCTGGTTGCGGACGGTGGTGTACGCGCTGACCAGCTCGCCGATCCCCGAGCTGTCGATGTAGTTCACATCGCCCAGATTGAGAAGAATCTTCTTCTGCCCTTTGGCCAGAAGGTCGCGGACCGAATCACGCAACTGCACACTGCCCTCGCCGAGGGTGATCCGACCGCCCAGATCCAGAATCGTCACCCCGTCCACCTGACGGGTACTGATTTTCATGCTCACGAGAATTCCTCCTTGGAAAACAAATGGTGCGGAAATTAGGCGCCGGTTGGAGCGGCTCCCAGATGCTTGATCAGTGTCAGCTCGGTTCCGGGATGCAGTTGCCTGAAGTGTACCTCATCCATAAAGGAGCGAATGAGGAAGATGCCGCGGCCCGAGCCGCGCAGCAAATTCTCCGGGGCCAGAGGATCGGGGAGGGTGGCGGGGTCGAGACCCTTGCCTTCGTCGGTGATCCGGATGACCAGATCCGCGCCGGTATTTTCAAAGCTTGCGGTCATGCGCTTGTCCGGATCGTAGGCGTTCCCGTGCAGCACCGCGTTAACCGCCGCCTCGCGCACGGCCATCGAGATGCGGAAGATGTCGTCCTCGTCCACTCCCGCCTTGCGCGCCATCTGCTCGGCGGTCTGCTCGACTTTGTTCACGCTGTCCAGCGAGGAATCCAGAGTATAGGTGATGCGGCTTGCCTGCTGTCCTGTCAAATGCCCTTCCTCGCTTTGCGAATCGCGGCGCTTTCGGCGGCACTTTGCCTGTAGGCGCAGTTTGCTTGCTCGCGCGAAAGATGTCAAGCATGGAAGCGGCGCTGCCCGCAACCCCTCGCGCCCCTGCCCTGGGCCGCCCCAGTCCGCCGCTCCCGCCCTCCTCTTTCTGCTGCCGGTAAGATGGAGATGGACGTATGCCTCCTCCGGAATCCAATGTTCGGTCCGACAAGCGAGAGCAGGCCCCCGCCCCGCCGCGTTCGTCCACCGGACAGGAAGACGACATCGTCGGCAAGGCCTATGACAGCCGGCTGATGGGACGGCTGATCCGCTATCTCTTCCCCTATAAATGGGCCGCGATCATCTCCATTGTGGCCATTGTGCTCAAAGCTGCCGCGGATGTCCTGGGTCCCTACCTGACCATGGTTGCAATCGACCTGTATCTGACGCCCGCCGTGCAGAAGACCCCGGCTGCCGCCGCTGCTGCCGCCGCGCGTGGCGTCCAGGGACATCCCTGGGTTGCCGGGTGGCTCGCGCCGTACGCCAATGGCGGCGCCTGGAACGGCATTACCGAGCTCACGCTGATCTGGCTGGGAGCCCTCATCTTCAGCTACGTGCTGGAGGCCCTGCAAACCTGGCTGATGCAGTGGACCGGACAAAAAGTCATGTTCGATCTGCGCAGCCAGATCTTCCGCCACCTGCAGCGGATGCACATCGGCTTCTTCGACCGCAACCCCGTCGGCCGCCTGGTCACCCGCCTCACCACCGACGTGGACGCCCTGAACGAGATGTTTACCTCCGGCGTCTTCGCCATCTTTGAAGACATATTTGTCCTGGCCGGGATCGTCTTTGTCATGGTCCGCATGGAGTGGTGGCTGGCCCTGGTCGCGTTTGCCGTCCTGCCCCTGATCCTGGTCGCGACGCGCATCTTCCGCAAATATGTGCGGGATTCCTACCGCCGGATCCGCGTGGCCATTGCCCGCATCAATGCCTTCACCCAGGAGTACGTCACCGGGATGTCGCTGGTCCAGCTCTTCAATCGCGAAGCGCGGGCGTTTCGCGATTTCTCCGCCGTGAACCGGGTCCACCTCGAGGCCTACAAAGACAACATCATGGCCTACGCCCTCTATTACCCGGTGGTCGAATTCCTCAGCTCCCTGGCCATCGCGCTCATCATCTGGGTGGGTGGCGGCGGCGTTCTCCGCCACGCCGTGCTGCTGGGCACCCTGGTCGGTTTCATCCAGTACGCGCAGCGGTTCTTCCGCCCCATTCAGGACCTCTCGGAGAAGTACAACATCCTGCAGGCGGCCATGGCAGCCAGCGAGCGCGTCTTCAAGCTGCTGGACACGCCGCCGGAGATCGTCTCCCCGGAGAATCCGAAAAAAGGCGACGGTTCGGGCCGCATCGAGTTCCGCAACGTATGGTTCACCTACCAGCGCCTCGATGCCGAGACCAAGGCGGCCATTGCCGCCGCCTCACGGGCGGAGCTGGAGGCGATGGGCGAGATCGAGTGGGTGATGCGCGGCGTCTCCTTTACGATCGATCCCCACCAGACGGCCGCCATCGTCGGCCACACCGGGGCCGGCAAGACCACCATCACCAGCCTGCTGATGCGCTTTTACGACGTCCAGCACGGAGCGGTCCTGGTCGACGGCCTCGATGTGCGGGAGCAGGATCTGACCGCCCTGCGCCAGCGCTTCGGCGTCGTGCTCCAGGATCCGTTTCTGTTCAGCGGAACCGTGCAGGACAACATCCGCCTGGGCACCGAGGGAATCGCCGACGAAGACATGCATCTGGCCGCCGAGCAGGTCAACGTCGACGACTTCATCCGCTCGCTCCCCGGGGGCTATCAGGAACCGCTCCGCGAGCGCGGCGCCGGCCTCTCCACGGGCCAGAAACAGCTCATCAACTTTGCCCGCGCCCTGGCCCATCGGCCCGGCATTCTCATCCTCGACGAGGCCACCTCCAGCGTCGATACCGATACGGAGTTCCGCGTCCGCGCCGCCCTGGAGCGGATGGTCGAGGGCCGCACCTCGGTCGTCATCGCGCACCGCCTCTCCACCGTGCAGCGCGCCGATGTCATCCTGGTCATGCATCGCGGGCAGCTGCGGGAAATGGGATCGCACCAGGAGATCCTGGCCCTCCACGGAATCTACTGGAAGCTCTATCAGCTCCAGTACAAGGACCAGGAAGTGGGCGAGCCGGGCAGCGGCTTGACCCCTTCGCTGGCCCTGGGAACGGACTAACCCTGCCTTTGCATCCTTCAGCGAGCCGTCAGCCGGTCCGGCACGGCAGCCAGATACACGGCCGCGCTCTGGATATGCGTGGGTTTAAATCCTCCGGAAAACTTCAGGCCATAGCCCAGCACCCGGTCGAAGGCGATGTGAGCGATCCAGATGCCTGCCACCTGCTCCGCCCGCAGACTGCCCCACCCCCATCCAGCCAGTCCCGTCACAGCAGGCAGAATATAGTTGTGACCGGTGTTGTAAACGGTGGCAGCGAGGCGCCGGCGCCCGTGGGCCGCATATCCAAGCAGAGAAATATCGGGTACCAGAAACAGCACGGCGAACAGCCACCAGGGACCGTGGAATGCCGTTCGGTACACAACCACACTGGCCGACAGCACCAGCAGCGACTCCAGTCGCAGCAGCACGTCAGGTCGGATAAGCATGCCGGAAGAGTAGCAAACAATCCATGAACGGCAACGGAACGCCAAAAATCTTTCTTTCCGCCGGAGAAGCCAGCGGCGAGCACTACGGCACGCTGCTGATCGCCGCCCTGCGCCAGGCGTGCCCGGAAGCGGAGTTCTTCGGCCTGGGCGGCCGCCGCATGGAAGCCCTCGGCTTTCAGCCCATCGTGCGCGCCGAAGACGTGGCCGTCATGGGCATCACCGAGGTCGTGCGCCACATGCCGCGCATCTACCGCGAATACCGCCGGCTGCGCCGGTCGATCGCTGAGCAAAACCCCGCCGTCGCCGTCCTCATTGACTTTCCTGACGTCAACCTTTCCCTGGCGCGCCATCTCCACCGGCAGGGGGTGCCGGTCATCTACTTCGTCAGCCCGCAACTTTGGGCCTGGAAGAAATACCGCATTCGCAGCGTGCAGCGCTACGTCGACCGGATGCTGACCATCTTTCCGTTTGAAGAGCGGTTCTACCACGATCACGGAGTCGAGGCCGAGTTTGTGGGGCATCCGCTGGCCGAGCTTGCGCCGCCGACCATCGGCCGCGAGGCATTCGCCCGCCAGTCGGGGCTGGATCCCGCAAAGACCTGGATCGGTATGCTGCCGGGCAGCCGGGGCAAGGAAATCCGCCTGAACCTGCCCGAGATGGTCCGCGCCGCGGCCCTTCTGGGGGACAATGCCGAGTTCCTCATTCCCCTGGCTCCCACGCTGACCGGCCCCCAGCGGGACCATATTCGAGGCGTCCTGGCCGAGTTGCTCAAGCAACACAGCCGCCCGCCCCGGATGGCCTTCGTGGACGATGCGCGGGCCACCCTGCACCATGCCCGGGCCAGCATCGTCGCCAGCGGGACCGCCACCGTCGAGGCCGCCCTGATCGGCAACCCCTTTATCGTGGTATACCGGATTTCACCCGTCAGTTATGCCATCGCCAAGCGGGTGGTGGATGTGCCTCACGTGGCTATGGTGAACCTGATCGCGGGAAAACGCATCGTACCGGAACTGATTCAGGGTGACTTTACCGCCGATCAGGTCGTCTCACACCTGAGATTGCTGCTGGAGAACGAACAGGCCCGGGCCCGGATGCAGACTGGCCTGCGCCGCGTGGGTGAGTTGCTCCGCAGCGAACAAAGTGCCATCGAGCGGGTGGCGCAGGTAACCTGCCAGAAGATGAGGGAACGATCGACCGACGAAGGACAGAGCCAGATTCCATGAGGACATTCAGCACGGATGGTGGGTTGGGCCGGCGGCGCCGGCTCCGTTTGGCAGGGGTTTTGGGCCTGGGTCTCTTTTTCACCACCCTGGCCGGCTGGCTCTCTCCGTCATGTGCGGCGCAGAACGCTGCCCCCAAACCCACGCTGAACATCACCGCTTATACGATCGACGCGGAAATCCGCCCCGGCGATCACACCCTGGACGCCACCACCCAGGTGACTTTCACGCCTTTGGAGGATCTGCCGACGGCCATTTTCGACCTTCACGGGGCCTTGCGTGTCGATAAGGTCACCGATGCCGGCGGGGCGGCTCTGAACGGCACCCGCGGGCCCAACGCGACTCTGGTCGTCACCCCTGCGACTCCTTTGACCAAAGGACAGGCCGTGACCTGGACCTTCCACTACTCCGGCGAACTGCAGAGCGGAGAAGGCGGTCCCGTCGAGGGGCTGAAGCTCGCCTATGTGGGCGATCCCATCACCTACCTGCTCTACGCGGCGCGCTGGTTCCCGATGGCCGGCTATATGACCGATCGTTTCACCGCGGACATCCACATGAAGGCCCCGTCGGGCTATCGCGTCATCGGCAGCGGCAGCCAGGGAAAGCCCAAGCCCGCCGGTAACGGCGAAGAAGAGTGGGATTTTCGCTGGGACCGCCCAGGCTTCCCGGGAACCATCATTGCCGGGAAATTTGAGCCGCCGGTTTCCGGCGCCGCGCCGAACATCCACGTCTATGTGACCGCGGCTCACAAAGCCGTCGCTGCGGATTATGCCGGCACCGCGCTCCGGGAGTTTGCCTACTTCACCAGCACCTTTGGCATTCCCGAGTCGACGCAGCTGAACGTCGTCGAGCTGCCCGACGACACGGTGCCTTCCTTCTGGGCCCCGGAGATTGCCGCTGTGGCCGGATCGCATATCGGCGGCAAGAGCGATTTTCGCCTGCTCGCCAACACCATCGCCCACCAGTGGTGGGGCAGCCAGGTGAGCCCCGCCACCCTGGACGATGCCTGGATCACCAACGGCATGTCCCGCTACGCGGAGCTGATGTACCTGGAAGACGACGCCGGAGCCGGCGCCCTGAAGTCCGCCATCCAGGATGTTTCGGCCGGCGCGCTGGCCTACGACACCATTCCGCTCTCCAGCGCCGGGACACTCCCGGCCTACTCACCCCAGTTCCAGTCGATGACCCTCGAAAAGGGCGCGCTGGTCTTCCATATGTTGCGCTGGGAGGTGGGCGAGGACAGCTTCGACAAGATTCTGCGCGCCGTCAATACGGAGTACAAAGACAAGGGCATCCGCACCAGTGAATTCGAGCGCCTCGCCGAGGCCCAGTCGCAGCAGCAGCTCACCCCGTTCTTTTCCGAGTGGCTCGACGGCACCGGCGCCCCGGAGTTCACCGACAAATACGCGGTCTACCGGCTGGGCAACAACAAAGGCTTCCGCACCATCGGCGAAATCCAGGGCGACATGGACCTGTTCAACATGCCGGTCGATCTGCGGGTGGAAACCGAAGGCAAAACCGTCGATAAGCGCATCGACGTGGTCGGCACCGATTCGCAGTACGTGATCGATACCTTCGGTCGTCCCCGGCGGGTCATCATCGACCCCGACGACTGGGTGCTCAAGACCACGCCCGACCTCGAAGTGCGGGTGGCCATTCTGAAGGGCCAGCAACTGGCAGCCCAGGGCGATTCGGCCGGAGCCCTCGCCGAGTATCAGAAGGCGCTCAAGTCCAACCCGCAAAGCTCGCTCGCCAGCTACCGCATCGGTGAACTGCTGTTCACCATGCGCAATTACCAGGCTGCGGTCAACGCCTACCGGGATTCGCTCAACGGCGACGATGAGCCCAGGTGGACGGAGGTCTGGAGCCACATTGCTGTCGGGAAGATTTTCGATCTGACCGGGCAGCGGGATCGCGCCATTCAGGAATACCGGGAGGCGCTGCAGACCAATGACAATACCGCCGGCGCCCTGAACGAGGCCCGCCACTGGATTCGAACGCCATATAAGCGGCCCGATGCCGGCTAGTGTCCCGTCCCTGAAATTCCTATACCCCTTACGGCTGTCATTCTGAACGCACGGGGCCCCAAACGTCGTTCAGTTTGGGGGTGGTAAGAGAAGAATCTGCGGTTGCTCGTCCCTCCTGTTGAGAAAGAAACTTCCGGGACACCACGCTGGAGCGGCCAATGATATACTCCTGTTGGATGTATATCCAGGAGCCGTTCGATGCGTGTCGCCAAATGGGGTAACAGCCTTGCCATCCGGCTACCCGCTGCCGTGACCCAGGCGCTCGCTTTGAAAGAGGGCGACCAGATCGAAGTGAACATTATCGATCGCGGACGTTTTGAGATTGCTCACGATCGGAGCAGGGAAAGAGCCATCGAGCGGCTGCGATCGCTTCGCCGCCCACTGCCCCCCGGCTTCCATTTTGATCGTGGCGAGGCGAATGCCCGCTGACGCCTTCTTCGACACCAGCGTCCTGATCTATACCCTGGTGCGGGAAGACCGGCGCACGGCCGTAGCCGAGGAACTGCTGCTCGCCGGGGGCCTGGTTAGCGTCCAGGTGTTGAACGAACTGGTTGCCGTAGCCCGACGGAAGCTGAATCTGTCCTGGAAAGACATCGCTGGAGTGCTTTCGGCGATCCGAGAATTGTGTGGACCTCCGCTCTCTCTTACCCTCGAGGTCCATGAGGAAGCGCTAAAAAGAGCGGAGCGATTCGGGTATCACATCTACGACTCCCTCGTATTAGCGTCTGCGATCGGCGCCGACTGCAGGATCCTCTATTCCGAAGACATGCAGGATGGGCAGTCCATCGGAAAACTACGGATTCACAATCCCTTTCGTTCGATCCATTCCTAAATCCCCTTGTAGCTGCCCCCATCCACCAGGATCGTCTGCCCCGTGATGCTGGCGGCCGGCACCGAAGCCAGCCACACGATCGCGGCAGCCACCTCTTCCGGCGTCGCCATGCGGCCGATCGGGATCTCCTGCTCCAGTTCGCGCTGCACCTGTTCCACAGTGAGGTTGCGGTTCTTCGCTCTGCCCTCGATCAGGCTGCGCGACCGGTCCGTCGCCGTGAAGCCCGGGCCCACATTGTTCACGGTGATGCCGTCGCGTCCGAACTGCCCGGCCAGAGAGCGCACCAGCCCCAGCATTCCCGCGCGGATCGTATTCGACAACACCAGCTCCGGCACCGGCTGCTTCACTGTGTACGAGGTCAGGGTGACGATGCGTCCCCAATGCTGCTGCTGCATAACCGGAAGCACGGACTGGGCGAAGACGATGGCGCTGCGCAGGTTCAGTTGCCAGGCGCGCTCCCATTCCTCCAGGGTCGTGTCCAGGAAAGGCTTGGCTGGCGGCCCACCGGCGTTGGGCACGCAAACGTCCACGCGGCCAAAGCGTTCGTGCACAGCCGCGACGAACGCCCGCACCGCCCCATCGTCGGCAACGTCGAACGCTCGGGTGAAAACCTCCACCCCGTGCCGGCTGCGGATCTCGGCCGCGGTCTTCTCCAATTCGGCTTCGCGCCTTGCGCAAAGCGCCACAGATGCGCCTTCTGCGGCAAAGGCAAACGCGGTCGCCCGCCCGATTCCCTGGCTCGATCCCGCGACGATGGCGACGCGGTCTTTCAGTCCCGTTTCCATGGGCCCTATGATAGTGCAGGCGCACCGGCTGCAGAGTTGAGAGTGGCTGGCGCAGGAGGCGATTTTGTCCCGGCAAAATGACCTGCAATACATCGGCTTTGAAAAGATGCCCCTCGAACACCTGAATCCCCTCATCGATCGCCAGTTCATCTACGGCGAGCGAGCCATGCTGGCGCGCGTGCTGCTGCGCAAAGGGGCCGTCGTGCCTGAGCACAGCCACGAGAACGAGCAGATCACCTACATCCTCGAGGGCGCTCTGCGTTTCACCATGGGCGACGGGCAGGTCATCACGGTAAGTGCCGGCGAAGTTCTGGTGATCCCGTCGCACATGCCGCACAAAGCTGAGGCGCTGGAAGACACCGTCGACCTGGATATCTTCACGCCCCCGCGCGCTGACTGGATCGCCGGCACGGATGCCTATCTGAGGAAGTAGGGAGTCCTGCGCGCGCGCAGTGTCTCCCTCATCGGAGAGTCCGGACAAAAAGGCGAGACTCCGTAGCTCCGGCGATCCCTGCCAGGACTGAACGAAGTCATCCCCTCCGCGCCGTGGCCTCTGACGGCCGAGCGGCACTTTGAACCTATATCGCGCGAAGTTGCCTGAGACACAACGGCGGTCGTGCGCGTGAAGCTGCGCCCGCAATCATCCTCTGCCTGAGCTGCTCCGGCGGCTTAGGAATCAGGAACTGGCCGGCTACTGCTTCTTGGGGCTCTGCGCGGCTTTCTGTTTTGCCCACCGGCGCCTTTGCGCGGCGGCAATGCGCGCGCGCGCATCCGCACTCAGAACACGCTTCTTTCGGGGACGATTGCCGAATGAAGGGGTGGCAATGCGGGAACCCCCGGTACTCTGCAGCAGAGCGCGGACTTTCTCGAGGCGACTGATTTCTTCATCTACAGCAGCGATAAGCTCTTCGCGTGTCATTTTTATTCTCTCGTGTGTTTCAAATAGTGATCAAGGGAACGTACTGAACTGCGCATACCATAACAAATTAAGGCGATTGTTACAAAGTGTTTCCCTCCGTTCCCGCGTTTGCCGATGCGATCTCCTGTCTCATTGCAATACAGCCTTGACTCGAATTTCGCGTTCTTTTCTCCAATCCGTAAGCGGCGGTTCACGTCTTTGCCGCAACATCAACGCGTGCTCACCCTCAAACGAGTGCAACTGCCGCGCCGGCTCGCTCCGGGCCTGGCAACCCCTGTCGACGCCCCGGCAGGTGGCGTAGCTCCGCTTGCCTTAGCCGACCCGACCCCCCATCTTTCGCTCGCGTTTGGGAAATATCAGCTTCGCCTGGCCGAATCTCGGGCGGATCGCGAGGCCGCCTGCCGCCTGCGCTTCAAGGTCTTTAACATCGAGTTGGGAGAAGGTCTGGAATCTTCTTATCGCACCGGACTCGACCAGGATCATTTCGACTTGTTCTGCGACCATCTCATCGTCGAAGACCGCTCCCGCGGCGTCATCGTCGGTACTTATCGAATGCAGTCCGGGCCAACCGCCGCGGATAACCTCGGCTACTACAGTCAGCAGGAGTTTGACTTCGCTCCCTTCGCCGGAATCCGCGGCGAAGTGCTCGAACTCGGCCGGGCGTCCATTGACCGCGACCATCGCACCAGCGAGGTTCTTACCCTCCTGTGGAGAGGCATCGCCCGGTATGCCCGCCATTACCGCCTCCGCTATCTCATCGGCTGCTCCTCCCTGAACTCGCGCGATCCGCGGGAAGGCTGGTCCGTCTCTCGCCAGCTCCAGCCGTTCCTCGCCGATCCGGGCTTCCGCACCGCCCCCGCCGCCGCCTATCGGCTTCCCCCCAGCCCTCCGGCCGACGCAGCCGCAGAGGCTAAAGTTCCCCGCCTGCTCAGGACGTATATTGCAGTGGGAGCCAGAATCTGCGGCGCACCGGCATGGGATCGCGAATTCGGAACCATCGACTTTCTGACGCTGCTGGATCTGACCCGGATCGCTCCCGCCGCCAGAACCCGCTTTCTGCCGGATTCCGACGTGTCGCCGGCGCCTTCCGGGCCAGTCTTCGCAGCCTGATTGTCCTCGGCAGCCTTGTCGAAATCGGATTGCGCTACGGCTGGCTGCGTGCCCGGCGCGGCTCGCCACTCACCCTTCAGGACCGCGCCCTCTGGCTGCATGCCTCCTGCGCCGCGATTCTCCGGCGCATGGGGGTCCGCCTCGAGTCGCGCGGCCCCCGTCCCTCGCGCGGCCTGATCGGCTCGAATCATCTCAGCTATCTCGACATTCTCGCCTATGCCGCCGCTGCGCCCTGTATCTTTGTCTCCCGCAGCGACGTCGAGCGATGGCCCGTCTTTGGCTGGTGCGCTCGCGTGAGCGGCACCATCTTCATCGATCGCCGGAGCCGTGCCAGTACCGAACACGTTGCCCGGCAAATGGGAGAAGCGCTCGCGGCCAACGTGCCCATTCTGCTGTTTCCCGAAGGAACGAGCACCGACGGAAGCTCCGTCCTGCGCTTTCATCCCTCGCTGCTGGAACCGGCCATCCGCCAGGAGCAGGAGATTACCGCCGCCGCCATCGCCTACCGCCTCCGCGGAGGCATCGAGCGCGATATCTGCTGGTTCGGCGATGCCCGCTTCGTGCCTCACCTGCTGCGCTCCCTCGGCCGCTCCGGCGTGGTCGCGGAGATTGAGTTCTACCCCGACCCGGCTCGCTATTACGAGCGAAAAGCCGCATCCCTCGATCTGCACGACAAAGTGGAGGCCATGCGCGCCCGCCTGAAGCGCTCTGTCCGGTAACGGGCGATCGGGAACCGGCGCCTACGGCTCCTCGGCTGCCTCTTCCTCTTTGGCTCCGAGGTCGGCGAGCTGCTTGCGCCAGTCCAGCGACTCGACAAACACGCGCGAGTCGCGCCAGTGTTCCCGCACCAGAATGTGCAGCTCCAGATACACCCGCGTGCCCAGCAGCGCCTCCATTTCCCGCCGGGCGCCGGCGCCAATTTCCTTCAGCTTGCTGCCGCCCTTGCCGATCAGGATCGCCTTCTGCCCCGCCCGTTCGCAGTAGATGGCCGCCGCGATCCGCGTCACCGGCGCTTTGCCGTCCGCCCGCTTCGTGCCAGCCCCGGCCTCCGGCTCCTCAAAGCGTTCCACCACCACCGCCGACGAATAGGGAACCTCCTCGCCGGTCGCCTTCAAAATCTGCTCCCGAATCAGCTCCGCCACCAGAAAACGCTCCGGCTGATCCGTGAACTGTTCTTTAGGGAACCAGCGCTGTCCGTTCGGCAGGTACTCCGCAATCTTGTGCAGGAGCCGCTTGATGCCGTCGCCGTTCTTTGCCGAAACCGGCATCACCTCCGCAAACGTATAGAGCGCGCTCAGATCGGCAATCAGCGGCAGGAGCCTGTCCTTCGCAACCAGGTCGATCTTCGTGATGACCAGGAACACTGGACAGTCCACGGTGCGGATCATCTCGAACGCCAGAGCCTCTTCGCTCACGCGATCCAGTTTCAACGGCGCCTCCGCGGCCCGATTCTGCCGCCGCACCGCGTCGATCACCAGCAGAACCACGTCGCGCGTGGCCAGCGCTTCATGAATCTCGTGCATCATGCTGCGGTCCAGCTGCGATGCGGGCCTGTGAATCCCCGGCGTATCGACGAACACGATCTGCGCGGTCGGGTGCGTTCCTTTTCGTTCCGGAACCTCGACGATGCCGTGGATCCGCGTCCTCGTCGTTTGCGGTTTCGCGGTGACAATCGCCACTTTCTCGCCGACCAGCGCGTTCAGCAGCGTGGATTTTCCCGCGTTAGGACGGCCGATGATGGAAACAAAGCCAGAGCGCATCTTCTCCAGATTACGCTGCGGGCGCCAGCCGCGATACGCGCAGCCGGTTCACACGCCGGTCGGTCGAGGAAAGAATCTCGAAACGCAGCCCGTACCCCTCCACCACTTCGCCGGCCTGCGGTATCCGCCCCGCCGCTTCGCTCACCAGCCCCCCGATGGTCGTGGCTTCCACATCCTCGGGGATATCGAAGCCGCCCAGGATCTCCTCCACCCGCCCGTTTTCCAGGATGCCGGGGACAACCCAGCTCCCCCCCGGTTCCTTAACAATGCTGGAGACATCCTCATCTTCGTGCTCGTCCCGAATGGCCCCCACCAGCTCTTCCAGCAGATCCTCAATCGTGACCAGGCCGGCGACTCCGCCGTATTCATCGATCACGATGCGCATATGCTGCTTCTCGCGCTGCATCTCCCGCAGCAGCTCGTTGACCTTCTTTGTTTCCGGAACAAACGTGGCGGGCCGCTGAATGGCGGCGACCGTTCTGGAGCGGGCGTCGGCGTCCGGAATCTGCAGCAGATCGTGGGCGAAGGCGATGCCCGTCACGTTGTCCAGACTCTGCGCGTAAACCGGCACACGCGAGTAGGGATGCGCCCGGATCAGGTCGAGAAACTGCTCGAGGGTGATGGTTCCCGGCACCGCGAAGATGGACGGCCGCGGCGTCATCACCTCCCGGACCACCTTGTCGCCGAATTCGACGGCCGAACGCACCAGCTCGCGATCGCTTTCTTCGATGATGCCTTCTTCCTGCCCCGCTTCAATCAGCGCCTCCACCGCCTCGGAGTTCGTAGCCTCGCCGTTGCCGCTGGGCTGGACCTCGGCCAGAGCCGCAATCGAGAGCAGGAACTGCACAAAGAGTGTGATCGGGAAGACCAGCCACAGCAGCAGCCACAGCACCCATCGCCAGCGGATAATCCACGCGCCCTGCGTCCGGGTGAAGAACGCAAAAGGCAGCAGCCGGTTGAACAGGACGATGACCAGAATGATGCCCAGCACAACCTGGGCAATTTCGGCTGCGCTGGGCTGATCGCCGGCATGCACCCGGTAAAACAGCAGCATCCCGAAGATCAGGGTGAGAAAAGCCAGCGACAGGTGCATCAGGATCGCCGCGGACAAGGCGATCCGGTCCCGATTCATCCCCAGACGCGGTTCCACCCGCTGCTCCCAGACGTCGATGTTCTCCTGGAACTCGCGGGCCAGGAACTTGCCCATCTCGGCATACAGCCGGTCGATGTAGGAGGAGAGCGTCAGCACCCCGAGCAGCACGGCGATCAGGATTCCCGCTGCGATGGTCATGGCTGGCGGACCCCGCGGCGCTGCGAGCGAACCGGCGATCCGCCCCCGCTCCGCTCGATCAGGCCCTGGCTCAGGCCCAGGCGTCGGCGCAGCGTGGCCTCCCGGCGAGCCATTTGCCCGGAATCCTGTTCGTGATCGTAGCCGGCCAGGTGCAGCAAGCCATGCAGCATGAGAATCTGCAGCTCAACGGCGAGCGCGTGGCCCCGATCCTCGGCCTGCCGCGCCGCCGTCTCCACGGAGATGGCCAGATCGCCGGCCAGCGACTGATCTCCCGAAACATCCAGCGCGGGAAAGGAGAGGACGTCGGTCGGCGTGTCCTTGTGCCGGAACTGCCGATTCAGGCGCCGGATGGGCGCGTCGCCGGTGAGCAGCACCGAGACTTCGCCGCGCAGCTTCGCAGCCGCAGATGCGCTCTCAAGGAAGCCGCTCAACGTCCGGAGCCGCAGCCGGCGGCCAAATCTGGCCTGGATCGTGGGTTCGATCAGGATCATGGTTGAGCGCATGCAGCCATGCGTCTTGCGCAGCCACCGCACAGAAACAACACAGGAGGGCGCTCGACCCTCCTGTTCGATGGTATCAATTCCCGCGGCCTGCGACGGGGAACGGCCGCGGGTGCCAATTTCTACTGCGGCGGCGACAGGTGAACTTCGTTGCCTTCCCCAATGCCCAGCGGCAGCTCCTCCTGCCGAGCGCGGCCGAAGCCGTCGTAAGCCCGAATAATGCGCTGGACAAGGCGGTGACGGACCACGTCGCCATCCTCGAAGTGGACGAAACGGATCCCGTCCACGCCATTAAGAACGTTCATCGCTTCCACCAGCCCGGATTTCCGCGGATTGGGCAGGTCGATCTGCGTGATGTCCCCTGTAATCACGGCTTTGGCGTTGTTGCCCATGCGCGTCAGAAACATCTTCATCTGCTCGCTGGTGGTGTTCTGCGCCTCGTCCATGATGATGAAGGCGTCGTTGAGCGTGCGGCCGCGCATGAAGGCCAGCGGCGCAATCTCGATCACGTTGCGCTCCAGCATCTTGTCCACCCGCTCGGGTTCGAGCAGATCGTAGAGTGCGTCGTACAGCGGGCGGAGATACGGATCGACCTTCTCCTGCAGCGAGCCGGGCAGAAAGCCCAGCCGCTCGCCGGCTTCGACCGCGGGGCGAACGAGGACGATCCGGGTGATCTTCTTGGCCAGCAGAGCCGCGGCCGCCATCGCGACGGCAAGGTAGGTCTTCCCGGTTCCGGCAGGACCGATGCCGAAGACCATGTCCTCCTGTTCGATGGCTTCGACATAGCGCCGCTGGTTCAGCGAGCGCGGCTGCACCATCCGCTTGATCCCCGCCGAGCGCTGCTTGCCGCTTTCGGCCAGGTTCCGCAGCGAAACCGACGGATCGGCGGTCACCAGGCGGAGCATCCCGTTCAACTCGCCGTTCTGCAGCGGGATTCCCTGACGGCGCAGCGCCTCGTAGTCCTTGAAAATGTGCTCGATGCGGGCAATGGAATCCTCCGACCCTTCGACAAGGACCGCATCGGATTGCAGGTCGATGCGCGCCTGGAGGGCAGACTCCATCAGTCTGAGATTTTCGTCGCGGGTCCCGAACAGGGGCTCAAGATTGGGCGTGATCTCGAGATGTTTTCTCATCAGGCGAGGGAAAGACCTCCGAGCATGGCGGAGCGAACGCCACACAGGTAGAAGGATTTGAAGGGGAAGGGCGCGGATTGCCGCGGGATAGCCACCACAGAGATTGGATGCCTGAGGAGGCCTGAAGGAACCGGGTTGGCAATGGGCGCCAAGGGTCGAAGTTGCCGTCAGAGTAGCCCCGGATGATTGAGTCGTCAATGGTTCTCTGTTGAATATTTCCGGAAATCGAGCCGGAAGAGTACCGGGACTGCCATCCGCCTTCTCTCCCGGACAGGCAATTGCAACGAGCGATCGGGGATAGACTGTCAGAATTATGGCCGTCCAGGATCTTTACCCCGCCAACCTCGCCTGTTGTTACGGTTGCGGCCGGCTCAATGACCATGGCCACCACATCCGTACCGATTGGGATGGCGATGAAACCGTCTCTGTCTTCACCCCGGAGCCGTGGCACATCGCCATTCCCGGCTACGTTTACGGCGGCGTGATTGCATCGCTTGTCGATTGCCACTCGACAGGCACGGCCGCCGCGGCCGCGTGCCGTGCTGCCGGACTCGAACCGGGAACCGAGCCGCCCTTTCGCTTTGTCACCGCCTCGCTCCGGGTCGATTACCTCCGACCGACGCCTCTGGGGCCGCCGCTCACCATCCGCGCCCACGTCAAAGAGATGAAAGGCCGCAAAGTGGTGGTCGAGTCCACGGTCTACGCCGAAGGAGTCGCCACCTCCCGCGGCGAAGTCGTTGCCGTTCAGATGCCCGATAATTTCGGCAGTCGGTGATGACCGCCAGAGGGTATCTCGCGGTCCGACAATGGGCGCAAGGTCAGTGACATTGCGGCCAGAACGGGTCAACGAATGATTTGGCCTGGCAACAGTTCAATCATTCAGCCGTGGCAGGACGCTGATACGTTGTTTCAGAGCGAAGCGCCGGTCTCCTATATAGTGGTGACCTCGCCGGGCTGCTCTCCAAACGGGAACCGGCGCATAACGGAGATTCAATGGCAAGATTTGTCCTTGTACACGGCGCGTTTTCCGGCGCATGGATCTGGGAACCCCTGATGGACCGTCTGAAGGCGGCCGGCCATGAGGTGGCTGCGTTTGATTTGCCCGGGCTCGGAGATGACAAAACGCCAGCCAGCGAAGTCACACTGGATCGCTGCGCCGGCCGCCTCTGTGAGGTGCTGGCTGCCGGCTCCGAGCCGGCGATTGTCGTCGGTAACAGCATGGGCGGCGTAGTCGCAACGCAGGCAGCGGCAAGCTGTCCGGAGCGGGTCGCGGCGCTTGTTTACGCAACCGCCTTCCTGCCAAAGAACGGTCAGAGTCTTCTGGACCTGACCAGGCTTCCCGAGGGGGCCGGCGATCAGGTGCAGGCCAACATCACCATCGAAGGGGATCCTCCGCTTGCCACAATGCCGGCCGCGGCGTCGCGTCAGGCGTTGTACGGCTCCTGTACAGATGAGGTCGCGGCGTGGGCCATCGCACGGCAGCGCCCGCAGCCACTCGGACCCTTCGTGACCCCGGTATCAAGCCCGGCTGGGGCGCTCGACGGGATCAACCGGTATTTCGTCGTCTGTACTCGCGATCGGGCGATTCCCTTGCCATTGCAGCGGCGAATGATCGCGGAGAACCTGTGCGACGACGTTGTCGAACTCGATACAGACCATACGCCTCACTTGTCCATGACGGAGAGGTTAGCAGAGGTCCTCCACCAGTTCGCGGCGCACGCATCCACGAATGGGAAGAACCGAAGAACGCCCGCGGGAAATGCGCTGGCGGTGCATAGCGGACTGTGACGCCGCCCCGCACGGTATATTTCCTGCTATGCGTTTAAGAACGACCTGGCCCGTGCTGGGCCTTTCCCTCTCCCTGCTTCCCCTCGCTGGGGCTCAGTCGAACAAACCCCCCATCACCCTGGACGAGTACATGAGCGCGACCGGCATCACCGCCGTGCGTCTGGCCCCCGGTGGCTCCGCGGCGGTGATCGCCACCGAGGCGCCGGACTGGCAGCACAACGCTTTCAGCGACGATCTGTGGCTGTGGACCGCGGCGGGTGGCCTGCGGCCGCTGACCCACTCCGGCTCGGAAAGCCGGCCGCAGTGGAGCCCCGACGGGAAGTGGGTGGCCTTCGTCTCGGACCGGGCTCTCCCCGGCGAGGCGTCTGGCGACGATGGCGCCGCGCAGGACGAGTCGGCAAAAGCGGACCGCCTGTGGGTGATCTCCGTCGCCGGCGGCGAGGCGTTGCCGCTGTACACGCAGAAGCTGGACGTGCACGCGTTTGCCTGGTCGCCGGATGAAAAGTTCTTGTATTTTTCCACGACGCAGCCGCGGACCGCCGAGCAGCAGGAGGCGGAGAAGGCGGAGTGGAAGGACGTGATCCGCTGGCGGGAAAAGGATCGCGGCGACGTGTTGGTGAAGCTGGCAGTGGAGCCGGCGCTGGCCCGCGCGACGACCGTGCAGTTGCCACGAACCAGCGTGGCCGCTGCGAAGAAGGCCGAGACGAAGAAGCAGCCGGCAGAGCTTCCGCCCGGCGCGCAGATGCTGACCACGAACCAGGACGAGATCACCGAGATTGCTCCGTCGCCGGATGGCAAAACCATCGCGTTGGAGACGGGGCCGCCGAATCATCGCGAGGAGAATCCCGCCGACTACGAGATCTTTTTTGTTTCACCCGACGGCGGCGCGGCGCGGCAGGCGACGCACAATGAGGCGCTGGAGTCGCGGCTGGCCTGGTCGCCCGATGGACGCTGGCTGCACTTCGAGGTGCCGGCGGCCGCGGGTTCGCTCGAGGGCAAGTATCGCGACGTGCAGGGGCGCCTCTACCGCATGGACCCGGAAACGGGGCATGTGGAGCGCCTCGGCGCGCAGTTCACGGGCTCGTTCGACAAATACGCGCTGCTGCCCGACGGACGCCTGCTGGCGCTGGGGCTGAAGGGCACCCAGACGCAGCTATATCGCGTGGATGGCGACACCGCGACGCTGCTGCCGGGGCTGCCGGGGACGTATGCCGACATCGATGCCGCCCCCGGAACCGGTGCGATTGCGGTGCGCTACTCCACGATCGACCAGCCGGAGCAGGCCTTTCTTGTGGCCAATCCGCTGGAGCCGGATCGTCTGCGGAAGCTGACGGACTTCAACCCGATCTTTGCCCAGCGAGCGCAGCCCGAATGGCAGACATACACCTGGAAGACCGACGACGGCCGCACGGTCGAGGGCGTGCTGCTGTTTCCCCCGGGAAAGAAGGACGCGAAGCACCTGCGGATGCTCACGCTGATCCACGGCGGCCCCGCGGATGCGGACGGCAACCGCTTTGGCGCGGACTGGTACGACTGGGCGACGCTGGCCGCGGATCGCGGGTGGCTGGTCTTTCGCCCGAACTATCGCGGATCGGCCGGCTATGGCGACGACTTCATGCTGGCCATCGAGCCGCACCTGGTTTCAGCGCCCGGCCGCGACATTCTCGCCGGCGTGGATGCCCTCGTGCGGGATGGCTATGCCGATCCCGACAAGCTGGCCATCGGCGGGTACAGCTATGGCGGCTACATGACCAACTGGCTCATCACGCAGACGACCCGCTTTAAGGCAGCCGTCACCGGCGCCGGCGCGGTGGAGCATGCGGCCAACTGGGGCAACGATGACGAGACGTACGACGATGCATGGTACCTGGGCGGAGAGCCCTGGCAGGATCCCGAGCTCTATCAGAGCGAGGCGGCGCTCTTCCAGTTCAATAAAGTGAAGACGCCGGTGCATCTGGTGCAGGGCGGAGCGGATATCCGCGTGAGCTATCTGGAAGGCGTGACCATGGAGCGGGCGCTGCAGGAGCTGGGGATTCCGCACGAGTTTTTAGTGTTTCCAGGCGAAGGCCACGGCCTGGGAAAGAATCCGTGGCACGGCTACATCAAGGTGCGCGACGAGCTGCAGTGGCTCGAGAAGTATGTGCCCGAGTGAGGGAGCCGCGCTGTTATGGTGCGGCGCTGCACGCGGCGGATGGGGGCGCCGCTCCAACCGCTATAATCGTCGGTTCCCCCGGCCTCTACTGAATTCCATCTCACAGGAGACATGATGCAGAAGTCCACTCGCCTGCTGGCGGCGCTGGCCGCCGCTGCCCTCACCATCACACCTCTGGTTGCGCAAGCGGGCGCCGGGGACAAGACGCCGGACAAGAACGCCGAGTCATCGGCCGAGAAGGCCGTGGCCAAAGCGCCTCCGCAGGAAGTAACGACGCAGGGAACGCTCGACGCCGGCGGCCAGCATATCGCGTACAACGCGGTCGCGGGGATCATCACCGTCGGCGCGACCGACGCACAGGATGCCCAGCTGGGAGCGGATGGCAAACCGCTGCCGGATACGGATCTGGCGGCAGCCGTGGCCGCGGCGAAAAGCGTCTCCGATGCTCCGCCGCTCGCGAAGATGTTTTACGTGGCGTATTTCAAGCAGGATGCGAATGCAACCCAGCGCCCGATCACGTTCCTCTACAACGGCGGCCCGGGCAGCTCGACGGTATGGCTGCACATGGGATCGTTTGGGCCGAAGCGCGTGGAGACCGACGACCAGGACACGCACCTGCCCGCGGCGCCCTACAAGCTCGAGGACAATCCCTACTCCCTGCTGGATGTGAGCGACCTGGTCTTCATCGACATGCCGGGCACCGGCTTTGGCCGCATCACGGGCAAGGACGCGGACAAGGCATTCTGGGGTGTGGACGAGGATGGGCACGCGTTTGGCCGCTTCATCCAGCGATTCCTCTCCAAATACAACCGGTGGAATTCGCCAAAATACCTGTTTGGCGAGAGCTATGGCACGACGCGGTCGGCGGTGCTGTCGAACATGCTCGAGAACGACTACAGCATCGACGTGAACGGGGTCATGCTGCTATCGCAGATCTTTAACTTCACCACCGATATCGACGGCGCCCACCAAAATCCTGGAGTGGACATGACCTACGAGCTGGCGCTGCCCACCTATGCGGCGACGGCCTGGTACCACCACAAACTGCCCCAGCAGCCCGCCGATCTGCAGGCGTTTTTGAAGGATGTCGAGGCATTTGCCATGGGTCCGTATTCCGCGGCGCTGGACAAAGGCACGGATCTGAGCGCGGCGGACAAGCAGTCGATTGCGGAGAAGCTGCACGAGTACACCGGCCTGCCGGTGGACTACCTGGTGAAGGGCAACCTGCGCATCTCCGGTCCGCAGTTCGAGCACACCCTGCTGGGCGACGACGCGACGACCGGGCGGCTGGACACGCGGTTCTCCGGCCCGTCGATCGATCCGCTGGGAGAAGAGTCGGAGTACGATCCGCAAAGCTCGGCGATCTCCTCGGCCTATGTGGCGCTGTTCAACGGATACGTGCGCCAGACGCTGAAGTACGGCATGGGCGAGACGTATCTGCCCGAGGCGGATTTCCATGGATTCGACTGGGACATGAAGCACGACGGGAACGATACCAATCTGAACGTGGCGACGGATCTGGCCATGGCGATGAAGACGAATCCAAAGCTGAAGGTGCTGGTCAACGGCGGTTACTTCGATCTGGCGACGCCGTTTTACACGGCGTTTTACGAAGACAAGCACCTGCCGATCCCCGACCGCCTCGCGAGCAATATCGAATACCAGTGGTACGAGTCCGGCCACATGGTGTACGTAAGAGATTCCGCGCTGAAGCAGCTCCACGACCGGGCAGCGGCGTTCATTAAAAGCACGGAAGCGGGGAACGAGTGAGAAAGCAGCGATAGGGTCTGGGGTTTACGGTTAGAAAAATAAGGAGGGCGTGCCCCGCAGCCGGTGCCCTCAGGCTCGGGGTACTGCCAGCCGGAAAAAGTGTCGGAGATCCCGCTCCTTTCCGGCATGAACTCACGAGGCTGCAATGAAGATCAATGGATCCGAAGCCACTTTTCATCACATGGGAATCCCGACTACGGAGCCGAAACCAGGCGAGCGATTCAGTGAGCGATTCGGAATGTATACCAGCGACAGTGGCTGCAAGGCTGTGCGGATACAGTGGCACAGATTTGAAAAGAACAGTCCGCTGCATTCCCTGATACGCACGCTGCCGCATGCGGCTTTCAAGGTTGCGGATCTCGATGCCTCGATCAGGGGAAGCAATGTTCTGCTTGGCCCATACGAGCCGATAGCCGACTTCCGCGTTGCGATCATCGAAGACGGTGGTTTGCCTGTCGAGCTGATCCAGACAACTCTCACGGATGAAGAGCTTTGGCGAAGGGCAGCGGCGTTCACTAAAAGCACGGACGCGGCGAACCAGTAGAAAGCGGGGTTTAGAGATTAGGGTTTAGGGATTAGAAGGGCACCGGCTGCGGGAGCGGTCCGTGCCCTTGTTTTTTGGGGGCGGGCATCGCCACGGGCCTGCGAAATACCGGCTGACCGTAGAATCCAATTCTAAAACAATGTCTATTGACAAATAATTAGACATGTCTATCATTTATATTGTGACTCTAGATAAGTATGAACCCTACCGAATCCAAGTTCGCGCCGCGCTTCGGGAACTGATGGAGAAGGGTAGACAGCGGACGGAGATCGACCGCGAAATGGCGAACCTCCGCCAGCTGATCCGCGCCACTGCCAACATGCTTCCCGACGTCGAGCGCAAGACGTTTATTGCTCAGGCCGAGGAAGCCGAGCCAGCTGGGTTCACCGATACGATCCGCAAACTGATCGAGACGGCGGTACGCGGCATTACGCCCGTTGAATTGCGCGATGCGCTTCCCGCTGCGGGCATAGACCTTAGCTCTCAGGTGAACCCTTTGGCGTCCATCCACGCCGTGCTGAAGCGCCTGGAGAAGTCGGGGCATATCAGCCGCAGGATCGTTACGAAGGCCGGCCAGGACGATCAGGCCGTGTACTTTCGGAACCGGATTCGAAGGCTTTAGGAACCGAGCGACAATAGGGCTTTCAGACACTGCCAGGGCTTGCTTCAATGAAGAGATGCTGGCTCTGCCGCCGTATAATTCGGGACTGCCAGGTCTTTTGGGGGAGAAAGCTCAAGAGGGTAGAGGCGGAGTAGATGCGCCGGAAAGATCAGCAATGGCGAAACGTCGCAGTGTCGAGGATTTTTCGGTCGTTTACAGTAGGCTGGTGAAACTGGGCAAACTGCGAGAGTTTGAGGCCTACCTCGAAAAATACAAATTCACTGAAGCCCAGAAGCGCATAGCTCTGGATCAGTTCAAGCGCGACGCCGAGATGGTCCTGCGCTCTTCAGGGCGTTTTTGAGAATAGCTTCCGCTTCGTTGTCCGCCCGCTCCCTGTCTTCTGGATTCATCCGAGCACGGGCTTCCTCAACCATGTCGAAAACACGAGTAGCGGAGCTTTTCAGCTTAGCTTCTACATCGAGACGGTCCATCTCTTCAGAACTCAAATTCTTCTGACTGGCACTGCGCGTCATGCGTGGACCCTTCTTGGGTGGAAGTGAAGCCATGAGTCTAGTACCCCTCGTGAGTCCTTCTGTGGACGCGATGTGGAAAGTGCGGCAAAACCCAATAGTACTAGCGCTGGCAAGGAATGGTATGCACAGAAAGTGTTGCTTGACAGGATTCCCGCCAATTGGATTATTCCAAAGTTTTCCACCGATTGGCACACCCCCACCAGGATCTAAGCAGCGCGGCGGGCGCCTCAGTCTCAACTGGAAGCTCCGGGGACGCAGTTCGTTGGCTGGCCGCGCAGGGGGCGCAGGTTTATTGCGGGACGAATTCGAATTTCCGCAGGATGACTTCCTGATCGCTGCCTGGAAGCACCTTGAAGCACCAGAGGTTCATGCCGGTCGGCATCGCCTGCTGGGGAATCCGCGCCTTAGGATCGGTTGGCGCCAAGGTCCAGGTTTCGATCACATTGGCTATGGTTCCGATGGGCTCGAGGCCGCTCATGACCGTGCCGGTCACGCTGGTGGGGGTCCACACCAACCGCGCGGTCGCGAGCGTTCCACCCTTCAGGTTGACGGCCGATCCCCCCGGCCGATCCCCCGGCCGATCCCCCCGACCCCATCCCCCCGACCCATCCCCCCGACCCATCCCCCGACCCCATCCCCCGACCCCATCCCCCGACCCCATCCCCCCGGCCCATCCCCCCGG
>DATASQ010000008.1:0-99503 GCA_036269135.1 Acidobacteriaceae bacterium
CTCATGGATTGCTCCACTTTCTCGCTCGACTTGCATGTGTTAGGCACGCCGCCAGCGTTGATTCTGAGCCAGGATCAAACTCTCGTTTGAAACCTGATGATTCCAACCGCAGGACGGAGGTCCGCGGAGGAATCGGCTTCATGGCGCTCGAAAAGGCCATGAAGCACTAACATTGTGAGAATGAATGATCAAACCAGATCTTTCCGTATTCTCACGACTGGCATGTTCAACCTGATTGTCAAAGATCCTGACGGCACCCCGCCTGAGCGGACCGCTTTGGATCGAAGACCGCAACCACCCAAACGGGGGATTGCATGTCCTCGAACTTGTTGCGCTTCAATTTTGCGCGAACTCTCCAAGACTATCCAATCTCGGCAGCATGTGTCAAGCGACGATGAATCCTGCTCGTTACCATGCCGGTTCGCTGCAAGCGGGTCGGCCCCCTCTGTCGGGACCAGACTCGTGAAGCGCCAAACTTAGAAAGACCATGCCGCAAGCACAGCTTGCGGGGGTGGCTGACCACCCTTGGAAAGGTTGGAGGCAAAAGGCACCTGCAACTTCCTGTCCTGCAATGGATTGTCTGTCGGGCTACGGTGCGCTTTCAGCGCTGCGTCGGTCGAACAGAGCCGCCTCGCCTTTCAACATTCCCGGGGTTCATCTGAGCCCCTGATGGCGAAGCCTTTCCCACTGCTGCAATCGTTCCTTACTTTAACATGTCCCGGTTGCTCTTGCAACCCGCCATGGTTCAGAAGCGACTTGTTGATCCTACGTGACAGACGCAAGGAGCGCAACCGTGGAAAACTACGGGAAACCGTGGAAAACCCATGAAGATCAATGCCGGGGGATCAGGCCGAGATCCGTGAGGCCGTTGACGAAGAACTGCATGGCCAGGGCGACCAGCAGCAGGCCCATGATGCGGACCAGGATGCGGATGCCCGTCTCGCCGAGAAAGATCCGGATGCGGCCAGCGGCACTGAGCACGAGGAAGCTGAGGAACGCGGTCAGGGTAATGGAACCGAGGATCGCCAGCATCTGCCAGTGGTTGGGAGCCTGTCCGACGAGCACCATGACGCTAGAAATCGCGCCCGGGCCGGCCAGCATGGGGATGCCCAGCGGCACGATGCCGGCATCCTCCTTTGCGGCCGCTTCCTGGGTGTCGTCCTGCGATTCCTGCGTAGGGGAGCGCTTCGCCTCCATCATGTCAATGCCGATGAGGAGGAGGATGAGGCCGCCGGCGATCTCAAACGCAGGCAGCTTGATGCCGAAGAGGCTGAAGATGAACTGGCCTGCTAAAGCAAAGCTGGTCAGGACGATGAAGCAGGTAAGGGCGGCTTTCCAGGCCATCCGCCGGCGCCGCGCCGGATCGACGCCGGAAGTGATGGCAATGAACGCGGGGATGGCGGCAAAGGGATCGACCAGGAAAAAGATGGAACTGAGGGCCAGCAGGGAGAACTTCACATAGGTGGAGTTCAGCGCCTCCTCAGCGGCCGATGCCGGCGAAACCCAGGCCGCGATTTGCACCCAATGAACCATTTCCTGTGACTGTAAACCATTCTTTTGATGTGCAGTTACGGCGTGGGATGCAACTGCGCCCGCATTAAGGGAAAATCTTGCCTCGGCCAGCGGGGTGGAAGTACCGGACGGAGATGGTTGCCTGGCTGGAATTATCCGGCAAACGCCCTGAATTGAGCGGGCTGGAGGATCGGGCTCGCGTTTGGCCAGCACCGTGCATTTTCCCTGCAGCGCGCGGGGAGTGAGACGTTCTCGTTGCGCGGGCTGCTTTCCGCCCGTCGCAACCGCGCTGTTTCCGAAGCGCTCCACCGGTTTTCGATCAGGCGGGAACGTGCGCCTGAGCCTGCGGAGGCGAACGGTTCGGAGGCACTACAACTGATGCGGTCCATCACGAAAGAGGAGAAATCAAGCCCACTATGATGACCTACTCGAATCAACGAAAAGGGCCATTCGTCAATGCATCCATCCTGCTGGCAAGCGATTCCGAACGCCACGGGAATTCCATGCACCAACTGCTCAGGGAGGATGGTTTCGCCATCGATTATGCGGGCAGCTATTCCGGAATCGACGACCACCTCCGGGGAAAGGCTTTCGACCTGATCCTGCTGGAGGTGACCGGCGAACACGCTGTGGAACCGGCGGTGGACGCGGCGCTGCGCGTGAAGCGCGCCAACGCAGGACAATTTGTCGGCTACCTTGCCGACGCGGATCTGGAAACCAGCGGACTAGCGGGCGATGCGATCTTCCCGCGCAACGCTGAGAAGCTTCGCCAGGCTCTGCGGCGCCTCGTCGCCGACGGGAGCGTCAAATAGCAACTCCTCCCCGGCGGGCGGCCCTGCGCTGCCCGCCTCCTTCAGCCAAAATTCATCAGGGCAGAGTAGTCTGGCCGCGCTGTTTTTGCAGGAGGAAGGGGTGTGCGGATGAAGTTTCAAGGAACGAAAATACTGAGCTGTCTGAGCCTGGGAGGTTTGCTTTTGGCCGCGGCCGTGGGGGCCGCGCCGCTGCGCGCGCAGGACAGCAGCGGGCCTTTCCATGTGCAGGCGGAGTGGAAGATCGGGGGCGACGGATTCTGGGATTACATGGCGATCGATCCCGCCTCGAAGCTGCTGTACATCACGCACGGGGACCACGTGGTCGTCGTGAATACGCGGGAAGGTAAGCAGGTGGCGGACATCACCGGCCTGCACGGCACGCACGCCGTGGTGTTTTCTTCGGATGGCGTACACGGGTACATCACGGATGGCGGCGCCAATCAGGTAGCGGAGTTCAACCGGAAGACGAACACGATCGAGAAGACAATCCCGGCGGGGACGGGTCCGGATGGAGCTGTCTTCGATCCCTCGACGAAAACGGTGTGGGCGTTCAATGGGCACAGCCACAACGCCACGGTGATCGACACCGCAAGCAACACGGTGGTGGCCACGGTGGCGCTGCCGGGCAAGCCGGAGTTCCCGGTGGCCGATGGCAAGGGCTATATCTACGACAACATCGAGGACAAGAGCGAGATCGTAAAGATCAACGCGAAGACACATACGGTGGAAGCGACGTGGTCGATCCTGCCCTGCGAAGGACCGTCAGGTCTGGCGATCGATCGCAAACACCGGCGTCTGTTCGCCGTCTGCGACGGAACGATGGCGGTGGTGGATACTGACAGCGGCAAAGTGGTGGCGACGCCAAAGATCGGCGAGGGGCCGGATGCCGCGCGCTTTTCGCCCAGGGATCAGTATGCCTTCAGCTCGAATGGCGAGGGCACGCTGACGGTGGTGCACGAGGACAGTCCGGACCACTACACCGTGATCGAGAACCTGCCGACGAAGCGCGGGGCGCGGACGATGGCGATGGATCCCGACGGACAGCGGCTGTTCGTCACCACGGCGGAGTTCGGCCCGCGCCCGGCGCCGACGGCGGATCATCCGCATCCGCGGCCGACAATTGTGCCGGGGAGCTTCGAGGTGATTGCGATTGGGAAGTGAGCGAGCCCGTAGCCGGTAGCCTGTAGCGGGTTGCAGCCAACGGCTCGCAGCAATTTTGACAGAGCCTCGCGGGATGCGAGGCTCTTTTTTGTCTCCGCGACGGTACCTGGATCGAGGGGAATCGTGGGGGCCGCGCATCTCCTACACTGTGGAAGCACGAGCTACGCCATGAGCGCCGCCATCGAGTTCCGGGAAGTGAGCTTCGCGTTGCCGCAGGGGCGGCGGCTGCTGGAGCGGGTTTCGCTTGCGGTGGACGAGGGCACGACCACCGTGGTGCTGGGGCGAAGCGGGTCGGGCAAGACGACGCTGTTGCGCACGGTAAACCGCATGGTCGAGGCGACGAGCGGGACGGTGCTGGTGGGCGGCACGGACGTGCGGCAGGCGGATCTGGTGCGGCTGCGGCGCGGGATCGGGTATGTGATTCAGGAGACAGGGCTGTTTCCGCATATGACGGCGGAGCGCGATGTTGGGCTGGTGCTCGAGGCGGAAAAAACGCCGAAGGCGAATCGTCTGCGACGGAGCCATGAACTTTTGGCGGCGGTAGGCCTTGATCCGGAACAGTTCTCGCGGCGGTATCCGCATCAGCTCTCGGGTGGGCAGCGGCAGCGGGTGGGGCTGGCTCGGGCTTTGGCGGCCGATCCGCCGGTGCTGCTGATGGATGAGCCGTTTGGGGCGCTCGATCCGCTGACCCGCGCGGAGATGCAGGACATGTTGGGCAGACTGCTGCGGCAACTGCGGAAGACGGTGCTGCTGGTGACCCACGATCTGGATGAGGCGCTGCTGCTGGGCGATCGGATCGTGCTGCTCGATCAGGGACGCGTCGTCGCGCATCTGGAGCCCGAGGCGTTTCTGCAGTCGCGTGAGACAGCGGTGATGGAGTATGTGCGTGCCTTTCATCGGGGCGAGCGTCGAGCGGCGGAGGAGCAGCGATGAGCGGATTTCTCAGTCGGTATGGCGGCGAGATCGGCATCCTGACGCTGGAGCACCTTTGGCTGACCGGCGCTGCGATGCTGTGGGCGACGGCGATTGCGGTTCCGGCGGGTGTGTGGCTGACGCGGCGTCCACGCTGGGCGAAGCCGGTGATCGGCGTGGCCAATGTGCTGCAGACGATTCCGTCGCTGGCGATGTTCGGGTTTCTGCTGCCGCTGCCGTGGCTGGGTGAGCGCGCGGCGCGCGTGGCCATTGTGGCGCTGACCGCATATGCGCTGCTGCCGGTTTTGCGCAATACGTATGCAGGCATTGAAGGCATCGATCCATCGCTGTTGTCGGTGGCGCGAGCGCTGGGCCTGACCGGCGCACAGCGGTTCTTCAAGGTGGAGCTTCCGCTGGCGGCTTCGTTTATCCTGGCTGGATTGCGAACCGCGACGGTGACCTGTGTGGGCATTGCGACCATTGCCGCGGCTGTTGGCGCTGGCGGGCTGGGCGAGCTGATCTTTCGCGGCGTCGCGTCGATTGATAATCGGCTGATTCTGGCTGGAGCGATTCCCGCCGCGCTTTTGGCTCTGGCGGTGGATGGAGCGTTGGGGCTGCTGGAGCGATGGTTCCGCATTCCGGCTGCGAAGGCCGCGCCATGAATCGTCGGGAATTTGTGGCAGCGTCGGTTGCGTTTTGCGCCGAGCTGGCTGGCTGTTCTCCGCCACGGCCGAATCATCCGGTGATTGGGGCGAAGAATTTTACGGAACAGGTGGTTCTGGGCGAGTTGCTGGCTCAGGAGATCGAGGCGAAAGCGCATCTGCCGGTGGAACGGCGCTTTTATTTGGCCGGCAGTTACATTTGCAGTCAGGCGCTGGTTGCAGGCAGGATCGACGCTTATGTGGAGTACACAGGAACGGCGCTGACGGCGATTTTGAAGCAGCCGCTGGATCGCGATCCGGAACGCGTGCTGGAGACGGTTCGGCGACTCTACCAGCAGAAGGATCAGGTGACGGTTGAACCTCCGCTGGGTTTTCAGAACACCTTTGCCATGGTGATTCGCGGCGACGAGGCTCGGCGGCTGCACTTGACCACGCTGAGCCAGGCGGCAAAGGTCACGCCTGCGTGGCATCTGGGCGTTGGGTATGAGTTTGAGCAGAGGCCGGATGGATTGCCGGGTCTGGAGAAGGCGTATGGGCTGAAATTCGCCGGATCGCCTCGCGTGATGGATCTGGGACTTCTGTATCGAGCGCTGAACGAACGTCAGGTGGACATGATTGCGGCGAATTCGACCGATGGACAGATTCCCGAGTTTGGGCTGACCGTTTTGGAGGACGATCGGCATTACTTTCCTCCTTACCAGGCTGTGCCGCTGGTGCGCGATGCGGCTTTCCGGCGCTGGCCTGAGGTTGGAGTCGCGGCACAATCGCTGTCTGGCAAGGTGGATGCCGATGCGATGCGCGCGATGAATGAGGCTGTCGATGCGCAGCATCGCGATCCAGCCGACGTGGTGCGGCAGTTTCGAGCGAGCCACGGACTGTAGACCCCCCTCCCCCCTCCCCCCTCCCCCTCCCTTCGTGGTTTGTGTTTGATTCTGCGGGAGTTGCGGGTTGGGCTGTTGGAGGGGTATGCGGCAAACGGCTGATCCCAGAGCAGATGCTTGCGGGGCTCCAGTGCTGCATTCGCGGCGGGACTGCAGCACTGGAGGATGGAAGGGCTTTCGTGTTTGATTGCGGAGCACTTCGCTCGAGGCCGGAATGCTGCATTCGTGACCGTATCCCCCAGTGCCAGACCGGAATTGGCGGTCTTGGCCTCCCACCCTCTCGCCAAAACCGGGCGAGAAGGATGGGGCACCCGAGTATTTCGCTGACTTCCATCGCAAGACCTCAAAAGCGAAAAGGCCGCTCCGCGGCGGCCTTTTCGGAGGGGAAAAACTTTTTTCTCCCCCTATTTTTAGAATACCAAGTCTGAGCCCGTTTCCTGCCAGTTTTGCGAGGGAATTTTGGCGTGGAAGTTGTTTTGTATCAAGCGTTGTTACTTTCGTCAGGGCGAGCGGGGCTTGACACTTTTTCCACAATTGGGCGGAAAAGTGCGCAATCGAGCTGGTAGCTGGTGGCGTGGTGTCCCGGAAGTTTCTTTCTCAGCAGGAGGGAAGAGCAACCGCAGATTCTTCTCTTACCACCCCCAAACTGAACGACGTTTGGGGCCCCGTGCGTTCAGAATGACAGCCGTAAGGGGTATAGGAATTTCAGGGACGGGACACTAGCTGGTAGCTGGTAGCTGGTGGTGTGGTGTCCCGGAAGTTTCTTTCTCAGCAGGCGCGCGAAAAGGAAAAGGCCGCGCGAGGCGGCCTTTGGAATTGCGCATCACAGGAGTTTAGCCGCCGGCGGTGACCGGTACGGTCTGGATGGCGTGATTGCCGTGGGGAACGGCGGTTACACAGGTCGGATGACCGACAGCGTTATAGGGCGAGTTCTGGATGTTCGCAAGGATGCCGGTGTTGGGATTGAGCATGCCGCCCTGAATGTAGTCACCGGTGGCATCGGTGGTATAGACGAAGCGGCCGAAGGCCGGATCGACGACGACGCAGGTGGGGCCGGCTCCGTCGGTAGCAAATGTGGAGGAGGAGAGGCCGGTGGGCTGGCCGGTAGCCTGGGAGATGGTGTACTCGTTGAGGCTGGAGGCGTTGTAGTTGCTGACGTAGAGATATTCGTCGCGCGGATCCACGGTGACACTGACGGGAAAAGTGCCGGTGGAGAACGGGCCATCGATGAGAGGCGAGAGAGAACCGTCCTTGAGGATGTCGTAGACGATGAGCTGGTTCTGCACGCTGTCTGTGGTGTAGACGAAGCGGCTGGTCTGGTCGACGGCAATGCCGGTGGGGGTAGTGCCCGCGGCGAAGGGGCTGCCGGGCACTTTGGCCAGCGAGCCGGCCGAATTGACGGAGAAGGCCGAGATGGTTCCCTGGGCGGGGCAGGTGGCGGGCCGCACCGGGGCCGTCCCGTTGGTGGGGGGCGATGTGGTGACGATAACGGCGTTGGTATTGGAGACATACGCATAGCTGCCGTCAGGGGCGACGGCCACACCGCCGGGGAAACACTGCACGGCGGAGTAGTTGAGCCCGGCGCTGAGGACAGGGTTGGCGAGGGTGCCGTCGGCGTTGACGGGATAGACGACCAGGGCGCCGGGGCCGGGGGTGGCGTCGCTGAAGCCCGGGGCGTAGTAGTCGAGGACGAAGAGCAGGGTGCCGGTGGCATTCATGGCCACGGAGACGGGCTCTTTGCCGGGGGTGGTGTAGCTCTTGCCGAGGGCGAGCTGGCCGTCGGTGCCGATGGTGTACACGACGATGTTGCTGCTGTCGTGATTGGCGACGTAGAGGTACTGCTGGTTGGGCGAGGCGACGAGAGCGACGGGATTGGAGCCGGAGTCAGGGAAGGGAGAGCCGGCAACGAGGCTGAGGGCGCCGGATTCGGAATCGACGTGATAGGAGGAGACCTCGCCGTTGGTGCTGCCGGCGCCATTGGACGTGACAAAGACATAGTCAATGGTCTGGCTGGGGCTGCAGGAAGTGACGCCCAGGCCCAATCCCAAACACGCGGTGACGGCCAGCGAAACCTGACCGATGGTTTTCCACTTCATGCTGTTCCTTCGTCCCTGATGGGAGCTGCCTTTACGGGATTGCTCCCGGTCATTCTAAATTCCGGAACGACATCTCCGGAGAAAAGTCACAGGCCCAGTCTCACTAGAGGTTGTGGGCGTTGCCGCCGGCGTGAGTGATGGCGGCGACACAGGTCGGCTGACCCGACGTGGCATACGGCGAATCCTTATTGGTAATGAGGGTTCCGTTGGAGGGATCGAGTTCCGATCCACCGACGGTGCCGCCTGTGTAGTTGGCGGTGTAGAGGTAGCGGCCGGTATCGGGGTCGGCGAGGATGCACAGGGGCCCGGAGGAGCCGGGGGAACCGGTGGCGACAAGCGAGGGCAGACCGGAGGCCAGGGAGAAAATACTAAGGGAGCCGCCGGCATAGTTGGTGATGTAGAGAAACTTGCCGCCGGAAGCGCTGTTGACGATGGTGCCGCCCATGGGCATGGCGCCGGTGTTGGTCGTGCCGGCGAGGGAGAGAGCTCCGCCCGGGCCGATTGTATAGGTATAGAGCTGATTGAGGGCGCTGTCGGTGACGTAGACGGCGCCGCCGGCGGGACCGGCGACGATGCCGGTGGGCGCGGATCCGGAGCCGGTGGAGAAGGGGCTGCCGGTCACGGCGGTAAGGCCGCTGATGCTGCCCGAGGATCCGGAAATGGCAAAGCCGGAGACAGAGCCGGAGACAGTTCCGGAGCCCTGGCAGGCGGCCGGCAGCGTGGGCACGGTTCCGGTGACCGGGGGAGCGGTGGTGACGACGACGGAGTTCGGATTGGTTACGTAGACGAAGCCGTTATTGGGGGTGACGGCGATATTGCTGGGGAAGCACTGGACCGGCCAGTAGTCCTGCGCGCCGGTGGCGAGGGGGGAGCCGAGGCTGCCGGTGGCTGGGTCGACGATGGGATAGACGATGACGGCGCCGGGGCCGGGGTTGAGATCGGTATAGGAAGGCTGGCCGGGGGCGACGGGAGCGTAATAATCGAGGACAAACAGGGCGGTGCCGGAGGCGTTGATGGCCAGGGCGACAGGCTCGGTACCGGGGGTGGTGATGGTCTGCAGCGGGTAGAGCTTGCCGTCAGTGCCGATGGCAAAGCGGACGATTGTGTTGTCGTCGTGATTGGCAACGTAGAGGCTCTGGCCATTGGGGGCCGCGACCTCGTAGACGGGATTGCGGCCGCCGGAGGGGTAGGGCGAATCGTGGATCTGAAAGAGCTCGCCGGACTCGGAGTCAACCTCATAGACGTTGATCTGGCCGGGATTGACCTTATTGGAGGTGACGTAAAGGAAGTCAACCGTGTTGCTGGCGCCGCAGGAGAGGAGAACGAGCGAGACTCCTGCCAGTGACGCGGCGGCCAGCAACCGCCTTCCGAATTGCCTGAACTTCATGGGCTTCGTTCCTGCGGGCATCAGTCTGTGTTCGAGCTGTAGATACACCAGGTTGGCGTTCCTACGGTGTTGAAGGTTGAGCCATTGGAAAGGGTCTTGAGGCTCCCGGTGTTGGGATCGAACTTGGCGCCGGTGACCGCGTTGCTCACAGCTCCCGCCGTATAGATGTACTGCTTGGAAGGATCCTGGAAGATACAAACGGGGTTGGAACCGGTGGGATAGGGATCCTGGGCGATATCGGAGGTGCCCTTGACGACGGGCACACCGGTACCGGGCGTGATGTCGAAGATGGAGATCACGCTGCCGGGCTGGCCCAGACCGGTGGAGGTATTGTTGGCGACGAACAGGTATTGGTCGCTGCTGTCGGTGGTAAGAGACGTCATGCCCGCCGCGCCGGGAATGTTGGGCTGGGCGCCCTCGGAGACGGCGGAAAGCAGACCGTTGGCTCCGGAGGTAAAGGTGTAGATCATGTTGGTGCCGTTATCGAGGATGTAGATCCACTTGTTCGCCTGGTCGCCCCCGATGACGGCCATGTTGCTGGTGCCGACGGGCTGGGCGCCGCCGGGCACCTGAATCAACTGACCGTTGGTGCTGGCGTTGTAGGCATACACGACCTGCGAGTTGCCGGTGGCGGGGTCGCTGTCTTCCGCGGTGTAGAGGTAGTTGTTGCCGAGGTGGAAATCAATGGGGCCGCAGCCAATGGGGAAGTAGGAAAGCGGCGTGCCGAGGCCATTCTGCTGCTGCTGGTTCTGGACCAGGAAGAGGCGTCCGGTAGCCGGATCGATGGAGAAGACGGTGATGTCGCCGGCGGGATGGTAGACGTGGGTGGCGCTGTCGAGGCAGGGAGTCGCGGCGGAGGGGCTCGTGGAGGCCGGGGTGACGTTGGAGGTGGTGCCCGGCTGATACTTGTCGAGGACGTAGAGATAGGTGCCGGTGGAGCCGAGGGCGAGGCGGATCGAACCCATGCCTTCGCTGGGATAGGAGAGCTGAAAGGAGAGGGATCCGTCGCCGCCGATGCTGAAGAGCGAGATATTGCCGTCGGACCATTTGATATTGCCCGCCGCATCCGTGGTGGGCTGGCCTTCATTGAGGACGTAGACGTAGCGGCCGCCGGGAAGCAGAACGGAGCGGATGGGATTGACGCCGCCGGAGTTCAGGGGGGTGTGGGGCGCAATCTGCAGAACGCCGGTCTGGTTCTGTTCGCGGTAAGAGGCGACCTGGTTGTACTGCGAACCGGTCACGATAATGTAGGCCTCGGTGTAGTAATAGCAGGATTGAGTGCCAAACCCAATGAAGAGGGATGCCGCCGTGGCCAGAGCAATCCGGCCGAGTTTCCTGAACTTCATGCGCTTCCTTCACGCCCGGCCGCCGGAGGGGACGGCCTGGACAGAGCTGTAGGGATAAACCTGGTTCATTGTAAATGGAACCGAGGCATTGCGGGGGAGCCCAGGAGAACCGGAATCGGGGGAAAGAAAAATTGCCGGGAACTCCTGGTGCTTAGACGAAGAACAGGGCGACGGATCACACGACGAATTACCAGACACGGCAGGCGTTTTCCGGCATCATGGGCTGGCCGGTGTGGCAGCCGAATCGCGATCGGGGAGGGAGATGCCTGCCTGGGAAACGGCTTCGATCTCTTTGGTGGAGTCTTTCTGATCCTGCTCGACGCCGAAGCGGAAGAAGCTGGAGGAGGCGGTTCGGGCCTCGAGGCAGGCGACGACGGCAGCCAGCTGCTTTTTGTCGTGGATGGCGGCAACGCGGGCGAGTGCGGGCTGGATGGGCTTGTCGCCGAGCTGATCGGCAAGATCGGAATTCATGCAGGCGGTAAAGAAGCCGCCGTATTTGCGCTGCAGGGGCGACGAAGGCGAGTCGGCGGCCTTTTTGAGGTCCACGTAGAGCAGATAGCGATTGCGCTCGCTGAGCTCATTGAAGCGGCCCCACCGCGACGGGTCGGCGGGAATGGGATTGTTCTTTCGCCAGTTGCCGCAGGCGTACTGGTAGAAGTCCGCGCAGGGGTCAACGCTCTTGTCGATGGCGCCGAGGTCGAAGCTGCGCGGCGCTTTGGGCTCGACGGGATTCTGACTGGAAGCGGTGTCGGCGGGGGAGAGAACCTGCTGGGCAAAGAGGGTGCCGGCGCCCGACAGCAGCGCCACACACGCAGAGGAAACGACGCGCATAGACTCCTCGGCGGGGCGAGCGAAGGACCCGGGGCCCGCGATGGTTATGGGTCAAACGATATCACGCGGGAACGGGGAAAGGGATGCGGCGCGCCAGGCGTACGGCGCGGACTTCAGCAACGTTCGCGACTGACCGGCAGGTGCGGCGGAGCGGTCGGGAGATTCTTCGCTGCGCTCAGAAAATTTTGAGATGGATGGTGAGGTACTTCTTCGGGTCTTTGCGGATGGCCGTGATGAGGTCGCTGCTGTCAGACATGACCTTGTCGGCATGATCGTAGAGGCGGCGATCTTTGAGCAGCATGCCCATGGTGCCCTGGCCGCTGTTCACCTGGGTCAGCACGGCGTCGAGTTGATCCACCGTATCGGTCAGCTTCTTCGCAAAGGCGGGATCCTTATAGAGCATGCCGATGCTGCCCTTGCCGGAGTTGATGGTGGTGAGTATCTCGTTGAGCTGATGGGTGGAGTCCTTCAGGTTGTCGTAAAGCGTGGGGTCTTTGAGGAGCTTGCCCATGGTGCCCTTGCCGGCGTCGAGGTCGGTGGTGATGGACTCAAGTTTGCCGACGGCGTCGTTGGCACGGTTGTAGAGGGTGTCGTCATTGACCAGCTTGCCGATGGAGCCTTTGCCGTTGGAGATGGAATCGACGAGCGCCTGCAGCTGATTCAGGGTGAGAACGGCCTTGTGGTAAAGGGTGGGGTCGTTGATGAGCAGGCCGATGGAGCCCTTGCCGGAGGTCAGCGAGTCGGCGATGGTGTTCACTTTGGCAAGAATCGTGTCGAGCTGCTGAATGGTTCCCTGGCTGGCCTGGATCACGTCCTGGATGTCGGGGGTTTCCGTGGTGGGCAGCTCGGCGTTGTTCTGGATCTCGGAACCATGGGCGAACTGGCTGGAGATATCGACGACCGTGTCGCCCAGCACGCCGACGGTGGTGAGGCTGGTTTTGGAATCCGCGCGAATGCCCTCGGCATACTTCTTGTTCACCCGCATCACGACTTCGACCGGCGTCGGGGTGCGCGACGGGATAATGTGAATCCCGCTGACGTTGCCGACGGTGACGCCTTCGAGGTTGACGGGGGCGCCGACCTTCAGGCCCGCGGAATTCTCAAAATAGGAGCGCAACAGGAGATGGCCGGACCAGAAACCGCCGGTGCTGCCGGTCATGAGGAAGATGAGCGCGATCAGGGCGCATAGAGCGACGATCACCAGGACGCCCACTTTCAATTGTGACCATCGGACTTCCTGTTGACTGGGCACAGAGCTCCCCGGGAGAGATTGAAGAGTCGCTGCGCAGAGGATAACACTCTGGCAGCCGGTCAGAGGGTTCGATGTGGGGAGCCCGCGACGCGTTGCAGAAATGGCGTCAGAAGAACGAGTTCCGCGGTCGAAGCGCTCGCTGAAATGGCGGCGGCGCGAGCGGCAGAAGCGGATATTTCAACGCGCCGGAAAGTCGGCGGCGCCGCCGGTGCGGTCATTGCGGACGGAGAAGCTGCCGGAGGGCGAGGCCACCACTTCAATGCCATAGCCGGTATCGGGACCGTGCAGGTTCGCCAGGAATTTTTCCGGCGGATTGTCGGGGCCGGCTTCTTCGGAGTAGTGGAGCTGGTACTCGGCCTGGAGGCCGGGGATCCTGCGGATGGTTTCGACGGTCGGTTTGGAGCCGCCTTTGGTAGCGCCGTTGTCCATGATGGCGACGCGGGGGGTGATGGCATCGACGAGGGCGGGACTGGAGCTGTGAAACCAGCCGTGGTGGGAGACGATGAGGAGGTCGATGTGGCCGATGCGGTTGTCCGGGCACATGAGGTGCATCTCCTTATCCCAGGTGAGGTCGCCCATATCGAGGATGCGGAGCTTGCCGAAGGTGATGAGGGAGCCGACGGAGCGGGCGTTCTCGGTCTGGTCGAGCGGCCGGACTTCGGAGATTTTGCAGAAGGGGTTAGGCTGGCCGGCGCCGGGCAGGGGGTGCTGAATCATGTTGCCGTCGGAGGTGAGGACCTGGACGTGCAATCCCTGGATGGGCAGCACTTCGCCGGGTTTGGCGGTGATGTGCTTGTATTTGCCGGTGGCAAGGACCTTCTGATAGGCGGCGTAGGCGTCGGCGGTCGGCTTGTCGCCGGGCTCACGCAGGGGGCCGTGATCGATGAAGGCGCCGACGGGGATGCGCGCGACCAGCTGGGGAACGCCGCCGGTGTGATCGACGTGGTAGTGGGTCAGAAGGACGGTGTCGATTTTGCCGATGCCGGCCTGTTTGGCGGCGGCGACGATGCGGTCGGCATCGCGGCCGTTGTTGTCGGGCCATCCCGTATCGATGAGGAGGGAATGGTGATCGGGGGTGACGAAGAGGGTCGACTGGCCGCCTTCGACGTCAATGACGAAGATGCGCAGCTTGCCGGACTGTGCGCGGAGAGAGCCGGCGAGGGCAATGAGGGCGGCGAAGGTGAGAAGGCGGAAAGCGGTGGCTCTCATGACCTGCCCATGATAGAACTGCGGCTTTGATTTGGGGAATGGGCTGGGGGAGGAAACCGTTTCACCACGGAGAACACAGAGTGCACAGAGGATTTCGTTACCGGATGGTGAATCCCAGAGCGGCGGCTACCAGGCCGGCGACGCCGAAGGCCATGCCGATGTACCAGTAGCTGCGCTGGCGGGTGAGCAGGGTGATGGCGGCGACGACCAGGCCGATTTCCAGCAGAGCTTCGCCGAGATCGAATCGGTCGGCGCGGCGCTCGGCTTTGGCGACTTCGGCCTCCTGCTCGCGGGCGGTTTTTTCGTCATTGGCGAGGTCCTGGGACCACTTCTGCAGGTGGGCTTTATAGCCGCTGACGATTTTGGCGGCCGCGGCTGGATCGCGGGTGGCGAGGCCGCCGAAGAGGTCGACGGTGAGCTGCGTGTTGTACTGCCGGATTTTCCGGGCCTGGTAGAGATTCCACTGGTCGCTGGCGCGGGTTTGGGCGAGGACGGCTTCGGTGTGGGCGCGATGACCGCAGACGGTCACAATGGCGACCAGCACGGCGAGCACACTGATAGTGAAGCTGATGGGGTGGAGGCTCTCATCGTGAGCGGCGTGCTCGTGATGCTCCTGCAGTTCCTGGGCCTCGGTGGGTTCCATAAAGGTGTTTTCAACATACACCGGGAGGGCAGGCCAGGCGAGACGGCAAAGGGGGGCGCCCCCTCAGAAGTTGAAGTAGGCGCCGATCATGGGCTCGGCGGTATGCGTGAACGCGTTTGCCGAGGAGAAGAGATTCGTGAGGTTGGGGGTTTGATAGAGATTGCCGCGGTACTGCAAGCGCAGGCCGAGGTGGGGGAGCAGGCCCCAGTCGAGACCGGCCCCGTAAACGTAGACCGCCTGGGCGGAGGTGCTGGTGGACGAGGTATTGGTGGCCACGCCGGGGCCGGTACACACGCCTGCCGGGCACGAGCCTATCGAGGTAACGGTCACCTCGCTTTGCGAGGGCACGTCGAGGAGGGCGCCGACGCCGAGAACGCCAAAGGGCCGCAGGCTGCCGATGCCGATCGAGGGAACCCAGTCGAGGGTGATCTCATGGGCATTGCCGCGAACGGTTTCCTTCGAGGTGCTGCAGTCAGAGACCGGGCAGGCGCCCTGGGGATAAGCCACAGCGGGACTGGTGTAGGTCTGATTGGCGCGATTGAAGGAGTACGTCGCCTCGAAGCCGAGAAGCGCATTGGAAATGTGGCGCACTTCAATGATCCCACCGGCCTGGTTGGCGGGGCTGACCGCCGTTCCGTTGCCGCTGGTGGTGCCGCTGAAGGTGCCATAGCCGCTGAGGGCGACGGAGGTTTGGGCGAAGGCATGGGTGGAAAACGGAATGAGCCCGAGGATGAGGACCGACGGAATCCAGTTCTTGCGCATAAATCAATGGATCTCCCGGAAAATGAGGACCTGCACGGCTGGACACAGCGGGTGGGCCCGGTGCCTTCCGGCATTAGACGCCAAATCGAGGGAATTCGTATTGGTTAAATGTGGAGGAGGTGGTGGCCGAGGCAACCGACTTGGCGGAACCCGGCATGCCGCAGCAAAAAAGACCGGAAGCCTTCCGAGCGGCTACAAAAACGTTCTGTCAATCATTACGGAAGCCTGTTTGACGCGGCTGCGCCCTCCGGTGTCCATGAATCATCGCGGCAGGAGTCTTCCTCCCGCCATATACATCCATTTCACATTAGAACAGCGGAGGAACTATGGCTAACACTGAGGCGTTGATCACCAGGGCTTATGCAGCCTTCAACCTGAGGACATCGACGGTGCACTGGCGGTACGCTCTCCTTCCCTGCCCTTCCTGGCTTTGGATCGCCCGATTAGTTGACGGTGAGGGTGAGATTGGTGGAAGCCGTGATGCTGGAAGCGGCAGTGTCGGTGCCGGTGAGGGTGATGGTGTAGGCGCCCTGGGCCACGTCAGTGCCGGCGGAGCCACCGGAGCTGTTGCTGGCGCCGCTGCCGGAGTTTGTGCCGCATCCGGTGGCCAGGCCCAGAACGGCGACGAGCAGGAAACAGCTCATGAGCATCCACGCGTGCCGGCGTAGTCTGCGGAAACCGATGAACAGAAGTCCGGCAAAGGCGGCTGCCCCGAAGGGGATGGTCCTGCCGAGCGGCGGATGTTGCCGCGAAGCGATGGCGCCGCCCCGGGCAAAGGAGTGAGCCTTGCCGGTGGGACCCGTGACCGTGGTGCAGGCGCTTTGCGAGGTATAGAGCGTCAGGGTGGAAGTAGTAGTTCCACCGGCCGTCAGGGTGGCGTTCGCGATGGTGTAGCAACCATAGTTCTGGAGCGAAGGGTCGGTGGTGCTGAGGGCGAAGCTGACGGTTCCCGCGAAGGAGTTCTGCGAGGCCACGCTCACCGTGGAGGTGCCCGAATTGCCCTGGGTGACCGAGACATTGGGCGCAGAAAGCGTGAAGGTGCCGCTGGAAGCGGCTCCGGGGATGGTGACGGTGACGGAGCCGGAGGACGCGGCGAAGGTGGAATCGCCGGAGTAGCTGGCAAGGATCACGTGCGAACCGGGAGTGGTGGATGAGAAGGTGTAGGTCGCCGTACCCGCCGTCAGCGTGAGGGTGGGAGTCTGCACCGTGCCATCGACGGTGATGGTGACGGTGCCGGTGGGAATGGCGGCGATCGCGGTCGAGCTGGATGCGACGGTGACGGTGATAACGTCGTTCGCGCCGGAGGCCGGCGTGGCGGTGGCGGCTGAAACCGTGGTCGTGGTGCCGTCGAGGGTGCTGGTGGAGCTGCCCGGCCAGGCATTGAGGAGATTATTGAAGTTCACCGACCCGAGGCCGCTGGCTTCGTCATAGCCGGTGGTTGCGGCATAGGAGCCGGCGCCGGCGGTGGAGCAGTAGCTGGAACCTGCCGTGCATTTGTTGCTGCCGCTGGTGATGTCGTGGAAAGCGGAGGCGTAGGTGGTGGCGTTAGCGGCCAGGGTATAGAGGGTGGGGTTCACCAGGCCGAGGCCGGAGGCGTTCAGCTTTTGATTGACGATGGCCAGCAGGCCGGCAAAGATGGGCGTGGCAAAGCTGGTGCCGCCGCCGATGGTGAGGTCCTGGGAGCTGGAGTCGCGAAAGCCGCTGTTGCAGCTTGCCTTCTGACCGCTGCTCCAGGAGGAGGAGTCGCTGGTGCAGTAAAGATAGCCGGCGTTGTCCGCGGAAGCGTCGAGAGAGACGTCGGGCACAAGGCGATGGCTTCCGGAGGCGAGGCCGGGGACACCGGTCTGCCAGGAGGGCCGGGGCGCGAAGACACTGGCGCCGCCGCCGCCCGATGAGAGGGCGTATTGCGCGCCGTACTCGTTGCCGATGGCCGCGCTGTCGTCGTTCCAGACCTGCTCCGGGATATAGGAGAGAGCAGAGCTGACCACGTCGCTGCCGCTGGACGATTCCCAGTAAGCAGAGTTGTTCGCGGCCACGTCGGCAGAGGGGAATTCGGTGCCGCCGATGCCGGTGGCGTAGACGCTGGAGGCGGGGAAATTGACGGCGAGAGCTTCCTGCTGCGTGGTGCTCAGGCCGCTGTTGCCGTTGGGATCGAAGCAGGCGGTGGAGCCATCATCGCCGGAGGCGGCGAGGATGCTCTGTCCCTGGCTGGCGCCCTGCTCGAGGGTGGACTCAAGGGAGGCAAAGCTGCCGGCGTCCAGCTCGGTTTCGCAGGTGCCGTAGCTCATGCTGATGACGCTGCCGAGCTTGTTGTCGATGGCGTATTGGAGAGAGTTGTAGACGTCGTAGTTGCTGTTATTGCCGGTATAGACGAAGTCGATGGTGGCGCCGGGGGCGATGCCGCCGGAGTACTCGACGTCGAGGTCGGATTCGGCTTCGTCGCCGGAGGCCACGGCAGCGGTCCCGGAGTTGGGAACGAGGATCATATCGGGATCTTTGACGGTGAGGCCGGCGGCTTTCTGGAAGGCTTCGATGTCGGACCTGGAGATTTCGGACTGGCCGACGACGACGATAGTCTGGCCGGAGCCGGTATAGCCGGAGTTATACGCGGGGTTGATGTCGTAAATGGTGGCGACATCTTTGGGGGTGAGGTTGTGCTGGTTGCTGCTTTTGGCGGTGAACTGCGGCTGGGCCGTGGGGATGCGGATTTCCGGTTTGGGACGGAAGTCGTTGAGGTCGCGGACTGACTGGACGATACCGCTCAGGGCGGCGGGAATCTGCAGTTCGGTGGCGTTGGCGAAGTGGGTTTCGCCGTCCAGCCGATAACGATTGAGCTGGGTGCCGAAGGCGGTCTCGACCATGCCGGCGGTGCCGGAGACGGCGATGCTGTTGTGGCTGTGGGCGACGCTGTCGATATTGAAGCCCTGGGAATTGAGCCAGGACTCGACTTTGGCCAGGTCGGCATCGCTCATACCGAAGCGGGCAGCATATTCGGCGGGCGTGATCCAGGCGTGATACAAGGGCGAGCCGGGGGTCTGCTGGGCCTGGACGAGGGTGTCCAGCTCGGCCTTCTGTGCCGGAGACGGCTGGAAGTACAGGGTGATGCCGTTGATGGGGGTCGCCGGATCGAGCGGGCCGAGATTGGTGGCGCGTGCCAGCCGGGGGCTCACCGAGCCGCGAAGAGTGGTGAGGGCATTAGGGTTAATGGCTTCGGCGATGCGGCCGGCAGGTTGCTGCGCGAGCACCGGCACCGACACGAACAGTGCGGCCAGGAGGAGGCGGGGAAAACGGCGCATGGGACCTTTTAGACGTCTCCTGGGGCATTCTTGTTTGTCTGGTGGCCGGATTTGGCGCTGGAGGGCCAGGCGACCCGGTTTCATCTCCGATAGTGCGGCTCGAGGTGAGGGGTGACCCGAAGGCGTTCCGTGAAGTGTGTGAGCGCGGGATGCAAGGCGGGCGGGTGCTATTGAGGGGGATCGCCGAGCTTGAAAATGATCGCGATCTGGGTCTGGAAGGCAACGGGCTTGCCGTAGACCCTCCACGGGCGATAGCGCCAGGAACGGACGGCGGTGAGAGCAGCGAATTCAAGGAGCGCCGGGCCGCTGACGGGCTGGACAGACTGGACGGCGCCATCGGCTCCAATGGTCGCGGCGAGCACGACTGTGCCCTGGATGTTGGCGCTGCTGGCGGCGGGGGGATAAACCGGGGGAGGGGCGGTTAACTTCATGGTCTCGGCGATAACGGGATCGACGGGAACGGGTTGCGTGGGAAGGGGCGGCTGTTTTGTTGAAGCGGGCGGGTTTGCGGAAGCGGGCGTGGTGAGGACGGAGGCCGCAGGGCCGGGGACGGTCTGGGCAGCGCTCTTCGCCGATGCCGGCGCGGCAGCAGCGCGCATTGCGGAGGGGGGCGCGGGGGCTGGCGCCGGCGCGGCTGTGGGCTCGATCGGCGCGGATGGATCGGCAACAGGAGCCGGCGAGGGTGAGGGGGCCGACTGGGGACGGGGAGCCGCCGGCTGGAGATACAGGACCGCGAAGAGCGCCGCGGCCAGCAAATAGGGCGCGGCGATGGCGAGGGCGTTGGCGACGCGCCAGCCGAGGGGGTTGTCGGCCGAATCGTCGAAGCGAGGGGCGGCTTTGGTTCCGGAAGACATGGACACCTCCGGCGGAAGGGTGAGGAGAATTGTACGGGAGTGGCGGCGGGGCCTGCCCGTGGCGTCCCGAGCCGGGATGGTTCGGGACGCCGGGTGGGGTCGGGTTAGTAGGTGATGTCGGCAAATGTGAAGAGCCAGGGAGCGGCATTGACGCCGGTCCCGCTGACCGAGGCGCAGTGGCCGGAGCCGGGGCCGGTGGCACAGTTCCACCAGTTTTCGGTGGCGTCGACCGTGCCGGTGCCCAGGTTGTCGATGCCGATGGAGCGCGGCAGGTTATTGAAGTGGACGTTGAGCTGGCCGGAGGGCGCCTTGAAAGCGATCGCGACCGCTTCGTTGTCGATGTCGTTGTTCGAGACGACGGTTCCGGTGATGGGGACCTGGCTGGCAATGTTGATGGCGGTGGGTCCGGGGGTGGCCGTGTCGGCCGTATCGGCGGCGTTCCCGGAGAAGTAGTTGTCGACGACTTCGTTGTTGTTCAGGTTGGCGTTGGGCGTCCCGGGAGGCGCGGCGTGGTTATGCATGGCAAAGCCAGGCATGCCGTTGTTGCGGAGGTCGTTGCCGATGACCACGTTGCCGGTGTTGATCATGGCAGGACCGGCAGCAAAGATGCCGACCCCGGCACCGGCGCCCGGCAGCTCCGTGCCATTATGCCAGGACCGGTTGTGCGCGATGGTGTTGTTCCAGACGCCCCAGGAACCCTGGGCTGCGGGCAGGAGGCTCGTGGCCGGCGCGTGCGAGGCCAGGGTGATGCCGCAGTCGTAGGGGTTGTCGTGGACGAAGTTGCCGGTGAGGAGATTGTTCTGGCTGGGGCCGGTCTCGTCGCTGGTGAGAATGCCGCCGGAGTTGTGGTCGATTTCGTTGTTGCGCAGGGTGGCGTGGTCGGCGGCCATCAGGTGGATGCCCTCGCCGCAGTCGTCGCCTTCGCTGGTTTCAAAGGCGGGCTGGTCGGGGCAGGCGCCGGCGCTGATGTCGAGGGACTGATCGTTGTCGTAGACGTGGTTGCCGGCCAGGGTGACGTTGCCGGCGTTGGCGACGAGGATGCCTTCGAATTTGGCATTGCGGACGTCGAAGCCGGAGACGACGACGTTCCAGACGCCGGCGTTCGGCGCGGCGGACATGCCGTTGATGAAGATGCCGTTGGAGAGGCCGGTGGCGTCGATGACGGCGTGGGTTCCAGGAACGGCAACGAGGGAGACGGACCGGGTGATGGTGACCTGCTCTTTGTAGACGCCGGGCCAGACGTAGATGACGTCACCGGGGGCCGCGGCAGCGACGGCGGCGCCGATGGTCTTTTGACAGCCGAGATGCCCCTGGGGCTGGACGCAGAGGGTGGCGGCCGAAGCGAGAGATGCGGCGGCGAGAGCGAACAGACTGCTCCCGAAGAGGATGCGACAGCGGCGCGGAATCCAATGGTGGGTCAACATGGGGTTCTCCTGAGGGACCGAATTGCCTCTGGGGCGCGGCGGGGGAGGCGTACGAGGAGTACCGGCTCGGGATGGCGGCGTCATCGTACATGGGCGGCCGTGATTTTCACAACGGGTGCGTTGAACGGCTCCTTTACAGGGTCCGACTTCCCTGCCCTGCGGAAGCGTGACCTGGGACGAGAAGGGGGCGGACGCGGCGTGGTTGCGCCGGGCTGCGGGGAAAAAGCTGCGGGAACCGCGTGAGGAGGCGGGTCCCGCAGTTCGGGAGGTGCAATCAAGTCGAAGAAGAGCCGCAGATGGTTTCCTGGGGTGTCTTCGACGGAGAATGCGTTGCGGGGCGGGAAAAGGGGCAACGGATTCTCAGATTATTTTGGGGGGCGGCCGAAAGTCTCCGGGGACAAGGCTTCGATCCTTCCTGGAGAGGCAGCGTTCGACCCGGCCAGGTTATTGATTTTGCATAACTTTTAGGGCGGCCGGAGGGGTGTCCGCGCGTGCTAAAATAAGGATGGAAACGAATCCTGTAAATCCTCATTTTTCCCAGGTTTTTCGGGCCAAAAACGAGTCTCGTTTGCCCGCGAAAATCACCCCAGAGACGACCGGAGTTTCATGGCAACCAAAGAAATCACACCCACGCAGGACGCGATCCCGACCGGGACCGAGATGAAGAGCGGCGGCAAGGCAGCGAACGGGAACGGTTCGTACACCGGCGAAAACATCAAGGTGCTGGAAGGTCTGGAGGCGGTGCGCCTGCGGCCGGCGATGTATATCGGATCGACGGGCGAGATGGGCCTGCACCACCTGGTGTATGAGGTGGTGGACAACTCGGTGGACGAAGCGCTGGCGGGGTACGCGGCGAAAATCGAAGTCGCGATCCACGACGACAACTCGATCACGGTGGTGGACGACGGCCGCGGCATCCCTGTGGACGAGATGACGCTGGACAATGGCGAGAAGATGGCTGCGGTGCAGGTGGTGCTGACCAAGCTGCACGCGGGAGGCAAGTTCGACACCTCCACGTACAAAGTGTCCGGCGGGCTGCACGGCGTGGGGGTGAGCTGCGTGAACGCGCTGGCCGAGCAGTTCAATGTGGAGATCTGGCGCGACGGCGGCACGTATGAGCAGGACTATTCCAAAGGCATTCCGATCTCGAAGCTGCAGAAGACGGGGACGAGCAAGCGGCGCGGGACCAAGGTCCACTTTCTGCCGGACAGATCGATTTTCACGGTCACCGAGTACAACTACGACACGCTGGCGCAGCGGCTGCGGGAGCTGGCCTTCCTGAACAAGGGGCTGACCATCACGCTGACCGACGAGCGGGTGACCGATCCGAAGACGGGCGAGGCGAAGCGGGCGGAGTTCAAATATGCGGGGGGGATTGCGGAGTTCATCAGGCACCTGAACCGCGGCAAGCAGGCGCTGCACGACAAGCCGATTGTGATGGAAGGGCTGCGCGACGGCGTGGATATGGAAATCGCGCTGCAGTACAACGACGGCTATTCGGAGACGGTTTTCTGCTTTGCGAACAACATCAACACGGTGGATGGCGGAACGCACCTGTCGGGCTTTCGCACGGCGCTGACGCGGACGATCAACGCGATCGGGCAGCAACTGGGCCTGTTCAAGGACGTGAAAGAGAACCTGACCGGGGACGATGTGCGCGAGGGGCTGGTAGCGGTGATCAGCGTCAAGCTGCCGCAGCCGCAGTTCGAAGGGCAGACCAAGGGCAAGCTGAACTCGGACATTGCCGGGACGGTGCAGGCGCTGGTGAACGAGCGGCTGGGCGGCTATCTGGAGACGAATCCGCCGGTGGCGAAGAAGATCATCAACAAGGCGATTGAGGCGGCGCGCGCGCGCGAGGCGGCCCGCAAGGCGCGGGATCTGACGCGGCGCAAGGGCGCACTGGACGGGGGCGGTCTGCCGGGCAAGCTGGCGGACTGTTCGGAGCGGGATCCCGAACGGTGCGAGCTGTATCTGGTCGAGGGCGAGAGCGCCGGCGGGACGGCCAAGCAGGGACGGGACAGAAAATTTCAGGCCATCCTGCCGCTGAAGGGCAAGATTCTGAACGTGGAGAAGGCGCGCTACGACAAGATGCTGGGGCACGAGGAAATCCGCGCCATGATTACGGCGGTGGGCACCGGCATCGGCAAGGACGACTTCGACCCGACCAAGCTGCGCTACGGCAAGATCATCCTGATGACGGACGCCGACGTGGACGGATCGCATATCCGTACGCTGCTGCTGACGTTCTTCTTCCGGCACATGCAGGAGCTGATCAAGCGAAACAACGTGTATATCGCGCAGCCACCGCTGTACAAGATCAAGAAGGGGCGCTTCGAGCAGTACATCAAGGACGACCGCGAGTTTGTGCGGGTGATGGTGAAGCGCGCATCGGAGGGAATGATGATCCGCCATGGCGAGGGCGCGGCCCGGGTGGAGGGCGCGGCCCTGACGAAGTTCATGGGGCAGCTGAACGACTACCTGGGCTTCTTCGAAAAGGTGAACAAGCGGCTGCGCAATGACGAGGTCACAAGCCTGCTGGCGAAAGCGGAGCTGACGAAACGGGCGGACTTCGAGAACAAGGTAAAACTCGAAGGGCTGTTTAAGGATCTGGAGAAGATCCAGAAGAAGTACCAGTTCAAGGCGCTGCACACCCCGGTGCAGGACGAGGAGCATCAGACCTGGTCGCTGCACTTCAGCGACGCGCAGGGCGCGGACCGGACGATTGACTGGCTGCTGGCGTCCACGCCGGAGTATCGGCAGATGATGGCCAAGCACGCGCAGATCAAAGAGCTGCTGGAGCCGCCGTTCGTGATCGAGTATGGGGTGAAGGCAGCGGAAAAGGCCGTTCCGGACGCGGAAGAAGCGGGCACGGAGACGGAATCCGAAACGAAGGGCGAGGCGGAGGCGGGCAAACCGGCTCCGAAGCGCACCGGCAAGGCGTCGCTGGAGCCGGTGGAGAAGCAGACGCCGCGGGAGCTGTTCGAATATGTGATCGAGCAGGGACGGCGCGAATACCAGGTGCAGCGCTACAAGGGGCTGGGCGAGATGACGGCGACGCAGCTGTGGGAGACGACCATGGACCCCGAGCGGCGCACGCTGCTCAGCGTGAGACTCGAGGACATTGCCGAGACAGAGACGATCTTCACCACGCTGATGGGCGAAGACGTGGAAGCGCGGCGGAAGTTCATCGAAGACAACGCGCTGGACGTGAAGAACCTGGACATCTGATCCGGGCTGTCCTGTGTAGCAGGGCAGGAACGACGCTCAGATGGATTCGGGCGGCTGACTTTCCGGGCTCATGCCGGTCACGGGGAGAAACACTTCGAAGGTCGTGCCGCTGCGTTCCGGGCGGGTTGAGGAACGGAAGCGGATGCTGCCTTTGTGGTTCATGATGAGGTTTCTCGAGACCCACAGGCCGAGGCCGGAACCGCGCAGCTCCTTGGTAGTGAAAAAAGGATCGAACATGAGCTTCTGCACGTCTTTGGGAATGCCGCTGCCGCGGTCGTGGATGGTCACGCGTGTGCCTTGCTGGCCGGCGCGGTGGCCGCGGCGGACGCGGATGCAGATCTCCGTGTCGGGGCTGGCGGCTTCGGCCGCATTCCGGACGAGATTGCCGAAAACCTGGGTCAGCTGGCCGGGATAGCCGTAAATCGCCAGGGTCGGCTCGTGCTCAAACTTCACGCGCACCCGTCGCGCCAGCGCAGACCTCTGAAAGAGGTCGATGACATCGGCGACGAGGCTGCCGATGTCGAGGGCGACCGGCCTGAGGGTGTCGCGGTGAAACGAGAGGGTCTGGCGGGTAATCCGCGAGATGCGCCCGAGTTCTTCGTTGGCACCCGACAGGTAACCATGCATGGCTTCCGCGCTGGAGGAGGCCTGCGCGAGGTAAAGGAGATTGGTCAGGGATTCCAGCGGATTATTGATCTCGTGGGCAATGGCATTCGCCAGCTTGCCGGTCGCGGCGATCTTTTCCGCCGTACGGACGGCGTATTCGGCCAGACGGCGGTCGGTCACATCGGAAACCACCAGGACCACAGAGGCGGATTCCCCTTCGGCGCCGACACTTTTCACGGCGAGCTGAATGGTCTTGTCGCCGAGAGAGAACTCCGAGGGCGCATGGTTACCAGGATCCTGAAAGAGCGGCTCGCTGGTCCCGATGAGACGTTTCAATAAGTGGGCGGCGTCTTCGCCGGGAGAGGGTGAATTGCCTTCTCCGCACAGCGCCTCGAAGGCAGCATTCCACCGGATCAGCCTGCGGTCGTTGCCGATCACCGCGAGGCCCTCGGAGAGGGCGTCGAAGGTGGCCTGCCACTGGCTGGCGGCGTACCGCGCCACGCTCTCGGCGGCGCGCAGGCGCAGGAGCGATCGCACCGTCGCGATCAGCACGGTTCCGTCGATGGGATGGATCAGGTATCCATCCGCGCCGGCTTCGAGCGCCCGTGTCTTGTTGTCGCTGGACACCATGGACGCCGAGATTTGCAGGATGGAGATCTGCGAGGTCACGGGATCGCTCTTGATGCGGCGGCACACGTCGAAGCCGGACATGTCCGGGAGATTGACATCGAGAACAATGACGTCGGGGAGGGTCGTGGCCTGAGCCAGGGCTTCGCTGCCCCGGGACGCCTCCAGGCAATCGTAGTTCGCCTGGCGGAGGACGCGGCAGAGGACATAGCGAGTTTGTTCCTGGTCATCGACAATCAGGATGCGCGGCCGCCGCTCAGCCATGGGATTCCGCCACGGCCGGCGCGGGCGAGAGCCCGGCAACGCTGAACCAGTCAAGGAAGGGGCGCGCCGAAAGCCGCGTCGAAACGTCTTCCTTGCGAATCACCCGGACCCGCCACGATTCCAGCTGTGCGCGTTCCGACTCGTTCAGAATTTTGGACGTATAGACCAGGACCGGCAGATCCCGGGTTGCGGGTTTGGATCGCAGCAGCCGGAGAATGTCGAATCCGCCGATATCGGGCATGAGCAGGTCGAGGATGACGCCATCCGGCAACTTGATCTCGAGCGATGCCATCGCCTCCTTGCCGTTGCGCGCCTCCTCGAATTCCAGCCAGGGCTGTTGCAGGAGCTCGCGCAGGATATAGCGGGCGACGTCGTTGTCGTCCACCAGCAACAGACGGCGTGTCCCGCTGCGGCCGGTCAGCCGGCGGAGCTCGCTCAGCAGGGTTTCGCGTTCGAGAGGCTTGGGGAGAAAGAGATCGGCGCCACGCTCCGCGGCCCGGCTGGATTCCTCATAGATGCTGGTGGCGATCACCGCCAGGGAAGGCAGCCGCTCGCGCAGCCGCCGCAGAAATCCCCAGGCCGTGTCGTCGCCAAGATAGACGTCGGAGACCACAGCGACGGGCGTGTGCCGGGCGGTCCACAGCTCCGCCTGCGCCACGCTGGAGGCCAGAATGGGCTGAAACTCAGTATTCCGCAGATAGGTTTCGCAGATCCGCGCGGTTTCCGGATTGTCTTCGAGAAAGAGGATCGGAGCGCGATCGAAATCCGGGGCAGGGAGGGTATCGGCTTCCTGGGCCTCAACCGCTTCGCCAACGTAGACCGAGGGGATGGCGACGCAGAAGGTAGAGCCTTTGCCCGGCTGGCTTTCCAGCCATATCCTGCCGCCCAGCAGCAGAGCCAGATTGCGGCACAGAGGCAGACCGAGGCCGGTGCCGCGATGCCGTTCCTGGAGAGGATTCTCCACCTGGCTGAATTCCCGAAAAATGGTCTCGTGATGCTCGGTGGGAATGCCGATTCCGGTGTCCTGGACGGAAAAGACGATCCGATCGTCGCGCGTGAGCTCCGCCGTGACGCGCACATGCCCGGAGGGGGTGAATTTCAGGGCATTCGAGATCAGGTTCCTGAGGATCTGCGAGACCTTGCCCTCGTCGGTATAGAGTTTCGGCAAAGCTTCCGCATCTTCAAAGATGAGATCTACGGAGGTGTTGTCCGCCAGCAGCGGCTTCAGCATGCCTTTGAGCGCGCTGAACAGCTCGTGCACCTCGAACTGCTTCGGGCGGATGCGAATCTTGCCGGCCTCGACCTTGGCCAGGTCCAGCAGATCGTTGACCAGCTCCTGCAGGTCGCGGGCCGAGCTTTCAATAAAGCCCACCTGCCTGATCTGTTCGGCCGTCAGGTCGCCATCCATGCGGTCCAACAGCAGGCGCGAGAGAGAAATGATGGAATTCAGGGGCGTGCGGAATTCATGGGAGACGTTCGACAGAAACTTCGTCTTCAGCTCGGAGGCGCGGCGCAGATAGTCCGCGCGCTCGTCGAGTTCCGCATAGAGGGCGACGACGCCTCGATTCGTGTCCTCCAGCTCCCGGTTGAGCAGCTCCAGCTCTTCCTGGCGGGAACGCAGCTCCTGGAGGGTTTTCAGCAGCTCCAGGTTTTGCTTTTCGATCTCGTCGTAGGGACTGTCGGGCGTTCGCTCCAGCAGCTTCTGGTTGAGCTCGAGGGCAGTGCGCTGGGTGAAGATGGCGTGATGACGGGGGATGTGCTTGACCATGCGCACCGTGGTGCCGGTGGGCGTCGCGTCGATGGCGAAGTCATCCATGAGACGGCGGGTGCCCAGGATGCCCATGCCCATGCCGGTGGTGGATTTGTAGCGTCCTTCGAGAATCTCGTCGAGGTTGGGGATGCCGGAACCGGCATCGGAGACCGTCACCTCGAGATACTGCGGCTCATCGAGGCCGACGGCGAACTGGACGCGGCCGTTGCGGGCATAGCGGAAGGCATTGCGGGCGATCTCCGAGGTCGCCGTGGCCATGCGAATCTGATCCTGATTATCCAGGCCGAGTTCGGCCGCGACTTCGCGAGCGCGCTGGCGCGCCTGCACCACATCGCGCTCGGTACGCAGCAGCAGGTGGAAGACCGGGACGGACATCGTTCACGCCGCCTTGACGACCACGACGCTGGCATCGTCGCGATGACGGCGGAAATCGCGCAGCAGCGCCGCGCCGATGATGGCGGGATGCCGGGCCACGAGGCCGGCGTAGGAGGAAAGATCCCATTTCGACTGCAGGCCGTCGGAATGCAGAACCAGGATAGAGTCGCGCGTCCACGGAGTTCGGAACTCCTGGATGCGGGATGTGACCATGCCCAGGGTGCCATTGTGGGAAACCAAGCTGCGCGAGGCACCCGCGGTGAGAACGCTGGCCGAGATATTGCCCACGCCTGCGTAGACGAGAACGTTCTCCTGGGGACGAATCTCCGCAATCGCAGCGACGGCGCCGCGCGTCTTTTTCAGCGAATCGTGCAGGTAGCCCAAAATCTCCGCAGGCGCGAGATCCTGGCGTTTGCGGAAGGTGGCAACGGCTTCCTGAGCGGCCTCGGCAGCCTCGCGGCCGTGCCCCAGTCCATCGCAAAGGAGGATGACCATGCGTTCAGGGGTGTGATGAAAGGTCCAGGCATCGCCGCAGAAGCGCTCGCCAGGATACGGAACGGCAAGGCCGGCGATCCGCAGCTGGCCGGCTTTCGCCGCGTCCCCAACCTCCAGCAGGACAATGGTCCCGTGCTTCCCGGTAAAGACTTCCAGGAAGCCGGCAATGCGTTTCATGGCGCCCATGCCGCCGCCCATGGTACCGGCCGTGGAGAATCCGTCGGCCATGGCCTGGGCGATGTTGGCGATGCCCCCGCCGCGGTCCATAGCCAGAATCCGGGCCACCGGATGATCGGCGTCCCGCAGGGCCGAGATCACCATCTCTCCGCCTCCTCCGTGAAGCAGGACATTCCGCGAGGATTCGGTGGCCAGGAGCGCCACCTCTCCGGAACGGGTGTCGTCGAAACCGAGGCGCTGGGCGATCAGCAGGGCCTTGCGGCGCGCCTCGCCCACCGAGGTTTCGTCGGTAATCGGGACCCATTCGCTTAGCGCTATTTCCATCGGACGACTGCGATTCGTGTGCCCTTTCCCGGGGCTGATTCGATCGAGAACTCGTTCACCAGACGCTTACTGCCGCCGAGTCCCAGACCCATGCCGTTTCCGGTCGTAAAGCCATCTTTGAGGGCCATTTCGAGGTCGGGGATGCCTGGGCCCTGATCCTCGAACACCAGCCTGAGACCGACACGGCCGCCGACGCCCACCTGTTCGATGGTCATGGCGCCACCCTTACCGTGGTCCAGGGTGTTGCGGGCCAGCTCGCTGGCCGCGGTGACCAGTTTCGTCTGATCCACCAGGGTGAAGCGCAGCTCAAGGGCCCACTGGCGCACTTTTTGCCGGGCCAGGACGACGTCGTTGGAAGTCTTCAGCGGGAGGGTTTCACGCCTGGTCTCGCTCATCCTCGCTCCCCGTGCGGAAACCCGCTCCCGCTCCGTAGAGCAGCTCCATGCCGGTTTCCACGCTCAGCGCCGTTCGGACGCCGGGCAGCGACATGCCCAGCTCGACAAGGGTGATGGCGACGGCCGGCTGCATGCCCACCACGATGGTTTCAGCTCCCAGAACGCGGGACATGGCTGCGATATTGGCCAGCATGCGGCCGATGAACGAGTCGACGATTTCCAGCGACGAGATATCGATCAGGACGCCGGTGGAGCCCCAGTCGGCAATGCGGCTGGTGACGTCATCCTGCAGCTGAAGGGCAAGCTTGTCGTGCATGTCCACCTGAATGGTGATCAGCAACAGACTGCCCATGCGAAGGACGGGAATCCGGTCCACTTAGCCCTCCTGTTTGGCCATCGGCCCTGCGAGAACGGCTTTGGCAGCGACACCGGTCTGGCGCACGACGGTGCGGCCGCTCAACTGTAACGCCAGAGCAAAGGCATCGGAGAGGCGGGCCCGGGTGGTCACGTCTTCCAGATTGATGCCCAGATGCACGATGGTCTGAGCGATCTGCGGCCGCACTCCGCTGATGATGCAATCCGCGCCCATCAGGCGTGCCGCGGTAATGGTCTTGAGCAAATGCTGGGCCACCAGGGTGTCCACCGTCGGGACGCCGGTGATGTCGATAATGGCGAACTTCGAATTGGTGGCGACGACGGTCTGCAGCAGGTTTTCCATCACCACCTGAGTGCGGGCACTGTCGAGGGTGCCGATGATCGGCAGGGCCAGGATGCCATCCCAGAGCTTCACCACCGGCGTCGAAAGCTCCAGCAGCTCCTGTTGCTGACGCGAGATCAGCTCTTCCCGGACTCCCATATAGGCTTCCGCGGTAAACAGAGCGAGGCGGTCCAGCAGCTCGGTGGCAGACCAGATGGCCTCGAAAAGCTTGTCCTGGGCTTTGCCCAGGTCGCGGCGAATGGCAGCGAACAACGGCTGCTTGAGCGAGAGGACGAAGGTGGCCACTTCCGTGGGCGAGAATCCCTGACGCGCGCGCGAGGCGGAGATGGTCTCCAGGAGTTCGCGCGCCGGAGCCCATGGGGCACTCATCACATCGGTTCCCCCGCTGCGCGCGCCGGCGACGACGGCATTCAGCAGCGCGACGGACTGCTCGTCGAACTCCGTTTTGCTCATCAGATCGGTGCGCTGCACGGACTGCCGCATGTCGCGAATCCAGTCAGCACGGATTTGCTCTTCATTGCGGGAAATTACGTCTGCTAAGTCGCTCATCTGGACCTTTGACGATGGCTGGGATTTGATTCCAGGCGGGAACCGGCTGGTTCACGTTGGCAACGTTACTCTTTTACTACAAAGCCCGGCGATCGTGCGGCGGGCCGGCGGCGAGGCGGCAAGGAGAGGATGCGGGTCAGGCAGGGAGACCGCACAAACCGCTCAGGACCTGCTGGAGGACGGAAATGTCATCTCCCTTATAAACGTAGGCACTAACCTTAAACATGCGGCAAATATCCCGGTACTGTTCTCCGAGAATCGTCCATACGACGACAGGGATTTTGGCCAGTTCGGGAGTGCTGTGCCAGAAGCGGAGCAGCTCAAAGCCGCTGTCGTATCCAAGATCGAGGTCCAGGACGATCGCATTCGGCAGCGCGTGCTCTCGCTCGAGAGCCTTGTCCAGATACGCTTTTGCCATCACCGCCGAACCCCGGGCAACGACCTCTGAAAACCCGGCAGCTTCCGCCGCTTTGGCGGCGATCTGGAGATCGCTGGAATGATCTTCGACGATCAACACCCGCATATCTGGAGGGCCCTTTCAGGTAATTTTCCTGATGATGCGGTCAGTTTAGCAGCCGGAAAAAACCGCGTAAAGGATGGAAGGACGTCAAGTTCCGCCAGGTCTTGACAAACGGCGTTCTTTCAGAATGTGGGCTGCCTATTCAGGCAAAGCCGGTCAAACTTCAGCAATTACCCCTTCGATTTTGTGGAATTCGAATGGGCCACGCCGGCGAATTGCAGGCGGCTTCGCGAGTGCCCGCTGCAAACGTCAGCTGCAGTGAACGAGGCCAAAGTGGATCGGCGCTTAGTCATCGTCGGGGGGCTCGTCGGCGGGCTTCTCGTGCAGGAAGAACACGGGGTCATGTTTCGTGGCAATAGGCCGGTAGGGCTGCGGCGTCTGCGTGAAGTCGAAGCAGTCCCAGAGATCGTCGACCTTGCCGTCGCGCATGCCCAGGCTGGGAAGGGAGAAGGTCTCCTCGGTGAAGCGCAGGAAGCTTCCGAACTCGTGCTGCCGGTGGGACACGTAGCCGTGCTTCGCCCAGGGAGAGACGACGATCAAAGGAACGCGGAAGCCGAGCCCCATATCGTCGGTGTATGGCGGGGGAACGTGATCGTACCAGCCGCCCCAGTCGTCCCAGCTGATGAAGATGGCCGTGGAGTTCCAGTATTGGCTCATGCCGATGGCGTTCACGATGCAGGCCACCCAGTCCGGGCCCTGCGCTGTCGCATCCAGGCTGGCATGGTCGGAATAGGGCATATCGGGAACGACCCAGGTCACCTGTGCCAGCTTGCCGTGCTGGACGTCATAGAGGATGCGGGAGTTAGGCGTCACGATGTTGCGCGCCCAGTCAGGGCCATAGCGAATGTGCTGCACCGCGTCGTAGGCCGACCAGATATAGCCGGCGTGATCGGCAGTTGGGGCGTAGTAGCGCCAGGGAATACCTTTCGCATCGAGTAAGTCGGCGATGGTCGGATAGTCAAAGCAGGGATAGACGCCTGGCAGTTCGGTCCCATTCGGTCCAAGCAGGGCGACACGCGACGTGGTGGGCGAGTCGCAGCCCCACGGACCCGCGGTGGCGACGTTGTTTGGATTCTCCACGGTATGAGCGGACTGGCCGGCGATCATATACTGATGCGCCACGAAACTCGGCCCGGAATTGGACTGAAACATTCGGTCGGCGAGGGTATAGCGGCTGGCCAGGGTCCAGTAGGGAACGGTTTCCCGCCGCGGTACATAGGCGTAGGGGAAATCCGGGTAGGGATAGGTGACGCCTGGGTGGGTAAAACCATCCATCACTCCATGGTCCCAGTCCTCCCACCAGCCAGTATGAGAATGGTCGACGTCGGTTCCCTGCGCCAGGGGCACAGGCTGCAGGGCAACGACCTGGCCGTGGCTCATGCCGGACTGCACGGTATCCGCGCCGGGAAAGCCGTTGAACAGATTGTCGAAAGAGCGGTTCTCCTGCATGATCACGACGATGTGGCTGATCTTTCCCGTGGTCTCAACCGGCGGCGGATCCGGAGCCGCGGCGCATCCGGCCAGGCAAACAAGGCTCGCTGCCGCCAAAGGCAGAGCGCAGGCCAAAGGAGTGACCCGTTTCATGTGCTGATCTCAATTCCGGCCGATGGGCGGCTCTGCTTTCAGTCGTGCAGGAGAACCCATGCGGGCAGAACGGAGCCCATCCGCGGGACCTCGCAGCAGCAACATAGCATCGCGCCGGTTAGCGACTTGTGACGATAATCACCGGCCCGCGCGGGCGCGGAGGAAGCGCCGCCTATGGGCTCCAGGCGACGGCCAGAACGCAGGCGTTGGCCGCCCCGCTGCAGGACAGGCGACACGAGCCGGACAAAGCCGGACATGGCTCCGTGGCGAGATTGTTGAATTTTGCCGAAGCTCGGACGGTATTTTCGCCAAAAAGGAAGGGGATTTCGCCGTGCATGCGGGCGCCTTTGCGGCGCCCGCATCTCTATGCCTACGACGCCTTCCGATGCCGATCCGTGTGGGCGGGCCGCTTGTGCTTTGCGCCGTCCAGGAATTCGCCGACCGGGGTCGAATCCGCCGGCGAGGTTTTCTCGGTTCCCGGCTGCGGGTCGTACGGCTCCACATGCAGGCCGAAACCGCCTTCCGCCTTCGGACGAACGACGTGCAGACCGTGCTCACTGTTCCACGGTTGCCCTTCCATATCGCGGCCCTCTTCGCCTTCGCCCGTGGACGCATTGACGAACTCGTCCACCAGCTTCGGGGTCGGCTGGAAGATGCCGATGGAGAAGGGCGGCTTCTCCATGCTTTCAATGGCCGCGGAAAACGCACGCATATGCGTGATCTCGCGGGTCATCAGAAACTGCAGGGCCTGGCGCGAGCCCTGATCCTGCGTGAAGCCCATCAGGCGCTCGTAGACGATCTTGGCGCGCGCCTCGGCGGCCACGTTGCTGCGCAAATCGACGGCCAGATCGCCGGTGACCTTCAGATAGTTGGCGGTCCAGGCGTTCCCCACCGAATCCTGCAGCGCGACACCGCCGCCGCCGGCAATCGCCACCAGCGGATCGGCATCGGCCGCCTCGCGGCTCTCCTTCATCGGCTTCAGGTGCATGCGGATGAGAGCCCCCACGATTTCCAGGTGGCTCAGCTCCTCGGTGCCGATATCCATCAGCAGATCTTTGCGGGCTTCATCTTCGCAGTTCAGGCCCTGGATGGAATATTGCATGGCGGCGGCCAGTTCTCCATTGGCCCCGCCGAACTGTTCCAGCAGCATGCGGCCGAAGCGAGGATCGGGCTCCCCGATGCGGACGGTGTACATCAACTTCTTTACGTGGTGATACATAAGCTTCTCCTTGAATCGGCGAAACGCTTCACGGCGCGTGTGGTCAGGGATCGCTCAGCGAACGGGCGATAACAGGATGGTCTACCAGTAGGAATCCCGGTCTCCTGAGGAGGTTGCAGGTGCGATTTGCACAAGCGGGCGTGTGGGCTTAGTGACTGCCAGGAAGGCGGCCCGGCACATGCGAGGCGATGCCGCGCAACAAAAGCTCGCGCAGCAGGTTGGTCCCCGCCATCGCGCCAATCTCAATCAGCCGTGGTCAGGATCAGACTGCTCCTCTGCTTCCGAATAGCGGGTGAGTGAGCTTGGCAGGGTCACGGCTCCCTCCCCTTGACATTCGACAAGAGCCGCGGTATTTCTGTCTTTATTGCTGTTGTCGAACGTCGAGGGAAGAACAGAATGCCACCGCCCGCTGACCTGCTCCAGGGAACCCTGGACATGCTGATCCTGAAGGCCGTCGTGCTCGAGCCCCAGCATGGCTGGGCCATCGCGCAGCGCATCCAGCAAACCTCGGAAAACGTACTGCAGATCGGCCAGGGCTCGCTCTATCCCGCCCTGCATCGTCTGGAGTACAAGGGCTGGATCCGCGCGCAGTGGGGAGCTTCGGAGAACAATCGCCGCGCCCGTTTTTATTCGCTCACCGCCGCCGGGCGCAAGCAGCTGGAAGCGGAGCTGGCCAACTGGGATCGGCTGGCCGGCGCCATCAACCTGGTTTTGGCCCGGATTTAGCAGGAGCCGTTATGCTGCGCGAAGCCTTCACTCGCCTGCGGTTCTTCTTCAGCGGCCAGAGCCGCGCCACGGTGGACGAGGAACTGCAGTTCCACATCGACCGGCAGATCGAAGCGAACCTCTCCGCCGGAATGTCCCCGGCTGAGGCTCGCCGCCAGGCTCTGGTCGCCTTTGGCGGACGCGAGCGCGCCCGCGAACAATGCCGTGAACAACGTCCTTCCTGGAGCCTTGAATTGTTCTTCCGCGATCTTCGCTATGGCCTGCGCGGGCTGCTGCGCAATCCCGGCTTTACCACGGTCGCCATTCTTACGCTGGCGCTCGCCATCGGCGCGAATACGACCATCTTCAGCCTGCTCGATCAGGCTCTGCTGCGCGCGCTGCCCGTCCGGGATCCCGGACGGCTCGTCGTGCTCAGCTTTGCCGGCGATCAGGATGGACACGTCCACTCCGACGGCGGAAACAGCCCGGGCCATGCGCACGAATTCAGCTATCCGATGGTCCGCGACCTGCGCGACAAGAATGAAGTCTTCAGTGGCCTGATCGCGGCCGCCAGCCACGATGTCGGCATCACCTGGAACAACCGCGCCGAAAGCATTTCCGCTGAGCTGGTCACCGGCAATTATTTTCAAACGCTGGGCGTGCGGCCAGCTCTGGGCCGGCTCTTTGTTGCTGGCGACGAAACCGCTCCCGGCGCGAATCCGGTCGCCGTCCTCAATTTCGATTACTGGCGCACACACCTGGCCGAGGCGCCGGTCGTCGATAAGACGCTGCTCGTCAACGGCACGCCCTTCACCATTGTGGGCGTCGCCGCGCCCGGCTTTCACAGCATGGTCTGGGGGCGCCTGCCCGCCATTTACGTGCCCATCACCGAGCAGAGCGTCGTCCTTCCGGACTGGTCCATGCTCGCCGATCATCGGTCTTACTGGCTCAACGTGGTGGCGCGGCTGCGCGCCGGCATCGGGCCGGCGCAGGCGTTGGCCAGTCTCAACCCGCTCTTTCACTCTCTGCGCGCCGCGGAATTCAGCTCGCTGCACGACCAGTCCGCCGAGGCCCGTAAAGACTTCGTCACCCGGGCGCACCTCAACCTCGAGCCCGGCGCGCAGGGCTTTTCCCCCACGCGCCAGGGTATGCGCACGCCGCTCACCATCGTCATGGGCATGGTGCTGCTGGTCATCGCCATGGCGGTGGTCAATGTGGCCAGCCTGCTGCTGGTCCGCGCCGCCACCCGCGCGCGCGAATTTTCCGTCCGCTACGCGCTGGGCGCCACCGGTGGACAGGTGATGCGCCAGCTCCTCGCCGAAGGCCTCATCCTGGGGCTCTCCGGCGCAGCGCTCGGTCTGGCGCTCGCGCCGGAAGCCCTCCGCCTGCTGATCCACTGGACGGCCGCCGGCTCCGGCGATACGCCGCCCTTCGCGCCCACCCTGGACTGGCGCGTTCTCCTGTTTACGCTCGGCATCGCTCTGCTGGCCAGCGTGCTCTTCTCGCTCGCCCCTGCCGTGCAGTTCTGGAACCCCCGCCTCGTCGAGTCGCTTAAGCAGCAATCGAATAGCGGCGCCGGCTCCTCGCTCAGCTTCCGCCGCACCTGTGTCGCGCTGCAGATCGGTTTCAGCCTGCTGCTGATCGTCGCCGCCGGCCTCTTTGTCCGCACCATCGAAAACCTGCGCCACGTGAATGCCGGGTTCGCCACCGACCACCTGCTCGCCTTCGATCTCGCCCCCGAGCTGGCCGGCTATCCAGCGGCCGACGTGGCCCCGGTGGAGCAGCGCGTTCTCGATGCGGTTGCGGCGCTGCCCGGCGTTCGTTCCGTGGGCGCCACCAACGATCCCGATCTGCAGGACGACGGCACCAGCGGCGACGTCGCGGTCAGCGGCTATACCCCGCCCCCCAACGATGACTTCGACGTGGAGCTGCCCTCCGTCAGCACCGGTTATCTGCAGACGCTGGGCATTCCTCTCCTCGCCGGCCGTTATTTCAACGCAGGGGACACCGCGACCGCGCAGAAAGTCGCCGTGGTCAATCAGCTCTTCGCGCAGCACTTTTTCGGCAGCGTCACCGCCGCGCTCGGCCATCACGTCAGCCGTCCGCGGCTGGCCGATACCGATGCCATCATCGTCGGCGTGGTCGCCAATGCCAAACACAGCTCGGTGCGCGACCCGGCGAGAGCCACTTCCTATATTCCGTTTGCCCAGTCGGTTCGGCGCTCGGGGCTTACCTACTATGTGCGCACCTGGCAGCCTCCGGATACCGCCGCCAACAGCATTCGGGCCGCTGTCGCCAACATCGATGCAAAGCTGATCGTCGGCGACGTGCGCACCCTGACCGCGCAGATTGATAACGACCTCCTGACCGAGCGCATCGTTGCGCTGCTCGCGGCTATCTTCGGCATCCTCGCCACGGTGCTTGCCGGGATTGGGCTCTACGGAATCCTCGCGTACTCTACCGCGCAGCGCACACGCGAAATCGGTATTCGCATGGCCCTCGGCGCGCGCCGCGGCACGGTGGTTGGCCTCATCCTGCGCGAGGTTCTTCTGCTCGCCGGAGGAACCATCCTGGTCACGCTTCCGCTGGCCGTGCTGTTCACCCACGCCGTGCGCAGCCAGCTCTTCGGTGTGTCGATGATCGACCCGCGTGTCTACGGCGCCGCCGTGCTCGTGATCGCCGGAGTCGCCGCTCTCGCCGCATTCATTCCCGCCCGCCGCGCCGCGACCGTGGACCCGGCGCGCGCCCTGCGCACGGATTAGGGCCTGTTCCCGATTCCCGATTCCCGATTCCCTGTCCAGGCACCCGCCGGCTCCTTCTCCGCGTCGAAGTGTCCATGTCCGCGGAGGATCTCCCCCTTCCCGTTACTTCATCCACCGAGCCGGCATGGGCCTTTGAAGCGCGCACCTGCTATCGCGACGTGATGCAGGCCATGCAGCAGGGCGGAATCCCCTGCGCCGTCGGAGGCGCGTTCGCCTTCCACCACCACACCGGCATCTGGCGCACGACCAAGGATCTCGATCTGATTCTGCCTGCCGCTTCGGTTCCGCAGGCGCTGGCCCGGCTCGCGTCTGCCGGTTTTAAGACCCATGTGAAGGATCCGGTGTGGCTGGCGAAGGCCATGCGCGGCGACTCCTTCGTTGACCTGATCACCGGCGTCGGCAATGCCAGCCTGCAGGTCGATGCCGGCTGGATGGAGCGCGCGATTCCCGACGAAATCCTGGGCATCCCCTGTCGGATCCTCGCCGCTGAAGAACTCCTCACCTCCAAAATGTTTGTGGCTCGCCGCGAACGTTTCGACGGCGCCGACGTCGTGCATCTGATCCGCGCCTGCGGCAAGCGGCTCGACTGGGACCGCGTCCTGCAGCTTCTCGACACGCACTGGGAGCTGCTGCTTTGGTCGCTGACTCTGTTCGCCTATGTCTATCCTGGCCGAACCGATCTCGTTCCCCAGGAACTCTGGGCCGGCCTCACCTCGCGATTCCTCAATTGCGTCTCTCATCCGCATCCCGAGACGCCGTCCCGCGGCAGCCTCGTCGATCCGCTCATGTTTGCCATCGACGTGAACGAGTGGGGCGAACGCGATCTGTATCGGGAATACTGCGAGGCGCATCCCTGTCTGCTCAAGCCAACGGGGCCATTGGGAGGAGAATCCCCAGAATGAAGATTGCCGCCGTCGCTGACATCCATCTGAGGGCCGAGGAGCAGGCCCGCGACATCCGCGCCTTTTCCGCGGTGAACGAACTCGCCGACGCTCTGGTGATTGCCGGCGACTTCACCAATCACGGCACGCCTGACGAGATGCGCAACTGCCTGGCCGTCCTCGAAAGCGTGCATATTCCCATCGTCGCCGTCCTCGGCAATCACGATCATGAGAGCGGCCATCAGGACGAGCTCGCCGGCATGCTGCGCCTCGCCGGCGTGCACCTTCTTGACGGCCATTGTTTCGAGGTGGATCGCGTGGGCTTCGCCGGAACCAAGGGTTTCTGCGGCGGCTTCGCGCCGTATGAGCTGATGCCGTTCGGCGAAGGAGGCATCAAGACCTTCGTCGAGATTGCGGAGCGCGAGGCCATCAAACTCGATTACGGACTGGCGCAGCTCCGCAGCCCGGTCAGGATCGCGATTACGCACTACGCGCCGATCCGGGAAACTGTGGTCGGCGAGCCGGAGCCGATCTTTCCGTTTCTGGGCAGCTCCCGCCTCTGCCGCGCCCTCGATGGACACCGCCCGGCGCTCGCGCTCCACGGGCACGCCCACCACGGCACTTATTCCGGGAAAACCGACAGCGGCGTTCCGGTCTGCAATGTCTCGCTGCCCATCCTCCGCGAACGTGGCGAAACGCATCCTTTCGCGCTGTTCACGTTCTGAGGCGCGATGGCGCGGAGCGACGTCCCGGCTCGGCTCCCTGGATCGCGCAACCGGCCACCCGCTGTATCATCAGGACAGCAGACAGACTGGGCGGTCGCTGCCGCGAGGCAGAGGAAAGTCCGGACTCCGCAGGGCAGTGTGCCGGATAACGTCCGGGACCTGAGCGTCAAGGCTCAGGGACGGCCAGTGCCACAGAAAACAAACCGCCTTCCCGCGCAAGCGAGGGGGTAAGGGTGAAAAGGTGCGGTAAGAGCGCACCGCTCCGGCGGTAACGACGGAGGCAGGGTAAACCCCACGCGGAGCAAGACCAAATAGGGAACGAGACGGCAGCAATGCCGGCCCGCGCTGGCCCGGTGCGGCAGCCCCGAATGGGGCACCCTCGCAGGAGGGTGAAAGTTTCGGGTAGGTCGCTGGAGCGCCGCAGCAATGCGGCGCCAAGAGGAATGACCGTCCTCGACAGAATCCGGCTTACAGGTCTGTCTGCCGATCCCGATGGCCCCGGTCTCCGATGAGGAGGGCGGGGCCTTCAACTGTGCATGAATCCCGCTTTGGGCTCGGCAAAGAGGCTCGACACGTAGTCCAGCATGAACAGCGGATGCACGGGCTTGGAGAGAATCTCGAAGACGTTGCCCTTCTTCGCGGCTTCTTCCATCAGTTCCTGGGTGCTCGGATGGCCGGAAAAGAGGACGAGACGACAGGCCGGCCGATTCGCCTGCAGCACAATCGCCAGATCGATCCCGTTCATGTGGGGGAGATTGACGTCCAGGATCGCCAGGTCCGGCTCCCAGACGGCGATGGTTTCGATCGCTTCTTCGGCTGAGTGGGCGGCGCGCATCTCGTAACCATGTTTGGAAAAGATCAGCGAGAGGGTTTCGGTGATCGCGGGCTCATCATCGACGATCAGAATCGAGCGGCTGCGGGCAATCCCCGTCACGGCAGGTCTCCTCAAAGAAGCAGAACTAATTGTTTTTCAGCGATTTGCGCGGTGAGTCAGCACAGCGGGCGCGCGGGACGGCGGCAGAGAGCGCCATGGGACCGTCGTACCCGTACGATGCGCCTGCCGCGTGGGGGTTTGGCCGCCAATCCGCGTCGTTGGATCGCTGTCAGCGCTTTTTAGCAAAATGCTGCCATCCGGCGGGGGTAACCGGGTGGCTGCGGCCGTCGCGGGTCGTGAGGGCGATCACCGGCAGCCCGGCGCGGCGTCGGCGGATGACGCCAATGCGGCGAATCGGCACACCCGCAATGGCCTTTGGAATACGGGCTTTAGGATCAGCGGTGAAAAGAAGCTCGTAATCTTCGCCGCCATGCAGAGCGAGCTCGAAGGCGTCAGGGCGTTCGAGGGCCAGGGGATGAATCGGCAGCAGAGCTTCCTCCAGAATGGCCGCCACCCCGGATTCCTGGCAGAGATGGGTCAGATCGGTGGAGAGCCCGTCGCTGATATCGATGGCGGCATGGGCAAGGTTGCGGAGGCGGCGTCCGGCGGCCAGGCGCGGCTCCGGGTAGAGGTGCGGATGATTGACGGAGGTTGTGCCTTTCCGGCTGAATTTTCGCGGATCGCCGGACAGCCGGCGCAGTTCGGCGGCTGCTCCCCCAAGAAAGCCGGTGACGTAGATGACATCGCCGGGACGGGCGGTGGAACGGCGCAGGGCGGTTCCGGCCGGAACTTCGCCGATCGCGACGATGTCGGCGGCGATGGTCCCGGAGGCCGAGGCCGCGGTGTCGCCTCCCGCTAAAGGGGTGCGGTAGTGCGTTGCCAGGTCCAGGAAGCCGCGAAGGAAGCGGTCGAGCCAGGCAGAAGGAAGGCGCGCCGGCAAGGCGATGGAGAGGAAGACGGCCATCGGCGTCGCGCCCATCGCGGCGAGGTCGCTCAGGCCGCGAGCGAGGCAGCGGTGGCCCACGGATTCGGGCGGGTGCCAGTCGCGGCGGAAGTGGACGCCCTCGAGGGTGAAGTCGGTGGTGACGCAGATCTCGTGGCCGGTCCTGGGGCGCAGGATCGCGCAGTCGTCGCCCATGCCGAGGCGGAGGGTCGCCGGCCGGCGGATGCGAGCCGCCTGGCGACGGATCGCCTCGATGAGGGCGAGTTCGCCGGGAGTTTCGCGAGAGTGGGGGATACGCTTCATGAGTTGGCCAGGCAGGAACAAGCCCAGGCCAGCATACCGGTTTCCGGCGCGCCGATTGATACACTTCGTTTGAACCATGAGTCTCGAAGAAAAGATCGAGGGGTATTTCGCCGCGGGGAGCCCGGCGCTCGGGGATCCCGGACCGTCGGCGGCGTTTCACGAGCTGCGGGCAGCGCTCGAAGCTGGGCAGATTCGAGCCGCCGAACCGGACCCCGGCGCGCCCACCGGCTGGCGCGTGAATGCGTGGGTGAAGCGCGGCATCCTGCTGGGATTTCGCATCGGCGCGCTTGAAGACAGCGGCAACGACCTCTCGTTTGTGGACAAGAACACCTTTCCGCTGCGGCGGTTTGTGCCGGAGCAGGGCATCCGGATCGTGCCGGGCGGCTCTTCGGTGCGAGCGGGCGCTTTCCTGGCGCGCGGCGTAGTCGCGATGCCGCCCATGTACGTGAACGTCGGCGCCTATATCGATGAGGGCAGCATGATCGACTCGCACGCGCTGGTGGGGAGCTGTGCGCAGATCGGCAAGCGCGTGCACCTGAGCGCGGCCGCGCAGGTGGGGGGTGTTCTGGAGCCGGTAAACGCGAGCCCCGTGATTCTGGAAGACGATGTGCTGGTCGGCGGGAACTGCGGCGTCTACGAAGGGACCGTGGTGCGGGAGCGAGCGGTACTGGCGGCGGGCACGGTGCTGACCCGCGGCACTCCGGTTTACGACGTGGTGCGCGGGCAGGTTCTGCGCGCGGAGGCAGAGAGGCCGCTCGTGATTCCTTCCGGGGCGGTCGTGGTTCCGGGGGCGCGCGCCGTCACGAAGGGCCAGGGCGCAGAGTGGAAGCTGAGCGTGTATACGCCGGTGATCGTGAAGTATCGCGACGAAAAGACGGAGCTGAGCCTGGAGCTGGAAGAACTGCTCCGCTAACCGCGCCTACGCTCCGCGCTCCTCGGCATGATGCAGAAACGGCAGAGGGGTACCGTTGTTGGCGGCCCAGCGGAGGCTGGCGATCAGATCGCCCATATTGGGGACGGTGACGGCTTCGGTTGGAACATAGAGGCCGACACAATGCTCATCCCAGAGCTGGTGAACCATGAGAAAGATGAGCTTGAAGCAGGCCGGCCATTCCGTCTCGGGAATGTCGGGCCCCTGGGGGTAATCGACCGCAATCCAGGCGCGGTGCTGATCCCAGGCGCGCTGGCGGGCGCTGTTGGTTTCGCGGCCGGGCGGATGCATGCGGCGACGGCTCACGCGCAGCCCGAATGGGGCATCCTGTACGCGTATGATCCATGACCCTTTGCGCTGGGCGGGAACCACGACGGGCTGGATCTCTTCCGAGCCCCAGGCGCTGTTCGCGAGCTCCAAAGCCCGCTCCCTGGTGATCTCCCGCGGAGAGTCCAGCAGCAGAATGGCGGAAGGATAAGGATCGGCTTCCGGGGAGGATCCGGAAATGACGTTTCCCAAAAAACGTAAAGTTGACCGAAGCATTTTGGAAACCATCTTACGATGAGCAGGGGCTGGGACCGCAAGACATTTATAGAGATAACCAGGTCGATAACTCAACAGTTAACTAATAAGCCAACACATGGCGGGACTTAGTCTGGTTATTATCCCCGGGCCAGGGAAGGCCTGCGCGCGAGGCGGAACGCGGGCGGATGGTTCAGGCGACCTCGACGGCTTCGCGCTGGATGGTGCGATGGGTCATGAAGCGTTCCATCGCCTGCATGGCACAACCCTGGCCGCAGAGATGGAACATGTCAGGATTGCGGCTTTCTGCAAAGTTCCACGGCAGCAGCGTGAAGCGCTGGCCAGGCTGACCCTGGTCGTAGCAGGGAACGTCGCCGAGCATCAGCATCCACCAGTGGTTGGACGCGCCCTTCTTCTTGCCGCAGATGTCACAGGTGAACGATACGTCCCAGACCACGGAGCTCTCCTTTGTGGGTGAGTGCCTTTACAGTACACCGAATGGGGCATCTCGACACTCCCCCTTCCAGGGGACGCGAGGGGGACTCTGGACTTGCCGGCGGCATGCTCGTATCGTGGAGCGCACGATGGTGTGCGCGCGCTGTCAGGGAACCGAGTTCCGGTTATCGAGCCTTCGTCTTCGCGATCTGGAACACCTTGCGCTTCTGCAATATCCGATGCGCTGCCGGCATTGCCACCACCGCGTGTTTGGGAGCTTCCTGCTGGCGCTGTTCCTCTACCAGAATCGGCGTCATCATTTCGGGCACGGCGAGTAGGACCGGCCAGCGGCCGAAGCGGGCTTCATTCAGCAATCTTTACGGCGCGGCTGAAGCTGTACCCATTCAAAGCGAGTTGGTTTTCCGCAAGCTGCAAGGTTGTGTCGCGAACAACCGCGATATCCAGTCCTACCGGGGCGTTGGGCCGCGAACGATCTGCACCAGACGATCCGGATCAATGTGCTTCGCGAAGGCGGCTTTCACATCCGCGGCAGTGAGGGCCGAGTATTTTTTCGCGGCGAGGATCGGCTCATCCAGGGGCAGTCCGACGATCGCGCGTCCCAGGAGGCCGCCGGCGACCGCTTCTTCGCTCGATTCGCTGAGAGGGATCTGGCGCAGGAGCAGCGCCTTGGCCTGGCGCAGCTCCGCATCGGAGACATCCTCGGTGCGCATCTGATCCAGATCGCGAACGATCAGCGCCCGCGCCTTCGAGACATTGGGCGGATCGCATCCGTAGTCCACCGAGTAGCTGCCGCGGGTTTTTGAGGCGTCGAAACTCACATCCACGCCGTACACCAGGCCGGCGACCTGGCGCAGATCGTGGTAAAGGCGGGTGGCGTAAAAGCCGCCGCCCAGCACGTGATCGCCGAGCTGCAGCGGGTAGTAATCGGGATCGAAGCGGTTGACGTCGATTTGTTCGGCCAGAGTGACAGAATCCTGCACAGCTTCAGAATCCGCCACATTAGCGGCGGAGGGCTTGTTCGGCGGCACCGGCGGCAGGGTGGTATTCGGCCGGGGACCGGTGGCTTTCCAGTCGCCAAACCATTTTTCGATGACGGTCTTCGCTTCCTCCGGAGTGACGTCGCCAATGACGACGATGGTGGTCAGGTCGGGGCGCAGGGTCGTGTCGTGATACTGCTTCACATCGTCGAGGGTGAGCTTCGAGACGGTGGCCGGGGTGGACTGGCGGAGCACGGGATCGCCGGCCGGCAGCAGAGCCATATCGAGGGCACGCGAGGTGTGGTAACCGGGGCTCTGCAGGTTGCCGGCGACGAACTGCGCCGTCTGCTGGCGGGTAATCATGAAGGCTCGTTCCGGCAGCGCCGGGTGGAGTTCGTTGTCGGCCAGCAACTGCACGCCGCGGGAGAAATATTCCTTCAGGACCTGGAGGGAGAACTCAAATCCGGCGCTTTCGTTGGCGGCAATGTCATCGAGAGCCTTCTGGAAGGCCAGCCGGTCGAGGGTGGTGGTCCCGTAGGAATAGAGGCTATCCAGAACGTCGCCAACGCCTTCCTGGTCTTTCGGGGTCTGCAGATCGCCGTTGTGTTTCAACTCGCCCAGGACCGTCACTGTGGGGCTGGTGGTGTCCGTGCGGACGATGAGGCGGATGCCATTGGGCAGGGTCGTGTCAGAGACGGGGATAAAGGTGGAGGGGACCTGGAGCTGATCGAGCGGCTTCGCCGCCCATGCCGGCAGCTGCACGGGTTTTGTTGGAGCGGCTGTTGCTTTCTCTCCGCCGCCAAAGCCTTTGGAGGCGACGGGCTGTCCGTTGGGCACCGGCTTCAGGGTCGCCGTGATGGTGTTGGCATTCAGCAGATATTGTTTGGCGACGCGATTGACGTCGGCCAGCGTGACCTTGCGAATGGCGTCGATGTCCTCTTCGGGCGAGGTGCGACCTTCAGCGGCGAGGGCCTGAGACCAAACCTGCGCCAGCCCTGGGATGGAGTTGCGCTGGAATTCCGCCTGTGCCAGCTCCGCCTTCTTAGCGGCGACAACCAGATCCTCAGGAACGCCGTTGGCCGCGTATTTGTTGACGATTTGCCGCAGCTCCTCGAGAGCCGGCGCCGCATCCTGTCCGGCAGGAAGAGCGACCGCCCCATAGCCGATGCTGGCTTTGCGGTAGGTTTCCGCCAGCCCGAACTCCGCACCGAGGACCTTGCCCGCGGGCACCATGCCGTAGATGTCCGCGCGCTGGCTGGAAAGCACGTCAGCGAGGATCTGCATGGCGGCATAATCCGGCGAATCGCTGCCGGGCATGCGGTATGCAATGTACCCCAGAACGTAGGGCAGGTTGCTGTTCAGGGTGAAGGTCTCCGGTTTGACCGGCTGCAGTTCGATTTTCGGCCGAGTCGGTAACGGATGACTCTGGATGTCTCCGAAGAGCTGGCGGATCCTGGCCAGCGTGGAGGCGGGATCGACGTCGCCGACGACGATGAGAATGGCGTTGGAGGGGGTGTACCACTTCTCGGCGAATGCCTTCAGCATGGTCCCGGTGGTTTTGTCGAAGGAAGGGCGGGTGCCGAGGGGATCGTGGGCGTAGGGCGTACCGGCAAACATATCCACGTTGAGCCGATTGACAAATTTATAGGTGGGATTGGAGAGGTCGCGCGCGACTTCCTGCTCGATGGCGCCGCGTTCCTGGTCCCACTCGGTCTGGGAATCGTCGATGCCGCGCATGCAGGCGGCCTGCGCCTGGAGCGCGACGTCGAGATCGGCGGAGGGCAAGGTGGCGTAGTACTGCGTGATGTTCTGCTGAGTGTCGGCATCGTCATCGCCGCCGAGCAGCGCGTAGATCGCCGCCGTCTGGTCGGCGTTCATGCCGGTGCATCCGCGGAAGGCCATGTGTTCCTGGGCGTGAGCCATGCCCGGGAAGTCCTCCGGCGTCTCGTTGCCGCCGACCATGAAATTGGTCTGCACGGTGACCACGGGGGCCAGGTCATTCCGGATGATGACCACGTGCATGCCGTTGGGCAGCGTCGCGCGGGTCGGCTGGGCGGCGTCCGCGGCAAAGAGGTGGGGCGCAAGGCCCAGTGCGGCAAGCAGAAAAGCAGTCAGAGCCATCGAACGCTTCAAAACAATCCTCCGGTCGTTCCTTTAACGGATGGTAATGGAAATGATGGGCCCGAGAACGCGGGGCAAGGCGTGCGAGTCAAGAGGGCGCAGGGATGGCTGGCCCTGAGGAGATGATAAACTTCCGGAGTAGACCTCTGCTGTTGTCGGGACGTGGCTCAGCCTGGTAGAGCACTCGCTTGGGGTGCGAGGGGTCGGCAGTTCAAATCTGCCCGTCCCGACCATTTAAATGGTGAGATCCTTCGCACAGAGCGCTCAGGATTTCGCCTGCGGGCTCCGACGCCCGCATACCGGCTCAAGTTATAAGATCCTTCGCACAGAGCGCTCAGGATTTCGCCTGCGGGCTCAGACGCCCGCATACCGGCTCAAGTTGTGAGATCCTTCGCCACAAGCGCTCAGGATTTCGCCTGCGGGCTCGGACGCCCGCATACCGGCTCAAGTTCAAATCTGCCCGTCCCGACCCTTTAAGTTTCCTCAATCAGGCACATCATTTCGTGGACCAGCCCAAGTTGCTGCGTCGGATGGGCGAGCGAGCCGGCAGGGTCCCTCACCTGGCGCGATTCTCCTGCGGTGAGAGCGAGCAGAGGAAATCGCGAAAACCTGCGCCCCTGCCGTGATGCAGTCTGCGTTGCCTCGCGAAAGCTCCGCAGGGAGTCTCGCCGACGGCCAGAGGCTGCCTGCGAGAGCTCACGATGAAGAGGATGCCGGCAAGCCGCGAAAAAGTGGCCTGTGCTGGCAGGATCCCCGGTTCTGGCTTGCCCTGGGACCCGTTGTCGATCCTTAAAAAGCGGGAACCGGAGGCGGGTCCGGAGCGTATTGTGTCTCCAGGAGAATGCATATGCGCGTGCGCGTCCTGCCGCAGGCCATCATCCTGGGCACGCTGCTGTTCGCCGTTGGCTGCCACGTCCAGGTGGATAAGGGGAAGAACGGCGAGGACAAGACGGTGCGGATCGAGACGCCGCTGGGGGGCCTGCACGTGCGCTCCGATCAGACGTCGGCGACCGATTTGGGGCTGCCCGTGTATCCCGATGCGCATCTTGCTCCGGATCACGATGGGGACAAGTCCGCCGATGTGCATCTCGGGTTCGGCCAGTGGCAGATTCGCGTGCAGGTGGTGAGCTACGACACGCCGGATTCCAAAGACAAAGTGATTGCGTTTTACAGGAACGCGATGGGCCGCTTTGGCGACGTGATTGAATGCCAGGGAAATCAAGCGGTGGGCAAGCCCTCGATGACCGGCGAAGGCCTCAGCTGTAGCGATGAGGTGAAGGGAACGGTGCACGTGAATGGCGTCGACACCGGCAGCGGGCTCACGCTGCGGGCCGGTTCACGACGCCACCAGCATATTTTCGCGCTGAAGGACAGCGATGAAGGCACGCGCTTTGCCCTGATCGAGTTGCAACTGCCGAGCGGCCTGGCGGAAAGCTCTTCTAAAACCAGCGACTGAAAAGCTCTGACAGGACGCCGGGTTCTTTCTTTACCGCCGATGGGATTTCATTGCGCGGGGCTCTCGCGTGCGATAGGGTCAGGAGATGGAGCTTTTGTGCCATCGCTGCAGCAATCCTCTGCACGAGGGTGAGACCTTTTGCTCGCACTGCGGCGCGCCCCAGCTGGTGGTGGAGCCCGCGGAGCCGGTGAGCGCGCAGGCGCCGCAGCAGCGGCTGGGCGGCGACCCTTCACGGATTCAGTGGCGCATCGGGATCACCTCCGCGCTGCTGCTGGCGATTCCTGTGGGGCTGCTGTCGGCCCTGAGCGGCGGCATGAGTACGCTGCTGGTGATTGCCGGGGGATTTGGCACGATTTTTCTTTATCGCCGGCGCACGGATGGGCTGACGGACGGCCGCATGGGCTGGCGGCTGGGAGCGATTCTGGGGATGGCAGCCGCGGTGATCGCTACGGCGGCCGATGCTGTGCAGCTGCTGGTAGAGCGCTACGTCCTGCACCATGCTGCGGTGATCGATGCGCAGTTCCAGAGCGTGGCGCAGCAGATGGCCGATCAGGCGCTGAAGACGAATACCGAAGCGATGCAGCAGGCCCCGCAACTGGTTCATGCCTGGGCGGGGTTCTGGCTGTCCGGAGATGGGCATGCGGCGATTCAGCTGTTGACGGCAGCCATCGTTTCCATGGGTATGGTGTTGTTCGCGGCCACCGGGGGCGCCATTGCGGGGCGGGTGTTCGCTCCGCGGCCCGGAACCCAGCGCACGATGTAAACGCGGCCTCCAACGGAGCCGTCGACACCATGAGGAAAACGCAGCGATTCGGGCGAGGAAAGCGTCTTGCGGCGGTGCGCCGCTGCCCGTATCATCGCCTTTACGCCTATGTCTGATTTACAGACTGCTTCCACGCCACAACTGCGCGAAAAGGGTCGCATCATGTCCGCCTCGGAGATTGAGCGGACACTGGTTCGTCTGGCCCACCAGATCATCGAGAAGAACAACGGCGCCGAGAACCTGGGCCTCGTCGGGATTCGCCGCCGCGGTGTGCCCCTTGCCGAGCGGCTGGCTTCGCTGATCGCGGGCATCGAGAAGCATCCGGTGGACACCGGGGTGCTGGACATCAGTTTCTACCGCGACGATCTTTCCACGCGCGATATTCGTCCCGTCGTGGCGCCGGGTTCGCTGGGCTTCGACGTGAACGGCCGGGACGTGATCCTGATCGACGATGTGCTCTTCACGGGCCGCACGATTCGCGCCGCGCTGGACGCGCTCTTCGATCATGGACGGCCGCGCCGGGTGCAGTTGCTGGTGCTGATCGACCGCGGTCATCGGGAGCTGCCCATTGAGGCGACGTTTGTGGGCAGGATGGTGCCCACATCGCAGCGGGAGATTATCGAGGTGAAGCTGCGCGAAGTGGATCAGGATGAGCAGGTCCTGCTCGTCGAGCGGGTGTAGCGCGGTAAAGCGGACTGCGCAAGGCAGTCGAAAGAAGAAGGAGATGGTGCAGACCAGGAAACCCTCCCGCAAGACTCCTCCGGAATCGATCAACCCCGCATTTTTTCAGCAACCCATCCACCCGCAGTCGGCCATCTCCGCTCGCGACTTTTCCGTCGCGGAGGTGCGGCACATTCTGGAATCCGCCGATGCGCTGGAGAAGGAAGAGCCGCTGAGGAGAGCGCGCCGGCTGGCCAAGCGCCGGGTCGCGCTGCTGTTTTACGAATCGAGTACGCGCACCCGTACTTCGTTTGAGCTGGCCGCCAAGGCCCTCGGCGCCGATACCACGCTGGTGAGTTCCCTTTCGTCCAGCATCGAGAAGGGCGAGTCGCTGAAGGACACGGGGATCACGCTGAAGGCGCTCGGGCCGGAATGCATCATTCTGCGCAGCCCTTATTCGGGAGCTCCTTATCTGCTGGCGCGCGCGACCGGCTTGCCGGTGCTGAACGCCGGCGACGGCATGGCGGAGCATCCTTCGCAGGCGCTGCTCGATCTGCGGACCATTTTGCAGTTCCTGGGGATTCGGTCCTCGGCGGTGAACGAGAGGACGCTGCGGGGCGTGACGGTGAGCATTGTGGGCGACATTCTGCACAGCCGCGTGGCGCGATCGAATGCGCTGCTGCTGCCTCGTCTGGGAGCGAAGGTCCTGTTCTGCGGTCCGCCGGCACTGCTGCCGGAGACGGCTGCCGCGATGGGGCCGGGGCTTTCGACCGAGCGGGATTTCGAAACGGCGCTGCGCCAGTCGCAGGTGGTGATGATGCTGCGCATCCAGGGCGAACGGCTGGCGGGCCTGCAGGTGGATCTGGACGACTACAAGCGCCGCTATCAGGCCAACGGTGAGCGCATTGGGGCGTCGGCGTCGAAGGCCGCCATCCTGCACCCAGGGCCGATTATTCGCGGTATGGAAATCACCGGCGAGGTGGCCGATGGGCCGCAGTCGCTCATTGCCAGGCAGGTACACAACGGTGTGCCGATCCGTATGGCTCTGGTGGCTCGCGCGCTCAGCGGCGGCAGGAAAGGGGGGCGGTGATGAGAGCCATTCTCCTTCGCGGTGGACGCTTGATCGATGCGGCTTCGGGGCTCGATGCTGTGCGCGATGTGCTGCTGCGCGACGGCAAGGTCGCCGCTATGGAACCGGCGGGCAAAATTCGCGTGACCGGGGCCGAGACGATTGAGGCGAAAGGGCTGATTGTCGCGCCGGGGCTCATCGATATCCATGTGCACCTGCGTGAGCCGGGTCAGGGCTACAAGGAAACCATCGCCACCGGGACGGCCGCCGCGGCCGCGGGCGGATTCACCACCGTCTGCGCGATGCCGAATACCATTCCCGTGAACGACTCGCCGGAGATCACGCGCTGGATGCAGACGCCGGAGCGTGGGGCTTCCATCCGCGTGCTGCCCATTGCCGCCGCCACGCAGGGCTCCATGGGCGAGGCGCTGACCGATTATGCGGCGATGAAGGACGCGGGTGCGGTGGCGGTCACCGACGATGGGAAGCCGATCCTGGGCGACGCGATCATGCTTGAAGCATTGCGGGCCGCGGCAAAGGCGGGGCTGCCGGTGATCCAGCATGCCGAAGACACACGGCTGACCGGGGGCTGCTCGATGAATGCCGGGCCGCTGGCGTTCCGGCTGGGGCTCCGGGGCATGCCGATCGAGGCGGAGTCGGGTTTGGTCGAGCGCGACATTGCGCTGCTTCGCCAGGTACCGAAGGGACATTTACACGTCGCTCATCTGTCGACGGCCAGGGCGCTCGACGCGGTGCGCGCGGCACGCAAACAGGGATTGCACGTGACCTGCGAGGTGACGCCGCATCACTTCGCGCTGACCGAAGAACGCATCGGGCTGTACGACACGAATGCGAAGATGAATCCGCCGCTGCGGGCTGAAGCCGATCGCGCAGCGATGATCGAAGGCCTGCTCGACGGCACGATCGACGCCATTGCCACGGATCATGCGCCGCATGCCTCGCACGAAAAGGAGCAGGAGTTCGACCGCGCCTCCAACGGCATTACCGGGCTTGAAACCGCACTGGGACTGGCGATGCGCGTGCTGCATCAGGAGCATAGAATGCCGCCGGCGAAAATGCTTGCCCTGCTGAGCAGCCGGCCGGCAGCAGCACTGGGGCTGCGGAATCGCGGGGGTCTGGCGTTGGGATCTGCTGCCGATCTGGTCGTCTTCGATCCCGATGAGAAGTGGGTTTTCCGCGCCGCCGATTCGAAATCCAAATCGAAGAACACGCCGTTCGATGGCTGGGAATTCCAGGGGCGCGTGCGCCTGACGATCAGCGAAGGCCGCGTGGTTTTCCGCCGCTAGCGCTTAACGCCGCTTCTTCTTCCGCAGCTGGCTCGCCTTCGGGGCCCGATACTTGACGCGTTTGGCGCTCTTCCCTGCCTGGACTGCAGCTTCTTTGCGCGCGGCCTTTGCCTGCTTTTCTTCGCGGCGCGTCTGTTTGCCTTTTGCCGGGGCAGATCCGCCGGGTTTTCGTGCAGCCGGATCTGCATCTTCGAGGATCGAGAACTGCAGGCGCTTCTCCACTGCGTCTACGCGATCGAGCACCACGCGCACCCGATCGCCCACGGAGAACCTGCGTCCCCCGTGGTCTCCGATGATTTGCCGGGTGTTTTCGCGATACGTGTAGCGGTCGCCATCGAGCGCGCCGAGACTCTGGGTCGACACGAGGCCCTCGACAAACAGATCGGCCAGCTCGACAAACAGCCCATATTTCGTCGCGTTGAGGATCATGCCGCTGAAGTCCTCGCCCACGCGGTCGCGCATGAACTTGATTTTTTTCCAGTCCACCAGCTCGCGTTCGGCGTCGGCAGCGCGGCGCTCGCTTTCACTGGACTCCCGCGCGATAGCGGCGAGGGACGGTTCGTCCAGCGGTTCGTAAGGGGCCTGCGGGCGGCGCGCCTCCTCGGACGCGAGGACCCCGCGACCCTCGACACCGTCGTCCAGCAGCGCTTTCGCGATGCGGTGCACGATCAGGTCGGGATAGCGACGGATGGGCGAGGTGAAATGCGTGTAGCACGGCGCCGCCAGCGCAAAGTGGCCTTCGTTCTTCTCGCTGTAGCGCGCCTGGCGCAGCGAGCGCAGCATCAGGTAGGAGAGGATCCGCTCCTCCGGTTTACCTGCAATTTTTTCGGTCAGCTTCTGATACATGCGCGGGGTGATGGGAATGTCCTGCGGTACTTCGTAGCCACGCGGGGAACGACTCTCGCGACCGCGTTCCTGGCGTACATGCTGCTCCCGGCGCTCGCTTTTCATGCGAAAGGTCCGGACCGGCAGGCTGCCGATGCCCAGCGAGTAGCCGAAGGCCGCGGCGATCTCCTCGAACTCGACCACTCGGCGCGGCTCCGGTTTTTCGTGGATGCGATAGAGGGAGGGCACGCCGAGGTTCTGCAGCCAGCTGGCGACACACTCGTTGGCGGAGAGCATGAACTCCTCGATGAGCCGGTGTGCCCAGTTGCGCTCCGCGCGGGTCACGGCCTTCATTGCGCCGAACTCGTCAAATTCGATGATGGGCTCGGGCAAGTCGAAATCGATCGATCCGCGGCGTTCGCGCTTGCGGTTGAGGACTTGCGCCAACTCCAGCATGCGCTCGAATTCCGATACCAGCGGCGCAAACTCCGCGCGCAGAGCCTCGTTGCCCTCGAGAATCCCACTCACCTGCGTATAGGTCATGCGGCGCGCGGAGCGGATCACGCCCTCGGTGACCTCATAGCCGAGAATCTCGCCCTGGGGATCGAGGCGCATCAGGCACGAAAGCACCAGACGGTCTTCGTTGGGGCGCAGGCTGCAGATGTCCGTCGAGAGGTCCTGCGGCAGCATGGGGATGGCGCGATCCGGGAAATAGACAGAGGTGCCACGCAAGCGCGCTTCGAGGTCCAGCGCCGAACCGGGGCGCACATATTGCGCCACGTCAGCAATGTGCACCTGGAGTTCCCAGGAGCCGTCGTCGCCGCGGCGCACCAGCACTGCGTCGTCAAAGTCCCGGGCAGTCTCGCCGTCGATGGTCACGATGGGCAGATCGCGGAAGTCGCGTCGGCGGGCGGCAATTGCCGGATCGAATCGCGCCACTTCCCGCGCTTCGGCAAGGACGGCGTCGGGAAAGATGCGCGGCAGCTGATGTTTGCGGATCACCATCTCCACGTCGACGCCAAAGTCGTCTTCGTGGCCCAGGACCTCGAGGACACGCCCGCGGGGTGCCCGCGTTGGCGTCGGCCAGTCGGTGATCTCCACGTCAACAACGAGGCCTTCGATAGTGTCGTGGGGCGCGGACTGGGTCGCGCGCGCTTCCCTGCCCAGAACGCGGTGCGGCGTGAGCGTTTCCCCCTCAGCCGGAATTTCGGAGCCGTGAGGGATGACGATCGGCTGCGTCATTCGCTCGTCAAAGGGGACGACAAAGTGCCCGCCGCGATCTCTTTCGCGAGCGTAGTGGAAAATTCCGACGACGGTGGGATTGCGCCGCGTCAGCACGCGCACGACGCGTCCGGAGCGCCGCTGATCCCGCTGGCCGAAGCGGGGAGGGGCCAGCTCCACCAGGACCTGATCGCCCTGCATCGCGCCAGCCATCTCGCCGGGCGGGATGAAAACGTCTTCACCCATGGGCGCGGGAGCCCCTGCAGCCTTTGGATTGGGACGCACGAAGCCGAAGCCGTCGCGGTGCAGGTCCAGGCGCCCCGCGATAAGGTTGTCCCTGCTCACGCCAGGACGGTGTGCTTCGCCGCGTGCGGGCTTGTCTCGCCGGGGACCGTCGGCCGCTGCGGCGTCGGGCCGGGGCAGCATCCAGTGTTCGCCGTCAATCTGCCGCAGCCGGCGTGTGCCGGTCAGGCGGCCCAGCTGCTGGCGCAGCTCACGCCGCGCCTGGCCGCCGCCCAGACCCAGCTCGCGCACCAGTTGCTTATATCCGGCGCGCCCCCCGGGCAGACGCTCGATGTGGCGCAGCAGTTCGCGGTCGCTCATCTCTGATTGGATGGTACGCGAGGCACTGCGTGCGCCATTCCCTACGGAGACTCAACCCCGGGGGGAAGTCACTTCGTCGCCAGGACCGCAATTTTGTGGATCTGCGGCGGCTCGCTGAGCAGCTCGCCGGCTTTGGCCATCAGCGCCTTCGCGATGTCGCCGTTCAGGTGCGCGTCGCGGCCGGCTTCGTCATTAAATGTGTCGAAGATGCCGTAGCGGCCGTCGTCTTCCTTAATGGCATACCAGGTCACGGTGCCCGATTCCTTCTTCGCCATCTCCGCTCCCTGCTTCAGGAAGGCTTCCAGGTCGGCTTCTTTCCCCGGTTTCGCCTTCAGCAGGCCATACAGTGCGTACTTCACCATCGCCTTCTCCTCCTGTGACGTTCTGAATTACTGAGAAAATTGGGTCGCCTCAGTGAAGATGCGGCGGAGGCCCGCGCGGATGGGGTGGAAATCGATTTTCGCCCCGGATTCCACAGAAAGGGGATCGACATAGCTCCATAAGGGATGCCAATTTCGCCCGAAGGTGTTTAAGATGCAGGTAACGGCGGCGATTGCGCGGAGGGAGAACGACAATCTCCAGAGGCAAGAGGGTCGGCGCTGCAGCAGTTCTGCATGGGCCCGGGCAACTGACCCGGCAGGCCAGTTGCAGGGCGGCCATTCACGAACAACTCCGAAGAAGGAAGGATTTTGAACCATGTGGAAACCCAATCAGCCCGGCGGCCCCGGACCCCAAACTCCTGAACCCGCGCGTCCGGCCACACCCACCAGCCCCAGCTTTGAGGGGACCTCGCGTCCGGCGCCCGCCCCGGCGGCACAGAACGCCGCGACCGGCGAGCAGGCCACCATCGGGAAGAGCCTTGTTATTAAAGGTGAGGTTTCCGGCTCCGAGTCGCTCTACATCGACGGAAAGGTCGAGGGCGCGATCAGCCTGCCCGGCAACCGCGTGACCGTGGGCCGCAACGGCCAGGTCGCGGCCAACATCACGGCGCGGGAAATTGTCGTGCTCGGCAAGGTGCGTGGCAACGTTACGGCCAGCGATCGTGTGGATATCCGCAGCGAAGGCTCGCTGACCGGCGACGTCACCGCCCAGCGCATCTCCATTGAGGACGGCGCCTTCTTCAAGGGCGGCATCGACATCCGCAAGCCGGGGGCGAACGAGAAGGCTTCCGAAGCGAAGACTTCCAGCACCGCGGCGCAGCCTGTGGTCGCGCAGGTCTAAGCTTCACCCGCAACGATCAGGCTCCGCGCTTCCTCATGCATCGAAGGGACCCGGAGCCTGTTTGCTGCACCGGGTGTTGCGGGACTAGCGTCCGCGGCGCAGCGCGCGCTGAATCGCTCCCATGCTGGCGATGCCCAGCCACTGCGTCAGCGCCAGATAGACGGCCGCATATGGAATCAGGACGCACGGGCCGACCAGCAGCGGACGATGGAACGGCAGCACTCGTTTAATGCCAACGCCAACCGCAGCCGCCAGCAGCGCGACCGCCCACTGTTTTGCGATTCGCGATCCCCCCAGAGGCACCGCGCCGATGCGGCGGTTCATCGCGCGGCGCAGCAGCGAATATTCCAGCCATCCAGCCAGCCCGGCGGAAAACGTCAGCCCCGCCGTGCCCCATCGCTGATCGAGGCCCAGCATGCGCGGCAGCGGCAGCGCGCACAGGTAGCCCAGGCCAAAGGTCAGGGTTACGCGGATCACGGCAAACTTCAGCGGCGTTCGCGTGTCCCGCAGCGCATAGAACGCCGATGAATAGAGGCGCCCGGACGTGGATGCCAGCAGGCCGATGGACGCGCCGGCCAGCACCGCCCACACGAAAATGACGTCCTTGTGCTGGAAGTGTCCCGACCGGTAAATGGTCGCCACCACCACGTCCCCGAGAACGACAAACGCCACCGCGGATGGGATCACAAAAAACGCAATCTGCTGCAGGCCGAACTGCAGACGCCGCCGCAGATCGCTGGCGATCTCCTCGGTCGTGCCCAGGGCGCTGGACATCGCCGGCAGCTCGGCGGCCGAGACCGCCATGCCGAACAAACTGACCGGCAACGTGTAGAGCGTTTGCGCGTAGGCCAGCGCGGCCACCGCGCCGGTTCCCAGAAAGCTGCCCAGCCACGAATCCACATAGGCGCTGATCTGCACGACGCCCCGGCTCACGAATACCGGGAAAAAATTTCGGGTCACGGTGCGCACGTGCTCGCTGCCGATTCCCACATGCATGCGCAGCGGCCACAGGAAGCGCAGGACCGTCGGCAACTGCACCGCGAATTGCAGGGCGCTGCCGATCACCGATCCAATCGCCAGCAGAATCGCCAGCCGCATCTCTCCGTGATGACGCCCACCCCAGAGCAGCGTGGTGATCATGGCGATGTTCCAGACGACGGGCGCCGCATAGGACAGGAAGAATTTCCGGTGGCTGTTGAGGATTCCCAGGCACCATGCGGAAAACACCAGGATCGCCGCGCCCGGAAAGAGAATCTGCACGAGGCGGATCGTTAGCTGGCGTTTCGCCCCATGGAACCCCGGGGCGATGGCGTCGATCAGCCAGGGCGTGGCAAAAATGCCCGCGGCCACCAGCACGGTGGTGACGAGGAGGAGGAGGGCAAAGACGGCCTCCGCGAGTTTCGAGGCCTCCTCGTGCCGATTTTCCGCGTTCAGCCTGGCATAGACCGGGATAAACGAGGCTGAGAGCACCCCTTCGCCAAAGAGGTTCTGCAGGATATTCGGAATGCGGAAGGCCGCGCGAAAGGCATCCGCCGCGTCGGAGGCGCCGAAGTAGTGGGCGAAGACGCGGTCGCGGACCAGGCCGACCAGACGGCTGAGCAAAATGCCCGTCGCCACGGCCGCGGCGTGACTTTTTGACCCTGGGCTGTTCGGTTTCTGCTGGGTGGATTGGGTGTCCAAGGCACGATTATAGGGGCGGTGAAATCGAAACCCGCCTTCCACTATCGATGGATCGACGTCGTGGAACCAGGTACAGTAAGAGCGCGTACCCATGGAGAACTTTCGGCTGAAGGTGTTTCGCACGGTTGCCGACGAGGCCAGCTTTCGCCGCGCCGCGGAGCGCCTGCACCTGAGCCAGCCCGCGGTGAGCCAGCAGGTGCAGGCTCTGGAAGGCGAACTCGGCGTGGCGCTTTTCGACCGAAGCAAGGGGCGGGTTCGTCTCACCGAGGCCGGAACGGTGCTTCTGGATTTCGCGCATAAGGGGGCTCGTCTGGCCGAGCAGGCCCTGACCGCCCTGGAAGGCGCGCGGGGCGAAACCGCGGGCACGCTGCGCATTGGCGCTTCGCTCACGGTGGCGCAATATATTCTGCCCCGGCTGCTCGGCGCATTTCGGGAACTGCACCCGCGCGTGGGCCTGGCTGTCACCAGCGGCAACACGGAGAACATCCTGGGCGCCCTGGGCCGCAGCGAGATCGATCTCGGCATCATTGAGGGCCCTGCTTCCAGCCGGGAGGTCTTCCGGCAGCGGCTTCTGGAAGATCGTCTGGTGCTGATCGTCGGGCGCAGGTATCCATGGCCGTCGCAGACGCCTGTCCCCCTGCTGGCTCTCGGGCAGGTTCCGCTGCTGATGCGCGAGCGCGGCTCCGGATCCCGCCGCGTGGTGGAGCTGGCTCTGCGCCTCGCCGGCCTGCGGCTCAAAGACCTTCACATCGCCATGGAGCTCGATTCCATCGTCGCCATCATCTCGGGCGTCGAAGCCGGACTGGGCGCGGGTTTCGTCTCCGAGTGGGCGATCCGGAAGGAGGTCCGCCTCGGGACCGTGCGGGTTGTTCCCGTGGAAGGCCTCGACATCCGCCGCGAGATGACCCTCGTCCGCCGCATCGGCCCCATTCCCGAAGGCGCAGCCGGCGCGTTTGAACGCTTTGCGCTGGCGCAGGCCCGGAATGGCCGCGGGCTTCGATAAGCCTGCCTTATCGGCCATCCGATCTTCCGTCTGGACCGTCACCGACCCGCCCGGCACGATGGATGCATGACGAAGAACCTGTTCTTTTTAGGCATCATTCTCGCCGCCAGCGGACTTCTCTCTCCGCCGCTTGCCCTGGCCGCGGGTCTTGCCTATGGGCTCAGTGTCGCCCACGGCTATCATCTCGAAGCGCGCCGCCTCTCCAAATTCCTTCTGCAGGCGTCGGTCGTTTGCCTGGGATTCGGCATGAACCTGGGCGAGGTGATTCGGGTCGGACGCTCCGGGTTCCTCTACACCGCCGTCGGCATTACCTTCGCGATGCTCCTCGGCATCGGCCTCGCGTATCTGCTGCGCGTGGGCAAGGTGCAGGGCTTTCTCATCTCCGCCGGGACGGCCATCTGCGGCGGGAGCGCCATTGCGGCGCTGGCCCCGGTAACGGCGGCCAGCGATGAGGCTGTGGCCATCTCCATGGGAACCGTCTTCGTGCTGAATTCCGTTGCCCTCTTCATCTTTCCGGCCATCGGGCATGCGCTCCATCTCTCCCAGACGCAGTTCGGGCTGTGGTCCGCTCTCGCCATTCATGACACCAGCTCGGTGGTCGGCGCTGCGGCGCGTTATGGAGCCGTGGCGCTCGGCATCGCGACCACGGTGAAGCTGGCCCGCGCGCTGTGGATCGTCCCCGTGTCGGTAGGCACCGCGCTGGTACGCCGCAGCAGCGCCAAAATTCATCTTCCCTGGTTCATCCTCTTCTTCTGTCTGGCGGCCGTGGCCAACAGCGCCGTGCAGTGGTTCCACCCGGAATACGTCCAGCTGGCGCGGCTGGGTCGGCTGGGGCTGGGCGTGACGCTTTTCCTGATCGGCACCACCATCTCCCGGGAGAGCCTCCAAAAGGTCGGGGTTCGCCCTCTTTTGCAGGGCGTTCTGCTGTGGATCGTGGTCGGCACGGCCTCGCTGCTGCTGATTCTCAAGGGGTGGATTCACCTGTGATGAGCGGTTCCGGGTATCATGCTTGCATTCCCGGACACCGCAATTTCAGGCGCTTCTGCCGGACCCGGGACCGCGACCTCTTCTAAGCAGGAACGCCAGAACCCGTTATTTCGACAAGGAGAGAGGACAATGCTGATTCGACAGGCAAGACTGTGCATGGTGGCCCTGCTGGCCACCGCAGTGGCTGTCCCGATGTTCGCGCAGAGCGGCGAATCCACCTTCAAATCGCGATGCGCGATGTGCCACGGGGCGGACGGCACGGCCAGCTCGCCCATGGCGAAATCGATGAAGATACCCTCCGTCAAATCCCCGGACTTTAAGAAGCTGAGCGAATCGGAGATGGTCGCCGACACCACCAATGGCAAAGCTAAGATGCCTGCCTACAAAGGAAAGCTGAGCGACGCTCAGATCAAGGAAGTTGTCGCATATATGCGCAGTCTTGAAAAGTAGCCGGAAGCTCTGAGATGGGAAGGCCACGGCCAGAAAAGGCTGTGGCCTTTCTGTTGTCCTGACCCGATGCATGCCTCCGCGATCCCCTTGATGATTGCCTTCGCGGTGGAAGGCAATTGAAGCGGGCAGCGGAAGTCCTCTTCCCACGAAAAAAGAGCAAAAGTACCCTGGCCCATCCCCCCCGGTGCCTTTCCGGCACTTCGTCCCTGCGACATACCACAAAAGTACCAGGGATGACTTACCTGGGTAATTCACCTCAGTCACTTCTTCCTGCTACTGTTGCCCCATATCGGTACAGGGAATGGCCAATCCTCAAGCCCGGCGAGCGCCGCCGCGGGGATGCGGTTAACGTTCGCCCTGGGACCTTCCGACAACGCGAGTTCCCCCGGCGTGGCTATTGGGAACTCCCTTCGAGGATCCTTTATGACTGTTGCACCGTCTTCTTCCTGCCTGCGTGTCTCTCGTTTCCTTCGGCGCCTTTCGCCAACCGTGCAATGGGGCGCGGTCGTCGCGGCTTTCGCGCTCGCGAGCGGTCCCTGGGCCCACGCCCAGAATTTCACCTCGTTCGCCGCCACACCCGTGGGCACGACGGTACCCGTGACGCAGTCCATCACCGTGAACCTGCAGACAGCGGGGACGGTCAGCAAAGCGGCGGTGCTGACGATGGGCGCACCGAACCTGGATTTTACGGAGTCCGGGTCCGACAACTGCGCGGGCATCAGCTCCGGCGGCTGCACCGTCACAGTGGCCTTCGCCCCGAAATATCCTGGAGCCCGCAACGGGGCGGTGGTCCTGCTCGACGCGAGTAACAACATCCTGGGCACGCAGTATCTGAGTGGAATCGGCGAGGGCTCTCTCGCCGTGATGACCCCCGGGTCCATCGATATAGCCGCCGGACAAAACGGCGAATGGACTTCGCTCAACGACACCCATCCGGCAACGCAGGCGGATCTCTATTTGCCGACCGGCGTCGCGGTCGATGGAGCGGGCGACCTCTTCATTGCCGACTCCCACCACAACCGCGTTCGCGAGGTCTACGGATCGGGTGCGAATGCCGGCAATATCACGACCGTCGCCGGCAACGGCAACGCCGGCTACGACGGCACCGCCACCGTCGCGACAAGCACCTCTCTCAATCTGCCGGGCGCCGTGGCCATCGATGGCGCAGGCAACCTGTATATCGCCGACACAAACAACAACGTCATCCGCGAAGTGAACCTGACTTCAGGCAGCATTCGCACCATCGCCGGAAACAGCACGCCGGGTTACACGGGCGACACCGGGGCGGCCACCTCGGCCGAGCTGAACTCGCCCCAGGGCATCGCTGTGGATCCGGCCGGCAATGTTTACATCGCCGATACCGACAACAACGCCATCCGCGAAGTGAATGCCGCAACCCAGACCATCACCACTGTTGCCGGGGACCCCACCGGCGTTCCGGGTTCCTCGGGGGACGGCGGCCTGGCGACGGCGGCGAAGCTCGATGCCCCCTACGGTGTCGCGCTCGATCCTGCCGGGAACCTGTACATCGCCGATTCCGGCAATAACCGCGTGCGCAAGGTGGGTACGACCGGCTATATCAGCACCTATGCGGGCAGCGCGAACTCAGGGTCTCTGGGCGATGGAGGACTCGCGACGTCGGCGGAGCTGGACTCACCCCTGGGCGTGGCCTGCGATCCGGCGGGCAACGTGTATATCGCCGACGCCCGCAACTATGAGGTGCGCAAGGTGAGCGCCGCTACCGGCAACATCACGACGGTGGCCGGCAGCTACACCAACAGCACCTATGGCGATGGCAAGACCCCCTACACCTATGGCAACGGCCAGCCGGGCGAGAATTACACCGGCAACGGGATCGCCACCGGAGCCGGCATTTACGCTCCCTATGGAGTGGCGGTGGATGCGGCCGGCAACCTGCTGATCGCCGAGTATTTCGATCACATCATCCGCGAGGTCTTCGCGAATTCCGCAACTCTGTTCTTCAATACGGAGCTGTGGCAGAACTCGGTGAGCCCACCGCAGAATCAGACCATCGAAAACGACGGCAACGCGGCAATGTCGCTGACGGCCTTCACACCCGATGCCAATGCCGCAGTGGATACCGCTGCCTCGTCCTGCAGCGCCAGCGTGGCTGTGGACGGGCACTGCACGCTTGCCGTCGAATTTGCGCCGACGGATGCGAATCCACCGAATCCGCTGGTGGGCAACGTGGCAGTTACAGGAGATCCAGCCGACTCGCCTCTCAACATCGCCATCGTGGGACAAGCGCTCCCGCTGAACGGCGCCATTGTGACGCTGAGCTCCAATCTGAATCCGGCGGCTTATGGACAGACCGTCACGCTGAACGTTTCGGTCGCACAGGCTCCGACTTCCAACAAAGGAATCCCCACGGGCACCGTCACCTTTACCGATACGTTTGGGGGCGCGACGAATCCGCTGGGAACCACGCAGACGCTCAATGCGAGCGGCAACGCCAGCCTGCAGCTTTCCAATCTGGCGGTAGGCACGCATGTCATCACCGCCACCTACAGCGGGAGCACTTACTACGCCAGCTCCTCCTCGAACCCCTTGTCTCAGGTCATTCAGGAGCAGGTGACCGTGACCCTCGCCAGTTCCAGCCCGAACGATACCTCTACGTTCGGCACGACGGTCACCTTCACTGCAAATGTCGCTGTCTCCGGTGGAATTACTCCCAGTGGCGCCGTCTCCTTCTACAACGGCGCGACGTATCTAGGCACCGGCTCGCTGAACGGAAGCGGGGTGGCCACCTTCGGCTCGGCCTCGCTGCCGGTGGGCAGCAACTCGATCACGGCTACCTATACCGACGTGAACAATGTCACCGGCACGTCGTCGCCGCTGATTCAGATCGTCAAGCAGCAAACCGCTGCTTCTCTGGTTTCGAGCCTGAATCCGTCAATCTTCGGGTCGCCGGTGACGTTTACCGCGACCGTCGTGGCCAGCGGATCCATCGTGCCCACGGGGCCGGTCGTCTTCTTCGACGGCGCCACCGAGATCGGAACCGGCACCCTCGTCGCGAGTGGGACCGCGACCGCGGTGGCGAGCTTTCAGACCGCTACGCTGGCTGCGGGGACCCACACCGTGAGCGCCTCCTACGGTGGGGACACGAATAACTTCAGCAGTACGTCGGCGGGGCTGATTCAGACGGTGAATATTGCTTCGACGACCACCACCCTGGCGGCCAGCGCCAACCCGGCGATTGCGGGCAAGGCAGTGACCTTCACGGCCACCGTCGTAGCCGACAGCGGTGTCGCCGCGGGAACGGTCCGGTTCTACAGTGGCACGACGCTGCTGGGGAGCGGAACGCTGAATGGCGCGGGCGTGGCCAGCTACTCGACGGCTACCCTTGCGGTCGGCACCTACTCGATCACGGCCGCATACCAGGGAAATGCCAACGACTCAGCCAGCACATCCGCGGCTCTGACTCTCAGCGTGGTCGAAGCGACGACGGCAGTGAGGCTGGTCTCGAACGCGCCCTCAATCCTGGTTACAAATCCCGTGACCTTTACCGCCACGGTGACCGGCAACGGAGCGACGCCCACGGGCACTGTCACCTTCCTGGATGGCACGGCCACTCTGGGATCAATGGCCCTGAATGGAAGCGGAGTCGCCACTTTTACGACTTCTTCGCTGGCGGTGGGAACGCACAACATCACCGCCGCCTATTCGGGCGACGCGAAGGACGGCGCCGTCACCTCAGCGATTCTGGTGGAGACGGTCACGGCTTATGCGACCCAGACCAACCTGGCCGCCTCGGCTACCAGCCTGACCACGGACCAGCAACTGACTCTGCTCACCACAACGGTTTCCACCAGCGGAGGGACGGTGACCGGCACCATCACCTTCATGAACGGAACCGCGTCGATGGGCACAGCAAGCGTCGGGGCAAATGGAACGGCAACGCTGACCATTAATCCGAGCAGCGGTACCTATGACATCACCGCCCATTACAGCGGCGATGCGATCAACGCGCCTTCGGTCTCGAATGCGCTGACGGTCAACGTGAGCCAGGCGACGGAGTTTACGATTGCCCTGAATCCGACCTCGGTTTCGATTCCGACTTCGCAGTCGAAACTCATCACCATCAATCTGGCGTCGGAGAACGGCTTTACCGACAAAATGGCGCTGGGTTGCGACTCGCTGCCCTTCTCGGTCACGTGCAGCTTCGCCAGCAACGACGTCACCCTGAACTCCAACGGGACCGCCTCGGTTCAACTGACGGTCGACACCAACTCTCCGCTGGCGGGAAGTACCCAGTCAAAGAACGAGCTGCCGGGCAGCAACGGTGGATTGCTGGCTGCCTTCGTCTTTCCGGGTGCAGCGCTGTTTGGATTCTCCTTCTGGCGCTTCCGCAGGAATGCCGGCGCACTCAAGGCTCTGGTGGTGGTCGCGATGCTGGCGGGAACGACGTTCCTGATGACGGGCTGCGGCGGATTCTCCCTCAACAGTGCGACACCGGGCAATTACGTCATCCAGGTGACGGCCACAGGCACGCAGACCGGCGTTACCCACGTTGCTAATCTCACCGTCCAGGTGACGCAGTGACGGGAATCGGAACCATGAAGAAATACGCTGGACTTCTCTGCTCTCTGCTGTTGGCCGGACTTCTTTTCGGCGCGGTCCCGGCGCAAGCCCAATCGCCGGAGTCGGCGACCGGCGACTGGTCGTCGCTCTCGGCGGGCGGCACCTTCAGCGCGACCCGGCTGCAATACGGACAACACTGGCTGGAAGGCGGCGGCTTTTTCGTCGACGGCAATTTTAACTGGCGGTTCGGGATTGAAGGCGAAGCTAACTGGGCGATTCTGCACCAGCTTTCGAACACCCATGCGACAACGTATCTGCTGGGGCCCCGGTACCAGATGAACGCTTTCGGCAATTACCGGTATCGGCCCTACATAAAATTCCTGATGGGCGATGGCGAGTTCACCTTTCCCTACAACTACGCCCACGGCAGCTACTTCGTGCTGGCGCCGGGCGGCGGTGTGGATTATCGGGTGAACTCCCGGATCCGCCTCCGTCTGGTTGACTTCGAGTATCAGTACTGGCCGGGATTTACCTATGGGTCGATGACCAACGCGAGCGTGAGCGTCGGCGTGCGCTACCGGATCCGCTGACACCCGGCGTCACAGAGGATCAACGGGGGGCGGCGCGTCTTCCGGCGAAGGGCCGGGCTCTTCATCCCTGGCAGGATCGGGCGGCGGCGCGGGCAGGATCTGCACCAGAGGTTGCTGCGGGGGTGGGCCCTGCTGCGCCATAGCCGTTTCATGCTGCTGGCGAGCGGATGCGTCGATATCTACGGGAATGCCCCCGGGGATCATCTCCGGATAGCCGTACTTGTGCTTCAGGTCGGCGGTGAAGTGGACGATCACGAAGAGCAGCACGAAGGAAACCAGGACGGCGAACGCTGAACCTTCCGGGCCCTGCGCGCCTCCGCTGATCCAGGCCGGACCGACGGCATTGGTGATGAGGATCGGCGAAGCATTGCCATTCAGGGAGCCGGCGATGGGCAGACCGAACAGGATGCCCAGCACGGCGACCCAGGCGAAGTGGAATCCCCAGCTAACCCAGAGAGCGCGGGTGCGCAGGACGGCCAGTGCCAGCACCCAGCCCAGGAAAAAGGAGACCAGAACCGACGCGGTGGTGGTCTCAGCGCCGTGGGTGTGCCAGATGGCGTAAATCACGGCCATGAACAGCGTGCCGAGGCCGGTACCCATGGCTTCGGTCAGGCGCTGGAAGGGATAGCCGCGGAAGGCCATCTCGATGGCGAGGGTGCCGAAGGCCATCGCGATCAGGTCGAGGAAGGCGATCCAGAACTGGTGCGCGCTGGTGAAGGCGGTGATGACGAGGCCGCCGATGAGGGCTGCAGGCAGGACAGAGACGATCACGGCGGCCCAGGCGATGGCGGCGCCGAGACCGAACTCGCGGATCCAGCCGGGGCGGACGACCAGGGCGGTGGCGCGGGCGGGATCGAGCTTCCGCTGGCCGAGGCGGCTCATGGTCCAGTAGCCGAGGCCGAGGAGGAAGACCAGGAAGATGCGGTAGAGCGGGTCCTGTAAGTCGCCGGAGGTGAGGCCGGCGGCGGCGCGGCCGGCAATCAGATCCGCAATGAGAAACCAGGCGGAGGCGATGAGGAACCAGCCCAGCGCGCCGAGTCGCTGGACAAAGGTCACGCGGCAGCTCCAGACAGCGGCGATGCGGGGGTAATCAGATTCATCAGGATCGTTCGATGCCTGCCGTTCAGACGGTGTAGAACTGGGCAATGTTGCGGAATTTCCGGTAGCGGCGCCGGAGGAGCTCGTCGAGGGGCAACGCCTTCAGTTCGTTCAGATGCCAGCGCAGCTTTTCGGCGAGGAGATCGGCGGCTTTTGGCGGATCGGTGTGCGCGCCGCCTTCCGGCTCGGACACGATGTCATCGACGCAGCCAAAGCCGCGGGCATCGTCGGCGGTCGCTCGCAGGGCGACGGCCGCTTCGGCGCGCTTCGCCGCATCCCGCCACATGATGGAGGCGCCGGCTTCGGGGGAGATGACGGAATAGATCGCGGTTTCGAGGATGAGGACGCGGTCGGCAACGGCGAGGCCGAGCGCACCGCCGGAGCCGCCTTCGCCGGTGATGACGGCGATGGTGGGGACGCGGAGACGGGACATCTCGCGGAGGTTGCGGGCGATGGCTTCGGCCTGGCCGCGCTCTTCGGCGCCGAGTCCGGGATTGGCGCCCATCAGATCGATGAGGGTGATGACGGGGCGGCCGAACTTCTCGGCCAGCTTCATGGCGCGGAGGGCTTTGCGATAGCCCTCGGGGTCGGGCATGCCGAAGCGGCGCTGGATCTTCTCTTTGGTGGAGCGGCCCTTGAGGTTCGCGATCACCATGACTTCCTGGTGATCGAAGCGGGCCATCCCGCAGGTGACCGCGGGATCGTCGCCGAAGGCGCGGTCGCCGTGAATCTCGCTGAAATCGGTAAAGAGACGTTCCATAAAGGCGAGCGGGTCAGGGCGCTGCGGGTGACGCGCCAGCTGGGTTTTGGCCCAGGCCGGAGGAACCGGCTCCGGCTGCAGATTGGCGGGTGCCTGATCGGTCATAGAGGGAGATAGGTCCGAGTTCGATTGTATCGGAGCAGCCGGGAGCGGGTGGCCGGAAGCCGGGTGGCTGCTTTTTTCGCGTTTTGCACGGATCGAAAGTGTTTTCCTTTCATTCGTCTGCATTTTGGATGTGGAGCCCATGGGCTCTTGTCCTTGCGGGGCCATCATTGCAGGAGGGCCCCTGGCGCAAATGCTTGTCTGGAGCGGCCCCGGGGCGGGGTTGCTGCACTCGGAAGCGGCCGTTTGGGATTGGATTGATCCCTCGATTCGAGGGCGATCAGGGTACAGGACCCGTGATTGCGGACGTTGGCGAGCGGGGCGGTTACTATGGGAGCGCAGTCAGACACCCCTTTTCCCCGTTTCTCATTGTGAGGCCGAGATGAACCTTGCCAGGAAGTGGATGGCGGTTGTTGCCCTTGGCTGCGCCGGTGCGGTGTTGCCGGCGCAGTTCGCGCTTGCCCAGAGTTCTCGCGAGAACGAAGCCCTCATCGCTCGCCGCAACGCGATCGAGAAGGAGCTGGAGTCGGTGGCCATCATCGATCGCAAGGTCATGGTGCCGATGAGCGATGGAAAGCGGATGCAGGCCGATATTTACCGTCCGAAAGACGAGTCGAAGAAGTACCCGATCATCTTTGTCCGCACCCCCTACAACTTCAACTACTGGGATGTCCGGCTGGGCGCGCCCAGCGACATGACGGGTCCGCTTGACGCCGTCAAGCACGGGTACATCTACGTCGAGATGAACGAGCGCGGGCGGTATTTCTCGGAGGGCAATTACGACATTCTCGGTCCGCCGCTGAGCGACTCCGACGATGAGCTGAACTGGATGAGCGCGCAGCCGTGGACAAACGGCAAGGTCGGGCTCGTCGGCTGCTCCTCGACGGCGGAATGGCAGCTGAATGTGGCTTCGCGCGGCAACAAGGCGCTGGCGGCATTCATACCGGAGAGCTTTGGGGCCGGGGTAGGGCGCGTGGGGCCGTACTACGAGCAGGGCAACTGGTTCCGCGGCGGGGCGGTGCAGATGCTTTTCGCCACCTGGCTCTACGACGCGGGGCTGCAAACGAACGAGGCGAAACCGAACTTTCCTCCGGGCACCTCGCAGCAGGCGCTGGAGGCGGCGGCGAAATGGTGGGATTTGGACGCGCATCCGCCGGCGGTTGACTGGTCGAAAGCTCTGGCGCATCTGCCGGAAAAGGACATTCTGGCGGCGCTCGGCGCGCCGCACGGCATTTATGCGGACCGGACGCCCTCCGGAGAGCCGGGCATGATCGAGCGCACGCCGAACGATCCGGCCTGGTATAAGGGCGGCCTGTGGCACGACAACATGCGCATCAATATTCCCGGGCTCTGGTTCATGACGTGGTACGACGTGAGCGTGGGCCCGAACCTGGCAGCGTATAACCGGGTCCGCCAGACGGCCGATCCTGCGGTGGCCAACGAGCAGTACGCGGTGATCGCGCCGGTTCTCCACTGCAGCTACAAGCGCGCGACGGAGCACACCATGGTCGGCGAGCGGGACATGGGCGATGCACGTTTTGACTACGACGCGCTCACCTGGGCATGGTTCGACCGGTTCCTGAAAGGCGAAGACGACGGGGTGCTGGCGAAGACACCGAAGGTGCAGTACTACACCATGGGACTGAACAAGTGGCAGTCGTCCGATGTATGGCCGCCGGCCAATGCGCGGCCGGTGACGTATTACCTGGCGAGCGACGGACGGGCGAATTCGCTGAACGGGGACGGTTCGCTGATGACAGCCACGCCAGGCAAAGACGCGCCGGACGGATTCACGTACGACCCCATGAATCCTGTGCCCACGCACGGGGGCGGATTTTGCTGCATGGGGGCGAATATGCAGCCGGGCGCGCTGGACCAGCGCAGCACGGAAGCGCGTAGCGACGTTCTCGTCTACAGTACGGGACCGCTGGAGAAGGGTCTGGAGGTGAGCGGCCCTGTCAACGTCACGCTTTACGTCTCGAGCGATGCGAAAGATACGGACTTCACGGCCAAGCTGGTGGACGTTTACCCCGACGGGACTGCCTTCAACATCGACGACAATATCCAGCGGGTGCGTTATCGCGAGGGGTACGACAAGCCGCCGGTATGGATGGAAAAGGGCAAGGTGTACAAGGTGTCCTTCCAGCCCGTGCAGACGAGCATTTACTTTCCGGCCGGGCATCAACTGCGCATTGAGGTCAGCAGCAGCGACTTTCCTCGTTTTGATCGCAACCTGAACACGGGGGGGAATAACTTCGACGAAACGCAGGGGGTGGTGGCGCATAACCAGGTCCATCATTCGTCGGCGTATCCGTCGAGCATCACGCTGAGCGTTGTCCCGCGCTAAGGGTCATCATCCGGCGGTGTCGCGGGGAAAGCGGAAGTTAGGGCCACTTACAACGAATTAGGGGGCCAGATTTCGGGGTTCCGTATTACTCTTATCGGCGTATGCGCGCCGCTGCTCTGTTTTCTGCCCTGGCCCCGCTGTTCCTTGCCGTATTGGGATCCGCTCAAACGCCTGCCCCGCCGGTCGCTCCGACCGCTGCCGCCCAGGCGTCCTCTGACCTGAGCCGGTGGCAGAGCGAGTCGATGGTGCTGGAGCGGTCGGAGACCGTCTACCGGATGCACGCCGACGGCACGGGCGAACGGGAGATCCACCAGCTGTTGCGGGTACAGTCGCAGGGTGTGGCGCAACAGCTTGGGGTGCTGCGGTTCGCGTACGCGTCGGCCAATGAGACGCCCACGATCAAGCTGGTACGGGTGCATAAAGCGGACGGGAGCACGGTGGACACGCCGGCGACCGACGCGATGGAGATGCCGGCGGAGGTGACGCAACAGGCTCCGCTGTACAGCGATCTGAAAGAGCTGCACCTGCCGGTGCGCTCGCTCTCGGTGGGCGACACGCTGGAATACGACATCGTGGTGCAGATTCGCAAGGCAGAGGCCCCGGGGGAGTTCTGGGGGGCGTACCACTTTACCCCGCCGGGGACGGCGATCGTGCTTTCGGAGGTGCTGACGCTGGAAGTGCCGGCGGATAAGTATGTGCAGGTCTGGAGCCCGAACCACAAGCCGACGATGACCGAGGCCGACGGGGTGCGGACATACAGCTGGAACGTGGCGCAACTGGTGCCTCCGCCGAAGGCCACGGGGGACGATGCGAATAAGGCGACGCCTCCCAAAGATGTGGATGAAGACGATGACGGGCGGAAGCTGCCGTCGGTGGCGTGGACGACGTTTCATAACTGGGGCGAAGTGGGGGCGTGGTATCGCAGCCTGGCGGAGACGCAGCTACAGCCGACCGATGCACTCAGGGCGCGGGCAGCGGAGATTGTGAAGGATGCGAAGACGCCGGAGGACGAGGTACGGGCGCTGTATACGTTCGTCTCAACGCGGACGCGGTATGTGGGGATTGATTTTGGCGTGGGGCGGTATCAGCCCCATGCGGCGGGCGAGGTTCTGGCCAACCAGTATGGCGACTGCAAAGACAAGGACACGCTGCTGGAGGCGCTGCTGCGGGCGCGGGGATTCTCGACGGCGCCGGCGCTGATTGGTGCGGGGATCGCACCGGTGACGGAGGTGCCGTCGCCGGCGGTGTTCAACCACGTGATCACGACGGTGAATCTGCCGGGGGGGCGGATCTGGCTGGACAGCACGCCGGGGGTGGCGCCGTATCGCTATTTGAGCGCGGTAATTCGGGATCAGAAGGCATTAGTGGTTCCGGACACGGGCGCGGCGGAACTGGTGGCGACGCCGGCGACGGCGCCGTATCCCTTTACTTCTCACTTCGAAGCCGATGCGACGCTGGATGCCGATGGGAAGCTGAACGGCAAGATGAAAGCGACGTACCGCGACGATGATGAGATCGCCGTGCGCGCGCTGGCCGTGGCAGTGGCCCCGGCGGAGTGGGACAAGGCGTCACAGTTCATTTCGTATCGGACGGGTTTCGGAGGAACGACGAGCAATACGCAGTTCACCAACACGAGCGATTACGCAGTGCCCGTTGTGATGACGTACGACTATGCGAAACATCCGTTTGGAGACTGGGACAGCCGGCGGATTGTGCCGCTGTTTCCGGCGCTGGAGTTTACGACGCTGGAGAGCGAGACGACGGCGCCGCAGGAAGATATTCAGCTGGGTGCGCCGCGGACCCTGGTGGCGATCAGCCGGATTCGGCTGCCGGAGGGGTTTCGGACGGATGTGCCCGATCCGGTGCACGTCAAGACGGACTTTGCCACGTTCGACAAGACCTACCGGTTCGATGGGCAGGAGCTGGTGGCGGAGCGGACGATTGTGGTGCTGAAGAAGAAGGTGGCGAAGGCGGACTGGAAGGCGTACGAGAAGTTCACGAAGGACATCGGGCTGTCGGGAGAGACGTGGGTGCAGCTGACTCCGCCGTTGCCGAAACCGGTGGGGACGGCGGGCAAGGAACCGAGGCTGATCCCGGGATTCGGAGCGGCCACGGCGGACAAGGGGGCGGTGGCGGCGGCGCCTGTTGCTCCGGGGGATGAGGACTTGCCGGCAGACGCGTCGGTGACGGAACTTATGCAGGCGTCGCGCGAGCGGGTCCGCCTGGGCGACCTTGGCGGGGCGAAGGAGTATCTGGACAAGGTGAAGGCGAAGGATCCGCAGGCACCGAATCTATGGTGGGCGTATGGCTCAATCGCGGCCATGCAGCGGAAGGATGATGAGGCGAAGGCGGATTTCACGAAGGAACTAAGCGGGCGTCCGGATAATCCTGGGATCGTGGCCGCTCTGGCGAACATCGAGGCTCGGGATGGAGACACGCTGGGTGCGCGCAAGACGATCAGGGATTATCTGCACGGGCATCCCGGGAACGCACCGCTGTCGATGTATCTGGCGACGTTGGAAAACAACGACGGGGATCACAGCGAGGCGCTGAAGACGCTGCAGACTGCGGAGGGGCAACATCCTGACGATCTGAATGTACGGATGCAGATCGCGGATACGCTGGTGACCCTGAAGCGGAACGATGAAGCGGCTGCGGAGGCGAAGGTTGTTCTGGCCGGGGCGGCGGATGATCCGCTGACGCTGAACAATGCGGCCTATACGCTGAGCGAGACGGGAGCGGACCTGTCGGAAGCCGAGGAGGCTTCGCGGCGGAGCATTGCGAGCCTCGAAGAGAAGAGCGCGACGATGGCAGCGGCGGAGGCGAACAGCCGGACGTTTTTCAACGCGGTGCTGCTGGTGGATTCGTGGGACACGCTGGGGTGGGTTCTGTATCGCGAAGGGAAGACGGAGGAGGCGCGTCCTTATCTGTCGGCGGCGTGGCGGGCTTCGCTGGATGCGAACATTGGCAATCATCTGGGTCAGGTCGACGAGGCGCTGGGACACAAGAATGAGGCGATCACCGATTATGCATTTGCACGAACGGCACTGACGGCGAACGCGACGCCGGAGCTGCGGGGGCACGTGACGGACAGCATTGCGCGGCTGACGGCGGCGGGGGCGAAGATCCAGGGCGATACGGGGACGGACGGGCTGCAGAAGCTGCGGACGTACAAGCTGGGCAAGGCGACGACGACGGGGTGGGGGAGCTTTCGTCTGGAGATTACGACGGCGGGCGTGGTGGATGAGCAGCAGATGTCGGGGGACCGGACGGCGCTGGCGCCGGTGGAAGCGGCGATCCGGGGGTTGAAGTTTGCGGAGCTGCTGCCACCGGGATCGAAGGCGCATCTGCTGCGGAGCGGGGTAGTGAGCTGCACAAAGGGCAGCACGTGCGAGCTGGTGATGGTGACGGACGGCGGGCTGCAGACAGAGCAGTGATCCTGCAGGTTAGAGTGGATTCCCAAAGCATTCACCACAGAGGACACAGAGAACGCAGAGGATATTTGGTGGGAGAGGCAGCGGACGGCATCGCCTCCATGGCACAAATCCACCCCTGGGTACTCTCGCGTATCGGAGAACGGAAATCTCTGTGTTCTCTGTGCACTCTGTGGTGAGAATGGACTGTGGACTGGGAACGGATCAACGCCATCAGCGGACGCATTGTCGATGCCTCCCTGCGGGTGCATTCCGCATTGGGTCCGGGGTTGCTGGAAAGTGCTTATCGCGCCTGTCTGGCCTATGAGATACGGAAGCAGGGGTTCCACGCCGAGGTGGAGGTCGGGCTACCGCTTGTTTATGACTTGCAGCGACTCGAGGTCGGCTATCGGATCGATATCCTCGTGGAAAATCTGGTGGTCCTGGAGATCAAATCGGTAGAGGCGATCGCGCCGATCCACAAGGCGCAGTTGCTTTCTTACCTGAAGCTGAGCGGGCGGCCGCTGGGGCTGTTGCTGAACTTCAACGTTGTCCTGATGAAGAACGGCATTGTCCGGATGCGGAACGGGTGAGGGGCCAAGGCTAACTACCGCTAAGAGCACAAACATTTCACCACAGAGAGCACAGAGAGCACGGAGGGGCGGGGGCTCAACCAGAGGGCTATGCTTCTGGCATGAGCGAGTGGTGGAAGACTTTCTTCGATCAGGACTATGTGCGGCTGTGGGGCGCGGGGGAGATCGCGGGCGCGATCCGGGAGCACGCCGAGGCGGTGTGGGAGCTGCTGGGGCTGCGCGAGGGGAGCCGGCTGCTCGATGCGCCGTGCGGGTATGGGCGCGTGAGCGAGCCGATGGCGCGGCGAGGCGCGGTGGTGGTGGGCGTGGACCAGTCGGCGGAGATGCTGGCGCAGGCGGAGCGGGATCGGGGCGACCTGCCGGTGGAGCGGCTGCGGTATGTGCGGCACGATCTGCGCGAGCCGCTGGCGCAGGGCGGATTCGACGCAGCGATGAACCTGTTTACATCGATTGGCTACGGGAGCGACGAGGATGATTTGGCCATTTTGCGGACGCTGCGAGGCGCGTTGCGCCCGGGAGGCAAGCTGGTCGTGGAGACGATGCACCGCGATGTGGCGGTGGCGCTGTTTTCGCGCGGGCTGCGGCCGGCGCAGCGGCTGGCGGACGGGACTCTGGTGGTGGAGGAGCCGGTCTTCGATCCAATTGCGGGGCGAGTGAACACGGCCTGGTACTGGTCGGGACCGTCGGGCTCGGGGAGGAAAGAGGCGTCGCTGCGGATCTACACGATCACGGAGCTGGTGCGTCTGCTGGAGGCGGCGGAGCTGCGGTTCGTCTCGGCACACGGGGGGTCGACGACGGACGCGTTTCGGGCGGAGGGGCCGGAGATGGGCGGGCGGGTAATGCTGGTGGCGGAAGCCAGGTGACAGGTTGCAGGGCTCAGGGCTCAGGGCTCAGGGCTCAGGGCTCAGGGCGCAGGGCGCAGGGCTCAGGGCTCAGGGCTCAGGGCTCAGGGCTCAGGGCTCAGGGCGCAGGGCTCAGGGCATCGAAAGGCTAATCCGATTGGCATGCGGGCTGGGTTAGAAGCGAAATCCGGGCAGCGGTGGGTCGGCTGCCCGGGACTTCCCTTCTTCGCGGTTATTGCGTCAGGGCGCCGCTGCCGGGGGCGGGGGTGACGGCGGTGACCTGCCATCCGGCGTTGCTCTTCGCCAGGGTTGCGGTGGCGGTCTGCTGGCCGGAGGTGACGGTGACCAGGTTTGGGAAGGCCGTTTTCATCTCGGCGGAGCTGGCCCAGTCGGGAAGATTCTTCACAGCGTAGTGATAGGCCACGTTGTACTGGGTAGCGTCGGTATTATCCGGGGGCGTGTAGCTGTCAATGGACGTGACCGACGGGTGGCCGACGCAGAAGTTGCCGTAGCCGGGCTGGCTGGGGTCGGCAGTCCAGGTGGACCGGCCTTTGCCGGAGAGGTCGTAGTCGTTGACCTGTTTGGATCCGATGAGGAAGCGCTTTTTCTCGGCAGGGTTGCGGGTGAGCATGCCGGCATCGGTGAGGGCGTCGAAGCCTTTGGTCTGGTCTTCATTGTTGGTGTCGGCCTGGGCGGGAAACTTGACCGGGGCGGACCAGACGCAGACGGGATGCGCGCTGTACCAGGTGTTGATGGCAGACTCAAAGGCGCTCTTGTCGACGGCGTTTTTGCGGCAGCCCGCGAACAGGACTACGACTCCGACGCCGGCAAGAATTAGTAATTTGCGTGGTGACATTTGTGGGTCCTCTCTTCCTCGGGGATAGGATGCGTGCAGTGGCATGGGGACAGGGGCATTTGTTCGAGAGGGTGGACTGGGTCGCCCGTGGGTGGGGAACGGTGGTGTGGCCGTCGAGAGTACGGAGGTAACGGACGCCGGGGCGAAAGGAAGTGAGAGCGAGCGGCTGCGGGAGTAGACCAGGGAACAGTACGAGGAAGCAAGGAGATCCCCATGACTCTCTCACGCAGAGGATTCGTGCAACTGGCGGGGGCAGGATTGCTGGCGCCGGGTGAACTGTGGAAGGCGCAGGCGGAGACTGTCGGCAGCGGGCTGACGACGCCGGCGGATGGACTGGTGCAGATGTCGAAGGTGGCCCTGATCCACGGTAACGATCGCCGGACCAATGTGCGCCGCGCGCTCGAGGCCATCGACGAACAGGTGAGGCCCGGGCTGCGGCAGAAGAAGTCTGTCGTGATCAAGCCGAACTTTGTTTCGACGTCGAACCAGCTGGCGGCGACGCATGTGGACGCGGTACACGGGATCCTCGATTACCTGGAGCCGCGGTTTCACGGGCCGGTGGTGGTAGCCGAGTCGTCGGCGGGCGACACGATGGATGGGTTTGACCATTTCCATTACGCGCAGCTGGCGGCGGAGCATCGCGCACAAAAAGTAACGCTGGTGGATTTAAACCGCGAGGGGCGGTACGAGACGGTCACGGTGCTGGACGCCGATCTGCATGTGGCGACGGTGCGGCTGGCGGCGCGGGTGCTGGATCCGGAGGCGTTCGTGATCACCAGCGCGATGCTGAAGACGCACAACACGGTGGTGGCGACGCTCTCGGTGAAGAACATGGTGCTGGGATCGCCGCTGCACAGCGCGCCGGGCGAGCTACCGTGGAGCGACAAGCGAAAATATCACGTGGGGATTCGGCAGACGCATTACAACATGCTGGTGACCGCGCAAAGGCTGCAGCCGCACTGGGGGGCGGCGGTGATCGACGGGTTCGAGGGCATGGAGGGCGCGGGGCCGGGGAACGGGACGCCGGTGGAGTCGCGGGTGGCGATCGCGTCGACGGACTTCATCGCAGCGGATCGCGTGGGGCTGGAGGTGATGGGGATTAATCCGGCCTGGGTGGGGTATCTGAATTATTGCGGGCAGGCGGGGCTGGGGCAGTTCGATCTGACGAAGATTGCGGTGCAGGGCGCGACGATTGCCGAGGTGCAGAAGAAGTATGCGCTGCATCCGGACATTCAGAAGGAGCTGGAATGGATGGGTCCGCTGCAGGAGGGCACGCCGAAGATGGGGAGCCTGCTGCAGGGGGACTGGATCTACGGGTAGGGCGGGAACGAACGGATTAACGCATTCCTCAGCGAATGGAGTGAGTGGAGCGCAGATGACATTTGCCAGGTAGAGCGAACCACCGGAGCCGTGCGGCCATCTGAACGAGAGAAGGAAGGAGGAACGCGGAATGCCAAATCCATCGACTACGGAAAAGGCCAGAGAGGATCTGCGCGAAGGGAAGGCGCCGTCGACGGCGGCGGGGGAATTTGTGAAGGAAGAGATCGACCATGTGCGCGAGGGCAAGCACGGCGCGCGTTCGCCGCAGCAGGCGATTGCTATCGGGCTGAGCGAGGCGCGGCGCGCGGGAATTCCGCTGAAGCCGCCGAAGAAGGGCAGCGCGGAGCTGAAGAAGAAGGCGGAACGCGATTACGAGAAGGGCCAGGCGGGGACGGCAAAAAAGACTTCGCCGCGGCGATCGGCGGCGCGCAAGCGGGTGATGGAGCGGGAGCCGAAGTCAACGGCGTCGCCTCGGGCGCTGTCAAAGCAGGCGAAGAAGGCAGCGAAGAAACGCGGTGCGAGCAGCCGTCAGGCGGCCGCGAAGAAGGCGGTCCGAACGAAGGGCAAGGCGGAGCTGCGGAGCGCGGCAAAGAAAGCGGCGCGGACCCGAGCACGGACAGGCGGATCAGGAAAGGCGGCGGGGCGGCGGGCCTCGCGCTGAAATTCGCGCCGGACAGGAGGCGGGCTGCTGAGGCAGCGCTCATTCAGCCCTGGTACTGTTCGCCGGTGACCTTCTCCAGCCAGTCGACGGCTTTGCCATCGAGGCGTTCCTGGATGGCGATGTGGGTCATCGCGGTGGCGGGCGCCGCGCCGTGCCAGTGCTTTTCGCCGGGTGCAAACCAGACCACATCGCCGGAGCGAATCTCTTCGATGGGGCCGCCCCAGCGCTGGGCGCGGCCGCAGCCGGAGGTGACGATCAGCGTCTGGCCGAGGGGATGCGTGTGCCACGCGGTGCGAGCGCCGGGCTCGAAGGTGACGGCCGCGCCGCCAACGCGCGCGGGATCGGGCGCACTGAAAAGCGGATCGATGCGGACCGTGCCGGTGAACCACTCGGACGGTCCCGCGGCGGACGGTTTCGAACCGGGGCGCTGGATTTCCATCGGATCTCCTTCGTTTGCTGCTCTCAGGGACGAACCGCCCAGGCGAGGCCGTCGGGCTCGCCGACGTCGAGGCGGCCGACGATCTTCAGCGTTTTCAGATCGACTACAACAATATAGTTGTCGGGCGAGCAGGCGACGAACGCCCGATGGCCGATGGGGTCCATAAGGATGCCGGCGGCGCCGTGGCCGATGGGGATGCGGCGCACTTCCCTTCTCGACGCTGCGTCGTAAACGAACAAATCGCCAATGCCGAGGCTGGAGATGAAGACCTGCTTGCCGTCGGGGGAGAACTTGAGGCGGTTGGCGCCGTAGATCTTCGCGTCAACGGTATCGATAACTTTGCGCGCGGCGATGTCGATGATGGAGAGGGTGCCGTCCTGGGCGTTGGCGGTCCAGAGCTCGCGGCCGTCGGGCGAGACGTCGAAGCCTTCGTCGCCTTTGCCCACGGGGATGACGGTTTCGTTCCAGTCGAGGCGCGGCTGTCCGAAACCGGGAGGAGGCGGCGGCGGCGCGCCGGCGGGCGGATGCATGCCGGGCGGCGGTCCCATGGGAGGCAGCACGACCTGCTCGATGAAGCTGACGGTGCCGGAGCTGACGTTGGTGGTGTAGATGTGCTTCTGGTCGGGAGAGACGTGGATCATGTGGGTGCGATTTTGGCCAGTGCCCATGATCCAGTCGATTTTGCGGGTGGCGGGATCGTAGCGGGCGACGGCTTTGGCGCCTTCCGCAGTGAACCAGAGCTTGCCGCCAACGAAGGCGAGGCCATGTGGACCGTTGAGAGCGCCGGTATCGATGCTGGGGAGCGCCTTCTGGTCGACGAGATCGAGGACCGAGAGCTCGTGATAGCGTCCGCCGCCATAGATGGAGACATACGCGATTTTGCCGTCGGCGGAGGCGATGACCTCATGCGGATCGGGGCCGACAGGCAGGCGCGCGAGGACCTTGAGCGTCGCGGGATCGACGATGGACAGGGTGTGGGCGCGCTTGGAGAGCGCGAGGAGCGCGCGCGGCGGCGTGGGCTGCGCGAGGACTGCGTGGCCGGCTGCGAGGAAGAACGCGGCGACGGCGGAGGCGGTCAGGATCAGGGCACGGCGGGATCGAAGCATCGTGCTTCTCCTTTGGGTCAGACGCGATTGACTTTCCAGTAGACGGTATATCGTTCGTCGAGGACGCGGTAGAGCGGCTTGAGCTGCATCGTCGGTGATGAGCTTGTGGTCTCGAAGAGCGGCTCGCCGCCAGGAACGCGGCGGATCGCATCGCCGGCTTGTCCGGAGGCTGACGCGAGCGTCGGCATGGCGTAGGTGCGGTGGTTATCCTGGGGGCCCTCGGGGCCGTCGATCTTCGGCTCGGTGAGGCCTTCGCGGCCCATGCCGCCGGCGAGGACGAGCGGGCCGTACATGGCGGCCTGGACGGTTGAGTCATCGGGAGCGGCGCAGGTGTGGAGCGACATGGGCAAACGGACTTCGATCTTGTCGCCGTCGTGCCAGGTGCGGTCGAGGGTGGCGTAGGTGGAGGGGTCGGCGCGCAGGCTGTGCGGCTTGCCATTGATGCGGAACGACACGTCTTTCGCGGCCCAGTAGGGAATGCGAACCTTGAGGCCGAGGCGCGTGGGCTTCTGCGCTTTGATGGTCAGCGTGGTGCTCTCTTCGATGGGGAAGTTTGTGTCCTGGATGACGGTGACGCTTTTCTCGGGCCAGTCCACTTCGGAGCCGGCGAAGAGATTGACGTAGAGATTGTGATCGTCGTGGAGGTAAATCGAGTCGTTGACCTTCGAGTATTCTTCGACGCCGGTGCCGTAGCAGCACCAGAACGAATCGAGCGGTGTGCCGAAGGTTTTCCAGTAACCAGGCTTGAGGGAGACGTAGTACATCAGCATGCCGCTGGGGTTCTGGGTGCCGAGGCGCACGTTGTACATGAGGCGCTCGTAGTAGTCGAAGATGCGCGGGTTGCCGGTCCATCCATAGATGTGGCGGGCGAGCTTCATCATGTTGTAACTGCAGCAGCACTCTTCGGCAGCGGGGCCGAGCTGGGAAGCGATCCCGTTCGATGCGTGCCAGAATTCATCGTTGCTGGTGCCGCCGGTGCAGTAGGCGTGATGCTGCGTCACCATGCGGTAGAAATTGTCGGCGATGCGGCGGTAGCGCGGATCGTTGGCGACTTCATAACCGCGGGCGGCGCCGATGATCTTGGGGATATTCGTATTGGCGTGGTTGTCGTCGAGGTCGTCCACATTGTTCGCGAGCGGGTCGAGCATCTTGTGGTGCTCGAAGCGATAGCCGAGGTCGCGATACTTCTGCTTGCCGGTGACGGCGTAGAGGTTGAAGGAGACCTCGGCCATGCCGCCCTGCTCGACGAGCAGCATGCGCTGCCACTCGTCGTCGGGGATGGGTTTGGTGTAGCTGATGGCCCAGTCGGCCATGCGCTCGGCCGTGTGTAGAGCCAGCTCGTTGCCGGCGTGCACGTACATGTCGAGATGGCCGGCCATGATCTTGTGGTAGGTGTAAAAGGGCGCCCAGACCTTTTCGAAGTGACGGAGGCGATCGTAAAAGCTGGCGGGATAGGCGCCGAGATAGCCGTCGGACTGCTGGCATTTGGCGAGCATCGCGACCAGTTCATTGCCCTTGTCGCGAATCTTGTCGTCGCCGGTGGAGGCGTGCATGAGGGCGCAGGCGGAGAGGTAGTGGCCACCGGCAAAGTGGCCGCGGAGCTCGATGTCGGGGGCTTCCCAACCGCCCAGGGGCTCGGCGCCTGACGACAGACCGGCTGTGACACGAAACATATGCGCGAGGCGGTCGTTGGGGAGCTGAAACAGATAGTCGTAGTTGGTCTCGAGGGCCTTCTTCAGCACGCCGTCGCGCATGCGGACCTGGGTCATGGGGAAATCTTTCCAGGTCCACTCGACTTTTTCGTAGCCCGAGCGATTCGCGCTGACCGGCACATCGGCGACGGCGTCCTGCAGAGCGCGCAGAGAGTGCGGCGCGGCGAGGAGACCTCCGGCCGCGGCTGCAGCGGAGGTCATGAAGTGGCGGCGGGAAAGCGAGCGGCTCATCGGGAACTCCTGAGACTGCGCGACCCATCCATGATGGCAGGTTTGGGGGGCGGACGCGCGGCAGCACGCCCGAGACCCACAGAACGGCGAACCGCTATTCCGGGAGGTCGATCTGGCCATCGATGTGGAAGTGGCCCGCGACGGTGGGCGCTCCCGTATCGGGCTGGCCACCGCCGATGCTGAGGGTGTAATCGCCGCCGGCGATGATGGGCGTACCGAGATCGGTGACCATGCCGAGGTCGCGCTTCTTCAACTCGAAGTGCACTTTCCGGCTGGCGCCGGGATCGAGGTGAATGCGCTGGAAGCCGCGCAGCGCGATGTTGGGCGCGCCCGCTACCGGCGGGAACTTCAGGTACAGCTCGACGACTTCGTCGCCGGCCACCTTACCGGTATTGGTCACCGTCACGTCGGCACTGACCGGATCGCCGGCCTGCACGGGGGCCTGCGGCACACTGAGATTGCTGTAGCTGAACTTCGTGTAGCTGAGGCCGTAGCCGAAGGGATAGAGTGGCTTGCCGGTGAAGTAGCGATAGGTGCGGTGCTCCATTGAGTAATCTTCGAAATTAGGTAACTGACTCAGGTCCTTATAGAAGGTGACGGGCAGGCGGCCGGCGGGATCGTTCTTCCCGCTGAGGGTGTCGGCGATGGCGGCGCCGCCTTCTTCGCCGGAATACCACGCTTCGAGGACGGCGTTGGCGTGCTCATTGATCCAGTTGACGGCGAGCGCGCTGCCGTTCATCAGCACGACGACCAGCGGCTTGCCGGACTGGGCAACGGATTCCACCAGGGCTTCTTCCGGCTCGGGCATGTTGATGCTGGTGCGGTCGCCGCCGAGGAAGCCAGGTTCGTTCACCGGCATCTCTTCGCCTTCGAGCTTGCTGGTGATGCCGACGACGGCGATGACGACATCAGCGTTTTTCGCCGCGGCCAGCGCTTCGGGCGAAGGCGCGTTGTTGACCTTCGCCCAGATGAGCTGCGCGGTGGGCTCGCCTTCTTCCGTCTTTGAATACGTGACCGTGATCGCTGCTTTCTGACCCTTTTCCAGGTGGACGCGGCCCAGATGGGATTGCACGCCGTCGGTGCGGTATTCCTGAGCGATTTCTTTGCCGGCGATGGAAACGCGGCCAGAGCCGTTGACGCGCACGCCGACGAGGTAGTCGCCGGATTCGTCGGGGGTGAGGAAGCCGGTCCACTGCACGGCGACGGTTTTGTTGTTTGCGGCCTCAGAGGGCAAGTTGCTCTGGCTGAGGTCGACGTTCGGCTCCACACGGCTCACGAGAATCTTCGGCTTCTGGCCGGACATGATCGACATGCCCTCGCCATGGCTGTACTGCGCTTCGAGTCCGGGCTTGCCATCGGGCGTGGTCAGCAGAGCGCTGGGCACGGGATTGCCGTCGTTGCGGAGGAACTGCGTTCCGGGAACATAGGTGATCTTCGCGTTGGGGAACTCGGCTTTCAGGCCTTCCATGAAGGAGACGGTGTGGGTAGGAATGCCGTTGTAGTTGCCGAGCAGGACAGCGGTCTGGTCGGCGAGCGGGCCGACGACGGCGATGCGCTTAATGCCGGGCCTGAGGGGAAGCGTGCCGTCGTTCCTGAGCAGAACCATGGACTCATCGGCAAGCTTGCGGGCCAGCTCGCGATGCTCCGGGCTGTTGAGCTGGCTGGGGTCGACCTTCGAATAGGGATCCATGCTCGGCGGATCGAAGAGGCCGAGACGAATGCGCGCGGTGAAGAGGCGGACGAGCGCTGTATCGATCGCACTGTCGCTGAGGTAGCCCTGCTGGACGGCTTCAATGTAGGGCTTGTAGTCGTGATCGTCGGTGACTTTCTCCCGGAAATCGATGCACTCGTTATCCATGCCGCGTTCGAGCGAGATGGCCGAGGCCTGCGCCTGGGTGGGCCGATAGTGGTGGCCTTCGAAGATGTCACGAACCGCGCCGCAATCGGAGACGACGTAGCCCTGGAAGCCCCACTTCTGCCGGAGCTGATCCTGGAGAAGATACTGATTCGCGCAGGCGGGTTCGCCGTTGATGGCGTTGTAGGCGCACATGACCGATCCGGCTTTGCCCTGGACGACGGCGGCGCGGAAGGCCGGCTCGTAGGTGTCCATCTCGTCGTGTTGGCTTACGTCAACGTCGGCCATATGCCGGGTGGGCTCGGGACCGCTGTGAACGTCGAAGTGCTTGGGCGTGGAAATCACGCGGTAGTACTTCGGATTGTCGCCCTGCATGCCGGTGACGAACGCAACGCCCATGCGGCCGGTAAGGAAGGGATCTTCGCCGTAGGTTTCCTGGCCGCGGCCCCAGCGGGGATCGCGAAAGATGTTCAGGTTGGGCGCCCAGAAATCGAGGCCGTGGAAGATGACCGAGGCGCCGTCGTGCTCGTCGCGCGCGTGGACGACACGAGCTTCGGTGCCGATGTCGATGGCCATTTCGTGAATACCGGGCGCGTCGAAGGTGGCGCCTAGACCGATGGGCTCGGGAAATTCCGTGGTGCCGTCAACGGCGACGCCGTGCAGTGCCTCGCTCCACCAGTCGTAGGCCGGCACCTGAAGGCGCGGGATGGCGCGTGCCTGGTTGACGAGCTGGGAGGCTTTTTCCTGGAGCGTCATGCGGTGGACCAGGTCTTCGGCGCGGACCTCGGGTGAGAGATTCGGGTTCAGGTAAGGCGGATTGGCGGAGTCCTGCGCGCGTGCGGACGGCGCAGCCGAGGTGAACAGCAGAAGTCCCGTGCAGGCGGCGAGGCCCGCCAGCAGGCGTACGGCGAATCCCTTCATGACATATCTCCGGAGGAGGAATGCTGCGAAGCCGGGGCGATGACCCCGCGCAGAAAGCGGAAATCCTGGAGCGGACCGAGGCGTCGCAATGATTGGACAACGTCCTTTCGCCAATCGATTTACCGCCGCTTAAGTTACCACGAGCGCCGGGTCCGTGTCCGGGAAAGCGGGCACGGGTTGAGAAATCCCGCAGCGCGGGGGGCAGATTTTCTCGGCGAGCGACAACCCGCGGCGGCGGGCCGCTATGATGGTTGGCACTCTCCAGGAGGCAAACGTGAAGCTGCTGGCCAAGTTCAATCTGGTGCTGATCGTGATTTTTGCGGTGGGCATAGGCCTGATCGCGCACAACGCCTACAACTTTCTGATGGCCCAGGCGCGCCAGAATGTGCTGCAGCAGGCGGAGCTGATGTCGGCGGACGCGAGCGCGACCAAAGAGTACACCGACCAGCAGGTGAGCCCGATCCTGGAGAAGACACCGGAGCACAACCAACATTTTCTGCCGCAAACCATCCCTTTTTATGCGGCGAACGCGACCTTCCAGCTGCTGCGCTCCAGCCGCCCCGAATACACGATGCGCGAGGCGGCGCTAAATCCCACAAACCTGGACGACCGGGCGACCGAATGGGAGGCGGACCTCATCGATTACTTCCGCAATAACCCGGGCCAGAAGGAGCGGGTGGGGCAGCGGGATACGCCAATGGGCTCGGTATTGTATGTCGCGGCGCCGATTGTGGCGGAGTCGGGATGCCTGGCCTGCCACAGCGAGGCGGCGGTCGCGCCGCGGGGGCTGATCCAGCATTACGGCGGCGATCACGGGTTCGGCTGGACACACAACGAGATTATCGGCGCGCAGATTGTTTCAGTCCCCATGTCGGTGCCGATTGCCATGGCGCGCACCGGCTTTCGGGATCTGCTGATTGGGCTGAGCACGATCTTCCTGCTGACCATCCTGCTGATCGATATGGCCATGTACTTCATCGTGATTCGGCCGCTGCGGCACGTGTCGAGGACCGCTGACAGCATCAGCAAGGGCGAGGTGGCGCTGCCGCCGCTGGAGGTGAAGGGCCGCGACGAGATCGCGGAGGTGACCGCTTCCTTCAACCGCATGCATACCAGCCTGCGGAAGGCTCTGGACATGCTGAAGGAATAGCAGCCGGAGCGAGGCGAGGGGGCAGTCGCGGCAGGATGCCGGAAACGAAGAGCCCTTTCGACAGGCGGCGGCAGCTTTTGACGGGCGCGAGGGTTGCCTGAGTATCCACATCTGTATTAACTTTTCAGTAACGCTCAATCGAGCTGAACGTCTCACCCTTCCGGCCACGCGATGAAGGCAAGTGCGCGGGAAAGCGGACCGGGGAGTGTCTGAGCCGAGACTCTGTGCGCCGGACGGCGGGCGGCAGGGATCGCTCCTCGTGTGTATGCCGAGGCCCGGTGTCCACCCCGAAGTTGCAGCAGAGGCGGCGGAATCCCACTCCAGGATGTGGACATGCAGAAGTATTTCCCCTTTGCCGGAAGCGGGCATCCGCTCGCGCAATACAGCCTGATCGCGGCTTTGTCCCTGGGCGTGACGCTGATGCTGGCGGGATGCGGCGGCTCGAACGGAATGAACGGCACGCAGCAGACGGCTTCGAGCGGGAGCGGGTCGGGGTCGGGGTCGGGGTCAGGGTCTTCCGGGTCAGGGTCTTCAGGGTCGGGGTCGGGGTCGTCGGGGTCGAGCGACGCGCAGCCGGCCGGAACGACTCTGTCGGCACTTCAGACAAAGGTGGGCAACTGGCAAAGCTGGGGACAGGTCGGGCCGAAGTTCCTGAACTGCTCGGCTCCGTGCAAGGAATCGAGTTGGAAGGAGGAGTACGGGATCCAGAGTCCTTCGAAGAGCGGCAATGCGACGAAGTACGAGCTGAACCCGAAGATGCCATACGCCGATGTGCTGTTTTCGGCGCAGCTAATCGGCGCCAACGCACCGAAGCGGCAGGATGCGGACCACAAGCTGCTGCCCTCCATCCACGAGCTGACGTACGACACGGATTTTTACGTCAACGATTCTGCGGTCACCCAGTCGCTGGAGTTCGATTTGTCGCTGTGGATGAGCGGCGTGACCGGGGAGACTTTCGGAACGCAGTGCGATCACCTGGGCGACGGGCAATGGGATCTATGGGACACGAAAGCCGGCCAGTGGAAGTCGACAGGAAAGCCCTGCAAATTTGTGGATGGGTGGAACCACGTGACGATCGAGCTCGAGCGCGCGTCGAATAATGACACGATCTACAAGTCCATTACGCTGAACGGGACGACGTACACGCTGAACACGGACTATCCGCCAGCCACAGCGCCCAGCGGATGGTGGGGCCTGACCGCGAACTACCAGATGGACAGCGACAAGCAGGGATCGCAGAACACGACGTATCTGGACAATATGAGTATCACGTACGAGTAGGGCACAGCCTGCCTGCACCGGGATGCAGAGCTTCTCCGGAAGCAGGGAACCGGCGGCCTGTTCCCTGCCCTGGCGGCAGTCCAGACCTCCGGAACTCCCGGGGGTTGCCTGGCACCCCACGATCATGGGGGTTGGAGGCGACTGCCATGCTTGCTATCATCGCTCCCATCGAGCCGAGCGGCGTTTCCCCGCATCACAGGCGAAGCATCGGCTCGCCCCCTCTCCCCGGAGGAAACCAAATATGGAACCGGCGAATCCGATCCGGGTCCTCTGCGTCGACGATCACCCGCTGATGCGGGCCGGCATCATCGCGACGCTGGAGGGCGTTCCCGGTATTCAAATCGTTGCAGAGGCGGCGGACGGAAGCGGCGCCATCGCTGCATACCGCGAGCACCGTCCGGATGTGACCCTGATGGATCTGCAGATGACCGGGATGAACGGCATCGAAGCGATCCAGAGAATTCGCAGCGAATTTCCCAATGCGCGTGTGATCGTTCTGACGACCTACGATGGCGATGTGCAGGTGAAGCGCGCGCTGAAGGCGGGCGCCCTGGGATACCTGCTGAAGAACACGCTGCGGCAGGATTTGATTCAGGCCATTCGCAGCGCACACAAGGGCAAGCGCACCATTCCTGCTGAAGTGGCTGCACAGCTCTCCGGGTATATCGACGCCGATGCGCTTTCGCCGCGCGAGGTGGAGGTGCTGGACACCATTTCCCAGGGCAATTCCAACAAAATTGTGGCGGCGAAGCTGGCGATCACCGAAGACACCGTGAAGGGACACGTGAGCAGCATCATGTCGAAGCTGCACGCCAACGATCGAACCCACTCTGTTCTGATCGCGCTGCGCCGGGGATTCCTGGATGCCTGGCGTTCGCGCGATAACTGACGCGCGTGATCCATCAGACCGATGCCCATTCAGGGAGATGCGCGAGGGGATCCCGCCATCGCTGCCCGGAAGCCGCTCAGGATTCTCGTCCGCTCGCTCAGACTGGATGCTTCGTCATGTTGCCCGGGATTTCCAGATCGATTCCGGGGCGGCGGCCGCCGAGGGAGCGGGGGATGATGTCGTTTGTCCACGGCCGCAGCGAAGTCCTTGTGCTGAGCCTCCTCTTCCTGGTGGCGCTCGCGCCTCCCGCCCACGCGCGGCCGCCGCAGCCTCTCGCGCAACAGTACATCCGCTCCGATTTCACGGTTGAAGACGGCCTGCCGGATAACGTCGTGAATACGATCGTGCAGACGAGAAATGGACTGCTCTGGGTGGGCACCCAGGCCGGGCTGGCCAGCTTCGACGGACGGGAATTCAGTCCGGTCGACCTTGAGACTTCCGGCGCGCCCGCTCAGGGGGCGGTCCACGCCTTGCTGGAATCCTCGAATGGCGACCTTTGGGCGGGAACCGACGCGGGCGTGGTGCGCATCCCGGCAGCGGCGCTGGAGGAATTCAACCCGACGCGTGGCACTTTCTACCCGCTCGGGGAGGGACCCAGCGACGAGGTCGGAGCGCTGCTGCAAACCCGCGCGGGTGAGATTTGGGCGGGGACGAATCACGGTCTGTATCGGCTGGACGCAGGAAAGTTCGTCGTGGCGATACCGGCCGTGTCGGTCAGCAGCATTAGCGAGGCTCTGGACCATCATTTGCTCATTGTGACCGGCCGGAAATTCATCGAGTGGGATGGCAGCAAAGTGATCGATCATCCGGGCCTGGCCGCTCGCCTGGGTGTGCATGACGGGCAGATCTTCAGTGTGTTCGAGGACCGATCGGGAACCATGTGGTATTGCACGGCTCTGGGCATTCGGGAACTGGGTCCCAGGGCAACTCCTCCGCTGCAGCCCGCGAAAGTAGCCACGACCACGACCTTTCGAGCCTATGCCGATCCGCAGGGCCGTTTATGGATGGCCACCGGGATCGGCATCTATCGTGTGGAGGGCGATCGGCTGGAGAGTCCGGCGCCCGGGGTCAACGCACGCTCCTTTTATGCGGGTGCGGACGGCGAACTGTGGCTGGGGACCAATGGAAGCGGCCTGGTCCACCTGAAGCCTCGCGTCGTGCACATGTTCACGAGCGCGGATGGCCTTCCCGATAACAATATCGCGATGGCCGTGTTAGCGACCCACGAAGGAAAACTCTGGGTCGGCTCCAACTGTGGCTTGTCGGTTCTGGAGGGGGGAAGATTCAGGAATTACCGGGAGAACGACGGCCTGCTGAATTCCTGTGTCTGGTCGCTGGCCGAGGACCCCAACGGAAATATCTGGATTGGGACGTATGGGGGCGGGCTGTTTCGATTCCGCGACGGCCATTTCGCGCAGTATTTGCCGGCGCAGGGGCTTGTGAGCAAGGTCGTGCTGCAGGTCACCGTCGCGCACGACGGGTCGCTCTGGATGGCCACGCCGGATGGGATCAGTCATATGCGGAACGGCCGTTTCAGGAATTACACCGCCGCCGACGGCCTCTCCAGTAACAAGATTCTCGCGGTATTTGAGGATCGGTCGGGCACGATCTGGGCCGCGACTCAGGGAGGAATCGACCGTCTGGCCGGGGAGCGTTTCACGCCGCTCTCTTCGGCGCAATCGCGGGACGGCTCGTTTCCGATCGGGTTCGGCCAGGATTCGCTGGGCGATCTCTACGCTTTCAATTCCCCGAAGGGCATCAGCGTGATCGAGAACAACCGCCTGATTCGGGTGAACGACGATCTGAAAGTGCTGGGCATGGTGGAGTCGCCGCAGCACGATCTTTGGTTCAGCGGCACCGACGGCATTCTGCGGGTCCGGCTGGAGGATCTCAGGCGATCGATTACCGATCGCGAAACGCCGCTGGACTACGAACGCATCGACCGCACAGACGGGCTGAGCTCGGTCCAGTGCAGCAGCGGCCCCAGCAGTGTGGCGATCACGCCGGACGGCAAGCTCTGGGTTGCCACGGTCAAGGGTGTGGCCATGCTGGACCTCGCGCATCTGCCGGCCGCCAGCCGCAAGCCGAAGGTTTTTGTCGGTTCGATCACGATCGGACAAAACCGGCAGCTGGCAGAGGGCGCGGCGCTGCTGCCACCCGGCACCCATCACGTCCAACTGGATCTGGAAGCTGTCGATCTGGGTTCGCCGGAAAAAGTGCGCCTGCAATATCGGCTGGATGGCGTCGACGCTGCGTGGCTGGACGCGGATGATTCCCGCACCGCGGTGTACACCAACGTCCCGGTGGGGACCCATGCCTTTCATGTTCGCGGCAGCGGCAGTGACGGCGCCTGGGACCGCGCCGGCATCGTCTACGACATTACCCAGCAGCCCTACTTTTACCAGACGACGTGGTTTCAGGTGTTCGCCATCACGGCGCTCTTTCTCCTGGTCGCGACAGCTTACGTTCTGCGCGTCCAGCAAATTGTTCGCCAGGCGCACATGCGCGCGGAAGAGCGGCTGATGGAACGCGAACGGATCGCGCGCGAATTGCACGACACCCTGCTGCAGGGAGTCCTCAGCGCCTCCATGCACCTTGAGGCGGCGCACGACCAATTGCCAGAGGAGTCTCCTGCCAGGCCGGTCATGAGGAAGGTTCTGGTGGTGATGCGGCAGGTCATCGAAGAAGGCCGCAATGCGCTGCGCGGTCTTCGCACCAAGGTGGCGGATGACGCCGATCTGGCCGTTGCTTTTTCGCGGATCGGGCAGGAATTCGGTATCGATGACAGGATCGCGCTTCGCGTGACGAGGCAAAGCGATCTGCGCACCCTGCGTTCGCGCATCCGCGGCGAGGTGTATCGCATTGGGCGCGAAGCCGTCATGAATGCGTTTCTCCACGCAAAGCCAAAGTCGGTTGACGTGATCCTCGAGGAGGCGGGACGATCTTTCCGGCTCATCGTGCGCGACGACGGCTGCGGTATCGATCCTCACGTGCTGGATGCCGGACGGGAGGGGCACTGGGGCCTGGCGGGCATGCGGGAACGCTCGGAAAGCATTGGGGGCACGCTCCGGCTGCGCAGCCGCCTGGGCGCGGGCACGGAAGTCGAACTGATCGTTCCTCAGGCGATCGCCTTCGTTCCCCACAGCGGCGCAGCTGCGTCGCGGTGGCTTCGCTGGCTCAGGAGGGCTCCCCGCGAAACCCATGAACTGGACGAGAGACGGCGCGTAAACGAATAGCGTTCGCTTCCCCGTTCCGCAGGGAAGGCCTTCCTGTTCTGATTTTTCCTAAGTTGGGTCGCGGGACCCCACGGAAGAGGGGTTTCAAGAGCGGCCGCTGACACTAATCTGATTTGCAGTACGCTTTTTTGCCTCGAAGGAGGCTTCGGCTGCAACGGCTCATTTCCAGTTTTCCCGAAGGTTGGCCCGGCATCGGCTTGATCTTTCTGCGACTGACGATTGCCCTCAACGCAATCGTCTATGGGGTCGTAACCCTTCTTGCGCCCAACGAACCCATCTTCTATCTCTGGGCCGCGGGGCTGCTTGCGGTGGTCATCGGCACAGCGCTGCTGGTTGGCTTCCTCACCCCGTTTGCCGGGGCAGCGGCAACCGTCAGTTATCTGGCGATCGGCGCATCGTCCTCTTTCGCATCCGGACTCCTGGGCTCCGGCATCGCTGTCACCGCATTCGATCTGGCCGCGATCTCCATCGCCGTTCTATTGCTGGGGCCAGGTGCTTATTCGCTGGACGCTCGTTTGTTCGGCCGCCGGGAAATCATCATCTCCGGCGGCTCGCGCCCCCGAAGCTAGCGCCCGCCGATGGTGCTGCATTCCTCCAGCAATCCTTCGCGGCCATGCGAAGCGGCCGTCGGCCTGCCTGCGAAAGTGAGACTGTAGGGACCCTATCCTGCGATTGCTTTGCCGGCAGGCGTTTCCAGCCTGGTTACGCTCAACTTCACGCAGGCTGCGGCTCCTGTATCAACAGGTGGGCAACTATGCCTCTGCGACAACGGTATCCATCACCGATACGTGTTCCGGGACCACCATCTGCTTCGGATGGAAGCACACCTACAACAGTTCGACGCAATACAGCGGACCAATTGCTGTGAATTCGGCCGTCACGCTCAAAGCCATTGCGGCCGGCACCGCTGATCTCGCGTCAACCGTGTCCGAGGCAGACTACTCGGTCACGGCGACCCCCACGATTTCGCTGTCATCCGGCAAGTATTCGGCGGACCATACCGTCACGCTGAGCGACAGCACCGCCGGCGCCGCAATCTACCAACGGGAACCTATACCGTTACCGTGAACTCGAGTTCCGGCAGCGGAGGATCTAACGAGACGCTGACGCTGACTGGACAGAGGCCGGTGGGGAGTTCAATCGATCATGGTGACTGGGTTAGACAATGCCCTTTCCCTGGATGATGGTGATATATCTGTCGATCGGCAGTTCCGTGAATCGCTCCTTCTTCCCGGCGGGCTGGGGCCATTGCACCTCGAGCCAGTCGACTCGCAAGCGATCGCCGAGTCCGAGCACCAGCCGGGGGTCATGAGAGGAGAGATAGCTGCCTCCTCCGACTTTCGTCCTGCTGCGCTTCATGTCTCCAGCCTGCCAGGTGACCCGTGCGCCGATGGCGTCGCGATTTGACTCGGTGCCCACCAGCCTGAGGCCCAGCCAGTGGCGTCCGCGCGCGGCGCGGTTGCGCAGAAGCAGGGGCGCCCCATCGTTCACCGCTATCAGCACATCGACGGCTCCATCGTTGTCGAAATCCCCGATGGCCAGCCCGCGAGCCGAGATATGCCTGCTGAAGATGGGTCCGCTGCTCGCGCTGACATCGCGCAGGGTTTTTCCACCTCCATGGAAGAGCAACAGCGGCTCGCGATAAGTGACATCCTGCCTGATCGTCTGAATCAGATCGTCGGGGTTGCCGTTAGCGATAAACAAGTCCAGATTTCCGTCATTGTCATAGTCGAAGAACTTCAGGCCCCAACCGCTCATCAGGCGGGTAGCCCCGGCAATCCCCATCGCCCCGGCTTCATCATCAAAGGTCTCGTTGTGATTGTTTTCATAGAGCGAATACTCTTCGTGATCGATGTTCGCGACAAAAAGATCCAGCCACCCGTCCTGGTTTACGTCTGCCGCATCCACACCCATACCGGAACGCGCTTTACCCGCCTCGCTGAAAGCGACGCCTGCCAGAGCGCCAATCTCCTCGAACCTGCCCGCCCCGCGGTTCATGAAGAGAAAATTTGCGGTCGTATCGTTGGAGACAAAGAGATCGATCCGGCCGTCATTGTTCAGGTCGGCAGCTACCACACCCCAGGCTTTCCCTGGGTGCTCTGCGATGCCTGAGGATTTGCTGACGTCAGTAAACGTGCCGTCGCCGTTGTTGCGGAAGAGCCAGCTTGCGGTTGACTTATAGAGACTTGGTATGCAATAACCCGGTCGATTGTTATAAGTCACGCAGGGCAGGTTCTTCGTTTTGGAAAATTCGACAAACTGGCCAACAAACAAATCCAGGCGCCCGTCGTTGTCGAAGTCAAACCAGACGGCGCTCGATGCCCATCCGGGTGCGGCGACCCCGGCAGCGTGGGTAACATCAGTAAAGGTGCCATCGCCGTTGTTCCGATAGAGAATGCTTCTGCCGTACTGGGTGACGTAGAGGTCCGGGAACCCGTCATCGTTGTAGTCGCCGACGGCAACACCCTGTCCATAGCCCCCGCCGGCAACGCCGGCTTTCTCGGTTACGTCGGTAAATGTGCCATCGCGGTTGTTGCGATACAGAGCGTTGCGCAACGGCGGACTGGGATTGTAAAAATCGCACTTACCGCTGTTAACCAGATAAATATCCATCCAGCCGTCGTTGTCGTAATCCAGAAACGCGCAGCCGGCGCCGCTCGACTCCGGAAGGTATTTTTCGGGCGACTTACCGGCCGTGTGGACCCAGGTAATTCCGCTGGCAGAAGCCGGCACTTCCTCAAAGGGGTAATCGGGATCCTGGGCGGACAGCGAAGGCAGACTTGCGAAGCGCACAGAGGCCGCGGTTCCGGCGAACGTCCGGAGAAATTTGCGGCGTGACAGCCCACGCTGGATGGACCTGGTAACCGTCACTGCGACGTTTTGTCCCTCGGACCGGCAGAGTCCTGCGTAGCCTGCTGCTGCAGGGCAAATTCACGTTCCGCCGCTTCTTTGTTTCCGGTGCGCGCGTAGGCCGTCGCCAGGGAGTAGTGCCCGGCGGGATTGCCCGGCTCGAGCCTGACGGCGACTTTGAGGGGTGCGATGGCCGGGCCATACTCCTTCTCGGCGAGCAACGACATCCCCAGTCCGAGCCAGGCATCCGCGAATCCGCGGTCCAATTCGGTCGCCCGGGTAAAATGACGAACTGCCGCGGAGAAATCCTCTGTTTGACGGTCCAACTCCCCCGATATATATTCCGCACCCGCGTTGGACGGATCGATCTGGAGCTCCTCCTGGAGCTCCTTCTTCGCTTCCTGCTGGAAATCGGGGGCTGGATTGGGCCTGGACAGCAGAAGTCTCGCGATACGGAAATGAATGCCTGGATAGCGCGGGTCTCTCTGCAAAATCTCGCGGTAATCCTTCTCCGCCCGATCCCAGCGGCCCTGCATTTCATTCGCCTCCGCGTCCAGCTCGAGCGCAGGAAGGGAATGCGGCGCCGTCCGCGCCAGTTGCTGAGCTGCCTGGGTTGAGAGATCGGAGTAAGCATGAATCGAGATGTAGAGCACCTCGGGATCGTTGGGAAATCTCTGATTGAGGACACGGACCAACTCCGAGAGCTGGTCCCACCGCTGCAGGAGCGTCGCGCAGCGAACTCCATCGACACCCACCCGTTTTTGCAGCGCTCTGTCCGTCAGGTGAGCGACGGCGCCCGCGAGGGTCGGCAGCGCCTCAGGACATCGGCCTGCTTCGGCGGCGGATGCGGCGCTTTCCGCTGACCCTGCATCGCCTGCAGGCGATCCGCTTCGGATCTGGGCGAGCGATCCGAGAGCGATTGCAGAGAGGAACACCAACAGCGAGAGATTCCGGGGAAGTCGACTCATAATCAGCAAGGGCAGGCGCAAGGAGCGCCTGCCCCTGTATACCTCAGTTTGTGCACCTAATAATAGAACTTCAGCGCAAACTGAATATTCCTTGCAGGTTGCGAAGCGGGTGTACCGGCCGCAGGCCCGATCTGACCAAAGGTACCCGGGCTGGAGCTCCATCCGGTATTCGGATGGCCCAGGTTCACGTTGTTAAAGGCGTTCAGGAAGTCAGTTCGGAACTGCACGTATTTCGCTTCGGTGACGTGGAAGTTTTTCATCAGCCCGATGTCGGCGTCAAAGTAGCCCGGCCCAACCACCGGTCCCTGCGCCGGGCAATTTCCAAACTGACCAGGCGCGGGATCAGAGAAGCCGGAAGGGCTCATCCATTGATAGCCTCCAAAATTCGGGGCTAAGCGGCTGCGTTTGTATACCGCTTGAACGCCGCAGTTCGGACGGGCTCCTCGTCCGCCTGTTCCTGTGGTATCGCCGTCGTTATCATAGACGGCCAGCGGGAAGCCGCCATGCGTGGATATGACGGTGGATGCCTCCCAGCCGCCGACGACCTGATTGACAACCGGATTCATACCGGCGCCAAACTGCCTTCCTCTGCCAACCGGAAGACTGTAGGTTGCGTAGGCAGAGACGATATTGCTGGCGTTGTAGTAGCAACTGGCATAATCCGCCCGAGGGTTATACAGGTTTTGATAATACGGTGAAGCGGTTGCCGACCCAGCCGCCTGTCCCCATGTTCCATAGTAGCCGCTGTTATCGGTCAGGCAGTGCGACCAGGTGTAGGCCACCTGCCCTTCGAGCCCGTTGGCTATCCGTTTCTGCAATACTGCCTGCAACGCGTTGTATCTCATGTAGCCGACCGAAGCAGTACCGGACACGTTCGAGAGAACATCGATCAGCGCTGGGTTGTTATTAAAATAAAGCGGGGTTGTCGCCACGCCATTGACGAGCCGCTTCTGCAGATAAGGCATTGGCACCATCAGGTGATCTGCCTTCTGACCGACATACCCAATCTGGACGGTGGTCGTGGGTGTCGCCTCCTGCTGGAAGGTCAGATTCCACTGCTGATCGAGCGCCGGCTGTACTGTCTTATCCCAGACATACATGATGGCTCCCGCAAAGGGGTTACCCGGGAGCGCACCTCCAGGGCCCGCCTGTGTCTGAACCGTTGCCGCAGCATATTGCGCTCCAACCTCGGGAGGAGTAAAGGGCGGATTCCTGGGGAGACGCAGGTTGGTGCCCGTGCCTTCCAGATAGGAGGAGATGGTGTAAGCGCCGCGAATTACGGTCTTGCCATGCATAACGCCCGGCGAATACGCAAAGCCGATACGGGGTTGGATATCGGGAAGGCCATACACCGAGTTATAGAGGGCGCGGCTGTTGCCGTCGACCCCTGCAAGCTCGAGTGCGCCGGTAGTCAGATCGAGATTGGACTGCCGATTGTTCAGTTCCACCCAGGGTGTGTGGGCTTCATAACGCAGTCCGAGGTTCAGCGTCAAAGTCGGGGTAATGCGCCAGTCATCCTGACCGTATCCGGCAAACAGCCAGGATAACTGATGCCAGACAAAGCTGGTGCTCACACCGATACCTCTGGCTTCCGGGTAGCCGAGGAAGAAATCGGCTGCCGGATCGCCGGCGAAATCCACGCCCGTGCTGCCGCCGCCGAAAAGGATATCTCCGTACTCTCCGGTGTTGCCGGTATAACCGGTGTTGATGCGGTAGCGCCACATCTGAAAGCCCGTCTTGAAGACATGCTTACCGTGAGTAATCGTCAGGCCGTCATCGAACTGGATGACGGTGTCGGCGAAGTCCTGCTGTACAACCTGGCTGCCGACATTGGTCAGGGTGGTACCGCCGTTGGGCGAGGGCGCCTGACCGCCGCCGAAACCGAGCAGCAGCAGACCGGGTCCGGAGTTGTTGGTGCCGGCGATTCCGAGCTGTGTTCCAAGATTGCCGATGCCTGGGTCGAAGCCAGAGCCGTTGAAAAGGGTCACCCAGCTGGTTCCCAGACGGGCGTCGTTCAGAATGCTTGGGCTGAAGGTATGGGTCCACGTTCCAACTACGTTGTGGATTGGAGCCTGCGCAAAGCTATTGCCTAAGATCAACAGCGAATTGCTTCCCGGGTCGTTCTGGTATCCCTGAGAATACCTGCCTTCGAAGCGATCATTCGGAGTGATGGTGTAGTCGACCTTCATATCTCCCTGATCGGCGTTATAGGCCTGGGTGGTGGTGTTGATCGCATTATTCGAGGTCTGGCTGTTGATCGGTGTTGGGTAGTACTTCGAAGCAAACAGATTCGTGGCAACTATGTTGCGCTGCGACAGCGGAATCTGGTTGCCCTGGTAGGGCGCTCCAGTGATGGGGCTGACAAGCTGAGTGCTGATTTGTGAGAAATTACCGGCGCGCTCCGCATTCGTGAAGACAGTGATAAAGGAGGTGCTCGCAGGATGGTCGAAGCGCTGCCCCTGATAGTCCACGAAAAAGAACAGCTTGTCCTTGAAAATTGGGCCGCCCAGAGTACCGCCGAACATGTTCCAGCGCACGGTCGGTCTGGCCAGTTCGCTGGTGGGATTCAGCTTGTTCTCCCACTGATTGGCATTTAGTACGTCGTTACGAAAAAACTCCCACACGTCGCCGTGGAAGCTGTTGGTGCCGGACTTGATGGACGCATTAACGATGCCGCCCATAAAGTTGCCGAACTCCGCCGGTGCGTTGTTGGTGATGAGATTGAACTCCTGGATGGCGTCCGGCGACGGGGTAAAGGCCAGCAGGTTATCAGAGGTCTGGTTATTGTCCATCCCGTCCAGGATGAAGTTGTTAGACTGCTCGCGGTTTCCGTTAATGAACGGCCGCGCGCCGCTCGCGACGTTATCGCCGTTGTTGAAAGAAGAGTTATCCGGGTGAATGCTGCCCGGCGACAGCAGCGTCAGCTCAACGTAGTTTCGCGTTGCCAGAGGAATGTTGGTGACAGCCGTGGAGTTAATCAGGGTGCTGACTTCGGTTGACTCGGACTGCATTTCCGGCGTTTCCGACGTAACCTCAACGGTGTTGCTGACCGAGCCTACCTGCATTTTGAAGTTAAGGCGGGCGTTCTGATTCAGCACCAGCGTCAGATGCGACTGGATCACGGTCCGGAAGCCCGAAGCCTCCGCCTTGACATCGTAGGTCCCGATAGGCAGACGGGCGAAGGTGAACAGGCCGCCGTCAGCTGTTTTGGTGGTGAAGACGGTGCCACGCTCTATGTCCGTTGCGGTCACGGTAGCGCCGTCAATGACAGCGCCGCCTGGATCGACAACGGAACCTGTAATGGATGCAGTGATCTGCTGGGCTCGCAAAGGAGAGCCAGCGATCGCGCATGCGGCAATGGCCAAGACGATACATCCCCACAACGTAATCCTTCTCATACGGCCTCCAGCTAACTCCGGGGACAACTGGCGGCATCGTCCTGCACTGATGCCGAGGATTGCACTGAAGAAGCCCAGGTTTTCCTCAACGAAACCCAAACGGGAACACAGCACAACGTGAAGCGATGCTTCGGCACGACTTCAGACGGCCTGACGCGCAGCGGGGAAATCAGCTGCCAGGGCCGGAACGGCGACCTGGAAAGCTCTATAGCACGTGGATGATGCTTTATAGCAAATGCGCATGAGATGTCAAGGCACAATTTTGTATCGCTGTGGAAATACACGCCCGGCTTGTTACGAAATGGGGGTGGACATGGGTGTCCCGGGAGCTTCCCAGACGATTCGGCCTCTTCATCGGATAGGAATTTTCCGGAGACCACGACTGGGCATGTTAGCTTTTTTTGAACCTACTCCCCTTGCTTGCTCTATAGCACTCTGCTAGGATTCAGCCGCGCCCTCAGGCCTGTGGCCGCGGCACCGATCGGTCTTCAACGCCGAACGCCGCCGCCACAGCAATTTCCGGGCATGAAGATCAGATCGTGAGCAAGACCTCCCGCCGCTCGGAAGAACCGGCCTACAAAAGGATCGAGGGCGCGATTCGCCTCCGCATCGATGCCGGCCAGCTCAAGCCCGGAAGTATGGTGCAATCGGAGCGGGAACTGGCGCGGATCCACCAGGTGAGCCTGATGACAGCGCGGCACGCCCTGACCGAATTGGCACGGGACGGGATCGTGGAGCGCCGCCGCGGCGCAGGCACGTTTGTCGCCCCGCCGAGAGTGCAGTTCAACAAGCTGCTGGGGTATAGCGAGCAAATGGCGAGTCTCGGGCTCACGGCCCATTCGCGCATCGTCGCCTCAACCGTCGTTAGCCGTGAGCCGGAGATTGCTGCCCGGCTGGGTCTTGCCCCAACGGCTCGAATCGTCCGCCTGGAACGTGTGCGGCTCGCCCAGAACGAACCTGTTGCGCTTGAGGTAGGGTACTGGTCGGAAGATGAATTCCCCGATCTGCTGCGAAGCACGCTCAACGGCATCTCGCTGTTTTTCGCACTGGAGCACAATTGCGGCGTCGCGCTTGCCTATGCCGACGAGGAGATCGATGCCACGGACGCCGACCAGCGTCTGGCTGACCTGCTGCGTGTTAGTAAGAGCACGTCATTGCTGCGCATTCGTCAGCTGATTTTCTCAACAACCGGCAAAGCAACGGTGTATGTCACCGGCTTCTATCGCTCCGGGCGTCACACCTTGCGAATCCGCCGCTTCCGATAAACCGCCAGCTTCGGAGTGTCATTGTGCATGGTGCTAGAGCGGCAGACCGACGCTGGTGCTCCACATCAGTTCAGGGGTTTGGCTACGCCACTAAGTTCTGCATGTCCGGAGAGCAAACCGTCCTGCAGCACGACCGCTACCCAGGGGGTGGACTTGTCGACAATGCGGGCGTGCCAGGTGATCACCCGCCTGCCCTGGCTTCCCAGATCCATGGAGACCCCCTTCGGGTCCGAAAGCTCGAGGTTATCGGTGCGCAGAGAAAACGTGTGCCGGCCCGCTCCGTCAGCGACCGCATGCAGAATGACAGACCCCGATTCCGCTCCGGGTTCGGAGGATGCCGAAAAAGCAACAGCCTGTTCGCGGCGCAGGTCGACCGGGTAAGTTCCACCCGCGAGCACTGTGACAGAGGTGCGCGCGCGACCATAAGCGATATGGTACCGGCCCTGCGGGACCAAGGCCACGAAGCTTCCGTTCGCGGCGATAGGCGCTTCAAGAGTTAAGTGGGTCTCCTCATTGAGCACTGCAACGGCGCCGGTACTTCCGGGATCGACGATGCCGTGCAGAACCGCGGGGCCGCTCAGATCGCGCATCAGCCAGATCCATTCGCCCGCTGGCTGAGTCCAGACCTCCTTGTAGGTCCAGCAGATTTGGGTGGGCCAATAGGGCACATCGGCGATGCCGTTTGTCTCGATCCCCACGGGAATCGAGCCCACCATCTGGCCGGACCGAACGCTGTAGAGCGGCGTCCAGTCATATCCCTCGCCGTACATGATGCTGGACGAGAAGGGATTCCTGCCGATCAGCCACTGAGCCTGCTGCTGGGCCAGATCTGCGTCCGCGATGTCTCCCCGCAACTGCGCCGCTACGGAAAGCGCCTTCGCCTCGGAGAGCAGAACACTGGAGTTTCCGCGGAACTGGAACCATACCGGATATCGCCGCAGGTAAGCATCGCCGCCAAGGGGCAATCCCTCTTTCACCTCCGCCACGAACGCAGCGCGGCTCGCTGTTTCCAGCGGTCTCCACGATGGAGATTCGGGAAGAACCCGTGCCCCGCTCACCCGGTAGACACCGGCAGGAAGCACGTTATAGGGAGCATCCAGTCGCGCTCCCGCTTCCTGGTAATACTTCGTGTGGAGCACGATCGCGGAATACCATTTCATCCAGCTCGGATTGTCCGGCAACGCCTCGCACAATCCCGCCAGCGCAACGATGGGCTGTTCTTCCTCGCCCATATGAAAACGATGAAAGAGATACTTTCGATCCGGACCGGTGTAGAAGTAGCCGGTCATCGGCACGCTCCACGGCTGCAGCTCTCGCTCCTGAGAAGCAAGGATCTGATTGCCCAGCGCGACCCCCTCACGGGCGTAGGCCGGATCGCCGGTCGCCTTAAAGAGCTCGATGGAGGCGATCACGCCAAAGGAGACCCTCTCCAGGTTGTCCTTTTGGCCGTAGATTTCCGGCACCGGCGCCGCTCTCGTCAGACCGTCGGCGGCAAACTGCCAGTCCTCTTTCGCGGTTGCAAGGCTGCGGCGCGCCAGTTCGGGATCGCTGCTTTTCAGAACCTGGCTGGCCAGCGCTTCCACCGCGGCTACGCGAAAATTCCACTCGGGATCGTTGACCGCCTGGCCGAAGCGGTCGTCGGCGTCGCCCATAATGCCGTCTGTCCAGTAACTGATGTTCTGGCCAGTGCTGCGAAAGCCGCCGCCGAAGCGTGTCTTCAGCACCCAGTTCAGGCCCCATT
>DATASQ010000009.1:0-172251 GCA_036269135.1 Acidobacteriaceae bacterium
CGTGTGATCGTCCTGCGACGCAATTTGTGGCGCCGTGAACAGCCCAAAACCACCGTGGAACGACGTGTGAGGCAGGGCGCGCGGCTGCCATGCAACACCGATACGCGGCTCCCAATAGCCGTATTGGGTTTGCATAAGGCCCGGGCCTATCCCCGCATCTCGCGGAAAAACAAGACCGACCGGGGCATTTGGATAGACAACGCTCTGTTGACCCGCCACAAAGGTCGCCGCTCTGCCGGCTCCGAGGGCTAGAGGAAAATTCGGGTCCCATCGGAGACCCAGTTGAAAGGTAATTCCAGGCCTGTACCTGAAGCTGTCTTCCGCATACAAGCCCAGCTGCCAGTCGTTGTAGGTTCCATACGCGCCGGCCCCCTGGGTCATGGATGCCATGTCACCCAATAAGAAGTCTGCCATCGCGTAATTGGTATATTGTCCATCGAAATCGATAATCGGCTGCGCCGGATAATCACAAGCGGCATTTACCCACCGATGCTGCAAATTGGCTCCAAAGGACAAATTGTGCCGGCCATCTTCTATGGATACATCATCGTTCAGGCCGTAATTACCGTGATCCTGCTCGCATGGCTCCACGTAGGGCCCGTAAAAGTAACTGGAACTACCGGCGATCGTTAACCCCTCCGTCGAGCAGGTTCCAGGCGGCTCGTTGACGTTAATAAACTCCGACCAGCAGAACGCCTGACCGTTGCTCATGAGGGCTTGCCCGCTGATGGTAGAGTCGATTTGCGTATCGTACAGGGTTGCAACGTTGACCGACTTCTGGTTGATCACCCATGTGTCACCCACAGCGACGTTGTAGTCTTCCATGGGATTGGGAGCCGTGTATGTAGAAATATTGCCTGGAACTCCCGAGGCCGGATGGTTGTAATAGTTGATGTAAGTACGCACGAAAAGTCGCTGCGAAGGAGATACCCTATAGTCGAGGCGCCCGGTGCCTTCGTCATAGTCAGTGAGCTGCGTACCGGTCGAGTAAAACAGCTGCCCATTGGGGCGTGAACTCTGCGGCATGATCAGCGGCAGCATCTTGACCGCGGTTTGATTGAAGAGTGCCGGGTTGATCTGATTGGGCACGCCATTCACTGTCCCAAACGGCGCATTCAGCGTCTCCGGAATGGCGCTGAAATCGCCCTTCAACATGGCTGCCGTATAGGTATATTCGAACGCCGAGGTTGATGCTGAGCTGGCGTCGGTACCCTGGTAGTTCACGAAAAAGAAGAGCTTATTCTTCAGAATCGGTCCTCCCAGGTCTGCGCCAAACTGATTTTGATGCAAAGGATTGACCTGATGTGAGAACCAGTCAGATGCGTTAAAGCCCTGATTGCGCAGGAACTCCCAGGCACCCCCATGCCATGAATTGGTTCCCGATTTCGTTTCAATCAGGACGACTGCGCCAGGAGCATATCCGTACTCGACACTGAAGTTATTTGTAATGACAGTAAATTCCCGCGTCGCATCGGCATTGGGAAATGGATTTGCCAGACCGGTGTAATCATCGGTGTTCGAAGCGCCGTCCAGGAAATAGAATGTGCTGCCTGCGCGTCCTGCACCAACTCCCGATGATGCTCCGGTGTCCTCGGGAAATGTAAAATCGGCCTGATTGTATGCGATTCCATATGCGGTTCCATTGATCGTCCCAGGAGCAAGAAAGACAAGAGACTGGGGATCGCGTCCATTCAGCGGCAACTGCGTCACCGATTCTTCGTTGATCGTCATGCCTATCGCGGGCGAGGTCGTGTCAATCAGTGCCGCGTTGGCGACGACATTGACCGTCTGCCGCTCGGTGCCAACCACGAGAGTAACGTTCTGCGAAGCAGTAACCCCAACACTCAGGATGATTCCGTGCTGGATGTAGGTAGAGAACCCGCGGGCTCCGACAGTCAGGGTATATGCGCCGGGAGGCAAAGGCGATATTCGGTAGACTCCCTGGTCATCTGTCTTCGACTGGACAGTAAGACTCGTTCCGGTATTTTCCGCCGTCACTGCTGCGTGTGGAATCGCTGCTCCGCTGCGGTCCATCACCTGCCCGGTAAGGGTTGCGCCGGTTGTTTGGCCGAGAGCAGTAAGGGGAATCGAGATCCACACGAGAACGAGCATAAGTCCGGAAAACCGGATGGCCTTTGACATGTGGCCTCCCAACGCCAACCATGAACTCTGAAATATCAATTCGATCGCAAAGGCTTCGCGGCATGCGGTGCGATCTCCTGAAACATATAACGCAATCGATGAATGGCGGCGCAATTGTACGATCCTCAGCTGGTGGTGGCGGGTAATTCGCGCCTTCGCGCGGGGTAATGTTTGCACGATCGAGCTTTCTGGTATGCGCTCAATCGTCCCGGTCGAACCACTGGACGTCGTTTTGCGACGCCCACGCAGATTAGCCAGGGCATTGCGGAACAATCTATGCAAATTAAGATTTGTTTTTGATGGAAAACTACGATGATGCCCGACGGCTGGCGGCGGGGTTTCACCCCACCCCGTTGTCGGCGTATACCTGAACGGGAGGCAGTGCGGTCGGCCGCAGGCAATCTGTTGCCTGGACCAGCAAGCCCTGATGTCTTCAGTCCGCGATTTTGTTGGTGAATCCCTTCCTCCGCATGGAAGAGGGGATTTTCATTTTGCCGACGGCGGAGCGACAGGTTCGCCATCGGCTTTCAGGGGAGTGCCATAACATGGATCGACACGGATGGTCTCGACGACCGGCTCGGGTGGCCAGATATAGGGATGTTTTACGGTCCCCGGACGCGAGCCGGCGACGATGTCGAGCTTCCATACGGGAACGTTGCGAATGGGCAGGATGGCACCGGCGGCAGTGAACTGGAGCGGAGGCGCCCAATACTGGAGGTCATGGCCCTTTTCTCCATCGGGGCGGGACAACCAGCGGTCGGCCATCCACATGTAGACGACACCTCCAGGTGTGGGAATCTGCGCAACATAGGTCTGCTGCGCGCGGACAATGGGCTCGTCGCCGGACATGTTGATGTTGGCGATCTGATGGTACGGCCCTAGCGGATGGGAGGCTACGAGAACGCGGGCGCCGCTGCCGGCTTTGCAGAAGCAGCAAGTGTGGTCGAAGAGAGCGTAATAGGTCTCGCCGCGGCGAAAGAGCGCGGGAGCTTCACAATTTCTGGCGAGGATAGCAGTGGCCTCACCCGTAGAGGAGAGGAAGTCCGGCGCGAGGCGCTCGATACGGATGGCGTGATGCTCGTCGATGGTGGTGTAGACGAAGTAGCCTGTTCCATCGTTGTCGACGAAAAGGCTGCCGTCGCCGGGGTGGTCCTTCGCGTGGGAAAGGTTCGCGCGCGTATTAACGATGGTGAAGGGACCCACCGGAGTGTCGCTGACAGCGATGCCGACGCGGCCATCCCAGAGTTTCGGATACCAGTTGTACCAAAGGACATATTTGTGGGTATGGGGGTTATAGGCAACGTAGGGGCGGTAGTAGACTCCGTCGGGAGGCGATTTGAGCAGTTCACCTTCAAAGGTCCAGTGCACGAGATCGGGCGAGCTGTAAACACGGAAGCGATTGTTGATGGTGTACCCGGCGGTCCTGCCGTAAGCAGTTCCGTAGAGATAGTAACGGCCTCTGAAAAAGTGGAGGCAGCCGTCGTGGACGTCGATGATTTGCCCCTGCGTGTCGAGGCGGGGAACATCATTGCGGATGGTGACGACGCGAGAGTGTACTGTTGTGGGACGAGCCCCGGGCGGGATCAGACATACCATCGTGACGACAAAGAGAAACAGTCGGATGCAGGTATTTCGACTGAACATCGACAATTTGAAGGGAGCTACGACCACTGACACTCCTATTTGACAGGTTCCTTGTCAGCGTATCAAAATTTTAAGCACGTGGATCATACTAGCTGGTTGCAGGCGTGCCGCTTTCTGTAGAACACAAGAATCTCTATTCCATTCGCATCGCGACATTCATCCTGGCCCGTGTCTCGGCCTACTTACATCCAGTCCACAACATGGAGTATTGCGTTGGATCCCCATACCTTGCATCGTCGCAACATCGTTCCCGGAGAAGAATCGCTTGGACTGTTCAATTCCCCGACGCTGGAGGCAGTCAAACAGGAGATTGTCGATACCGGCAGGAAACTTTGGCAGAGACAGTATGTTGACGGGAATGGCGGCAATATCTCGGCCCGCATTTCGCGGCAGTTTGTCATCTGCACACCAACGTTGGTCAGCAAAGGCGACCTCCGTCTCGAAGACCTCGTTATGGTCGACCTCAAAAACAGGAAAATCTGCGGGGCCAGGGCCCAAACCAGTGAAATTCGGCTGCATCTGGAAATCTACCGAACTGCTCCCTCCGCTAAGGCCGTCGTTCATTGCCATCCCCCCTATGCTACGGCTCACGCCATTGCAGGGATTGTTCCACAGGCCAACCTGCTCCCGGAGCAGGAAGTTTTCGTAGGTCCCGTCGCACTGGCACAATATGAAACCCCCGGCACAGCAGCCTTTGCCCGCACGATTCGCCCGTTTGCAAGAGACCATAACACGATTCTCCTCATGAACCATGGTGTGGTTTGTTGGGCTGATTCAGTGACTCATGCGGAATGGAATGTCGAGATTCTCGAGACATACTGCAAGACAGTGATGATCGCATCGCAGCTGAATCCGACTTTGCGGGAAATCCCTCCGGCGAAGATGTCGGACCTACTGCGGATTAAGAGGAAGCTGACGCTCTGTCTGCCCGATGCGCGATTTCGCCAGACCGCTGCTGAGCGGGGGCGATAGCATTCAGCGGAGAGCAGCTCATGGCCAAATCACAAATTCTATGGCAGGATGGCGCGCGTGTAGTTGATCCCCAAATTAATGCTGATGGCGTACACGTATACCCATTTGTTACCAGCTTTCCCATTGACGTACGTTTTTTTGCCTTGAATGGACGGACTGGCGTTCGCATGAACCGCCACCACTACTACGAACTCTGTTATGTCTCCTCGGGCAAAACAGAGTGGTATATCCAGGACACGGTTGTAGCGGCAGGGGCCGGCGACCTGATCGTAATGGGGAGCGACATATATCATCGCCCAATCAGTGTGTCATCAGCCGCTTCTCGCCTGAAGTTTCTTTTCTTTAAACCGGCGTTGCTCTCACTCTCTGTTCACGGAAACAGCGATGAACAGCAGCTTCTTATGCCGTTTCACGGGCAAACGATCGGCTTTCGACATGTGATACCGGCGGAGACTGGTCTGCCAAGGCATGTGTCTGATCTGATACAGCAGATCCACCAAGAACTTCCCGCCACAACGGCATGCGAGAGGCTTGCCATCAGGACCTATCTACAGATGATCATGGTTCTGCTTCTCAAGCACTACGCGGCTCATATTGACCGGTGCGAATATCTGAACCGAAGACGCGCCGAATTAGAGCGGCTGCGGCCAGTTTTTGACTATCTGGAGCTACAGAGTCATTTGCAGATTCATATTGACACAGTAGCCCATCTTTGCGCGATGAGCGGCTCTCATTTTATGAGCCTGTTTAAACGTGCTACGGGTCAGTCTTTCCATTGCTACCTGAACCAGTTTCGGATTGCCAGGGCTCAGGTCCTACTGGCAACTACTGATAAAGCATTAGATGTAATCAGCCATGAAACTGGGTTTTGCAATCAGAGCTACTTTGGCAGCATTTTTCGGAAACTTGTTGGGGAAACGCCAAGAGCCTACAGAAGGCGATCAGGTGACGATATTGGGCATCTTCCGGACAGAGATCACGTCCCTCTGATAGGCTGATCAGAGCATATTCCTGGTGCCGTTAAGCCGGACCAGTGCACTGTTGGCCCGGGGCAGCCGGTGAGAGTATTGTGATCTTTCCGGGGATTGTGACGTGTTTATGGTGACGTCTCACACGATCGCCGTGTTGAAGATTACTCTTTGATAAGATCCTTACACTACGTTTGTAGCTGCGCATGGGACTCGGTATCCTTCAAAACCAGAATTTGCGAGACCCCCGGAAAGTTCGGCGGCGAAGGTACAGCCTGTAAACGGCTCTTCGTGGTGGCGATACGATCAGAAGGATTTCGGAGAATGGGTAAACGGACATTTCCCCACCTCAGCCCTTCGCGAAAAATTTTCCCCGCCAAACACTGACCAAACTCGCCTCCTCGCCGGTATCTATAGAGGGGCGTTTCCGCGTGTCTCGCCGAACTCCCGCATGGGGGAATCCGAGAAAGTGGCCAATCCCGTCGTCGCCCCGCTCCCGCCCGTTGCCAACGGTCTCGCACTCGTGAAAGAAACCCCTCGCCTTCTCCGCCTCGAGCTGGCCGTCACCGACACCGATTCGATCACCGAACTCACCGGGCACGAGGAAGGTGCAGACCGCAACGATTATGCACTCGCTGCCCTGCGCGTGGATCTGCTCTCGCTGCGTCACGCCCGCGGCCAGATCGATGCCGAATCGATCCGGCGTGAAGGCGAACGGCTGTTGCTCGATCTCCGGCAGGCACTCGAGCATAGCCGCTCGGAGATGAATCAAACTCTGACATCGAACCTGCGGGAGTACTTCGATCCATCGAGCGGCAAATTCCAGGTCGCGTTGAGCGCCTGATCCGCAGGGACGATGAGCTCGAACAGGTGCTCCGCCGACACGTGGGGACAGATGATTCCGAGATGGTGCGGTCGCTCACCTCCGTCGTTGGACAGAACGGCCCCTTCATGCGAATGCTCGACCCCGACGAGGCGGCGGCCTGGTGGCGAAGCTACGGAGTTCGGTCGGCGAGGTTCTGGACGAGGAGAAGCTCCAGATCCTCTCTCAGTTCTCGCTCGACGACAGCCAGAGTGCCCTGAGCCGGCTCGTCTCCGAGCTGAAGGCCAACAATGGCAACCTCCAGGAACAGCTCGCCGGTGAGGTCAGCTCGGTGGTCGAAGAGTTCTCGCTCGACAAAGAGGACTCGGCTTTGAGCCGGCTGATGCGCAAGGTGGAGGCTGCGCGGGCGACCATCGCGAAAGAGTTCTCGCTCGACAACGACTCCGGTGCCCTCAGTCGGATGACCCGGTCGATGGGAGAAGCCGCCGCAGCCATCGACAAAAACCTGACCCTCGACGAAGAGCAGTCGGCTCTCTCGAGGATCAGGCGCGAGCTGCTGGGCGTCCTCGATCGCCACGAACAGCAGGCCACCTCGTTCCAGACGGAGGTCAAGGCTACGCTCGCCGAGATCAGAGCCAGGCGCGAAGAATCGCTGCGGTCGACGACTCATGGCCGGAACTTCGAGGACGCCGTCTGGGAGTTCGTACAGAAGGAAGCCCAGAAGGCCGGCGACATGGCGGCAAAGACCGGAAACACCACCGGATCGATCCGCAATTGCAAGGTGGGCGATGCTGTAATCACCCTGGGCGACGAAAGCGCAGCTCCGGGCGCCAGCATCGTGATCGAATCGAAGGAGGATGCGAGCTACGACCTGCGGAAGGCTCGGGAAGAATGCCTCAGCGCCCGCAAGAATCGCCAGGCGGAAATTGCAGTTTTCATCTATTCCTCTCAAACCGCACCCGCCGGCCAGGAGGTCATGTGCCGGCATGGGAACGACATCTTCGTGGTCTGGGACGCTGAGAACATCGCCTCCGACATCCATCTGCGGGCCAGCGCTGATGGTCGCGAGAGCACTGTCGATACGCAACGCGAAAGCCCGGACGGAAGAGTCCGCCGACCTTGATGCGCTGGATAAAGCGATTCTGGAGCTCGAGCGAGAAGCCAAACGGCTCGCGGAAGTCAGGAAGTGGACGGAAACCATAAAGAGCAACAGCAGCAAAGTGCTTGAGGAAATCGCGAAGATGGCCGAGGGGGTTCAGAAGCAAATCGACTGCCTCCGCCATACAGCCACAGGTCTTCGAAATGCGGCGCCTGTCTGAGCCTAGCCAGGGAGACAGCTGCGATCAGGAAAGTCCCCTGCAGTTACTTGCGGAAGAGGAAAGGCTACGCAGCGAATTTGGAGAGTGGGCTTTCGCACTGCTTCGCCCCTTACCGACGAGCAAACTCCTCCGAGGTGGGCGAGTTATGATTGCAGGCTGCCGGTTTTTGTAACCGAAGGTGGCCATCCCGATACGGCGATTCGCGATTCGCTGTCCTGCACGTAGAATGGCCGGAGGGAGAATAGAACGTGCAAACTTCAGAAATCCTTGTAGCTATCGATGAAGAAATCAGCCGCCTCGAGCAGGTGCGCAACCTGCTGGCCGCCAGCGGCGACGGTCGAGCAAAGCGCGGCCGTCCGGCAGCCGTTCCTGCGACAAAATTTCCATTCGGACTGGGCGCGGTAACCGCGACCCCGAAGAAGCGCCGCAAGCTGAGTGCCGCCGGGCGTGCCCGCATCGCTGCTGCCCAGAAAGCGCGATGGGCGAAGCTGAAGAAGGCCAGCACAGAAAAGGAAAAGAACGGAAAATAGCAGGCCGAGGACGGTCAGGACCAGGATCGGAAAATTGAACCGTGAACGGAGTCGGCTATGCCTCTGGCAGGGGCCGTGCCAAATCTAATCTATTGACGATAGCGCGAATCAATTTTCTTGGGTTCCTGCCGGGATTCTTGCCCCATTCGTCGACGCATCGTTGGATCTGATCTTTCGAAAAGCTAGTCTGTGGATACGCTTCCAGATACAGCGCCGTGATTGCTGCAGCTAACCGAGACGCACAGGCGCCATCAAGTCTAGGAGTGTCGAAGGTGTGAATTGCTCCATTCGCCAGAGCATTGGAGAGCCAACGAGCGTGGTGCGAAACCGAGTCCACATGACTTCGCGCAGCGTCAAGGGCCACCAACGTGCGAAATCTCTCGGTAACGGCGAAGATGCTCCAAACCGGCTGCATAGTAGACAGGCTGGTCATAACGCTGTAGGCAACCGCGCGAGAGCGATGGTTCCAAAGTTGGTCGATGGTTTCGACTTCGTCCATCAGCATCAGGATTCCACCGCCGTTTATAGCCCGAAAGCAATCTGCCAGCCCGTATATTCGTTCGATCGCCTGTTCACGTTTGTATGCGTAGTCCGCCCATCCAAGGTCCTCACCTAGAATGAACCCCCACGATGCCTCGGCCTGCGGATTCAAGGCTTCCCCGCAATCGTAGTATTTGCAAAGAGAACGAATGTGGGACGACAAGGGATTGGAAGAAGAAGATAAGTAGCGCGTCAGGATCATGCGGACATCCAGATTCGTCAGTATCGAGTGAAGCAAGGGCCGGAGTCCCATCGTGTGACCCACGCGAAGCGATGCGGCGAGCTCACCATAGATTCGTTGTGGATGGTTTAGTGGAACCGTTCTTGCGTTCAGGCTGACAAACGCAGTCGGAATTCCAAGCTTGGAGGCGAACGCACGGCAGTAGCCCAGCGCATGGCTCTTGCCTGTGCCCCATTCACCTTGGATGAAGAGGGGCACCTGATGATTTCCACTCAAGAACTCTTGGGACTCGGTAGTCAATTCTGTTCGCAGCCGTGAGTAGCCTACGGAAAGAGGCTCTATCGCCGAGAGGGGGACGATCCCCGTGCGAAGCAGGCGGATCGTCGAAGAAAGGGAGCCGTTAGGCATTGGCCTCCTTCAGGACTCTCTCCGCCGTGGTCTGTATGGCCTGTCCTAGGTCTTTCACTTGCAACATCGGCTGATCCTGTCGCGCCAACTCCATCTGGTCGACGAGAAAGCGCACCAGTAGCCGCGGTTTGGCAATCCTGAACCTGCTCCGGCTGATTTCAGACACGAAGGCCGCCAACACCTCGTCGGTAAGGCTCTGTGTGGGCGAATTTCCATATGCGGCTCGATGGATCGTCCGAATCCTGATCGCCATCTCGTCGAGCTCGGAGGGTAACAGCGGAGTCCGATCAAGATTGATGACGGGTGCGCGCCAGTTCGTTTCCGTTCCGACGGCCTGTATCCGCGTAGACAGAGCGTCATACCGAGGGAAGTACGCTTGATTGTCGAACATTTCCGGAGTCGCCGCCAAATAAAGACAAAAGTGGTCGAATCCGACTTCGCTACCCGCGTTGTCTACGAAGTCTCGTAGAGCCTGCAGGGCTTGATCTTCCCGACGGCGGCTACCAAGCTTTCCGACCTCCTCTACCTCGTCCATCCACCGTCGCGTACATGTGAGCCAGCGCTCGCAGCACCGCCCCGAATTCCCGGCTGTCGGTCAGTTGCGGCTGCAATGCAGGTAGTGCAGTGGCCATCTCGATCTTCGGCTCGCCGCCAAGCCAGCGCATAGCCTTCTTGACCTCGTCGATATTGATGGCCGTCAGGACCTTGCTCATGACTTCGGCAATGTCCTCGAAGTCGATCATGTCGTGCAACTTCGTTGCAGTTCCGCCTTGGACACGTTTCTCATACTCGGTCGCGACCCGGCGGAGATCTTCGCTGCGGTGGCGAGTTATCATCTCCCGGAACAGGCTCTGAAATGGTTCCTTGGTCTTCCAGGCCGGGCACTTGATGTATACTCCTCCCTCAGCTGGTTCAATGATGTGCAGGGGGAGTCCAGGGGCCAGGTTATGCCGCTGCGATGGGACAGATTCTCCGTCAACGAGGTGACAGATTCTGGTGAATCCCCCACAGTTCCCGACCGCTCGGAAGCCGGGCACAAACCAAAGTCTGTCGAAAGTCCTTTTCCTGACACAAGCAGCAGACCGGAATTATGTAACTTATACATACGCATATAGATATTCCAATGAATCAATCTTTGTTCCGTTTGGTTCGGACCGAGAATCTGTCAAGCTCTGTCAGCGTTCGACTGATAGAAACGCTCTCCGCTCGCGCTGTCGGTCACCTTAGAGCGGATTCCCGTAGGTCTGTGACAGATTTCCACGTTCGTCACGCGCGCACCGGGGTTGTAGTACTCCCATCTACGGCCTCCCGCTCCCTCTCCGCCTCGGCTCATGGCCGGAATCCTTCCCTCTCCCTGGCGGGCTCATACATCCTCGCGGCACCGCAGGTGGCGCAGATCGTCTCTTCAGCTAAATAGAACTTGCCGCAACCGGAGCAGTAGTCCACGTAAGGCACGGTCGGCCACTTTCATTTTTTCTGTTCGTCGCGCCACTCCTCAAGGTCCGCTTTAGAAGGAAAATGATCCAACCACCACCCGCGCCGCTTCTCCCGCTGCTGCGGCGACTGCTGCTGTTCCCACTTCTTCCGCAATTCTTCCTGCTTTTCGCGAATTTCTTCATAAACGGAATCCGATCCCGTTCGCGTCCATTCGCAGTGAACCGCCGCTTCTATGATCTGTTCAGGCGACAATAGCCACTTTTGCCCTCCCACGTACTTGAAAGTGCTGAGAACACGCGTCACTGCATAGTCCACGAGGTACTTAGCCAGTTCTTCTGTCTCCAAGCCAGTGCGGTGGATCATGTCCCAGATCGACCAGCTGGAATCCAGATCGAAGTTAATCTTGAGGATGGCGGCGAACAAGGTGAATACTCCGCCTTGGTCATGGGACTGGTGGCGGAGTTCCCGGCTCCCATCCGGCTTCGATCAATACTGCTGCTTCGGCCTTAAGACTGTCAGCTTCCTGTTTTGCCGTATATGCCTATTCATCCATCAGGAACTGGGAAGGCATGCGGAGGCACGTAAGATCTTGGAGGCACGAAGGGAAATTGCCGCCCCTGAAGAACTGTCCGAATGGGTCAAAGTCTGGGCCGGAAGCCTCATAGAACTTTCCGATGACATCGAAGCTCAATTGCGGTGTGCAACCGACCAGTTGGTGGGGCAGTTACGGTGGCTCCGCGCAGGCCGTTCAAGAATCGAGCCTCACCTGCTCAGATTGGCATATCCAACCATTGTCAGATTACTCAAAAAGGAAAGACTCCGAATCAGCAACTTCGAACTACTCGTCGCTTATGCACACGCGTCTGGACTCCATCCATATAAAAACTCCCTCAAAGGCGACAATCCAATCGATGCCTTAAAGGCACAGCTTTTTCGAGCCAAGAAATCGGACATGGGCGTTGCCGTATTAAGTCGCATGCTTGCGAACGGAGCGAGTTGGTCGAAGTCTAAATACCAAGGCGACAGCAGCTGACTGGACGGCAGTTCACGGTGCTCGTTGCGATCACGATGGCTGGTTTCCGCGGCCGCGCCGGACGGTACTCGGGGATACCGATCATTCTCAACAACATGGGAACATTTGACCGGTTCATGCGAGAAAAACCGTCCGGCGGCCTGTACCACCACACGGGCCCCGCCGGAGTGATCGGGATCTTTCAGAGCAGAAAGCTCTGGGCAACCGATTACTGACACCTGACCGATCGCAAGAAGTACCGCATAGGAGCCATGCTGCTTGAGGATGAACTCGGCAGGCACCGGCGCGCGGAAAAGCATCGAAGCGCTTTCGTGAGACCGGTCGCCGAAACCCAGAAGATATGCAATGTACTGTCCCTTTCCGAGATGGGAGATCAGCTGAGCCAGTGGCGCGCCTACTGTCCGGGCGGAAATGGATACGCTTTAGGTTTCGGACAATCCAACGCGATTTTCGCTTCGGCAAGACAGCATTCGTTCGATCTCGTGCACTGCGTGTCGCTCCACAGGAACAGAGAAAGCTTTGTCGTTACCTGGTGGACAGCTTCCGGGAAGGAATGATTACCAAACAGAGTTGGTGGCCGTCGGAGAAAGCTGTTCCTTCCAAGGTGCCTGCGTTCTCCACGAGATTTCAGCGGAACCTTGCACTGGCTTTGGTGATGTCGACCCTGAAGCATCGCGGCTTCAAAGAGGAACGGGAGTGGCGTCTGGTCAGTCAGTATTCCGAAGAGGCATTGTACGGCTTGGCCTTCCGCCCGGGTCGATTTTGGGGTAACTCCTAATTTCGAGTTGCCGCACTCGAGTCCAGGCTTGTACTCAGCCTCGAATGGCGCAAAGATGTTGAGGAGCGTCCACTCGCGCGCCTGGGGGTGATGATCACCGTCGTGGCTGCTGCGGATCTCGGTGCCGGCATGAATGACCGTTTTTCCCCATAACTCATCATGTCATCCTAGTGCTGAGCCAGGAAGACTGTCTTCGGGAAGTCGCCCGAGACAAGATATGCGTGGCTCCAGATCAGCAGGATGTTCTGTCGCAACGGCAGCAGTCCTAAAGATTGCCTCCGCATTCTCCAGCAGCTCCATATGGATGGCTTTTGAAATTCCATTGTGCGCGAAGAGGTAGTGGCCATCGCGCCTGGAAAAATCACGACGAACAATCGCGACAGGATGGAACCCGGCCGCCGCCAATTCCCTCATCCTAGGCGTGGGGTTGATCGCGCCGGTCTCTGTATTCCCGCCGGGGTAAAACTCGGTTACAACCGGTGGTGTCTCACTGAAGGTGCCATAGCAACTGTTGGCTGGGTCGAGCTCCCAGCCCATTACGACGCCCACAAAGAAAATCTGCTCGCTCTCCATATGCACTCCTGAGATCAGCCTGGCTCGTTTACTTTCGGCTCCGTTTTCGTCAGATTGAGCTAGACCCGAACCGGAACCGTCAGCTATGAGCGGCTATCCACGTAATACTCAGTCGTGAGCTGATTCATCACGATCCGCGCCGATTTTTGCGGTCCGTTTTTTCGAACGGATCGTGGATCTCCGGCTTTGCCGCGCGCGCAATCTATTGATAATAAGGTTCACAGCTGCGGATCGGGGCGAAGACGCTGCCTTGAGGGTATGGTCAACGCGTCTCCCCAAGAATGTCCGCGCCGCAGGTGCAACCCAAATCCTCTTTCGCCCCTGATGGCAGGAGTAAAGTACGGACTAAGGTAGATTTGTGCGACAAATCTAGTTTCGAAGCAGCTGGCGATGGATTTGTAGAAGTCGGTCTCAAATGTCTTCCGACTCGCGCCCCGCCCAATATGGCATTCCCTTGCTGACACGGTCGAAGGTCAAATCACGGAGTAGTAAGCAGGTTTTTCTGGAATCGATATCGGACTGAGTGTTCCCTGAGTATTGAGATCTACGCCTCCGGCCAACATTACTCGGCAAGGAAGCGTAGTTCGATCGACAGGTACACTAGAAGTGGAAGATGAACTTTATTCTGTCGCCGAAGTTGCGGCGCGCCTCAAAATAGGTGCCGATAAAGTGACCAGGATGTTTGAGGGCGAAGCCGGGGTGATCGACCTCGGTGCGCCGGAACTGGTGCATAAGCGCCGCTACCGCATTTTGCGGATTCCCGCCTCAGTCCTGAATCGTGTTTTGCAAAAGCGGCGAATCAGGTGACGGATAGCGCTTTTGAGAACGGCTGACGCTCTAATCCAGCTACTGGACCATGCCTTCGATGACCGTTTCGGCGAGATTCAGGCTCTGTGTCGCCCGGGCACAAGGTTGTGATGCGGGGAGGACTGGTAGTTCCATCCTCGTCCACGCCTCTTTGACTTCCGCCTCAAGCTTGCGCTGGCGCTCTTTTACCCAGGCGGAGTAGTAGCGTTCCGTCGTTCTTACGGTTTTGTGGCCCAGCAGCTTACTCACCTGTTCGATGGGCATGCCGGCGAGAAGTAACTCGACAGCGAAGGTGTGCCTGAAGCGGTGGGTCAGCATCTCCTGCTGGCCGTGCTTGACACCGGCATTGTGGGGGCACCGGACCGAGTGCCGGACGTAAACAGACACAACCACTGTGGAAATCCCTCTGTCTGCTTAATACTGCGATTTGGCAAAAAGCCCCGAGGGCGCGGTTTGCCGGCAGTACAAAAGCAGTACAAAAATGTAGGGATTCGACTTAAGTGGCTGGATTGAAAGGAGATGAGATTGGCTCCTCAGGTAGGACTCGAACCTACAACCCTTCGGTTAACAGCCGAATGCTCTGCCATTGAGCTACTGAGGAGTGAGAGAAACACCAATTGTCTGAGAAAAATTATAACAAAGGGCTCGGTGGACTACGGGCGACGCTGGAACACCTCAGGGCCGGTATCGCGAGCGAGCAGGATGGCGAGCAGGAGGCCGGCGAGCATGACAGCCTCTTCGACGTGCTCGGAGCGGACGTGGAGGCGGTCGAAGTCGGCGTGGAGGGGATTGCTGCGGGGGACGGCGTCGATGGCGCCGCCGGCCGCGATGCGGTCGTGCTCCATGCGCGGGATGATGGAGAACTGCGAGTAGGCCGTGAACCCCAACATGACCAGAGTGACGATGACACCGATGATCATGCTGCGTCCATAGACGCGCAGGACGATGCCGAGGAGGAGGAAGAGGACGATCCAGCAGCCGGCGACGAGGCCCTCGTGGTGGAGGGTAGTGAGGCAATGGGCGACGATGGTGCCGGCGACATGGGTGTCGGCAATCGTGCCGAAAGCGGCGGCAGCGACGACGGGGAAGTAGAAGAGGCCGCCCAGCCAGATCACAAGGGCGATCCAGACGAGAAAGCGGATGACAGTTTTCATGGCGTGAACAGGGTACAGGGTTCCGCGGGCAGCGTACAGCGGCACCCATAGCCGGTTAGGGCAGCGATCAGGAATCCGTGAGCGCAAGCGTGGTGAGGGCTTCGGGGGCGCCGAGGACTTTGAGGAGGTCATCGGGAATGCCGTGTCGCTGCTGGAGCCAGGCGGGGCTGTTCCAGGAGAGGTGGACGGCGCTGGAGGAGTCCTGCCAGACGAGGATTTTCAGGGGCAGGTCGAGCGCGGCGGTGGGCGCGGCGAGCATGACGGGGGTGCCGGCGGCGGGGTTGCCGAAGATGAGGACCTTTGTGGGCGGCATGGCGAGGCCGACTTTCTCGGCTTCGCCGCTGTGATCGATGAGCGCGAAGAGGCGAATGCCTTTGGCAGCGAGGACTTTCTGCAGGCGGTCAACCGTGTCGGGAACGCTGAAGGGGCTGGGACGGGTGACGATGCCGGGGTCGGGCTGATTCATTGGACGCCTCCGGAGACAGGTACAGGATGCGTGAGGAAGCGGCGCGACGCAAAGAAAACGGGACCCGCCCGCCCAGGTCCCTGCAGAGGCGGTTCGTTAGCTCGGTTGGAATCTGCCACCCATCTTGAATGGGGCGAATCATCAGGAGGCTTTGCGGTGCGGCGGGTGCGCCTCGGTGCCGCGAGGGTGAGCGGCATTTCGTCCGGCTGAGCGGGGTGGCTGGTTCGGTGCGAGCCAGATTCGCCGGATTTCGCCTCGCGGTCGGACTAATTCGAAGCGCGGCTGCCGGAGGTGGATGGCTGCACGACGCCGCGGCGGGATGCGTCGGGGGCGGAGCCGCTTTCGCCGCGGCCGGTGGAGGTCTCGTTGTGCTGGCGAGGGTCGGCTTCACCGACACCTTTCGTCGCCTCTCCTGAGTGCTGGTCGGCCATTGGTTCCGTCCTTTCTGCTCCTGAGAAGTGGGATTCAGAGGCATGGGCGGCGGGTGGCCTGGCCGGACCGGGTGACAGGGTACAGGTCACCGGGTACGGGTCGCGGTTGCGGGACCGGGTGCGCAGACCTTATGCCATCAGGTCGAGGTCGGGTTTGGGGTCCGCTTCGACGTCGTCCGGGTCGGACGCCGATGCTTCGGGGTCGTCTTCAACTTCGGGTTCGACTTCAGCGACAAAGCGGCGGCGGCGGAGCCCGTCGCGGGTCCAGGCTGGGGTGCGCTCCGGTGTCAGGGGTCCGATTCGGCCTATGCGATCCACTTCCATATTGCCCCCGCCCACTGCATTCTGCTGCGCTTGCTTTGGCTATCGGCGCTGGGCGGGGCGCGGTTCAGCCGAGTGGGCGCAATCGGGCGGCCATGGTCCTCGGCGTGCGCGGCAACCGATCGCCGAGTGTCCGGTTCTCCACCATCTGGCCCAGCTCTGCACAGCGCAGCGGAAGGTATCCTTGAGCCAGCATGGGCCGCATCCGCATCCTCTCCGACCAGGTAGCCAACCAGATCGCCGCCGGCGAGGTGGTGGATCGGCCTGCTTCCGTGGTAAAGGAGCTGCTGGAGAACGCGCTGGATGCGGGGGCGACCCGCATCCGGGTGGAGATTGAGGCGGGAGGGCGGAGGCTGATCCAGGTGGCCGACGACGGCTGTGGCATGGTGCGCGACGATGCCCTGCTGGCCTTTGAGCGGCACGCGACCTCGAAGATCCGCTCGTCGGACGACCTGCTGTCGATTGCGACGCTCGGTTTTCGCGGAGAAGCGCTGCCGTCGATTGCGTCGATTGCACGGCTGGAGTTGACGACACGTCCGCTGGATTCGGCGATGGGAACGCGGATTGAGATTGTCGGAGGCCGGGTGCTCGCCGTGGAGGACGCAGGCGGACCGCAGGGAACGACGATTGCAGTGCGCGACCTGTTCTTCAACACACCGGCGCGACGGAAATTTCTGCGGGCGGAAACCACGGAGCTGGCTCATGTCACCGCGTTGGTTACCCATTATGCGCTGGCGCATCCGGAGATACATTTTGAACTGCACTCGGCGACGCATGCTCTGCTGACGGCGCCGCCCGTGCGGGATCCTTCGGAGCGGATTTATCAGGTGTTTGGCCGCGACACGCTGGACCAGCTGCTGCCGCTGGCCGCCGAGCGCCGCTTTGAGCATGCCGGGCTGCCGGAGCCTCCGCCGTGGCGGCGGGACGAGCACTACACGCCGCCGGAGCCGGGGTGTTTGCGTGTGAGCGGATTCGTTTCCCGGCCGGCGCTGCAGAAGCTGAACCGGAACTCGATCTATGTCTTTGTGAACCAGCGGCTCATCCGGGACCGGCTGATCCTGCACGCGATTACCGAGGCGTATCGGAACATCATTCCCCCGACGTCATTCCCGGTGGTTCTGCTGTTTCTGGAAATGCCGCCGCAGGAAGTAGACGTGAATGTACATCCGGCTAAGACCGAAGTACGGTTTCGCCAGCAATCGCTGGTGCATGACTTCGTGCGCGAGTCGATTCGTGTGGCATTGATGAAGGCGCGGCCGGCGGCCAGCTTCGTGGATGCGCTGACGGCCAGCCCGCGGGCGTCGTCGTCACTGGTGCCGGAGGCCGGTTCGCCTGGCCCGGAGTCCGATCTGCCGCCGCAGACGGGGGACGGAGAGGGTTTCACCCTGGCGCCGCCGGTACCGCGAGCGGAAGATGTGCCGCTGCCCTTCGCGGCGGCGGCGGCGGCGCGAGAGCCCGGGCCGAGGGAGCCGCTGCCAGGGAATGGAACGGCTCCCGCGAACGGTCACGCGTGCGCCGCGCCGGCTTTGCCGGAAGGCGGCGAACCTGCGCCCAGCCTGCACTCGCTGGCTTCGCTGAAGCCGCTGGGACAGCTGCGGGAATCGTTTATCCTGGCGACGAACGATGAGGGATTGTGGATCATCGATCAGCACGTGGCGCACGAGCGAGTTCTCTTTGAAAAGATCCTGCGCGAGCGGCAAACGGAGCGCGTGGAGCGGCAGCGGCTGCTGATGCCGCTCCTCATCGACCTGCTGCCGGCGCAGATGGTGGTCTTTTCGACGCTGGCGGCCGAGCTGGAGCGCAACGGCTGTGAGGCGGAGCCGTTTGGACCGCACACGATCGCCATCAAGGCGGCGCCCTCGGGGTTGAGCGGCGGCGAGCTGGAGCGGATGATCCACGAGGTTTTGGAGCAGCCGGGGGCCGCGTCGCAGTCAGAGAACCTGGAGACGGCGCGTACGCGGATCGCCGCCTCGATCGCCTGCCACGCCGCGATTAAGGTCAATATGCCGCTCGATGCGACGCGGATGGAGTGGCTGCTCGTGGAGCTGGCGAAGACGGATCACCCCACCAGCTGCCCCCATGGGCGTCCCATTGCTTTACGATATTCATGGAAGGACATTCAGCGCGCCTTCCAGCGCATCTAGCCACCACCAGCCTGCACCTCGGACGGAATCTTGGATCAAAAACAGTTACAATTCGCGCGCGCCGCGCTTTGGCACCAGACCGCTCCGCTGCAGACCGCCGATGAGGCGACGACCTGGCTGGAGGATCTGGGGCTCTGCCTCTTCCTCCCGCGCCATGCGCAGCTGCCCGCTCCCGCGCCCTCGTTTGTGGAGGCGGTTCATGGGGCGGCGAGTGCCGCGCCTCCCGCCGCCGCGCTGGAGCATGCCGGCGAACTGGTCACGCGCCTGGTGGACGACGACCGCATTATGCCGCTGAACCTGCTGGGCACGTATTCGGAGCAGGCCGATTTCCTGATCACCCCGGAGGTTTTGCCGTGGGTCGCGGCGGTCCGCGGGGATCGGCAGTGGAATACCGCGCCCGGCGGGCGTACCTCACCGCTGGTGATTCGCGCGTGGCAGGTGCTGGATCGCGAAGGCGAAGCGACGGCCGTCCAGCTGCGCGAGTTGCTGGGACGCGAGCTGACCGAAGCCGCCGTACTGCGGGCACTGATCGAATTGTGGACGACGGTGCGGGCCATGCCTGTTTACAAGCTGGGCGAGCCGACGCGCTGGACCCTGCTGAAGAACCGCTTTCCCGCACAGCTGACGACGGGGGCGAATACTGCGCAGACCACCGCCCTCTCCGCACTGCTGTCGATTTATCTGCGGTCCGCCGTGGCCGCGACCGCCGGGGAGGCGGAGATTTTCCTGTCGCCGCTGACCGCGCGATCGCGAATTCGGGAAGTGATCCACGGGATGATGGCGGCGCGGCAGTTCGGCAGCATGAGCGTGGCGGCGCAGACGCTGCTGTTTGTGGAAGGATCGCTGCCGGAGAATTTGCCGGTGGAACCGGAGGTCGCGGAAGCTGCTGCGCCAGCGATGGCCAGGCGGGGAGAGAGGGCGCAGCGCGCGCCAGGGCCGCCTTTCCGGAAGGCATTCCAGGACAAGCGCGGCCGCGGGGAGTTTGGGGACAAGCGCGGTCCATCGCACCGACCCGACGGACCACGGCAAGAGACGAAACCGCCTTTCAAGGACAAGCGGCCGGAAGAGGGCGGAGCCGCCAGACCGTGGCAGCGACGGCCAGAGTTTCACAGACCGGATCGCCCGGCAGGCGAGGAGCGGCCAGCGGCTGATTCACGCTTCGGAGCTCGTGGCCAGAAGCGGCCGCCGACTGGATTCCGTCCAGGGACGCGCGGAGAAAAGCGGCCCGGGACGAAGCCGTGGGAGCGCCGCCCCCCCTTTCCCCGGCCGGAGCGTCCAGTGGGTGAGGAACGGCCGCCGGATGAATCGCGCGCAGGCGCTCGCAGTGAGAAGCGACCCGGATTCCGACCGGGACCTCGTGGCGAGAAACGACCTGCGACCGGATTCCGACCGGGACCTCGCGGGGAGAAGCGCCCTGCGACCGGATTCCGATCAGGACCTCGTGGCGAGAAACGGCCCCCTACTGGATTCCGACCGGGACCTCGCAGCGAGAAGCGGCCCTCTACTGGATTCCGACCGGGACCTCGCGGCGAGAAGCGGCCCTCTACTGGATTCCAGCCAGGACCTCGTGGCGAGAAACGACCTGCGACCGGATTCCGACCGGGACCTCGCGGTGAGAAGCCGGGACCCAAGCCGTGGGAACGTCGCCCGGCAACCGGCGAGCGTCGGGAGGAGAAGCGGCGCCCCTTCGATCGTGAGGGAGGGGAACGCCCTCCGCGCGTCGAGAAGCAGTCGGGAGAGAAAACCGGGCAGAGATCCGGGCCGGCGTCCGGGCAGAGGTCGGGGCCGCGGTTCCCCCAGAAGGGTGGTTTCCGGCCGGGTGGCCCGAAGAGCTTTGGCGGCAAGAAGCCGGGGGCAAAGCCGTTCGGCAGTTCGCGTCCGAAGTTTCCGCCCAAACGCGAAGGCGCACCCGCGGGAGCGCGGAGTTCCGTACGCGCTCGCGGGCCTGGCTTCGGGAAGCCTCCCCGCCGGGAGGGTTCCGGCCGAAGCTTTGCGCAGGGCAAGAACTTCAAGGGGCCTGGCAAGAAAATTTTCCGCAAAGCGGGCGCAGGTGAACGAAATCCGCGCAAGAATCGTAGTCAGGACGAAAACCCCGAATGAGCCGCGGCCCTATCATTGCGATCGACGGACCCGCCGGCGCCGGCAAGAGCACGGTGGCTCGGCATCTGGCGCAGCACTTCGGCCTGCTGAATCTGGAAACCGGTGCGATGTACCGCGCGTTCGCGCTGAAGGCGATCCGCTCGGATATGGACTTCGACGATTCCGCCGCACTGGAGCGGCTGGCGCGGAACACAGAGATCCGGCTGGAAGCCGATCGGCACGGCAACCGGGTGTATCTCGACGGTCAGGATGTGACGGAGCGGATCCGCGACTCCGATGTGACGCAGGGAGCATCGCGGGTGAGCGTGCATCCCGCGATTCGCTCCTGGATGGTGGATCTGCAGCGGGAGCTGGGGCGCGGCGGCGGAGTGGTGATGGAGGGCCGCGACATTGGCACGGCGGTTTTTCCGGATGCGGACGTGAAGGTGTTTCTGGACGCGTCACCGGAGGCGCGGAGCCAGCGTCGCTATGAACAGACAGCCGGCGCCAGAGAGCTGTCGCCTCTGCTGTCGGGTTATGAGCAGAATGCGGGTCCCGGCGGCCAGCCGCGGCCCGCAACCACTGCGGACCGCGCCGCGATGTCGCAGGAACTCCGCGAGCGCGACGAGCGCGATCGCAATCGCGCAAGCTCCCCCCTGCGCCCTGCGGCGGACGCAATCGTCATCGATTCCACAGAGCTGGGCCTCGAACAGGTTCTGGGGCGCATCGAGGATCTGGTGCGGCCTCTGTTCGCGGAACGCGAGCCGGCGCGGAAGGGCGGTTGAGCCCTCCGTTCCCGTCGTGACTTCCGATGTTCTGATGATCACCCGTTCCTGACGAGCCGCCAACAACGCCGATCAAAGGGTTCCTGAGTGTTGCAGCACACCAAGAAAATACAATCCATCGGAATTGTGGGCGCGGGCGAGATCGTATCGCGTCTGCATCTTCCAGTGCTGAATGCTCTTCCCACGGTGAAAGTAGCGTGGATCACCGACGCCAATAATGCTCGCGCCTCCAGTGTTGCGAACGGGTTCGGGATTCCGACAGTGGGGCTGGCCACCAACCCAGAGGAGTTACCCGACGCAGATGTGATTCTGCTCGCAATTCCCTATGGTGTGCGAGCGAGGTACTATGCCGCGCTGCAAAGCAGGGCCTGCGCCTTGTATGTGGAAAAGCCGTTTGCAAAAACGGTGGCAGAACATGAGGCGATTTGTGCCGGCCGCCCCTCTTCCCATATTGCCTGCGGATATCAGCGCCGAGTAATGACCTCTGTCCAGACGGTCAGATCCCTGGTAAAGGAACAGGTATTCGGTCCCCTGGAACGGATCGAATTTGGGCTTGGACGGCGCGGTGGGATCCGGAGCGGCACCCACCAGTCCAACGTGAAAATGGCAGGCGGGGGGATGTTTTTCGAGACGGGCGTACATGGGCTGGATGCGCTTCTTTTTGTCGCGGGGGCTGAGCAAGCCGAGTTATGCTCCGGTTCGGTCGCTATGCTCGATGATTTTGAGGTGCATGTCGACACCGCTCTACGGGTCAGGACCGCGCAAGGAGTGGATATCCCGGCACAGGTCACCGTGACGGCGCTGCAAGATTCAATCGAATGCCTGCGATTAACATTCAAGCGTGCCCAACTCACGTTCTCGATCTATAACGATCAGCCGATTCTGATTCGCTCGGTCTCGGGAGAACGACTCCTCGCCACCCTGCCCGATCATCAGCCACGAGTAGCGACGCTCTATCAAACAGCTTTTGTATTCTGGCGGCGATTTATAGAAGGAATCGCCGGCGAGAATGCGAATCTGACATCTGCATCCGACTCTCTGCTCACGACTAAAATTGTGGAACAGACCTTCGCCCTGCCGCGCCAGGAATTGTGAGCGACTCAAGCACCAACTTTGCGGTTGACCATCATCTATGCCGACGATTGCACTTGTAGGTGGAAACAGCCAGGTGGCCACAGAGGTGGCGCTTTTCCTGAGAGTCACTTCGGAAACGGAGGTGGTCCCCGTCTGCCGTTCTGTGCCCGGTTCAGCCTTCCTTCGTCATTGCGGCTTCACCTGCCGCATCGGGGACATGACAGATCCGGAAACGGCTCGGCGCATGCTGGAAGGCGTCGATCTGGCAGTCGATTTCTCGCGCTCCGATGGCACGGCTGGGGAGATCCGACGGCGCATGACGGCCAGCATCACTAATCTGGTCAGGTACTCCCCGGCGGGATGCCGGTTGGCCTACACCAGCACTGAGATGGCGTTTGGCCTTGGCGCGGGGGATACGCACCTTCGTTCTCGCGCGATCGCCCGCACCACTTATGGGGCCACGAAGCGCTATGCCGAGAAACTAATTCAAAGGCTGGCCGCTCAGGCAGGCAAAGAGGCTTATGTGCTTCGACTCGGCCAGGTTCACGGAGAACTCCAGAGCGTCAGCGCAGGCATGCGGGCGCGGTTCCGGGAGAACCGGCCCCTTGCGATGCCCAACAGCATTTCAGACACAGTCTTCGCCTATACCATTGCTGAGGCGTTGCTGCATATCGCCGAAGGCAGAGAGCGGCCGAGCCTCTACACCCTCATGTCCACACCGGACTGGCACTGGGAGGATATCTACCGTTTTTATTCTGCTGAATGCGGGGTGGACCCACCTCTGATGTTGTACTCCGTTTCCGCGACATCCTTTCTACGGCGTTCGACTGATGCCGTGCGTGGTGCCGCAAAGGCCATGCTCCTCCGGAACCGCGAGGTGATCGGCAGCAATCTTCTTTGGAGGCTGCCCAGGCTGGAGCAAAGAATGTTCGCCCGGTATCGGGCGCAGAACGCCGAAAAAGAAATCCTGCCGATCAACTCAGCCGAACCGTTAGCCTCCTGCCGCCCAGTCGTTGGAGCGATTCCAGGGGCGCGGCTCACCAGCCTTTCCGACAGCCGAATCACGATGGAAATGCCTGCACGGCAGGTTCGAGAGATGTTGACACAGGCGTCGGAGAGACTCAAGCCTTCTCACCGCAGCATTGGCGATAGCTCACACTCCTCTCTCCTGCCGTTTTGAAATTCGAAGGCGCCTTGGCAGGGTGAGCCGGCGGCCCAGGTGACTTAGGCTTTCTACTCCTCTTCCGTCTTCACACCGGGAGGCGCCTTGAAATGCCGGGGCGCGGCGGGTGGATTGGGGGGGGGCGGCGGGGTCAGCGCCAGCGTGGCGTTCTCGCTTTTGCGCAGTTCGAGATTGCCGTGATCGGTTTCCAGCTGTAGCTGGACGCCGCCATGGCCTACGGAACCTTCGAGCGTCTGGCGATCGCCTTCGGTGGTCATCTTCAGCGGAAAATCCGTGCGGACGGCTTCGTCGCTGCTGGTGCTGCCGGTTACGGTGAAGTTCGCATTCTCCGGCATGGACACAATGACGTTGCCGGTGTGATCGGTGATCTGCAGATTGCCGAGCGGGTTGGCGAGGGTCATATTGACGTCGCCGTTGCTGTCTTCGATGTGGGCATCGCCGGCAATCTGTGTCAGATCGATGTCTTTGGAACGAGCCACGACGCGTACTGGTCCCATGGCCTGGCTGACGCTCAGGTCACTCTTGTCGAGAGTGAGCGCGCCCACCAGATGCGGGATATCCAGGGTAGTCATGCTGGACGCATAGTGCACCGCGCCGGCGATCTGCTCAAGATGGATGTCGCCGAAGAAGTCGCCGTCGATGGAGACCGCACCTTTGATCTCCGACAGCGTCACGTCGTCGCCGCGGCCGTCCACCAGGACGCGCCCCTGGACATTATGCGCGGCAAAGTCGCCATGATCGACATGGCCCTGGGCATCGCCGCCGATGTCCTCGAGCTTAATTTCGCCGTGACCTCCGGTGACCTGGACACCGCCGTTCAGGCCATCCACCGTTACATCGCCGTGGCCGGCGGTCACCGTGGCATAGGCGGCGGGCGGAAGCTCGACGGTCAGATCGACGCGCGCGCCTTCTTTCTCGGGAACGCTGAGGACCGCGCCTCCACCGGAAGCTTCGATCTTCGGCTGGAGTTCGTCGAAGACCTTCCGCGCTTCGGAGTCGGAGTCGCGGTGCACCATCTGATGCGCGCGCACATGCATTTTGCCGTCAGCGGACGCGGTGACGGTGACATCGCCGGCAGGATCGCTGATCGTGACGACCGGTTTGGCCGCCGTGAGGGTCTGGTCCATCTGAACGTCGTTATCGTGCTCGGCGCCCATCCAGCTCCAGAAGTTGTCGCCGTTATCGCCGTTGATGTTCCAGGAGAACGGCCCGATGAGGCGGCCTTCGCGGGAGATCCAGCCGAGGCAGATCATCAGGATCACGAGCCAGACGATGCCGCCCATGGAGCGGCGGCCGGGATACGGCCTCTTCCAGTCGAGGAAATGCTCGGCGAGCAGCAGGGAGCCCAGAACGATGAGCAGCAGCGGCCACCAGTGCGCGTACCAGGACCAGAACTCGACCGGGTCGACCCTGCCGGTTTCCATGAGCAGCGCGATGATGCCGATGGCCAGCAGAACGACGGGGCCGGTGAAGGAGGGCCGGCGCCATCCGCGCCAGTAGGTGCGGTAATAGTCTTTTTGGGCGCGCGCGGCGGCACGCCACTGATCCCGCTGGGCGCGGGCGGCTTGTTTGGCCTGCCAGCGCGCTTCCCGCGATCCCCAGGATGGAGGTGTGCTTGCCATACTTATCTCCTCTCCTCGCCGTCGTGGGACATTGCGTCATAGGGCACGATGGAGGTGCCTGTTGCCTCTCCGGAGGTTCCCGAAGGCGCGACCGGCGCGACATAGCTCGGTGATCCGGGATACTGACCTGGCATCGCCGGCGGATGCTGCGCGAGAATCGCGTTCTCGGCGAGCTTGAGCAGTCCCCAGACGATCAGGTACAGCGGCCAGCTGCGCGAGTACCCGATGCCGGTGTACTCGTCGAGGATGGCGGTGATGCCAAACGTGAGCAGGATGATGGGCCCGCGCATACGCCGCAGAAAAAGGTACTGGTTCATTGCGCACCTCCTGACGGCGGCTCCTGCCTGGCGGCGGGTGGCGGAGGCGGCCAGGCTCCTGGCGGAGGCGGTGTGTGGAAGCCGCCCCGCCCCCGCACCAGCAGCCAGACAGCGATGGCGACGATGATAATCGGCCATCCGTGGCTGACCCAGCCAAAGTTAAAGAAGCCGAGCGTATTGAAGAGAAAAAGCATGCCCAGCAGGATGAGAACGATGGCGCCGATGGGCTCTCTCCGGGCGCGCTCCAGTTCCCATTCGGGCGGCGGCACCGGCGCAGCTCCTGGAGCGGGCGGTACCCAGCCTGGCGGGGGCGGAGGCGGCGCATAGCCGGCGCCGGCGGGCGGCGGAACCGGCGGCACAGCCCAGCCCGCAGGCGGATATGGCTGTGCGGCCTGGTGCGCGTCAGCGACGATCCGCTGGCGAAGCTGTTCGCCCCATTGGCCGGCCTGCTGTCCAAAGGACTGAGCGTTCTGCCTGACCTGCTCGGTCCAGTCCGGCTGTCCCGGCACAGGGCCGGGCGCGGCGCCGGGAATGGGGCCGGGAACGCCGGCAGGGGGCACCGGTCCGCCGGCGGGTGGTGGCGGCGTCCAGGGGCGCGGCGGCGTGTGCCCGCCGATGGCATTGCCCAGCTCATTCAGGCCGAAGGGATCGGGCAGCGGCAGGCCATCGCGCCGGGCTTTGGCCGTCTGGTGCGCATCGAAGACCTGATAGAAAATCCAGGCCGCGAGAAAGACTCCGAAAAGGCCATAGTGCTCGGTGATGCCGATGAGGACGACAAAGACGAGGACGTGGATGACGGCCTTGATGTACTGGCCGTTGTACATGGCGCCCACACCGGGAATAAAACCGAGCACGGCCGCGGTGCCGGGATTGGGCGCGCTGGCCGGAGGCATTCCCGGCGGCACGGTGCCGGGGCCGAAGGGTCCCGGCGCCGCTCCCGGCATGGTTCCGGGCATGGCGCCGGTGATCCGCGCCGCGAGACACGGCTCGCAGAAGATATTCCCCTGGACATCCCGGGCGCATACCGGGCACAGGGCCTTGCCGCAATTCTGACAAAAGGCGGTAGCCGCCGCCTCGGGATGGTTGACGCAGTTCATACCAGGCTCCTTCTGTCGTTCCGCTGCAGCCCGGCTCTGAGTTGATCCAGGGAAACGCAATTGAATTGACCCACAAACACCCTTACTTCACCTTCTGTTTCTGTAACTACTGGTATTGCTCCTGTGGAACGTGTCGCGCTGAACGCAGTGCGCTGTTCGGCGGCCGCTGGCTGAAGGCCGATGGCGGCCTGGCGCTTCGCATTCAGCGGCTCCCCGCGCGGGCCGCTCTCGAGGCTGCCGCTCTTGTCGCCGCTCTGCTTTGAGGGCTCCTGCTTTTTCTGCGGCTGGGCTGCGCCGGGGGTGGTCTCCACAGTCCGGCGCAGCTCCCGCATGCGCGACTCCAGCTGATAAACGAAGCGGAGATTGTCGTAATACCGCACCACCGAACCGCGCGCCGCGTAGAACTGGCGCGAAAGCGTGCTGCCGATGGTGGAGGGCCGGAGATCGGCGAGCCGCAGGTCGCTTACCTTCACCCCGATGAGGTTGAGCGTGAGCGCGATGGAGAAGAAGGCCATGGCCACGGTCATGAGCAGCCGCGTCTCGTGGAAGTTGCGCCGCCACGGCAGGGCGAGAGCGGCCGCGCCCGCACCCTGGCCCGCCGCCACAACCGGCAAGGGTACGCTGCTGGCGCCGACGGTCCGGTCGAGGATCTTGCCGATAAGCGCGGGGGGCACGTCGGGCTCGATATGGAGGTAGCCGAGCCATTCGCGTCCCTGCTCGGCGTGGGCCAGCAGGTCGCCGCAGTTGGCGCATTCGGCGCTGTGGGCGCGGAAGGCCGCCGCTTTGCCCTCGGGCAGAACGCCGTCCAGAGCGTCCGCCAGCAGAGCCTCCCACTCCTCGCAGCGGAGCGCGGCGTTGGGCTTATTTCCGAATTGGTTGTAGTCGGCCATCGCTACACCACTTGTCCCTTGTTGCGTTCGAGGATGCGGGCCAGCTCCGCCCGGCCCCGGCTGATTCTCGATTTCACGGTGCCTTCGGGAATGCGCAGGACCTGCGCGATTTCCTTATAGTCCAAATCCTGCAGATCGCGCAGGATGACGGCTTCCCGGAGCTCGGGCGAGATTTTCGTCAGAGCCTCCTGCACCATCTTCTCAATCTCTTTCTGCACTGCCTTGTCATGCTGGGTGGGCCCCTTGTCGGCCAGCCGCTGCATGAGGGGGATGTCGTCGCTGTCGCCCTCCCAGCCGGCGTCCATGGAATCGGTGACGCGCTGCGCCCGGGAGCGGCGGAAGTGATCGACCAGCAGGTTCCGGGTCATGGTCGTGATCCATGTCTGGAAGCTGCCCCGGTTCAGGTCGAATCCCGCCAGATTGCCGTAGACCTTCAGGAAGACTTCCTGGGTGAGGTCTTCGGCGTCGTTGGCGGATCCGGTAAAGCGGTAGCAAAGGCCATACACACGCCTGTGATGCGCTTTGACCAGCTCTGTCCAGGCAAAGGAGTCCCCTTTCAGGCACCGCTCGACCAGGACCTGCCACTCGGCTTCCACAGGCTTCTCCCCGAACCGATCGCCGGCGCGTTCGCCTCGATCGCCAATGCGTGCAGGCGGTTGGCGCCGCCAGCGATCAGCCGGACCCGGCTCTCCACTGCCGGGTGTCCGGTACTGCCCTGGCCGGACGGTCTCGGCCCCGGCGGCACGCCGGCCCGCAGGGAGCCCCGGCCGCCCGAGTTTCCCCAGGTTCCAGGTTCCATCCCACGTCATGGTTCCGGCGGTGCTCATGGGCAATCATACGCATTGGAAGGGCGTTTGGTTCCGGAAACCCTGGGGCGATTCGAGCCCGGGAAGGCGAACCGCGAAGCCGCCTGGGGCGGTGAGTTCCGGTGCGGGACGCGGTCGCCCCCACGGGTCCTGGAACCACGCACCCGCCTAAAACGATTCGAGGATATCCGCTACCGCGGCCCGCGCAAATTCCTGGGCCAGGCGATGGGTCGCCGCCGAATCTTCCTGGATGAAGCTGGCAAGGTCCTGGGTTTGTTCGTACTGCTGGCGGAAGACGTAGGCGGGGTTCTGCCAGAGGATTTTTCCGTGGCGATCGATCAGTTCGAGGCGGGTTGTGATGGTGACCAGGTAGCTCGAGGTCTGTCCCGTGGTGCTGTCGTAGGTGAGCGGATTAATCAGGAAGCTGGTGATGGTGCCGCGCAGAGTGGCATCCGCGGCGGAATCTTCGCCACTGACAATGCGACACGAGGTGCGGCTGGTGAACTCGCGGATCACCGCCTGCGTGAACACGGCCTGGGTGTGGTACGACTGCGTGTTGTTCTGGAAGGCTGGAATGGCCAGCGTGCGGACGGTGGAGGGCAGGTGGACCGCGGAATCGACGGTGTGGTAATTGCAGCCGCCCGACGCAAGAAGGAACGCGCCCAGGAGGGCGGCGCCAGGAACGGAAAGACGGCGGGGGATCATGCTGGAAGTATTGTCGCAGAAGCAGAAGGGGCAGCTCCGGAGAGCTGCCCCTGAAAATAGGGAGAAAGGCTACGCCGGTGAAGGACTGCCTTCCGGCAGGCTGCCGGTGCGTCCCGGCTCGGGCTTAAGGACCTGCTGCACGTCGGCGGTGGGCGAACCGGGGCCCCCGGAGGGCCGCAGCGGCGGCAGTTCCCTGCCGTCGATGATGGCACGAATCTCGTTCGCGTCCAGGGTCTCCCGCTCCAGCAGAGCCACGGCCAGCCTGTGCATGATGGGCTGATTGCCGTTGAGGATATCCCAGGCCGACTTATAGGCCTCGTCCACCAGACTCCGCACTTCGCTGTCGATCTGCCGGGCCGTCTCCTCAGAGAAGTCACGGTGCTGAGCGATCTCGCGGCCGAGGAAGATCTGCTCTTCCTTCTTGCCGAAGGTCAATGGACCGAGGCGGCTCATGCCATACTCGCAGACCATCTTGCGGGCAAGGTCGGTGGCGCGCTCGATATCGTTACCGGCGCCGGTCGTCATCTGCTTGAGGAAGATCTCCTCGGCGATGCGGCCACCCATGAGGATAGCGAGCTGCGTCTGGAGATAATCCCGGGTGACGGTGTGCTTGTCGTCTTCGGGCAGCTGCATGGTCACGCCCAGCGCCATACCGCGCGGGATGATGGTGACCTTGTGCAGCGGATCGGCGTGGTCGCGCATGGCCGCCACCAGCGCATGGCCGGCCTCGTGATACGCGGTCACCCGCTTTTCTTCGTCGGTGAGCAGCATGGACTTGCGCTCGGCGCCCATCAGGACCTTGTCCTTGGCCTCCTCGAAGTCGAGCATGAGGACCTGCTTGCGATTGGCGCGAGCAGCGTTCAGGGCCGCTTCGTTGACCATGTTGGCCAGGTCGGCGCCGGAGAATCCCGGGGTGCCACGGGCCAGAACGCGGAGATCGACGTCGTCGGAGATGGGCACCTTGCGGGCGTGGACGCGGAGAACTTCCTCGCGGCCGCGGACGTCAGGGCGACCCACCACCACGCGCCGGTCAAAGCGGCCAGGGCGCAGCAGGGCGGGATCGAGCACGTCGGGACGGTTAGTGGCGGCGACCAGGATGACGCCGTCGTTGGATTCGAAGCCGTCCATTTCGACCAGTAACTGGTTCAGGGTCTGTTCGCGCTCGTCGTGTCCACCGCCAAGGCCGGCGCCGCGATGGCGTCCCACCGCGTCGATTTCGTCGATGAAGATGATGCAGGGGGCATTCTTCTTTCCCTGTTCGAACAGGTCGCGGACGCGGCTGGCGCCGACGCCGACGAACATCTCGACGAAGTCCGAGCCGGAGATGGAGAAGAACGGAACGTTGGCCTCGCCGGCAACGGCCCGGGCGAGCAGGGTCTTGCCGGTTCCGGGAGGTCCGACGAGCAGGACGCCCTTGGGAATGCGTCCCCCGAGCTTCTGGAATTTTTGCGCCTCGCGCAGGAACTCGATGATCTCCTTCAGCTCTTCCTTGGCCTCGTCGACGCCGGCCACGTCCTTAAAGGTGATCTTCTTTTGCTGCATGGAGAGCAGGCGCGCACGGCTCTTCCCGAAGGAAAGCGCTTTGTTTCCTCCGCTTTGCATCTGGCGGATCATGAAGAACCACAGCAAGGCGATGAGGATGAGCGGGGAGAACTGCAGCAGCCAGCCCCACCAGCTATTGCCGTTGTCGTTCTTTACGGTCACGCTGACCTTGTTCTGGTCGAGGATGTCGTAGAGGTGAGAGTAGTTGGGCGGAACGACCACGTGGAACGCGCCCTTGTCGGCACGGAAATGCCCTCGAACCTCCTGGCCCGTGATCGTGACGTCGGCCACCTGGTTCGATTCCACGTCTCCCAGGAACTGGGAGAAGGTGACTTCCTGCTCATGGCCACCCATGGCGCCGTTCTTCTGGAACAGCTGCCACAGCACCAGCAGGCACGCAATGATGAGCACCCAGAACAGGATCTGTTTAACGGTTGAATTCACCTGGGAAAACCCTCTCTCTCCTCAGACACGCCTCGCCACTGATTCCGGATGGGCCGTCCGCACCGATCCGGATATAGCTCCACAATAGGATTAGACGCCGCAAAGCGGCCCGCGGAGTCAGTCAATTCTTAACCGGAATCCCCTCTTTCCAGGTTCCGGAAGCGAGCCGAACGCGTATCCCGTATTGTACTCCGTCACCCCGGACCGGCATGTGGAACTTAGGTGGTAGGGAGGAGTGCCCCGGAAATGGACATGGAGAGCCAACAGCGAAGGCCTCCACCGGCAATTGGAGCGGCGCGGTTGGCGTTGCGGCGGCCGGCGCAGTACTCTGTCGTCCATGTCCCTGGATCGCCGCGAGTTCCTCGCCATCGGCAGCCGTTTTGGCCTCGCCTCCACGCTTTTTCCTGGCGTCCTCTACATGCTGGCCACGCAGGCCGAAGCGCAGGCCGGCTCAGCGGGCGGCTCCGGCGGTGCGCCGGAATTGCCGAAAATCACGCCGGAAATGATCGATCAGGCTTCGGTGCTGGCCGGGATCAGCCTTCCCGCCGAGGATCGCCAGGCCATGCTCGACGGTCTGAACGAGGATCGCCAGGGGTATATCAGGATCCGCAAGCTGCATTTGCCCAACAGCGTGCCGCCTGCGTTTGTTTTCGATCCGCTGCCGCCCCATGTGAGCGTGGAAACCGACCGCCGACCGGCCGTCTACAGCCAGGCGCCGGCGGCGCTGACCGTTCCTTCGAATCTCGAGGACCTGGCCTTCGCCTCCGTGATCGAACTGGGCGATCTGGTGCGCCGGCGCAAGGTTTCTTCAACCAATTTGACGGAGATGTACCTGACGCGTCTGAAGCGCTACGATCCGCTGCTGCACTTCGTGATCACCCTCACGGAAGAGCGCGCCATGACCCACGCCCGTGAGGCCGATGAGGAGATCGCGCGCGGGCGCTACCGTGGACCTCTCCACGGGCTGCCCTGGGGAGCGAAAGATCTGCTGGCCGTGAAAGGCTACCCAACCACCTGGGGCGCGGGCGGTTTCGAGCATCAGGTAATCGACGAAGACGCCACGGTGGTGAAGCGCCTGGACGCTGCCGGAGCCGTGCTGATCGCGAAGCTCACGCTCGGCGCGCTGGCCATGGGCGACTGGTGGTTCGGCGGCCGCACGCGGAATCCGTGGAATCCGCGGCAGGGCTCGAGCGGATCGTCGGCGGGTCCGGCTTCGGCCACGGCGGCGGGGTGCGTGGCGTTTTCGGTGGGATCGGAGACTCTGGGCTCCATCTCCTCGCCTTCGACGCGCTGCGGGTGCACCGGCCTGCGTCCCACCTTCGGCTTCGTGCCGCGCACCGGAGCCATGGCGCTGAGTTGGACGATGGACAAGCTGGGACCCATCTGCCGCGCTGTGGAAGACTGCGCCGCGGTGCTGGCGGCGATCTATGGACCCGACGGCGAAGATCTCTCGGTCCGCGATGCTGCCTTCAACTGGAATGCCGACGCGGACTGGAAAAAGCTGCGCGTCGGGTATCTGAAGGCGAGCTTCGAGCCCGATCAGCCGCCGCCGGCGCCAACGCCGGCGCCGGATGGCGAGACGCCCGAGCAGAGGAAGCAGCGCGAAGCTCGGGAGCGGCAGCGGGCCGCGTCTCGGGCGCGCCGGGCGTACGACCAGAAATTCGATCTGGCCGCCCTGGACAAGCTCCGCTCCCTGGGGTTCAGCCTGATCCCGCTCGAACTTCCGAAACTGCCGTACGGGGCGATGGTCCCGGGGCTGAACGCTGAAGCAGCCGCGGCTTTCGACGAACTCACCCTTACAGGCCGGGACAAGCGGCTCACGCAGCAGACGCCGGATGACTGGCCCAACATCTTCCGCGCGGCCCGCTTCATCCCCGCGGTGGAATACATTCAGATGAACCGTGCCCGCTCCCTGGCCATCCGTCAGGTCTCCGCGGTGTTCAATCAGGTCGATGTAGTCGTGGCTTCCACGAACAGCGAGCAGCTGGTAGTGACGAACCTGACCGGCCATCCGGCCTGCATTGTCCCGAACGGCCTGCGCGGCGCCGATGCCCCCAGGCCGCCGGCGATCGACACGGGCGAGGACGATCAGATCGGCGGACCCGGAACGCCGGTGAGCATCACCTTTCTGGCGAATCACTACCAGGATGCGAAGCTCTGCGCGCTGGCGCGGGGGTATCAGCAACTCACGGGCTTTGAGAAACTGCACCCGAAGCTCGGGGGCTGACTGCGATCAGGTCGCCGGCGCCACTCTGCCCGCCAGGGCCCTCGATGAACATTGGATGAATTCCGGGAAGTTACCGGCGGCCTGCGAAAAGCCGATCGCGACCGCGATTGTCCGGTAACTTTTCAGGTTACTTTCGAAGCAACGGATCGCGCGAAAAGATTCCTTCCAGATTACCTTGACGCTGCCCTGGACGGTAGTTATGATTCACGCACTATTGCATATGAATCGCGGTAGTTGCCGCATATCCCACTCGCGGGCGAATTCCCTCCCCAGTTGCCCGGAAGAGTGGAGCGGCCCACGGCCAAATTTTTAATCAGGGGCTTACTGCGTGTGAGCTCCGGAGGGAACCCATGACATTTCTGAGGTCGCGTCGAAACCTGTCTCTGCCGGCTCTGGCCGCGAGCGTTGTCCTGACGCTGGGCTCTGCTGCTGCATCGGCGCAGCAAATTACGTATTACGATTTCGACGCGCCTCAGGCAAACTCCGGGCAAATCTCCCGAGATTGCTCAACCGGGGCAGGGGCTGCGCTGTTTTGTATGAACGATGGCGGCAACAATGTGCTTCCTTATTTTTCCTCGGATACCTATCCGGCCAGCATCGATCCCAATCCGAGCGACAACCCACCGGTAAGCGGCACCCATTATGCGACGGAGATGACCCAGGCCTACGGCCAGCATTCCAGCATGTGGTTTGCCGTGCCGCAGAAGGTTGCCGATGGGTTCACCGCCTATTTCGCCTTCAAACTTACGCCGGATCCGACCAGCGGGACGACGGCCGACGGTCTCGCGTTTGTCCTCCAGAACGCGACCGGACCCGGTGACGATACAGCCGGCGTGTGTACCAGCACAGGCAATGGATTGACGGCGGTCGGCGACGGCGGCGGATGCATGGGCTACGGGGGCATTCCCAACAGCCTTGCGCTGGAGTTCGATACCTACCAGAACGGCTACGATCCCGACAACAACCACATGGCCCTGCAGAACTGCGGCGCCGGCCTGCCCAATTCGCCGGACATCGCCGCGTGCAATGTGAGCCTGAACGGAGTGGGGGCCTATGCCGCCAATCCCCTGACCTCGGCTTCGACGCCCACGGGCCAGACGCCGGTGACGCTGGCGGACGGCAATATTCATCAGATCGTCATCGTCTACAGCGGTCCGCTGGAGGCCACGCCCAATCTGCTTCAGATTTACCTCGATCCGGCCTTCGTGCCCGGAACGCATACGCCGGTCAGCGGGTCGATTCCGGTCTTCTCCGGCACCTATGATCTCACCCAGGCTCTGAACCTTCTGAACAGCGGGAGCGCGAACGACAGCGCTTATATCGGCTTCACGTCCGGCACCGGCTCGTACTGGGAAAATAACGAGTTGATGGCCTGGACGTTTACCCCGCACACCACGGTGACGCAGCAACAGCCGCTGAATCCGCCGGGAACACCAACCACATTCGACTTTGGAACCCACAGCTACACAACGAACTTTCCCCCGGGCGCGGATACGAACGACATCACGATGGGCCTGATCGCGACCACCATTACGCCCGTGCAGTTCACGGCATTGCTGGGTCAGGGGGCGACGCAATATACCGGTTCGGCCTGTCAGGTCTACGACGACACCGGCGGGAATTGCATCATTTACTCCGCTTACTGCTACTACACCGACACCGGTGCGCCGACGGCCTGCCCGGCGCCGACAGCTCCGCCCACCGACTGTTCGGATCCCAGCGCAACCGACTGCGTCGATCTGACATCGTCGTACAACAACTCCGTCCAGCCAACTTCGCCGGGATACCTGCAGGGCGACCCCTTCTTCAGCCCGATTACTTCGATTACGACGAGCGGCACGACCGCCACGGTGAGCTGCACGGGTGAATGCGCCGTGACCGCGAACCAGACCGTGACGATTCTGGACACGAACGACAGTGCGGTGGCCACCGTAACGGTGCAGACTTTGTCGGGCCTGAATCAGTTCACGTTCACGACCTCGTCGCCCATCAGCCAGACCGGCGGGTTCCTGACCTCCAACAATGTGCAGGACATCTTCACCGGCTACACTCCCCAGAATATCGACGGGTCCACCACCGGCAAGACCAAGAACTTCTCCGACTTCGTGGTGACCGGCGTGACCGTGATCGGCAGCCAGACGCAGATCTCGGGACCCAACAACAATACGGCCACCGTGAATCAGCCGGACCAGCTCACGGCGACGGTCAACGTTCCATCCACGATTGCGGAGAACGGTATTCCCGCCAATCTGCTGCAGTTGCTGCCGGCCGGAAGCCCCGGACTCACTCCCGGCGGAACGGTCAGCTTCTTTGAGGGCACGAGCACGACGCCGATCAACGGGTGCAGCGGCGTTCCTCTCGCGCTGAACAGCTCGGTTTATCAGGCGACATGCAGCTACACACCAACCTCGACGAACCCGGTCACCATCACGGCGCAGTATTCAGGGGATGGCTATCACCAGGCAAGCTCCAACGACGTGGTGCTTACGGTGAATCCGCAGACGGTCGTGGTGAACGTAGGCACCAATCCCTCGGGCCTCAGCTTCTCGATCAACGGGACGACGTTCACCGGGCCCCAGGCGCCCACATGGAATATCGGCACCAGCTACACCCTGGCCACCACCTCTCCGCAGCCCGGAGCAACGGGTACACAGTACGCGTTCTCGTCCTGGAGCGACGGAGGAGCGATCAGCCACCTGGTGCCGGCGCCGGCCAGCACAGTCAATTACACGGCCAGCTTCAACACACAGTATCAGCTGACCGTCAGGGCGGGTACGGGCGGCACGGTCACCGCGACGAACGGCTTTTACAACGCGCAAAGCGTCGTAAATATCCTGGCGACGCCGAGCGCGGGTTACACCTTCAGCGGCTGGATGGGCGGCGCCGTCGCGAATTCCGCCAGCGCAAGCACCACAGTGACCATGAACGGGCCGGAGACCATCACCGCGAGCTTCACCCCGGCTTCCACCGTGAGCATCTCTCCTTCGTCGATCGATTTCGGCACGCTCTATCTGGGCAGCATTGTGACGAAGACGGTCACGGTCAAAAACGTCGGAACCACGGCGCTGTCGATCACCGGTCCACGCATCGCGATCGTCGGTGGAGGCGATTCCAGCGAGTTCATCACTCTGAACCTCTGCCCGAAGAGCCTGGCGGCGGGCAAGAGCTGCCTGATGACGGTCACGTTCATCGGGGGGCCGTTCTACACCCCGCAGACGGCGACGCTCACCGTCACCGACAGCTCACCCGGGAGCCCGCAATCCGTTCCGCTCACGGCGACGGTGATCAATCCTCGGGTGGGACTGAGCGCCAGCAGCCTGAGCTTCGGCACGCACAAGGTCGGCACCAGCACCACGAGCTCACTGAAAATCACCAATACCGGGACGACGGACCTCTCAATCGCAGGCATTGTGTTGAACGGTGCGGACATCCAGGACTTCTCCGCCCCCAACACCTGCCCGGCGACCCTGTCGAAGGGCAGTAGCTGCACGCTGTCGGTGACCTTCACACCGCAGGCGAAGAAGGGACGCTCGGCGACTCTGGTGATCACAGATAACGCGCAGAACAGCCCGCAGAGCGTCTCTCTGTCGGGCACGGGCGATTAACCAGGAGCGATCTGCGGGGCGCGGTCTTACGATGACGCGCCCCGCGGATCTCTCCCTCCTTATCATCGACCAACACGATCCCCGGCTTAACGATCTCCCGCAGCGGCTGTCGGCTTCATGGGCTGGGCTGCGTTTGGCTTGACTGGGGTGCCGTGTCGGAAGCGGACGGTGTTCTTAGTGGCTGCCCGCCAGCGCCTTCTGCGCATCGGCGTACACACCCTTCAGATCGGCGCGATTGAGAATCTGCGCGGAATTGTCTTCCTTGCTGACCGCGTCCAGGATGCGCACCGCCTGGCGGTCGTGGATCGCGGCGTCGGCGGCGTGGCCGCTCTTTGCCAGCAGCGTGCCCTGCAGGGCCTGCACCTTCGCCTGCAGGATGCGCAGGCCGAGGTTCTCGGCGCGCGCCTGGGTCAGGCTGAGATCCTGTTCGGCGGCCGCGGCGCCTTTGGTCTGCGCCAGGGCCTGGTCCAGATAAAAAGCGCACTCGACAGAGAGCGATTTCAGGCCGGCGGCGTCAGCGTCCTGCGCGAGCTTTTTCAGGTCGGGAATCACGGCAGCTGCATGGCCCATGGCCAGATCCGTCCTGGCGCGATTGACCTTCGACAGCAGGATGGTTTCCTTGTCAGAGGTCTTTGACGCAATGTCCAGCGCATGGTCGTACTGCTGGTGCGCGCCAGCGTAGTCGCCCTGATAGAAGTACGCGTCGCCCATCCAGTTGGTCGCCAGGGCCACGGCCCAGTTGTTCTGGATCTGCTGAGCGATATGCAGCGCCTGTTCAAGGCTGGCCCGGCCGTCCGCGCTGCGGCCCACCTGCGCGAGAAGATCGCCCCAGCCGCCCACCACTTCCACCGTCAGAGAGGTCGTTTCTTTCGACTGCTGCAGGATGTTCAGAGCCTCTTTCATCGCCGCGAGCGCCGCGCCATACCGCCCCTGGGCGGCGAAGATTTTGGCCATGCCATTGTCTTCGACGGCAACGCCGCGCTGATCGTTCACGCTCCGGTAGGTTTCGATGGCCTTCAGATAGTCAGACAGAGCGGTGTCATATTGCCCCATCTTGGTGTTCACCTCGGCCAGGTCGTGCAGTGAGTCGGCAAGATCATCGGGGACGTTCAGCTTCTGGCGGAGCTCATAGGCCTGCTCCAGATAAGTCAGCGAATCCTGGTAGGCCCCCTGATCCATCTTGATGGATCCGATGTTGTGCAGGCAGAGCGCCTGGGTGTCCAGATCGCCCAGCTGCCGTTCGATCTGCAGCGCTTCAGTGAAGTTAGTCAGGGCGTCCGCGGGTTTGGCATGATCGTGGTAGAAGCTGCCCATGTCGATGAGCGAATTAGCGATGCCCACCTGATCGCGAATCTGCCGCCGCAACGCCAGCGCATCCTTATAGGTCGCCAGAGCCTCATCCGGCTTGCCCTGCTTATCCTGGATATCCGCAATCTGCTCCATGCTGGCGGCCTCACCACGCTGGTCCCCAATCTGCTTCTTGATCGCCAGAGACTCCTGGTAGTTCCGCAGCGCGTCGTCCAGCCGGTTCATCGAGTCATAGGCAATGCCGGTGGCCTGCAGGATGGACGCTTTCTCCTCCTGATTGTCGAGTTCGGTCGCCAGCGGCAGCGCCCGGCTCAGCACGTCGAGGCCGGCCTGCGCATCGCCGGCAAGAATGTCCACCCGGCCGCTGGCCAGCAGCGCTTCCACATTCCTGGGATCGTTCGACAGGACCAGAGCTAGCTTCTGCTTCGCCGGCTTATAGTTCCCCTGCTGTTCATAGAGACCGGCGAGGGCAAACTGCACATCCGTATCCGACGGATCGGCAGTGGCCAGCTGCTGATATGCGTCAATAGCCTTCTGCGTATTGTGGTTGATCCGCGCGTTATCCGCTTCGATCAGGTAACGCTCCTGAACGGGCAGGTTCTCGCTGAGATCGAGCGCCCGGCGCGAGGCCGTCTGCGCCAGATCGTCATGGCCGAGATTCGAATACGCGTCGGCCAGCTTCACATACGCCAGGGCGAAATTCGGATCGGCCGTGGTGGCAGTCTGGAGCTGCTGCTGGGCGGCAAGGTCCTTGCCGTCCCGCTCCAGCGCTACGCCGGCCTCATAGGCCCGCAGAGCATCCACGGAGCTGGTCGACGGACGCACGGCATGCGCCTTAAGGTCATTAACGATCTTCGGATCGGTCGAGAGCTTCTGCCGCAGACTGGCGGCCAGCTTGTCCACCGACGCCAGCAGCTGATTCTGGTCCGGCACATCCGTGGTGACCGAGGAGCGAACATCGTGGGTCAGGTCCAGCACCGTCGTGTTGATACGAATTTGGCTGCCCGCTCCGACGTACTGCCCGAAAACCAGGGTCTGCGCGTTGGTGAATTCGGCCACCCGTCGCAGCATATTCGGATCGGGCTGCGAGTTAGCGGATACGTGCAGGTCCTTGAGCACCTGCTGCAGGCGATCCGCGGAAACCATGCGCACCTGAGCCGACTGGCCAATGTCGCTGCCGAGCATTTCGGACAGGCTGGCGCTCAGCCAGTCGAGCGAGGCGTTGCCGGAAGCGTTGTAGAACGGCAGAATCGCCAGCGAGATGCTGGGCTTCGCCACTGCACCGCCCGTGGAAGCGGGCGAGCCGCGGAAGTAGTGCACGGCGAGCGGAATCCCCGCCGCCAGAGCGATGGCCAGCACGCCGCCCCCAATCGCCAGCAGCCAGCGTCCGCTGATGCCCTGGGAGGGAACATTGGCAGTGAAGCGCAGGCTTGCCGCTGCCGTCTTTTCCCGCCAGAGCTCCAGGTCTTTCAGGATTTCGCCGACGCTCTTGTAGCGCTGCTCGACGTCGGTTTCCAGGCACCTGCCGATGATTGCGGTGAGCGCGCCGGGCAGCGTCGCATCCAGCTGCGAGATCGGCGCGGCCCGCTCGCGGGTCCTTTTCAGCAGGCTGGCGATCGCGCTCTCGGCTTTGAACGGCATGTCGCCGGTGAGCATCTCGTAGCCGATGAGCCCCAGCGCAAAGATGTCCGACCGCTGATCCAGTTCCTTGCCCAGGGCCTGCTCCGGCGACATGTACTCCATGGTGCCCAGCAGGGCGCCGGACTGGGTCATGCCGTCGCCTTCGATGGTGCGGGCCAGTCCGAAATCCATCACCACCACGCGCCCGGCGTCTTCCACCATGACGTTCTGCGGCTTGAGGTCGCGGTGCAGGATGCCGGCACTGTGCGCAGCCTCCAGCGCGGTACAAATCTGCTGGAGGATCTGCACTGCCTCGTCGGGGGGCATCTTGCCCCGTTTCTCGAGAATGCCGCGCAGATCGCCGCCCGCAACCAGTTCCATGGTCACGAAGCGCATGCCCGCGTCTTCCGAGAGGTCGTACATCCGCACCACATTGCGGTGCGTCACCTTGTGGGAAAGGCGGATCTCCTGCTTGAACCGGTCGACGATCGCGGCGTTGCGGGCCAGCTCCGGCCGGATCACCTTGAGGGCGACCAACCGGTCCAGCTCCCGGTCCTGGGCCTTGTACACCGAACCCATCCCCCCGGTGCCAAGGACGGTCAGGACCTCATAGCGGCCGGCGAGAATCGTACCCGGCTCGATCTCCACTTCGCTTTCACCCCAGCCGCCGGTGGCCTGGGTGCGGGTTCGGCCTCCGCCTCCCGAAGCTGGCTGACCGCCAGGGGGAATCCCCGTGTCCACCAGCGTGGGCGCATCGCCGCGCCCGGGCGGAGCCGCATTGGGAGGGGAGTGCGGAGCAGAAAGCGGAACCAGGGTCTCTCCAGCCCGCACGTCGCCGCTGGAACTGCTCACGGCTGCCGAGGGGCCGAATTGCGTCGGCGTGTCGCTTGCCGGTCGCCTGGGGCTGTCCGCCATACCTGTCGAGTCAAAGAGTATTCAGTCTCCGGCGCCGGGGAACGCCCTGAGGAAAAAAGACACGTGAATCAGAGACTGTGACGACCAGCATATACTCCACGGGCACCCTCTGTCGCTCATTGATTGGCGAGCGAGCGATTCCGCGGAAGGCCCTGAGGCGGAAACCCAACCGGTCGGGCCTGTGCGTTGCGGATTGGGAGGCTGTGTCGTTTGCCGCTTCCTGTCGGCCCCATCAAAGGACGCTTTTTCTTCTGGCAATCCCGCCTGGAATTCAGTATTCTCGGAAATCTGCCGCACCCTGTCTGCCCCAGGCGGGTTCGCTCTGCCCCGGAAATCGCTGCCGCGTGCAGAGGCCGGTGCGGAACAAGTGCTGCCGATCCGTCCAGGCGCATTTGAGCTATTTCAATTGCTTCCTGCCCGAATTAGCCTTTCTTTTTGCGCTGGCGCACTCGTTCATCGGATCCTGGAGAGGGTTACAAGGAAGCGAGCCCCATCCCCAACCGCTTCCGATTTCAAGATGAGGGATATGGCCCACCATGTCAGCCCCTGAGAGTTCCCGCTGCCTGCTCGATTATTACCGGTGTCCGCCGGAGCTTGTGCATCTGGAGGTGCGCTCTCCCAGGAGCAGCACGCCCGGCTATTTCCGCTTTGGCGAAGAAACGACCTGCTTCGGACGAATGGCCGGTCACCCGCCAGCGATTTCTCCCGCGGGACCGCTCCATGACGCGGCCGGGGATCTGCGAGCCGAAGGCGGCAGCGTGAGTTTGCCGTTCGACCCCGGCGAGGTGGCCGATAATCTTCGGCTGGAGAACTACGCCGGCGTTCGCGGATCCGGCTCTTCGTCGCTGATCGGCCGGCTCTACTACTTGTTGCGGCCGCTGCTGCCCGTGCCGGTGCGCCGGCATCTGCAGAAGTTCCGGCTTCGCAACTGGGATCGAATTCCCTTCCCTCACTGGCCGGTGGATCTTTCGGTGGACGCCATGATGGAGAGCCTGCTGCTGGCCGTGTCCCAGGCGTCGGGGCGACCCATCCCGTTCATCTGGTTCTGGCCGGAAGGGCACTCTGCCTGCATCCTGTTGACCCACGATGTGGAACAGGCGGAAGGCCGGGATTTTTGCCCGACGCTGATGGATATCGATGAAGCCCATGGCTTCAGAGCCTCCTTCCAGGTCGTCCCGGAGGTGCGCTATACAAATCCTCCGGAGTTCCTGGAATCGATTCGCGCCCGCGGGTTCGAAGTCGCCGTGCATGACCTGAATCATGACGGACACCTCTATCGGGAGCGCGCGGAATTCCTTCGGCGCGCGGAAAAAATTAACCAATACGGGCGCAGCTTCGGAGCGGAAGGATTTCGCGCCGGGGTTCTCTATCGGAACCAGGAATGGTTCGATGCCTTCGAATTTTCCTACGACATGTCGGTTCCCAATGTGGCCCACCTGGATCCGCAGCGGGGCGGCTGTTGCACGGTGATGCCGTATTTCATCGGGAAGATCCTCGAGATTCCGGTCACGGACGTACAGGACTATACGCTGTTCAATATCCTCGGCGATTTCTCGATCGACCTGTGGAAGAAGCAGACCGGTCTGATTCTCGAGCGGCACGGTCTCATGAGCTTCATCGTTCACCCCGATTACGTCATGGACCCGCGCAATCGCGCCGTATACGAATCGCTGCTGGGGTATCTGGCCACTCTGGTGGCCGAGGAGGGAGTCTGGTCCACGATCCCGCGCGAGGTGAATCGATGGTGGCGCGAGCGCTCGGCCATGCAGCTGGTGCAGCGCGACGGCGCGTGGCGTATTGAGGGCTTCGGCCGCGAGCGAGCGCGCATCGCCTGGGCCAGCGAGGAAAACGGGGAGCTGGTCATCCGTCTGGAGGGCCGGGAAATCCAGAGTGGCGGCCGATCCGATCAGGCCGAGGTGGCCAGAGTCTCCCAGTCCAATGCTTAGGCGGCGCTGAGCCCCGCGGGTTGTGTTTCGCCCCCGCGAACCAGCTCATCGGCCGGGTGCTCCGCCCGCTATTGTCGCGCGGCCGGTCAGGGGGCGGCCGGCCGGTCAGGGGGCGCCCAGTCAGGCGGCGCCGGGCCCGGCGGCCAGCTCAGCCCTCAGGCTGTCAATCTGATCCAGTTTCCGCAGGCTCATTTCCCGAAAGCGAAATTCCACGCCCGCTTCCCGGCGCTCCACCAGGTTGGCCAGCAGACGTAGCGGCATGCGCCCGGTCCTCATCCACACTTCCACCGTCGTCCCAGGCTCCAGCCGGCACTTCGACTCGATCAGACATCCTTCCGAACTGAGAAAAACAATCTTCCCCGGATACTGGAGTCCCCGCCCCGGGAGCACAATTTCCGCATCGCTGGGCGCAGCTTCCCGCTCCGTCGATTTGTAGACCGAAACCTGTCGGCTCTGACTCATGCCCCGGTTATCGACGGAGCCACCCGTCGCCATGAGAGCGGCCCCAACGGACTCTCCGAAACGGTACAATCCCCTTTCCCGTTATGAATCGTCCCCCCATCCTGCTTGTCCACGGCGGCGCCTGGGATATCCCCGCCGATTGGCTCGATGCGCACGAACAGGGCGTCTTTGACGCCCTCCAGGAAGGCTGGCGCATCCTTGAGCGTGGTGGCTCCGCCCTCGATTCCGTCCAGGCCGCGGTCACGGCCATGGAAGACGACCCCGCCTTCGACGCCGGCCGGGGCAGCTTTCTCACCCGCGACGGACGGGTCCAGCTGGACGCCCTGATGATGGACGGCGCGACCCTCCGCGCTGGAGGGGTCGCGTGCGTGGAGCGGCTGCGGAACCCGATCCAGGCGGCGCGCCTCGTCCTCGACAAGAGCCCCCATGTCTACTTCGTCGGCGCAGGCGCGGAGGCGTTCGCCCATTCGCACGGCATGCCCCTGATTGAGAATGCCGAACTGGTGCTCGACCGCGAACGCCGCCGCCTGGCGGAGGCGCAGGCGCGCGAGCAAAGCGGCGCGCCGGATCGCACTTTCTCGGGCAATGAATCTCTGGAGTCGCACGACACCGTCGGCGCGGTGGCGCTCGACGGCGATGGCCGCCTGGCCGCGGCGACCTCGACCGGGGGCACCCTCAATAAGGATCCAGGCCGTGTCGGGGACTCCTCCCTCATCGGCTGCGGCTGCTATGCCGACAACGCCTCGGCCGCCGTTTCCCTCACCGGCTGGGGCGAGCCCATTATGAAACTCGTCCTCGGCAAGTGGGCCACGGACCGCGTCCTCGCCGGCGGCTCGCCGGAACAGGTCGCTCCGGAGGCCATGGCCTATCTCCAGCGCCGTCTCGGCGGTCATGGGGGCATCATCCTTCTCGCCCCCGACGGCCGCTACGGTTTCGCTCATAACACGCCACGCATGGCCTGGGGTTTGCACACCGGAGAAGGCCCCCGCGTGGGCACCGAAATTCGCCCGCAGAGCGTCGAGGAACAGGACTAAAACCGCCCTCCGGACCCGGAGCGCTCCGTCATTCCCCCGTGCTACATTCGTGGTACGTTGCGGCTGGGCCTCTCCGCCGGTTACGAGACACGCTGCCGATTCCGCACTCGCCGCATCGCAATTTTGGCATCATCGGGGAGATTCATCGTGCTCAAGGGCTTTCGTGACTTCGTCCTGCGCGGCAATGTCGTTGACCTTGCCGTCGCCGTGGTTGTCGGCGCCGCGTTTACCGCCATCGTCAATTCGCTGGTCAAGGACATCATCAACCCGCTGATCGCCGCCACCGTCCACCAGCCGGACTTCAGCGCGCTGATTCTGCATGTGCACGGTGGCAAAGTTCTCTATGGCGAGTTCCTGAACGCTCTCCTCTCCTTCCTGATCATCGCCGCCAGCGTCTATTTCCTGTTCGTGCTGCCCGTCAACGCGCTGCTGAAAAAATTCCATCCCGCGAAGGCCGCTCCTCCCACTACGCATCCCTGCCCGGAATGCCTGTCCGACATTCCTCTTGCGGCCAAACGCTGCGCCCATTGCGGCGAGCCGGTGCCGCCGGTGACCGCGTAGCGCACAGCTCCGCCTCGCCGCGCATTGGCGGCCCGGTGATAAGCTTCTGTCTTCAATCAAAAATCCCACTTCCCGGGAGCCGCCCTGTCCATGCCGTCGCGCGTTTCGATTCTCCTTGCCTCGCTTCTCCTTGGGTCGCTCGCCCTGATGGGCGCACAAACCGCTTCCGATGCCCGCTCCCTTTTTGGTTACAAGGATTTTTCCGCGGAACAGGCGAAGACCGACCAGGCCTTTCTGGCCGTGCCCAGCGCGCAGCTTGCCGGAGAAGAACTGAAGACTCTCACCGCGGAGCCCCACATCGCCGCCTCGCCCGAGGACTATAAGACCGCGCAGTATGTCGCCTCGAAATTCAAAGAAGCCGGCCTCGACACGCAGATCGTTCCCTACAAGGCCTGGCTCAACATGCCCAAAGAGGTCAAAGTTCAGGCGTGGGACTCGGCCGGCAAGCTGCTGATGACGGGCCCGGTCAAAGAACACGTCGACAGCAACGAGCCCTACCAGGACGATCCCCGCGTGACGCCGGCTTTTAACGGCTCATCGCCCTCGGCGGACATCACAGCGGAGGTCGTCTACGCCAATTACTGCCGCCCCGAAGACTTCAACAAGCTCGCCGACATGAACATCGATGTCGCGGGCAAAATCGTGATGTGCCGTTACGGCGGCAACTTCCGCGGCGTGAAGGTCTATATCGCCCAGCAAAAACACGCGGCCGGCGTTCTCATCTACTCCGATCCCATGGACGACGGCTACTACCGCGGCGACATGTATCCGCATGGGCCCTGGCGGCCGGCGACCGCGGTCCAGCGCGGCTCGGTGCAGTTCATGTTCAAGTATCCCGGCGACCCGCTCACGCCCGGGATTGCCTCGCGCCCGGACCTGCCCGCCTCGGAGCGACTCAAGCCCGAAGATGCGGCCAGCCTGCCGAAGATTCCCTCCGAGCCGCTCTCCTGGCACGACGCCGCGCCCATCCTCGAGCATCTGAGCGGACCCGACGCGCCGCGTGAGTGGCAGGGCGCTTTGCCCTTCACTTACCATGTCGGTCCCGGCGTCAAAGTCCATCTTCTTCTCAAAATGGACTACGCCTACTCGACCATCTGGGACGTCATCGGCAAAGTTCCCGGCACCGAGTTCCCCAGCGAGTGGGTGGTGGCCGGCAACCATCGCGACGCGTGGGTCTATGGCGCGGTCGATCCCAACAGCGGCACGGCGGCCATGCTGGAGGCCGTCCACGGCATCGGCACCCTGCTGAAGACCGGCTGGAAACCGAAGCGCACGATTATTTTCTGTAGCTGGGATGCGGAGGAATGGGGCCTGATCGGCTCGACAGAATGGGCCGAAGACCACGCCGACCAGCTTGCCCATGCCGTCGCCTACTTCAATACGGACGTGGGCGTCGCCGGCCCGAACTTCGACGCCTCCGCTGTACCCTCGCTCAAGGACTTCATTCGCGAGATCACCAAAGAAGTGCCCAGCCCCAAAGGCGGCACCGTCTACGAGCAGTGGAAGAAAACGCAGGCGGACGCCGCCGCGCGCCGCTCCCTGGGCGTACAGGAGCATGCCAGCCAGCAAGCCTCGCCAGTCGATCATGACGTGCGCATCGGCGATCTCGGCAGCGGCTCCGATTTCACACCCTTCATTCAGCACCTGGGCGTGCCCTCCACCGACGTGGGCTCCGAAGGCCCCTACGGCGTCTATCACTCCGTCTTCGACGACTACGCCTGGTTCGTCCAGAACGCCGACCCGACCTTCGTCTACGAGCAGGAGATGGCCCGCATCTTCGGCCTCGAGGTTCTGCACATGGCCGACACCGACGTGCTGCCCTATGACTACGTCACCTACGGTAAGCAGCTCATTGCCTACCTGGAAGCCGCGCAGAAGAAAGCGAACGAGGCGGGCATGCAGAGCCTCGACTTCACGCCCGCTCTGTCGGCGGCCCGGAAGTTCGCAGCGCTGGCGCAACAAGTGAAGGCGAAGCAGGATGAACCGGGAAAGATCGCCGATCTGCGCACGTTCAACAACCAGCTCCGCAATGTCGAGGAAGGCTTCCTGAGCCAGGCGGGCTTGCCCGGGCGTCCCTGGTTCAAGCACACCATTTATGCCCCCGGCGAATACACCGGCTACTCCGCCGTGGTCATTCCCGGCGTGAATGAGGCGATCGACGCAAAGAATGACACGCGCGCCCAGCAGCAGATGAGCGCTCTCACAGACGCGCTGAACCGCGCTGACGACACGCTGGAGGCGCTGACGAAATAGCACTCAAGCGCGACGCGACCTGGTTGAGCCCGGCCCGCTTCAGCTTTGCGGGCCGCCCCACTGCAGCACGCGCTCGTAGTGCTCCACCACCGGCGGTTCCGCAAAGTAGGAGCCAATGATCTGCCGCCACTCTCCAAACGCCGGCGACTGCCGAAACCCGACTGTGTGCGCCTCTATCGTCTCCCACTGGACCAGCAGCATATAGCGCCCCGGCGTCTCGACGCAGCGCTGCAGCTGGTGCGCTCTGTAGCCCGGCGACCCGGCAATGACCGGCGCAGCCTTCGTCATCGCTGCTTCAAACGCGGGCTCCTGCCCCGCGTTCACCTTCAGCATCGCAATTTCCAGGATCATGTCAGCAGTTTAGCTGTTTGTCTGAAGAGCTTGCCGCGCAGGCTACCGCGCTCACAATTCCCTGGGGGTGGCCGCGGCTTCGGCTTCCGCATTCTCCTGATCGCGATTCGTCCGATAATCGATGATGCCCTGCCGCGCTCCGGAAATTGACAGCGGCCCCGGCCCCACGATCAGCAGAAAAATCAGCCCCAGCAGCATGCTGAAGTCGGTACGCGCGTCGTGCAGCATGAACCAGACGCCCTGGTTCACGTGAAACAGCTCCGGGATCTTCGTCGTGCCGATCGCCGTCAGAATCACCGCCAGCAGCGGCAGCGTGGCCAAACGCGTGAGGACGCCGATGATGAGCAGCGCTCCGCAGAAGATCTCCACGAAACCCACAAAGGGAGCCGTGAATTGCGACAACGGAATCCCGATGGCCTGAAATCGCCCCACGCCCAGCGCGTTCGGGAACAGGAACTTCTGAATCCCCTCGGAGATAAACACCCAGCCCACCAGAATCCGAATCAGAATCACGGCCTTCATGGCATCTCCCCCCTCAACCACTGAGCGCAGCAAAAGGACCTTGCCTTCGCGGCGAACGTGGACCGCTGGATGCGCAGGTCTACCGGGCCTCTTCTTCCTCGACGGCATCCCCTTCGCCCGGCGCCAGGAACAGATTCTCTTCGAGGCCATGCTGCCGGGTGTACAGGTCATAGTACCGGCCGCCCAGCGCGTACAGGCTCTGGTGCGTACCTCGCTCCACGATCATGCCGCCCTCGACCACCAGGATCTGATCGGCCCGGCGGATGGTGGACAGCCGGTGCGCGATCACAAAGGTCGTCCGCCCCTGCATTAAGTAACTGAGACCGTGCTGAATCATCGCCTCCGACTCGGAATCGAGCGACGACGTCGCTTCGTCCAGAATCAGAACCCGCGGGCTGGCCAGAATAGCGCGCGCAATCGACAGCCGCTGCCGCTGGCCGCCGGAGAGCTTCACCCCGCGCTCCCCCACGATGGTGTCGTAGCCTTCCGGGAAGCGCTCCGCAAACTCATCCACCCGGGCGATGCGGCACGCGTTCAGGAATTCCTCCTCTGTCGCGTTTGGGTGCGAGAACATCACGTTTTCTTTGATGGTTCCGTCGAAGAGAAACGATTCCTGCAGCACCACGCCGAGTTGCGAACGATAGCTGTCCAGCCGCACCGTCGCCAGATCGATGCCGTCCACCAGCACGCGCCCCGTGTCCGGTTTATGAAACGCACAGATCAGGCTGATGATCGTTGATTTGCCCGAACCCGACGAGCCGACCAGCGCCGTCACCGTGCCCGGCCGCGCCTCGAAGGTGATCCCGTGCAGCACCGGCTTCTCCGGATCGTAGGAGAAGCGCACATCGTCGAACTGCACATCGCCGACAATATCGCCCAGCGTGTTTACCCGCGCTGGATCGGCGAACTCATCGCGCTCGCCCAGGATCTCCATGGTGCGGTCGATGCCCGCCACGGCCTCCGTGAGCTGCGTGCCAATGTTCACCACCTGAAACACCGGCGCGATCATAAAGGCCAGAAACGCGCCGTACTGCGTGTAGTCACCGGCCGTCATGTGGCCGCCCAGCGCGAGGTGGCCGCCCAGCAGCATGACCAGTCCGCCCACCACGCCCAGCACCGTGGTCGCCGCCATCGACAGCAGGGACGTCGCCGTGAGCGAGTGCATCACGTTATCCAGCAGCCGCAGCACCCCCACGGAAAAGACCCCTGCCTCGCGCTTCTCCGCGTGATACCCCTTCACCACGCGCACGCCCCCCAGCGATTCCGTAAGCCGCCCCGTGACCTCACCCGTGATTTTCGCCCGCTCCCGGAAAATCGGCCGGATAGTCTTGAACGCGCGCTGCAGCACGATCACAAACACCGCAACCACCGAGAAGACGATCAGCGTCATCTTCGGCGCGCGATGGAGCAGGAAGAAGAACGCCATGACTGCCGTCAGCAGGCCGCCGACAAACTCCACCAGGCCGGTGCCGACCAGGTTGCGCACGCCCTCCACATCGTTCATGATGCGCGACACCAGCACGCCCGTCCGGTTCGCGTCGTAGAAGCTCACTGCCAGCCGGCCCACATGCTGCTGCACCTGCTGCCGCAGATCGGCAATCATCCGCTGCGCCGCCTTTGACAGCAGCTGCGTGTTCGAGAACGATGTCACGGCCTGCACCAGCGTCGCCAGGAACACCTCGACCACCAGCCGCGGCAGCAGGTCTCCGTGATGCTTCGTGATCACCTGATCGACAAAAGGCTTGGTCACGAACGGCAGCACCAACCCGGCCACGCGATTGATGGCCACCAGCAAAAGGCCCGCCAGCAACAGCCATTTCCGTGGCTGCACCAGCTTCCATATCTCCGGCATCGCCTTTTTGAGATCGGTCTTCTTCTTCGGCAAATCCGCGCCAGCACGGGCTCGGGCGCGTGCGCCGCCGCCCCGTTCGGCGTTCATTCTCGGAATAGACCCCATTGCCATCGAAGAAAGTTACCGGCTACTGGCTACTGGCTGCTTCCTTACGTTGATGAACGAGCGCACGCAAAGAAGCACATAAATCAGCATCAGGGCCGCCATCCACAGTTTTGCCGTCTCCGCCGAAATCAGATAAGCGCCCAGGGTCGGCTTGCCGTAGCCGCGAATGCCTTCGACCAGCCCGCCGATGAAGCCCAGCAGCCCGATAGTCACATTGACGTGCATAAACAGCTTGCGCCGGCTCTCTTTCGGGCTGATAGCCAGGATGCCGAAGATCCCCAGCGCCAGTCCCCACCAGAACGGGATGAGGGCCGTCGGATGCTGGTGGCCGCTGCCGAGGTATCCCACCAGCCCAAGCGCCATCATCAGCGCCGCAAATACCAGTGTCATTTTCGCCATTGCATCCTCCGTAGTGTCGATTCAGTCTACCGGAGCCGCCCGTTCCTGAAGCAACACGGCTGGCGCATCCCGCGCCAGCCGCTCTCTACGCTAAACCCTCTCAGCTATACGCCGCCTTATCGCTGAATCCGCGCCGAGCCCCCCTGCGCGTATGCGCGCACCTGCTCGAGTGTGGCCATGGTGGTGTCGCCGGGAAAGGTCGTCAGCAGAGCGCCATGCGCCCAGCCCAGACGGATCGCCTCTTCGGGATCGGCGCCGGTGAGCAGCCCGTAAAAGAAGCCCGCCGCGAATCCGTCGCCGCCGCCCACGCGGTCGTAAACGTCCAGCTCGGCCGTCGGCGCCGTGTACGTTTTGCCGTCCACCCACGCCACCGCGCTCCAGCTGTGTCGATTGGTCGAGTGCACCTCGCGTAGCGTCGTCGCCACCACCTTTACTTTGGGATACTTCTTCACCACTTTGTCGATCATGCCGACAAACGCGCCGGCGTCGAGCTTCGATTTGCTCTTGTCTTCGACCTTCGGACCCGGCATACCCAGGCCCTTCTGCAAATCTTCTTCGTTGCCCACCAGCACATCCACGTGCTCCACGATGCGCCCGATGGTTTCCACCGCCTTATCCTCGCCCCCGGAAACCTTCCACAGCTTCTCGCGAAAGTTCAGGTCGAATGAGGTCACCGCGCCCGCCCCCTTCGCCGCCTGCATCATCTCCACGGTCAGATCACCGGTGGTGGGTGACAGCGCCGCGAAAATGCCTCCGCTGTGCGCCCACTTCACGCCGGCCCCGAAGATCGCCTTCCAGTCGAAATCGCCCGGTTTCAGCTGGGCCGCGGCCTCATTGCAGCGGTTGTAGAAGACCACGGGCGGCCGCACGCCGTAGCCGCGATCGCTGTAAACCGTGGCCATGTTGGGGCCGTTCACGCCGTTGTGCTCGAAATGCCGATAGAAAGGCCGCACGCCCATGGCGCGAACGCGCTCGGCGATCAGGTCGCCAATGGGGTAATCCACCATCGCCGCGGCGATAGCCGTTTTCAGGCGGAAGCAATCCGACATATTGGCCGCCACATTGAATTCCCCGCCGCTCACGTGGATTTTGCATTCCGTCGCCTTGCGAAACGGCACAATACCCGGATCGAGCCGGTGCACCAGCGCCCCCAGCGACAAAAAATCCAGCTCAGCCTCGTTGCGAATTGTCAGCGGATTGCTCATCGTCTCCTTTGCCCCTTTTCCTTCGCTCGATGGATCTCAGCCCATGAGATGTTCCCGGGCCGGCTCTTACCGGATCATGGCAGACCTTTGCACGCGCATCGTCTCACATCCTCCCGATCGCTGCCCGAATCCCATCCTACCCAACCCGGCCCGCCAGCTTCTGCACGTCCGCCAGCACCTGCTCCGGCGTCCATTCATTGCCCGGATACCACTTGTAGAGCTTGCCGTCCGGCGCAATGACGACAGTCGAGAGTGAATGCGTGATGGTCCTGTTCGTCTCCGGCGTCGCACCGATATCGAAGAACTGCTGCACCTTCGGCAGCTCCTTCTCGCTGGGCGCCGCGAAATCCCAGTGCGCAAAGGTTTCCTTTGAGAAGTTCCCCGTGTACGCCCCACCGTAGCTGCGCAGCACCTTTGGCGTGTCATATGCGGGATCGAAGCTCACGCTGAGCAGATGCGTCTTCGCATAGAGCGCCGGGTTTTTCTGGAGGGTCTTATCGATGTCCGCAAAATTCCGGCTCATCCGCACGCAGAAGTTCGGCAGCGGGCACCGCGTGTAGATGAAGGTCATCAGCAGCACCTTGCCTTTGAACTGCGAGAGGTGGATCGTCCGGTCGCTTTGGTTGCGAAAGGCGAAGTCGGGGATGGTCTCGCCTGGTTCCAGAGTGTTAAAGCTCACGGCGGGTTTGTAGTCCGGCTTCGCCTGGGCAATCACGTCGATCTGGTCCAGATAATCCACGTCATTCGTCGGCGTCAGCACCGCCGTGATCGTATCGCCCGGGTGCAATTCGCTCGCGATGCTCGGCTGGCGCAGCGTGTACGGCATGGTCATCGCGGCCATGTATCCGGGAATCGCCTCGGTATCGACGGTCACCTGGCCCATTTTTGGATCGCTCGAAAGCACCTGGCCGCGGATGTTGTACTGCTTTACCCCCGCCTGCTGGCCCGGCGCTGTACTGTTGCCGCCCGTGCTCGCCCCGCGGCAGCCGCCCAAAAACACAGCCACCGCCAGAACCGCAGCGGTGGCCAAAACAGTGGAAATGTGTGAACGAATCGGTTTCACCTGCCAGTTTACACTTGATTAGCGACTCCCCATGCACCTGCCCGGGCCCATTGCCGACGCGCTCCGGCGCGGCGCCACCATCGTCGCCGCCAGCCCGCGCACCACTCGCGCCCTCCACCTCCGCTTCGCTGAATCGCAGCGCGCCGCCGGCATCCGCGTCTGGCCTTCGCCGGCCATTGTCGACTGGGACTCCTGGCTGCGAGGCCTCTTCCGCGACTATGCCTTCTCCGTGCCGAACGCGCCCATGCTTCTTTCGCCGCTGCAGGAGCAGGCTCTGTGGACTCGGGTGCAGCGCGAGGACGCCGCCCTGGTCCTCGCCCCCGAAGCGATGGCCGCTCTCGCCGCCGAAGCCTGGTCGTTGCTGTCGACGTACACCGCGCATGGGACGCGCCGTCAGGCCTGGGAACAGACCGACGCCGAGCGCTTCCGTCACTGGGCCGCGGAGTTTGACCGCGAGTGCGCCCGCAACCGCTGGCTCAGTGCAGCCCAGCTCGCCGGCTTCCTCACGGCGGAAGCCGAGCACCTCACTCTGCCCCCGGAAATCGTCCTCATCGGCTTCGATCGCATGCCACCGGCGCATCGCGATTTTCTCGGCGCTCTCGAACGGTTCAAAGTGACGGTCATCGAATTTCGCCCCGAACCGGACTTTCCCCCGGCGACGGCCGCGCGTTCCTGGCGCGCCGCCCCCGATCAGCGCTCCGAAATCGACGCCTGCGCTGTATGGGCCCGCGAGTTCCTTCTCGCCCATCCTGACGCGCGCATCGGCGTTCTCGTACCCGGCCTTGCTGCCCTCCGCAATCCGATCGACCGTGCCTTTCGGCGCATTCTCATGCCGGGGAGCGAAGACCTCCGTGAGCCCTCCGCCGTCATGCCCTGGGAGTTCTCCCTCGGACAGCCGCTGGCCGAGGTGCCCGTCATCCGCGCAGCCCTGCTCCTGCTGCGCTGGATCGCTGCGCCTTTGCGGGAAGAAGAGATTTCGTGGCTGGTTCTCTCGGGATTCGTCGCCGACACTGCGACACAATCGCGGGCTCTCGCGCGGCACGACGCTCGCCAGCGCAATGCGGACCTGGGCCTGCTGACCCCCGAACGTTCCCTCGCCAGCTACCGTGCCTCGCTCACCAGCGCGCCCGGCCTGCGCGGCCTGTGGACGGCTCTGGGCGCGATACAGCAGGCCGCCGTCGCCAACCAGATCCTCGACACATCGCGCCAGCCCTCGGCCCTGGCCGACCTCGCCCAGCAAGGGCTCGAGGCCGGCGGCTGGCCCGGCGACCGCTCGCCGGACTCCGTCCAGTATCAGGCGTTGGAGCGCTGGCAGCGTCTCCTCGATGAAGTTGCCCTGCTCGACTTCGACGGCACGCGCTCCAGTTGGATCGATTTCGTCGCGCTGCTCGAGCGCACCGCTCGCGAAACAATCTTTGCCCCCGAGTCGCACGACGCGCCCATTCAGATCATGGGCCCCTTTGAATCCTCGGGTCAGCAATTCGACGCCCTCTGGTTCCTCTCCACCAACGAGGCGGCCTGGCCGCAACGTGGCCGCTTTCATCCCCTGCTGCCGGCCGCCGTGCAGCGCCAGTTCGACATGCCCCACAACACGCCCGCGGACGACTGGAACCTTGCCGCTATCGTCACCGCACGCCTTCTCGCGTCGGCGCCCACCATCGTCTTTAGCTACGCTGAACGCGACAAGGAGGCTGACCTGCGTCCCTCGCCTCTCATCGCCGGCCTTTTCCCTGACCAGGTGAGAGCCGATCCCGCTGCCCTTCCTTCCTCCGCACCCGAAAACCTTCCCACGGAACCCGTTCCCGATGCCGAATCCCTTCCGTGGCCAGTGGAGCAAAACGCCGGCGGCGCCACGGTTCTCAAGGCCCAGGCCGCATGTCCCTTCCAGGCCTTCGCGCGTCGGCGTCTCGGTGCTGAACCGCTCGACATCGCGGAGAAGGGTCTCCCTCCTGCCGATAAAGGCCGGATCCTCCACGAAATCCTGCAGAGCCTCTTCGGCGGATCGCCTGTGCCGGGAACCTCCAGCGAGGGCTCGCCCGTGCTGGCCACGCTCCGGACCCGGGACGATATTGTCACTGTTATCGATACGGAACAGATCCCTGCCCTGCTCGACGCCCACATCGACGCGGTCTTTCGCCTCAGATTCGCTGCTGCTCCCGACCATCCCTGGCAGAGTGCTTATCTCGCAGCGGAAAAGCGCCGCCTCCATGCCCGTCTTACCGAATGGCTGGCCTGCGAAGCCCGGCGTCAGCCCTTTACTGTGGAAGCCCGCGAGCAGCGCCTTCCCGATGTTCACATCGGCGACCTCCGTCTCAACCTGCGCGCCGACCGCATCGATCTCCTGCCCGACGGCTCGCGCCTTCTCCTCGATTACAAGACCGGGCGCATCTCGCCCGCGGCCTGGAAAGGCGATCGCCCCGATGAGCCGCAGCTTCCCCTTTACGCCGCCTGCGGCCATGTGGAGAACCTGAGCGGTGTGCTCTTCGCCAAAATCCGCGCCGGCAGCACCAATAAGAAACGCAATACCGGGTTCGAAGGCCGCGTCCGCGACGCCCATGCCCAACTCTCCGCCGATTTTGGCGACAAAGAGGTAATTGTCACGGATCCTTATTCCGACGAGATGCGCGACGAGTGGGCACGCGCTCTCGAGGATCTCGCTCTGGAATTTCTTCATGGCGTGGCCACGGTTACGCCGCGCGGGCCGCAGGTATGCAAACAGTGCGCGCTGCCTGCCCTCTGCCGTAAGGCTGAACTCGACCTCGCTTCCGCCGCCGAAGACGACGAGGAGACTGCCGATGCCTGACATCCTCGTCGACGCCCCGGCCGACATCGCCGCGCGTGAGCAGGCCCTTGACATCCGCCGCTCTGTGCTCGTGCAGGCCCCCGCGGGCTCGGGCAAAACCGAACTCCTCACTCGCCGTTTCCTGCGTCTGCTCGCCGTTGTCGATGAGCCGGAGGAGATCCTCGCTATCACCTTCACCCGCGCCGCCACTGCGGAAATGCGCAACCGCATCCTCTCCGATCTGGAAGCCGTTGCCGGCCGCCGTCCCGTCGGTCCCGAACAGATCGAGCGCCTCGGCCCCGCGCAGGAGGCCTGGGCGCACGCCGAGCGGCGCGGATGGGATTTGCTCCGGCAGCCGCACCGGCTCCTCATTGAAACCATCGACTCGCTCTGCCTGCGCATCGCGTACGACCGTCCGCTCCTGGCCGGTCTGGGCGGCCGCCTGCAGCCGGTTGACGATGCCACGCTTCTTTATCATCTCGCCGCGCGCCGCACCCTTGACCGCCTCGGCCATGCCGATCCAGCGCTCGACGCCGGACTCGCGCACCTCCTTGACCTCCGCGACAATCGCCTTCAGGACTGCGAAAATCTCCTCGCCTCCATGCTTGAGCGGCGCGATCAGTGGCTTCAGGCCTTCCCCTCGCCCCGCACCATGAGCGAAGACGACTGGGACCGCCTGCGCAGCACACTTGAAGAGCCCTTCCATCGCGAAATCCGTCGCGTCATTGGCGAGGCGGACCGCATTCTCGCCGGCCAGCCCGCTATTGCCGGCCAGCTGATCGAACTCACGAGCTACGCCGCCTCTCAGGGAAATGAAAAGGTCGCTCTCCTGGCCGGCGTCACCGAGTTCTCAAACGCCATGCCTCTGGATCATTGGCGCAGTCTCTGCGAATTCCTGCTCAACAGCAAACACGAGTGGCTCACACGGGTCGACAAGCGCCACGGTTTTCCTTCCCGCACGCGCGAGGAGAAGGACCGCAAAGAAACCATGGAGCGCCTGCTCGCCTGGCTCCAGCACCGGCACGACCTGCTCTCCGCCCTGCGCGCGCTGCGTAAGCTTCCGCCCGACCGGTATTCCGAAGAGCAATGGACCACCCTGCGCCACGTTTTTACGGTGCTTCGTCAGGCCACGGCCGAACTCCGAATCGTGTTTGCCGAGAAGGATGCTGTCGACTTTACCGAAGTCTCTCTCGCCGCCATCGAAGTGCTCGAACACGCGCCCGACCGGCTCCTCGCCATCGGCGGCAACCTGCGCCATCTCCTCGTTGATGAATTCCAGGACACCTCGCGCACCCAGCACAAGCTGGTCACGCTCCTGCTGTCCGCCTGGGATACCGATCCCGCCGAGCGTCGCTCCATATTTCTGGTCGGCGACCCCATGCAGTCCATCTATATGTTCCGCCAGGCAGAGGTGGAGCTGTTTACTCACGTGCGCGACCACGGCATCGGAGAGCAGCCCAACTGCATCCGCTGCGAACCCGTCCAGCTCTCCGTTAACTTCCGCTCGCATGCCGGACTCACCGATCCGCTGAACCGCATGTTCACGAGCATTTGCGCCGGCGATCCGCCGCCTGGATCTGCCGCAATTGCCTTCGCCCCGGCTTCGGCGCGCGACCCCGCCCTGCCCGAGCCCGCGCTCCACGTTCACGCGCAAGTTCTCGGTACTCCGGATCGCCGCCCCACGCCCGACGCGACGCGCAACGCCCAGCAGTTCGAAGCGCAGGAGATTCTGACCATCCTTGAGCAGCAGGTACCCGCGATTGAGGCTGCACGCGCCGAGGGCAAGGAGTACCGCGTCGCCGTTCTTGTTCGCGCCCGGCCCCATCTGGCCCAGCTGGTGCCTCTGCTCCGGCGCCGCGGAATCCCTTTCCGCGCCGTGGAAATTGAGCGCCTCTCGGAGCGTCAGGAGCTTCTCGATCTCCTTGCGCTCACCCGCGCTCTCCTTCACCCTATGGATCGCATCGCGTGGCTCGCCGTTCTCCGCGCGCCCTGGTGCGGCCTCACGCTGGACGACCTGCACCGCCTCACCGGCTCCGACAATCCCGCATTCAAAAGGAACTCGGTTCTCGAGCTGATCGACCTGCACCAGCATCTTCTCTCACCCGACGGGCAGCGGCGCCTTGGCCGCACCGCCGAGATTCTGCGCCGTGCGATGGATCTGCGCTGGCGTCAGGCCGAGGTCCCCTCTTTCGCCATGTGGATTGAGCGCGCCTGGCGCACCCTTGGCGGTCCGGCCTGTATCGACGCCGCCGCGCATGAAAATACTCAGGTCTTCTTCTCCCTGCTCGACGTGTTGCCGCCCGACGGGCTCGCGCCGTTCACGGGCGAATTCGCCGCGGAGCTGGATCGCCTGTTCGCGCAGCCCGACCCCGCCGTCAGCGAAAGCTGCGGTATCCAGCTCATGACCATCCACAAGGCCAAAGGCCTTGGCTTCGACGTGGTGATTGTCCCGGGGCTCGACCGCAGCTCCTCCGGCGACGACAATCCGCTCGTCTGCTCGCTCGAACGTATCGATCCCTGGCGGTCCGGCGAAACCGAATTCCTGGTGGCCCCCATCGGCCTCCACGGAGAAGACACCGAGCCTCTCTACCGCTGGGTTCGACGCCAGCGGCAGATTCGTTTCGATGAAGAGCGCAAGCGCCTCTTTTATGTGGCCTGCACCCGCGCCCGCCGCGAGCTGCATCTGCTCGGGGCTGCTGTGTATGGAGCACACGGACTGCGCCCGGCCAACAAAGACAGCCTGCTCGCCACCGCCTGGCCGGCGCTCCAGGACGAATTCGAAGCCGCCGCTCGTTCGCCCCAGCCGGTTTCCGCGCCGCCGCGCGTCCTTGCCTTCCCCACTCCCGGCGTGCTCGAGGAGATCGCCGCCGTCTCCAGCCCGGTTTCGGCACCAGGACCGCGACGCCTGTTCCTCGATACCGAACCCGTGCCCGGGATTCCAAATGTCACATTCGCCGATATATTTGTTACCGGCGCAACGGACGCGCCGGCCTTCCACCGTACCGAGGGATCGCGCCAGGCCCGCCTGATCGGCTCTGCAGTGCACACGATGCTGCAGCGCGTGGGGCCGGATCTCCCTGCCCTCGCGCCGGCGGATCTGCGCGCCCGGGCTGCCGGCCTGCTCCGCGCCGCCGCTCTCACCGGCGACGCGCTCACATCGGCCACCGCCGCTGTGACAAAAATGCTGCGTGCCTGCGCTGCCGATCCCGTCTGCCGATGGATCGTCGCCGGCCACCCCGGTGCTCAGTCGGAAATCTCCTGGTCCGGCTATCTTCCAGAGGAAACCGGGTCGGCCCAGCTGCGTACGCTTCGCGCCGACCGCATTTTCCGGGCTGGCCCCAGCCCGCTCGCCGAAGGCTCCGATTTTTACTGGATCATCGACTACAAAACCAGCCCCGGTCCCTCCGGAACGCTCTTCCTCGCGCAGGAACGCACCCGCTACGCGCCCCAGCTCGAAGCCTACGGCCGTATCCTGCGTGCGCTGCACGGACCCGAAGCACCCTTGCGGCTGGGCCTCTACTATCCCGCGCTGTCCTTACTCGATTACTGGGATCCCGCCGCCGGCTGATTGTTGTTCCCGAGGCTCACGGCGGTCGCCGGGGCGCCCATATGGTGGCGCACATCTGCGGCGCGCACCCAGAAGATCACGTCTTCCGCGATGTTGGTCGCGTGATCGGCCACCCGTTCCAGCGCCCGCGAAATCATCAGCGCATTCAGCGCCTGGGGCGCCAGTTCCGGCTCCTTCTTCATCAGGTTGAGCAGCGCGTAATGCGCCGCGCCGTTCAGCTTGTCCACGCTGTCGTCCATCGAAAGCACGCTCTCGGCCATCTCCGCGTCGCCCTCGATAAACGCCTGCAGCGCCTTGCGCACCATGCCGCTCGACAGGTTGGCGATGCGCGGAATATCGATGGGCAGCTCCACCACCGGGAAGGCCTGCAGTTCCCGCACCCGGTCGCTGATCACCCGCGATGAGTCGCCCACCCGCTCCACATCCGCGTTGATCTTGATGACGGACAGGATGAAGCGCAGGTCGATCGCCATGGGCTGCTCCATGGCCAGCAGGTCCAGCGCCATCTGATCGATTTCCCGCTCCAGCCGGTTGATCGCCATCTCCCCGCGATCGACCAGGTCGCAGATCGACAGGTCGCGCACCCGATAGGCTTCCACGGCGCGCTGGATCGACTGCTCGGCCATGCCTGCCATGACCAGCAACTTCTCTTTCAGATCGTCCAGGTTTTGGTGAAACCGTATGCGCGCCATTATCCGAACCTGCCCGTGATGTAATCTTCCGTCCGTTTATCCCCGGGGTTTGTAAAGATTTTGTGCGTCGAATCGAATTCGATAAGCTTGCCGTTCAGAAAGAATCCGGTTCGCTCCGCCACGCGCGCCGCCTGCTGCATATTGTGCGTCACGATGACGATCGTGTACTGCGACTTCAGTTGAAAAATCAGATCCTCGATCTTTGCCGTCGAAACGGGATCCAGCGCCGACGCCGGCTCGTCCATCAGCAGCACTTCGGGATCCACCGCCAGAGCCCGCGCGATGCACAGCCGCTGCTGCTGCCCGCCGGACAGGCTGGCCCCGGACTTCTTCTTCAGGTCGTCCTTCACTTCGTCCCACAGCGCCGCCTGCTGGAGCGAGCGTCCCACTACCTCGTCCAGCACCCGCCGGTTCCGGTAGCCATTCAGCTTCAGCCCCGACGCCACGTTATCGTAGATCGACATGGTCGGGAACGGATTCGGCCGCTGAAAGACCATGCCGATCCGCCGCCGCACCTCCACCGCCGATGTCTGGTTGTAGATGTCCATTCCGCCGATCTTCACCTCGCCCGTCACTCGGGCGACCGGGTTGGTCTCGTGCATCCGGTTCAGGCAGCGCACAAACGTCGATTTGCCGCAGCCCGAAGGTCCGATCAGCGCCGTCGCCTCATTCGCCGGAATGTGCAGCGTGATTTCCTGCAGCGTGTGATTCGTTCCGTACCACGCATTCAGGTTGTTGACTTCAATTCCGACGCCCATCCTAACTGTTTCCTTTCAGAACTCCGCGCGAGGTCACATAGCGAACCAGAGAGACCGCGAGCACGATCAGCACAATCAGCACCAGCGAACCGGCCCACGCCAGCCGGTGCCACTCGTCGTAGGGCGACAGCGCGTACACATAAATCTGCAGGGGCAGCGCCTCAATCGGCTGGTTGATCGCCGTGCTCCAGAAATTGTTGCCGAAGGCCGTAAACAGCAGCGGAGCCGTCTCGCCGGCGATGCGGGCGAAGGCCAGCATGCACCCGGTAATCACGCCGGGCAGCGCCGTCTTCAGCGTAATCGATAACATCGATCGCCAGGTGGGCACGCCCAGCCCCAGCGCCGCCTCGCGGATGGAATGTGGCACCATCAGCAGCATCTCTTCGGTCGTGCGCGCCACCGTCGGGATCATCATGATGCCCAGCGCGACGCCCCCGGCGAACGCTGAGAACCCTTTCATCGGTTCCACCACCAGAGCGTAGACCGCGATCCCCATCACGATGGAGGGCACGCCGTTCAGCACGTCCGCCGTGAACCGCACCAGGGTCGACAGCTTCGTTCCGCGCCCGTACTCCGACAGATAAATGCCCGCGGCAATCCCCATCGGCACGCCCATCGCGCTGGCCAGGCCCAGCAGCACCCCCGAGCCCACGATGGCGTTGGCCATGCCGCCGCCCTTTTCCCCCACCGGCACCGGCAGCTTGGTAAAGAAATCCCAGTTCAGCGAAACCACGCCCTTGTACACCAGATCCGCGAAGATCGCCACCAGCGGCGCGATCACCAGAACCGTGGCGCCCACCGCGAGGACTGTGGCCATATGATTGGTCACCCGGCGCCAATGCCGGTTCAGCGCACTCGAACGCAGTGAAACCGCAGCTCCACTCATCAGCTCGCCCTCGCCGGTGCGCCCCGCGTCACCGCCCACACCAGTAATCGCGCGAAGATGTTCACCACAATGGTCACCAGAAACAGCGCCAGCCCAATCTCGATCAGCGCGCTGCGGTACGTGTCATCCGCCGCCTCGGCAAACTCATTCGCGATCACGCTGGCCATGGTGGCCGCCGGCGCCAGCAGCGATTTCGAGATGGTCGGGCTGCTCCCGATCACCATCGCCACCGCCATGGTCTCCCCCAGAGCGCGACCCAGTCCCAGAATGATTGAACCCACGATCCCGATGCGCGCGTTGCGCAGCACCCCCATCCGGATCATCTCCCAGCGCGTCGCTCCCAGCGCCAGCACCGCTTCCCGCTGCGAGTGCGGCACCGCCGACATCACCTCGCGGGTCAGCGACGAGATGATCGGCAGAATCATGATGGCCAGAATCACTCCCGCCGCGAATGTGCCGATCCCGAAGTCCGGCCGCACGAAAAATCCCGTCCACCCCAGCACATCGATCAGAAACGGGTTGATATAAGTCCGCAGCAGGGGCACCAGCACGAAGATCGCCCACAGCCCATACACCACGCTGGGAATCGCCGCCAGCAGCTCGGTCAGAAACGAGAGCGCGCCCCGCAGCGCCTTCGGGCACATCTCCGTCAGAAAGACCGCCACACCGACCGCCAAAGGCACCGCAATGATCAGTGCCACGATCGATGTCGTGAGGGTTCCATAGATGAACGGCAGCGCACCGAAATTGTCGTTCACCGGGTCCCAGGCCGACCCTACAAAGAACTTCCACCCAAACTTCGCCAGCGTGATCTGGGAGTGGATCACCAGCTCGGTGGCGATCAGCGCCACGATCCCAAAGATGCTCAGAGCGCACAGCAGCATCAGCCAGCGGAAAGTCGAGTCGGCTACGCTGGAGTTCCCTCGGCTCTGCAAATAGCTGCGAATCGCTGACGTCGGGGCAGGAACTGAAACCGCGACGATCCCGTCCACCGGAAGGGCCGTCTCGGGATTCTTGGGGGCGCGGGGTTCCTGAATGCGCAGGCTCACGACTCGTCTACCCTAATCCGGCTATTTGAATGCCACGTTAAACGCCATGAAAAATAAGGAAATAAAGAACGGGAAATGCCGCTCCAGCCGCCTGGATATGCTGTGGAAAACACGGCGCCGCGCCAACGGCCGGCACCGCCGCCGGACTCAAAATCCCGCCCGCGGCTCTCTCCTCTTTAGAAAAACTGAGTCGATTCTGGTTCCGAATGGTGAATGGCGGTTTACGAATCCGTGAAAAGACCAGGAAAGCGCCCGGTCCTGCACTTCCCCTTATGCAGAATGCCCAGGACACTGCCGTGGCGCTCCGAAGGTGCCCCGCCGGGCTGGCCGGCTAGCTGGCCGGAAAAACCATGTACTGCTCCAGCTTTCCGTCCGGCTCCGTGTAGGTCGTCAGGATCACCGGCTTCGCTCCGCTCACGAACTCCACCCGAAACACCCGAAACGTCATCCCTCCGCGCAACTCTTCCACGATCTGCGTGACGCTTGCCGGCTTGCCCAGCGGCGCCAGGCTGGTTTGAAAATCGCCCAGCGCCTGCTCGTCGAAATACGCGTTGCACCAGGGCGTAAACAGGCTGCGATCGATCTTTCCCTGCTGGAAGCTCTCGAACAGGTCCTGCGCCCGCGCTTCGGCCGCCGTCGGCGTCGCCTGGGAAATGCCCAGCAGCAGCGGCGCCAGCTCACGCCCAATCACCCCCGCCGCCCGCGACGCGTCCTGGTTGGTCAGCACCGCGATCGCGATCCGGTCCTTCGGGAAGACCATATTCTCCGAGACGAATCCTGACACTTCTCCCGAATGCTCCAGCTCCGGGTGCCCGTCCAGATCCCGCACAAACATCCCCAGGCCGTAATGTGAGCTGCTCCCGTCCTTCAGCATCACCGCGGTCTCCATCTCGTCGTACGACTTCTGCGCAAGCAGGCTGCGATCCATCACGCTGATGTCCCACTGCGCCAGGTCGTAGGCCGGCATGGCCAGCTCGCCCGCCGCAAACATCCATCCGCGCCCCTCCTTCGGCGCCGGCCGCAGCGGCCCCAGCGCGTACCGGATATAGCCCGCCGCGTCCGTCTCTCCCAGCTTCGTCACATCGGAGTTCCACACCTCCTTCATCTCCAGCGGATGAAAGATGTGGTCCTCCAGAAACTGCATCAACGGCTCGCCGCTCACCTTCTCCACAATCTGGCCGGCAATCACGTACCCCGTATTCGAGTACTGCCACTTCGTCCCTGGCGCGAAATCCAGCGGCTTCTTTCCCCACACCTCCAGAATGTGCTGCGCCGTCGTGGGTTTCTCCATCGGCGGCATCAGATAATCCTCCGGCCAGTAATCCTCATAGCCGGACGTGTGCGACAGCACCTCGCGGATCGTCACCTCGTTCGCGTGCGTCAGTTCCGGCAGATACTTCCCCACCGGATCGTTCACCGACAGCTTGCCCTGCTGCTGCAGCATCAGGATCGCCGTTGCCGTGAACTGCTTCGAAATCGATCCGATCGAATACCGCATGTGCGGCTCCGCCGGCTCATTCGGATCGAGGTGCGCCTCGCCGTAGGCCTTCGTGTAGACGATTTTTCCGTCGCGCACAATCGCCAGCGACGCACTGGGGACGCCGGTGGTCGCCAGCGCTTGCTCCGCTACCGCATCCACTTTCTGCGCCAGATCCGGTGACAGCGTGTCCACGGTCAACTGCGCGCCGGCCACCGCTGTCGCCAGCACCACGCACGGCAATACCCACAATCCGCTTGCCCTCATGTACTCCCCCAAAAAGAAAGTCAAGATTAGCGTAGTTTTCGCTTTGCCCACCAGTGCGGAGGAGGCTCGCCGACGTTTCCTGCTGTTATCCTGACCTTCATGCCGCGCGGGGTGCTCATGGTCGCTGCACTTCTGCTCGCAGCCCCTTGCGCATCGCCGCAAACATCCGCCGCGCACCCCGGTTCATCCGCGCAACCTTCGTCAGCGCACCCATCCGCCGCCCAAACCGGCTACTACTATTACACGACGCCCCGCAGTTCCCTCGACGCCCGGGTCCACGACCTTCCGCCCACCGACGCTGCCCGTTTCACCGTGCTCCGGAGACTCTTCGCCCGGGTCAACTGCACGGGCAAGCGCCTGCGCACCCAGCCGGTCAGGGACAAGCATCATCCCGGTGCACAAAACCTCCTCTGCACCTGGCCTTCTTCCTCCCCGGACACCCTGGTGGTCGTCGCCCACTACACCCGCCGCGGCAAAGGCGAGTCCGCCCTCGACGACTGGTCCGGCGCCGCGCTTCTGCCCGCGCTCTGCCTGGCCCTCCAGGTTCAGGCCCGGCGCAACACATGGATCTTTCTGGAATCCGCCGGCGAGGCCGGGGATGCTGCGTTCGTGAAATCCCTTTCCCGCGATCAGAAGAAGCATATCCGCGCCGTCGTCGCCCTCGACGCTCTCGGGCTCGATCCCACGCTCCGCTTCTTTACACCTTCCAACTGGAACGACTTTTCCCAGGCCGACATTCATCTCCAGATCGAACTGCTGGCCGCCTCCCTCATTGACCCCCGCATCCCGCGGCCCCAACTCACCTCTCCGCGCGAGTGGCTCGCCGTGGATGACACGCACCGCTTTCGCGACGACTATATCCCCGACATCCTCCTGCACTCCGTTCCTCTGGGCAAAGCCGGCTGGCCTGGCTCAAAAAAAGACCTCCCCTCCGCCATCGATGCCAACGCCTACTACGAGAACTACCGCACCATCGCCGTGTTTCTCGTCGCGCTCGACTCCGACGCTGCCAGACTCAACATCACCGGCAAAGAGTGCTGGGGCGCCCAGCCCAATGCCCACGGCCAGCCGAACAACCTGCCCTGCATCCATTAAAGAAGCCCCCACATCGCCCGCCTCCGGGCCCGGCTACCGGCTACCTTCAGTCTGTTACCATTCCCGCCATGACAACACGGCGCGATTTCCTGGCGCTCGGCGCCCTCACCACTGCTGGCCTTGGCCTCACGGCGGCAACCGTCCCCGACGCCTTCGCGCAAACCGCTGAATCCGTCAAAGCTCTTAAGGCCCCGGCCCAGCCCGTCATCGTCACCCGCGTTACCGGCGACCAGACCATCCAGGAAGCCCACCGGATGCTCCTCGGTGGCGCCGACACTCTGGACGCTGTCCACCACGTCTGCCTCGGCCGCGAGAACGATCCCAAAGACCACTCCGTCGGCTACGGCGGCCTGCCCAACGAAGAAGGCGTCGTCGAGCTCGACTCCTGCTGCATGCACGGACCCTCGCGCTCGGCGGGCTCCGTTGGTGGCGTCAGCAACATTAAGAATGTCTGCCTCGTTGCCCGCAAGGTCTATGAGCACACCGGCCACGTCATGCTCTGCGCTGATGGCGCCTACCGCTTCGCCCGCGACCTGGGCTTCCCCCACGAGGACCTCCTCACCGACGACGCCCGCAAAATCTGGATGCTCTGGAAAGAAAACAACTCCCAGATGGACTGGTGGGGGCCTTCCATGACCGAGCCCGGCTGGAAAGATCCTTACGCCGGCCGCCCCGCTCCCAAGCCCACCATCGATCTCCATGGGATGTCGCTCAACTCCGGCGTCCCGGCGCCGGAGTTGAGCGATCCTGAACGCAGTGAAGGATCCCTGAGACATACGTCCGCACCCGCAGGCGGATCTCTTCGCCCCGGCCGCGTCCCTCGCCACCCCACGCCCGAATGGGCGGAGACGATCCGCCTCCGCACGCAAAAGCTCATGCAGATGGCCGCCGACCTCGGCATCGCCCCGGACGACCGCCTCTACGCCGCCGAGCAGATCCTCTGGCCCACCACCGGCACCATCCACGTCTCCGTCGTCAACACCAAAGGCGAAATGTCCGGCGCCACCACCACCTCCGGTCTCGCCTGGAAACTGCCCGGCCGCCTTGGTGACTCGCCCATCCTCGGTGCCGGCTCGTGGACCGATCAGGATGTAGGCTCCGCGGGCGCCACCGGTTCAGGCGAAGAGAACATCAGGGTCGTCGGCGCCCACACCGTCGTGGAGCTCATGCGCCACGGCATGGATCCAAAAGACGCCGGCCTCGAAGTCATGCGCCGCATCGTTCGTAACTACAACGGTGACATGACCAAGGTCCGCCTCCTCGACATGGAGTACTACATCGTCCGCAAGGACGGCGCCTACGCCGGCGTCTCTCTCTGGAGCACCAGCCCCACCGGTAAGCCCCGCGTCTTCGCCGTCGCCGACGGCCAGGGCTATCGCGTGGAAAAATGCGCTTATCTCCTCGAAGGCGGGAGTTTAGAGTGGCCCCCGTTCTGAGGCCGCGCCAGCGGCCGAAGAATCCCGCCAATCTCCCCCAGCCCGTCCCCATCAGGTTTCTCCCACCAACCCAGCCCCCAACAGCCGCATCAGCGGCCGTTCCCATCTCAAACAAAACAGTCTCCCAGGTAATCGGCGAGCTCTATCGCCGATCAACCAGCAGGTCTGTGAGCATAAACATCCTTCGCGAACCCTGACCACGTCAGCCCGCGAAGTCCTTTTTTCTCGCGATCCCCGCATGGTACTGTGAAAGCCATTCCAAGCCGGGATGCGGGCGGGGTGCAGGGGATGGAAAACGCGGACGCCAGAGTCGAGCAGCTCTTTGGACAAGCCCTCGACTTGCCTCGCGAACAGCGTGCCGCGTTCCTTGACGAAACCTGTGCGGACCGCCCCGACCTCCGGCAACAGGTGCAGCAGCTTCTCGACGAGAATGACCGGCTCACCGGTTTCCTGCACAGTTCTCCGTGGATGGAGAACACCGGCGGCTCCGGCTCGCCGAATTCCGCCCAGCCGCTCGGTCCCGGTACACGCCTCGGCCGCTACTCCCTGACAGAACTCCTCGGCGCGGGCGGCATGGGCGTTGTGTACCGCGCCCGCGACGAAAAGCTCGAGCGCACCGTCGCCATTAAGATTCTCGCCTCCGGCTTTCTCACCGACGCAGCCATGCGCAGCCACTTCCGGCGCGAGGCTCTGGCCCTCGCGCGCCTGAACCATCCCAACATCGCAGCGCTCTACGATGTCGGCGAACAGGACGGCATCGACTACCTCGTCATGGAGTGCGTCCAGGGCCAGTCCCTCCGGGCGCACCTGCAGGCCGGCCCACTCCCGGCCGCGGAGGCGACCCGCATCGCCGTCGAAATTGCGGGCGCCCTCGAAGAGGCACACGCGCGGGGCGTCATCCATCGCGATCTCAAGCCGGCCAACGTCATGCTCTCGCCGCGCGGCCATGCCAAAGTCCTGGACTTCGGCGTGGCCAAACTCCTCGCCGCCCCGGATGCCACCCAGTCTCACCACCACACCAGCGCCCTGGTCGGCACGCCTCTCTATATGTCCCCGGAACAGGCGCTGGGCAAGCCGGTTGACGCCCGCGCTGATCTCTGGAGTCTCGGCGCGCTCTACTTTGAAACCCTCACCGGACGCCCTCCGTTCCAGGGCGACAGCGTCCTGGCCGTGCTGCAGGCCATCACCCAGGAGCGGCTCACGCCACTTCGGCAAATTCGTCCCGATGCTCCGGAACAGGCCGATCGCATCGTGCAGCGCGCCCTCCAGAAGGATCCGGCAAACCGCTATGCCACGGCTGCCGACATGGCGCGCGATGCCTCGGCGCTCCTCGCCACCATGAGCGCCGGTGTTCCCCTCACCTCTCAGCCCTTCACACGCTTTCTGCGGACCATCGCTGCGGCTCTGGCCCTGATTGTGGTGGCCGGCGCCACGACCGGCTGGTGGCTCTACCGGCGCATGGCCGAGCACCGCTGGGCGCGCGAAGACGCCGTTCCCCAAATCGAATCGCTCCTCGAAGGCCGCCGTCCTCTCGCCGCCTTCGCTCTGCTGCGCCGAGCCGAAAACGATCTGCCCGGAGATGCGCATCTCCGTCAGATCGCCAACGCCGGCACGCAACTCGTCTCCATCACCTCCGAGCCTTCCGGCGCCCAGGTGAGCATCCAGGATTACCTCGCCCTTCACGGACCGGCTCTCCCTCTCGGCGTCACACCGCTCCAGATCCGCATCCCGAAGGGACACTTTCGCTGGACCGTCGCCAAAGCCGGCATCGGCACCATGCTCGTCGCGCCCGCCACCGCGCAGAGCATGGATTTTCCCCTCGCGCCCGCCCAAAAAGCGCCTCCCGGCATGGTCTACGCGGCCGGCGGATCGTGGGGAGATTACAACGCATTCATCGGCTGGATGGGGCCTTATCGGTTCCCTCCCTACGACATCGATCGTTACGAGGTCACCAATCGCCAATATCAGACTTTCCTCGACGACGGAGGCTATCAGAAACCACAATACTGGCCTGCCGTATTTCAGCGGGATGGGCAGACCCTCCCCTGGAGCCAGGCCATCTCTCTTTTCCGTGACACGACAGACCGCCCCGGGCCCTCTACCTGGGCCGGCGGCCATTATCCCCAGGGCCACGCCGATTTCCCCGTTGCCGGAGTCAGCTGGTTCGAAGCCTCGGCCTACGCCGCCTGGGCGGGCAAGACTCTGCCTGTGCTCGGCCAGTGGTATCAGGCTGCCGATTTTGAAGACGCCGGTTCCACCGTCCAGCTGGCGAACCTGACCACCGGCCATCCTGCTCCGGCCGGCGCGTACCAGGACCTCGGCGCCGATGGCACCTACGATCTCGCCGGCAACGCTCGCGAGTGGATCGCCAATCCCGTGGACGGCGACGTGCGCTTCATCCTCGGCGGCTCGTGGAAGTCCCCCAATTATCTCTACACCAGCCCGGAAGCGCTCTCTCCCTTCGACCGCTCGGATACCAATGGATTCCGCTGCGTCCGCAACCTCGGCGCCATCCCCGCGGCAGCCGCATCACCCATCCATCGCATCACCCGCGACTTCGCAAAATACACCCCCGTCAGCGACGCCGTCTTTCGTGCCTACTCGCTCCTTTATGCGTATCCGAAGACGCCGCTCAACGCCCAAAGCGAAGGCGTCGTCAAGGAAACCGAAGACTGGCGCGAGGAGAAGGTCACCTTCGACACCGCCTACAACGGCGAGCGCATGTCTGCGTACCTTTTCCTGCCGAAGCGCGTGAAGCCGCCCTACCAGACCATCCTGTTCTTTCCCAGCGCCCGCGTTCTCTTCCTGCCGCCTGACAGCAGCGAGTTGGGCGACGTGAATTTCTTCGACTACATCATCCAGAGCGGCCGAGCCGTCATGTATCCCGTTTACGAGGACACCTACGAGCGCCGGCACGCCCATCTGCTCCCCGCCCAGCCCGACAGTGTTAACGAGCCCGTGGACTGGTACAAAGACGCGGCCCGCGCCATCGACTACCTCGATACCCGCTCCGATATCGACAAAGAGAAGCGCGCTTACCTCGGCGTGAGCATGGGCGCCGCGGACGGCGTCATCTTTGCCACCATGCTGCAGGATCGCCTGCGCACCGCCATCTTCCTCGACGGCGGCTATTTCCTCGTTAAGCCATCGCCGGGATTCGATCAGGCCGACTTCGCGCCCCGCATGAAGAAGCCCGTCCTCATGGTCAACGGGCGTTACGACTTCACCTTCCCCGTGGAGACCTCGCAGGATCCGCTCTTTCGCATGTTCGGAACCCCCGCCGCTGATAAGCGGCACGTGCTTCTCGAAACGCCGCACGACGTCACCGAAGATCGCCCCGCCCTGGTCCGCGAGGTCCTCGCGTGGCTCGATCGCTATCTGGGAAGGGTCGCGAGCTCCTCCCCCTAGTGCGACAGGCGAGCGGCCCTCACCACGTCACCCCCGGATACAAACTCCCCAGCCGCTTCGTCCGGTAATCGTTCGTCCCTTCCACGTGCATGTGCCACACCGTCTGCGGATCCGCCGTACGCGTCACTTCCCACACATCGGAATTGTCTCCCTGGCTGCACAAATCGATCTGCACGTTTCCATTCGCCAGCGGCTGTACCGCGCCGCCCCAGTAGGAGTACTGCTTTGGCGGGAACACATCGTGAAATACCAGCGTCGCCGTCTTTGCCGCCTCGTCGATGCGAAAGATCGGCACGGTTGTATAGCACTTGCCCGCGCCCTTCGTTCCGCACATCTTGCCGTCCGCCAGGATGCGTCCGTAGCCGTTGTCCATCATGCCCAGATCGAACACGCCGGCATCGCGGTCGCCGAAAATCTCCGGATTGTGCTGCCCATAATTCCAGTCCTGCGGCGCCTGCCCGTCGATCAGCCGCAGATCCCCGCCGGCGCCCAGCGTCCACAGGATCTTTCCCGTCCCCTGCCCGTTGCGGTAGTCGATCTTCATCACCCAGCTCTGTGTCCGCGAGGACACAATCAGGTTGCCGTCGTCCTTCGTGTAGACCACCGCGTTCGAATGCGTCCAGTCCGGAAAGTCCTTCGGATGCCGGTTCACATCGAGATGATCGAACTCGCTCCACGTCCATACCGGCTGCCACTGCGCATCCAGATCCACCAAAATGTCCCCGATCACCCGCGTTTTCCCCGGATATCCCGGCAGATTCGTATACTCCCGCGTCGCGTTCGTCAGCACCACCATGTGTCCGTTCGGCAGCACCGCTACGTCGTGGTGCACCATCTCCAGCGTCGGCCCCTTGTAGCCCCGCGCCCGCAGCCGGTCGTTCAGCTGCTGCATGTCCATCTGCCGAATCGTATCGCCGGTCAGATTGATCTCGCGCAGCACCAGGGTCGTGTCCGGCGGCGGCGTGCCGTCGCGGCTCGCCAGCAGCTCGTGCGACGCGAGGCCGATCACGATCAGGAAATTCCCGTTCGCCAGCGGTTTGATCGGGTTGATGATGGTCCCAAATCGCGGAAACTTCGGCAACGGCGGTCGTGCCTCGCTTCGAAAATGCCCGTGCAGCCACCGCGCCAGCGTCAAATACACCTCATTCAGATCCTTGTGGAACTGCACCGCCGTCGAGGATTCCCGATCTGAGTAGTTGTACGCCCACAGCACATGCCCCTGCAGATCCGTCACGATCGCCTGATACCAGTGCCCGATCGCCGGATTCAACAGCTCCACCCCCGGCTGCGGCGTGCCCGGCGACTCGGCGGTGATCTTCGGAATCATGCGGCTCTTGTAATGTCCCGTGGTGAAAGGGTGATCCGCGTCCCGCACCACCCTCCCATCGGTGAACTGCGCCACCGCCTGCATGTGGTAGGTCGTGTCGCCGCGCATCCCGGCCACCAGAATCGTCGCCGGCTGCCCCGCCGCCGCGTTCACCGTCCAGGTCCGCAGGCCATAGCCGGTCGTCGGGCCGAAGTCCACGCGGATGCGCGCCGCGCTCCGCGGGCTGATCGTGTACCGGGCCACCTGCGCATTCTTCGTATGCTCAACCGTCCCGCCCACCAGCGCGTCCTGGCCCTGACCGACCACGCTCGGCGCCGGCTTCCTGCAGCCCGCCGCCCCCAGCAACACCAGCACCGCAAAGCAGGCTGCATAACGCAGCAGGTCCATCCGATTCCCGTTTCGATCGATCAACCGCACTCCTCCAGGCAGAAAATAGTGGCACGATCTCCCTCCGCAGGATCTTCGCCAGGCTTTCAGCGGTAACTCCGGCGCGGAGACCCCGTGGCGGCACCCCGGAAAGCACGGGTCCGGCTGCGGAGCGCGTGCATCAATGCCCCTTCTTCTCTCGAACAGGCTACTAAACGTTCGAACCGGCTGCTAGGACTCCCGCGTCCTTTCCCCTATTGCCGTCATCGAACCCGGTATGACCACCCCACCAAAAACTTTCTCGCTCGGCGGCGACCTCCCCGTTAACCGCCTCGGCTTCGGCGCTATGCGCATCACCGGCGACGGCATCTGGGGAGAGCCCAAAGACCCCGAAGCCGCCCGCCGCGTCCTCCGCCGCGCTGTCGAGCTGGGCGTCAACTTTATCGATACCGCGGACTCCTATGGTCCCGCCGTCAGCGAACCCCTCATTGGCGAAGCTCTCGCCCCCTATAGCCACGGCACCGTCATCGCCACAAAGGGTGGACTCACGCGCCAGGGTCCCAATGTCTGGCAGCCCGTCGGCCGTGCCGACTACCTTATCCAACAGGCTGAGCTCAGCCTGCGCTGGCTCCGCCTCGAAACCCTCCCCCTGTGGCAGCTCCATCGCATCGACCCCCAAACGCCTGTCGAGGAATCCCTGGGCGCCGCTCGCGATCTGCAGAAACAAGGCAAGATCCGTCACATCGGCCTCAGCGAAGTCAAAGTCCCCGACATCGAGCGCGCCCGGAAGATCGTCCCCATCGTCAGTGTTCAGAACAAATACAATCTCTCCGACCGCGCCCACGAAGACGTTCTCCAGTACTGCGAGAAGCACAACATCGCATTCATCCCCTGGTTCCCCGTCGCCGCCGGCAAACTCACTCAGCCCGGCGGAGCTCTCGCCACCGCCGCTAAGAAACACAACGCCACTCCCAGCCAGCTTTCCATTGCCTGGCTCCTCCATCACTCGCCCGTCATTCTCCCGATTCCCGGCACCTCGTCCGTTCAGCACCTGGAAGAAAATCTGAAAGCCGCGGCCATCCAGCTCAGCGACGCCGAGTGGTCCGAAATCGAAAAAGCCGCGGCCGCCTGACCGCACCCCACCTCCTCCAGTCACCGCAACAAATAGGGTCGCCCCGGGCGACCCTTCCCTACTCAGCCGCCTTCGCAGCACGATCCCGGGTACCCCATCTTTGTCTCCCCGTGTCGTTCGGGGAGACAGGGTGGGAAGCCTCACTCCACCGCTCCGCCCGCATGTCCCAGCACCCGTCCAATCGGATAGAGCGAGCCTGCTCAATCCGGAATACGTCCTCCGACGTGTGCTTGATCACATGCGCAATGGTGTGCCCGTGCGCCGGCCCCAGTACCAGCGTCCGCAGGACAGCATGTCCAGCGTCCCCAGCCGCAGTTCCTGTTCCTTCTTCGACACCACGCCTCCCCAGGAACTTCTATGGGAAGAAGGCCCCCGGCTCGCCGCCCGCTGCCACCGCCGCCCTGCAGCTGTACCCTGTACCCTGTACCCTGTGCCCTGTGCCCTGTGCTCCGCCTTTTAGTGGCAAACTGAAGCTATGAAGGCGCTCGTCCTCGAAGAGTACAACCGGCTCGTCCTGCGGGAGATACCGCGACCCGTTCCGGCGCCCGGCGAACTGCTCATCCGCGTCGCCGCCTGCGGCATCTGCGGCAGCGACGTCCACGGCTACGATGGTTCCTCCGGACGCCGCATTCCCCCCATCGTCATGGGCCACGAAGCCGCCGGTACCGTTGCTGCCGTGGGCGACTCTGTCACCCGCTTCCACCCCGGCGACCGCGTCACCTTCGATTCCACCGTCTTCTGCGGAGCCTGTCCCTTCTGCCTGCGCGGCGAAATCAACCTCTGCGACCAGCGCGAGGTCCTCGGCGTCTCCTGCGGCGAATACCGCCGTGCCGGCGCCTTCGCTGAATTCGTCACCGTGCCGGAGCGCATTGCCCATCGCCTGCCGCCGTCGATGTCCTTCGCCGAAGCCGCCATGCTCGAGCCCACCGCGGTCGCCCTCCACGCCGTGGCCATGAGCCAGGTGCGTGGCGGGGAAAACACGCTTGTTCTCGGAGCCGGCATGATCGGCCTGCTCACCCTGCAGGCCGCCCGCGCCGCCGGCTGCTCGCGCGTCTTCATCGCCGACGTCGATGCCTCGCGCCTCGATCTCGCCCGCCAGCTGGGCGCCGTCGATATCCTGCATCTCTCCGGATCCTATCTCGCCCGCGAAGTCGTGGCCCAAACCAGCACCGGCGTCGACGTCGTCTATGAAGCCGTCGGCCGCCAGGAAACCATCGACACCGCCATCGCCTCCGTGCGCAAAGGCGGCGCCGTCACCCTCATCGGCAACATCGCCCCCCAGGTCACCATCCCGCTCCAGGCCATTGTCAGCCGCCAGCTGCGTTTGCAGGGCACCGCGGCCTCCGCCGGCGAATACCCCCAGGCCATCGACCTCATCGCCCGCGGCATCATCCAGGTGAAGCCGCTCATCACCGCCCTCGCTTCACTCGAAGAAGGCCCGCGCTGGTTCGAACGCCTCCACGCGCGCGAGCCGAATCTGATGAAGGTGGTCCTCACGCCCGCTCCGGAGGCTGCCGCATGAGCGACGCGCTCTTCGATCTCACCGGCCAGGTCGCCCTCGTCACCGGCACCAGCCGCGGCCTCGGCCAGTACTTCGCCCGCGCCCTCGCCCGCGCCGGCGCCGACCTCATCCTCACCAGCCGCCGCCGCGCATCCCTCACCGATTTCGCTGCGGAAATTCACGCCCTCGGCCGCCGCACCCTTTCTCTGGATCTCGACGTCCGCGACCCCGCCAGCATTCAGCGCATGGCGGAAGAGGCCGAGGCCGCCTTCGGCGCGATTCACATCCTCGTCAACAACGCTGGCTGCAACGTCCGCAAGCCCGCTCTCGACGTCACCTGGGATGACTGGAATCTCATCCTCGATACCAACCTGCGCGGCAGCTTCTTCGTCGCCCAGGCCGTCGCCCGCGGCATGATCCAGCGCCGCTACGGCCGCATCGTCAACATCGGTTCGGTCACCAGCGTCTTTGGCTACTCGGGCCTCGCGCCCTACGGCGCCAGCCGCGGCGGCATCCGCCAGCTCACCATGAGCCTCGCCGACGACTGGGGCCCCCACGGTGTCACCGTCAACTGCCTCGCTCCAGGATGGTTCAAAACGGCGCAGAACCAGGTCCTCTACGAAGACCAGGCCTGGGTCAGCTCGCTCGTCGAGCGTATCCCCCTCCGCCGCCCCGGCGCGCCCAACGATCTCGATGGCGCCATCGTCTTTCTTGCCTCCGAAGCCAGCCGCTATATCACCGGCCAGACGCTGCTCGTCGACGGCGGCATCACCACCGGCTCCATGCGCGCGATGCCCGCAAAGCCGCGCCCATAGCCCAGCTCCCCAGGATTTTCTCCCTGTGCCCTGCGCTCTGCCCTGCGCTCTGTACCCTGTGCCCTCCGCCCTCCGCCCTGTGCCCTGAGCCCTGCGCCCTGCCTAACCCGCCATCGGCTCCACATCCCGCAGCAGCAGCAGATAAGCCCCGATCCCCACCACCAGGTACGCCGCCGCCACCGCGAACGCCATCGAAAAGGCATGCCGCGCCTCCACCAGATACCCCGTCACCACCGGCGCCGCGATCCCCGAAATTTGATTCGAGAAGTTCAGAATGCCGCCCACCCGGCCCACGCTCCCGCGCGGCGCAATCAGTGACGGAGCCGACCAGCCCACCGGCGCCGCTGCCGACAGCCCTCCAATCGACAGGCTGATCCACGCCAGCGCCTGCACCGCCGTGTGCGCCCACGCGCAGCCAAAAATTCCCAGCCCCATCGCCGTCCCCGTCACCAACACCGTCATGCGCACCCGGCTCGCGTTCCATCCGCGCTGAATCAGCCAGTCCACCAGCAGCCCGCCGACGGCCAAATCCATCGCCGTCGCCACCAGCCATGGCACGCCGGTATACAGAAACGAGTGCAGCAGATCGATGTGCAGCGCCGACGACAGATAACTCGGCAGCCACGTCAGCAGCAGGTAGAAAACGTAGTTATAGGACCCGAAGCCGATCGCCAGCCCCAGCACCTTCCGCTGCCGCAGCAGTTCCCCCATCGACTGCACGCGCGCCGGCGGCCCGCTTCTGTCGCCGTCACGGTCACGAATCAGCGCCAGCTCGTCCGCCGACAGCTCCGCATCCTCTTCCGGTTCCCGATACACCGCGAAGAACAGCGCAAAATAGAGCAGGCTCACCAGACCCGTCGCCGCAAAGCTGATCCGCCAGCCCACTTTCAGCAGCAGAATCCCGATGAGCGGCACCCCAATGGCCGGGGCAAACTTTGCCGCCGCGTCGAAAAGGCTCGTGGCAAAGCTCCGCTCCTGCTGCGGAAACCAGTGCCCGACCGCCTTCGCGTTCGCCGGAAACGTCGGCGCCTCGCCCACCCCCAGCACAAACCGCGCCGCGAAAAAGCCGGGAATGTTCGGCGTAATCGCCGCCCCAAACGAAGCCAGGCTCCAGATCAGCGTGCCGATCCGCCCCACCTTCTTCACGCCCAGCCGATCCAGCACCACCCCAATCGGCAGCTGGCACAGCGCGTAGGTCCAGTTGTACGCGCCCAGCAAATAGCCAAACGTGATATCGGATATCCCGAACGCCCCAATCAGCGCATCGTGTGAAACCGAAAGGTTGACGCGGTCGAAGTAGTTGATCAGAACGCCGAGCCCCAGCAACCAGCCAATCCGCCAACGCCGGCGCGACCGCACAGCCCGTTCTCGCATTTCAAACTCCGGCACGCTCGGCTTCACTCTCACTCTCTTGAAAGAACTACTGAACCTACCGCACCACCCTACCAGACCCACGCCCTCGCAAAGTGATGGCACGCGCGCTGCGTTTCTGTTCTCATAGCAGCCATGAAAGCAGTCGTCATGCGTGCGCCCGGTGACGTTCGCGTCGAGAGAGTTACCGATCCCACGCCTGAGCCCGGTGAAGCTTTGCTCCGCGTGCGCCGCGTGGGACTCTGCGGCAGTGATCTGAACTCCTGGCGCGGACGCAATCCCCTGGTTTCCTACCCGCGCATTCCTGGACACGAAATCGCCGCCACCATCGTCGACCCCGGCAGCGGTCCTCTCGCCGCCGGCACGCACGTCACCCTCTCGCCCTATTCCAGTTGCGACGAATGCTCCGCCTGCCGCAACGGCCGTCCCAACGCCTGCCGCGACAACCGCACCCTCGGCGTGCAGCGCGACGGCGGCCTCGCCGAATACCTCGCCGTCCCCGTCGAAAAACTCCTCGCCGGCAAACTCCAGCTCGAGGAATTCTGCCTCGTCGAGCCGCTCACCGTCGGCGCGCACGCGGTCGCCCGCGCCCAGATCGCTCCCCGCGACACCGTCGCCATCTTTGGCTGCGGAGGCGTGGGCCTGGGAGCCATCGCGGCCGCCGCCTTTCGCGGCGCCACCACCATCGCCATCGATATCGACGATGCCAAGCTCGATCTCGCCCGCGAAGCCGGCGCCACCCACCTCCTCCACTCCGCGCACCCGGACTTTCGCGCATCGCTCGCCGGCCTGACCCACGGCCACGGACCCGACGTCATCATCGAAGCGGTCGGCTCGCCCGCAACCTTCCGCGCCGCCGTCGAACTCGTCTCTTTCACCGGTCGCGTCGTCTACATCGGCTATGCCAAAGAGCCGGTCACCTACGAAACCCGCCTCTTCGTTCAGAAAGAGCTCACCATCTTCGGCGCCCGCAACGCCTTGCTCCCCGATTTCGAACAGGTCATCCGCATGCTCGAGCAGCACCGCTTCCCCGTCGCTCGCGCCATCACCACCACCGTCCCCATCGAGCAAACGCCCGACATTCTCCGCTCCTGGAACGACGACCCCGCCCGCTTCACCCGCATCATGATCGATCTCGACTGACGTGCCGCCGCTTGAACAGTCGCGGCCTCCGCAATCCCCTGTACCCTGTTCGCTGTACCCTGTACCCTGTCCTCGACCCGCTCATGATTCCCGACACCCAGCCTCAGCTCCGCAAGACCATGGGCTTCTGGGACGTCCTCCTCTTCAACATCGCCACCGTCCTCGGCCCCCGCTGGATCGCCGCCGCCGGCCACAACGGCACCTCCTCCATCAGCCTCTGGGTCCTCGCCGCCGTCTTCTTCTTTGTCCCCGGCGCCCTCGTCATTAACGAGCTCTCCTCTCGCTTCCCTCACGAAGGCGGCCTCTACGTCTGGGCCAAAGAAGCCTTTGGCGACTTCCACGGCTTCATCGCCGGCTGGACCTACTGGATCTACACCGTCTTCTACTTCCCCGGCCTGCTTCTCGCCTCGGCCTCCATGTCCGCCTACATCCTCGGTCCTAATGGCTCCGCGCTCTCTCAGGACCGCGCCTTCCAGCTCTGGGTTTCCATGGGCCTTCTCATCGTGGCCGTTGGCCTCAACATCATCGGCCTCAACATCGGCAAGTGGCTCCAGAACGCCGGCGGCGTCGGCACCTTCGTGCCCCTCTTCATCCTCGTCATCGTCGCCGCGCTCGTCGCCTTCCACCACGGTCCAGGATACGGCGCCGTCACCCATTTCACCCTCCGCAACATGCTCCCCACCTGGAACTGGGACACCGTCAATTTCTGGTCGCAGATCGCCTTCGCCTTCACCGGCCTCGAGCTCGTCTCCGCCATGAGCGACGAGATCCGCGACCCCCGCCGCGTCCTGCCCCGCGCCGTCTATGGAGCCGGCGCTCTCATCGCGTTCATCTACATCGCCGGCACCTTCGCCGTCCTCGCCCTCGTCCCCGCGCCCGCTCTCGACCCTCAAAGCGGCGTCTTCAGCGCCATCACCATCGGCGCCGTCGCGCTGAAAATCGGCTTCCTCGGCATCCTCGCCGCCGTCCTCGTCACCGTCGGGAATGCCGGCGGCGTGGGCTCCACCGTCGCCGGCATCGCCCGCGTCCCCTTTGTCGTCGGCATCGACCGCTATCTGCCCGCCGCCTTCGGCAAAATCCATCCCCGCTGGAAGACTCCCTGGGTCTCCATCCTCGTTCAGGGAATCCTCTCCGGAGCCATCCTCCTCATCTCCCAGATCAACGACACCACCCGCGGCGCCTACCAGGTCCTCATCGACGCCGCCATCATCCTCTACTTCATCCCCTTCCTCTATATGTTTGCGGCGGTCATTCGCCTCGGCTCTCGCCCCGACCGCGCCTCGAACCCCCACGCCATCCTTGTCCCCGGCGGCCGCGCCGGCCTCTGGATCTGCGGCGGCCTCGGCTTTCTCGTCGTTCTCCTCGGCATCGCCGTCTCTCTCATCCCGCCCGGCGACTCCTCCAGCAAGCTCGGCTTCGAGCTCAAGCTCGTCATTGGAACCGTCGTCTCCGTCCTCATCGGCCTGGCTTTGTACTGGCGCGGCGCCCGCACCAAACCGCAAAATCCTGTCGCGCCAGTCACTTAACAGCGGTGATAACCGGCACAGCACGGGGGGAGGTTCCGCGGTACCCTCTCGCAATGGAAGGCGCACACAAAACGGATCCCGCGACCTATGCCATGCTCCGCCGGCATTCCCTCGAGACCCGCCTGTCCCGTATCGCTCCCCGCGCCATCCAGGCCGTCCTCATGGATTTCCACGTCGACCACGGCACCGTCACCGTCGTCGCCTGCGTCGACGGCAGCGCCAGCCTCTATCTCAGCTCCGGCGGCGGATTCCTTGGCGGCAGCCAGCACTATCCCGCCATCCGCGAGGCAGCCCTCCACGCCGTCGGCCTGGCCACCACCATGCAATGCCACTTCGAGCCTACGGAAACCAGCGCCCTGCCCCCGCTCGGCGACGTCACTTTCTATGTGACCACCGGCCAGGGCGTCCTGATGGCCGTCGCCTCCCAGGCCCGCCTCCGCGCCGCCGCCGACCCGCTCGCCGGGCTTGGCGGGGCCATGCAGAGAATTGTCACCGAATACCGCATTTGTTTCCCGAAGCGCCCATCCGCAGCCGTCCAGCCGCCGGTAGAACCTGCCCACGAATCCTCCGCCCTTTGACCCCGGCGCCTCCGAAGACACTGGCCATCCGCCACCCCCTTAGGCACGACCCATTACAATCCAGAAGACGGGGTTCCCGAACGACACGATGGTCAGCTTTTTCCGCAGAAAACAGGACGACGCGGGCCGTGACCGGCCCACACTGCTCACCGGCCCGCGCATTCCGCGCCACTCCAGTGGCTGGGAGACCCTGCTGAAGCACCTCAAAGCGAATACCGGCCTGCGCGTCCTCGACATCGGCCCTACCTCGCCCCAGAACATCAACTTTCTTACCGAAATGGGCCACAGCGTCTACATGGCCGACGTCGTCCGCGAGGCCCTCAACAACGACTGGTCCCTGCCCCCGGAAGAAGAAGGTGGCGAGCCCCGTTTCAACGCCGAAGCCTACTTTAAGCAGAACCTCAACTTCCAGGGCCGCCAGTTTGACGTCGTCCTCCTCTGGGCTACCCTCGATTACATCCCCGACGGCCTCGTCGTCCCCCTCGTCGCTCACCTCAAAGACGCCACCCTGCGCGATGGCAAGGTTCTCGCCATCTTCCACAGCAAGCAGCAGGGACCCTACACCGCCTACTGCCGCTATCACCTCACCGCCACCTCAGAGATTGAAATGCAGGAGTCGGAGCCTTACCCCGTCCGCCGCGTCTACACCAACCGCAAAATCGAGCAGCTCTTCCAGGGTTGGTCCGGCTACAAGTTCTTCCTCGCCAAAGACAATCTCTACGAGGTCATCCTCACCCGCTGAGGTCCTCTCGCGCGGTTATCCCTCAGAGCATTCTCTAAGTAGCCGCTTGCCAAACACGGTGTCGTAACGGCTTAGGATGAACCGCAGCTTCTCTCCCTGCGCATTTGTCTGAGGGCACGACAGCCGCGATGTCGCGATCGGCCAAACACTATGCCGTGCCCTGGTCTCGCCCACGGTGACGACGGCGGAGGTGGTGGCGTGAGAAAGCGTCGCAGACCACAAATTCCCGTGCCGCCGGCCAGGTTCACCCCACAGCAAGAAGCAAACTCTTCTCGCATCGCGCCGTCAAAAGAGTTCTCGCTCCGCCTTTGCCGGAGGTACTGCGCGCAGAACTGATTTGGAAAATCAGGCTTTCCCGCGGTCTTCCTCACGCACTCACCTGGCCCCTGCGCTTTTGTATCCGGGGATGCCTTCAGCCATGCTGCACCGCCGCAGTGCACGGGCTTGGGCCGCTGAGCGAAGCAGCGCCGCCATGCGCCGCAACCGAGAAAGCCACGGCTTTCAACCCGCGGCATGCAGGCAATCGATAGATTGGGCCCGGGAACCTCTACTGATCCAGCGGCGGCGACCGCTTCGCATAATACCCCGGCCGATATCGCAGCGTGTCCGAAGAATTCGATTTCAGCGTCACCTGGATCCGCCGGAAATCCGTCTCCGTCCGCCGCTGCACCGGATAGTAGCCGATCAGATATTGCGTCCGCAGGTCCTGCGAAATCTTCTGGAACGCTCCGCCCAAGTTCCCATACTCCGCGTAGTAGTACTTCCCGCCCGTCTCCTGCGACATGGTAATCAGCGCGTGCTCCCCACCCGTGTCCCGCCCCGCATCGTTCAGAATCGGCAGATCGATCAGGCTGTAGACCATCACCTCGCTGCGGATCGCCTCGTCCAGCGCCTGCGGATAGTCCACATCCTTCACCGTGTTGCCCCCGTCCGAGATCACCACCAGCACCTTTCGCCCCGAACGCGGCGCCAGGTTCTGCGCCCCCAGATAGATCGCGTCGTACAGCGCCGTCGCCGGCCCGAAATCCAGGTTGTCCAGCCCCCATTCCAGATGCCGCAGGTCCGAGGTGAACGGCACCACCTCGCGCACGCTGGAATTGAAATCGATCAGGTCCAGATGGTCCACCGGCCGCAGCATCGCGCGCAGAAACTCCTTTGCCGCGCGTACCTCCACCCCCATGTCCTTCCGCACCGAACCGCTCGTGTCGATCTCCATCACCATCGACAGCGGCATTTCTGTCTCGCGCTCGAAATACGCGATCTTCTGCGGCACTCCATCTTCATTCAGTGCGAAATCGTCCTTCGTCAGCCCGCCCACCGGCGCGCCGTTCGCATCCGTCACATTCACAAACACGTTCACCAGGTGGACGTTCACGTGGAACCGCGGCGTCCCCATCCCCGGTACCGCTTCCGGCTCCTGCTGCGGCATGGCCGTGGCCGCGCACAGCAGGATCAGGGCCGCGCCCGCCAGCATCCGGCGTCCCCAGCTCCGGGCCTGCAGCGTCAATGTCCGCCTCCGCTCGCGTCCGGCTTCAGCTCGGCAGGAAACGGATCGCCCTGCCCCCACACCGCTCCGTCCTCGAAGAACTCCTTCTTCCAGATCGGAACCGTCTGCTTCAGCGTATCGATCAGCCACCGGCACGCGTCGAACGCCGCGCCGCGATGCGCCGAAAATACCGCGACCAGCACGCTCGATTCGCCAATCTCCAGCCGCCCCAGCCGGTGCACCAGCGCCACGTTGCGCACCGGATACCGCACCTTCGCCTCCGCCGCCAGCTCTTCCATCTTCTTCAGAGCCATGGCCTCGTACGCCTCGTATTTTAGGTAGAGCGTCCTCCGTCCCCGCGAATGATTCCGCACGATGCCGTCGAAAATCGTGACCGCCCCATCCTCCGCACGCTCCAGCGCGGGAATAATCTCCTGGGCCACGATTCGCTCGTGCACGATCCGCACATACGGCGCCCCGCCTGGATCGACGTCCGCTCCCCCGCTCACCGGCGGCAGCAGCGCCACCTCATCGCCCTCCGCCAGCCGATGCCCGGCCCGCACATATTCCTCGTTCACGGCTACCGCTACCGCCGACCACAGCCCCTCTTTCTCCGGCGCCAGCGCCCGGCACCGCTCCAGCACATCCCGCACCGTCGCCCCCGCCGGCACATCCAGCGGAGCGGCCGCGTTTCCCAACAGTTCCCGAAGCATGCCGAAGGCCAGAAGCGTGATGCGCATGAAGAGACTATAAACGGCGGATCGCCACTGGTTGGACGCCCTCCGCCCCGGAAAAGGTAGGGTCCCCCGCCCCGCAGAAATCCTCCGCAGACCGTCCCAAATGTGGGACACTTTTTCCGCGAGGTCAGCGATGAGCTACATCGATAAAACCCTGGTGCCCGGCGAAAAAGTCGTCTACACCACGAAGCTCCACTGGATCGTGATGGTGGGCCACCTCTTCACCTGCCTCATCTTCCTGGCCGGCGCCGGATACCTCGGCTATTACCTCTACTACCAGCGAACCACTCTCCAGCCCGGCACCCTCCACATCCTCGAAATCGGGCTCATCGTCCTGCTCTTTGTCGCCCTCCTCGTCCTCATCATGGGCAGCGTCCGCCGCGGCGCCACGGAGATGGCCGTCACCACCCGCCGCGTCGTCGTCAAAACCGGCCTCGCCAGCCGCCGCACCATCGAAATGCTTCTCAACAAAATCGAAACCATCGAGGTGGACGAGCCCACCCTGGGCCGGATGCTCGGTTACGGCTCCATCACCATGATCGGCACCGGCGGCACCTCCGAGCCCTTCCACAAAATCGCCCACCCCCTCGAATTCCGTAGCTGCGTCCAGCAGGAAATCGAGCGCCTCACCCCCGGCGACACCGCTCCCCGCGCGGTCTAACCGACAGCATCGTCATCCTGCGCCACGCGAAGAACCTCCTGCCTGCGCGGGACTCCCGACCCCCTCTGTGCTCTCTGTGGTGAAATCTCCGGCCCCTCTACAATCAACCCGTGCGGCAATTCCCTGTCCCGGAGCCCCGCGCCTATTTCCGACTGCCCCGCCGCCGTCGCCTCGTCCTGGAACTGACCATCGGCGTTCTGATCCTTGCGGCCATCCCCATCGCCGCCGCCGGCAATCTCCCACCCTGGCTCCAGGCCCTGGGATGGGCCGCCTGGATCCTCTGGATGATCTTCCTCTCGGTTCTTTGCGTGCGCTGGGAAATCCGCCGCCGCCGCAATGCGCGACAATAAAGGGTCATGGAATTTGTCGACCTGAAAGCCCAGTACCGCCGCCTCAAGCCCCGCATCGACGCCCGCATCCAGACCGTCCTCGATCACGGCCGCTTCATCCTCGGCCCCGAAGTCCAGGAGCTTGAATCGCAGCTCGCCGCCCGCACCGGCGCCCGCCACGCCATCGCCTGCGCCAGCGGCACTGACGCCCTCCTGCTCGCGCTCATGGCCCTCGGCATCGGCCCCGGCGATGAAGTCCTTACCTCGCCCTTCACCTTCTTCGCCACCGGCGAGATGATCACCCTCCTCGGCGCTACGCCCGTCTTCACCGACATCGACCCCGTCACGTACAACCTCGACCCCGCCCGCGTCGAAGCCGCCATCACCCCGCGCACCCGCGCCATCCTCCCCGTCAGCCTCTACGGCCAGCCCGCTGACATGGACCCCCTCAACGACATCGCCCTTCGCCACAACCTCTCTGTCGTCGAAGACGCCGCCCAGAGCTTCGGCGCCCTCTATAAAAGCCGACCCTCCGGCAACCTCAGCACCATCGGCTGCACCAGCTTCTTCCCGTCGAAACCCCTCGGCGGTTACGGAGACGGCGGCGCCTGCTTCACCAATGACGATGCTCTCGCCACCGCCATGCTCGAGCTCCGCAACCACGGCCAGTCCGGCCGCTATCGCCACACCCGCATCGGCCTCAATGGCCGTCTCGACACCCTGCAGGCCGCCATCCTCCTCGCCAAACTTGAAATCTTCGACGAGGAGCTCGCCGCCCGCGATCGCGTCGCCCAGCAGTACACCTTTCTTCTTCGCGACGCCGTGCAGACCCCGCGCATTCTCCCCAACCGCACCAGTGCCTGGGCGCAATACACCCTCGAAATCGCCGACCGCGACAGCGTCGCCGCGTCTCTGCACGAAGCCGATATCCCCACCGCCGTCCACTATCCGACGCCGCTGCATCTCCAGCCCGTCTATTCAGATCTCGCTCGCAAAAACCACTGGAGCCGCGGCAGTTTCCCCGTCTCCGAATTCGCCGCCGAGCGCGTCCTCAGCCTGCCCATGCATCCTTATCTCGAGCCCGCGCAGATCGAGCGCGTCGCCTCCGCGGTTCTGGCCGCCGTTGCCTCGCCCGCACCGCAGCCCTGAACCTCCTCCGATAACCCTGCCCCAAACTCGTCATTGACATGGCTCCGCCCGCCACCGAGAATGGCGTCAATTGACGGGCTGCTGCGATCCGGTCGTCTGCATCTCACCGGACCGAGGCGACTGTCGAGACGCCGCCTGTGATGCCCTCACCTGCATCGAGTACGAGCCAGGCCGCCCACAAGGCGCACCCAGATGGCGCTTCCCCCCGGCGCGTTCCGCGTCAACGCAATTCTTTTCCATCATCCGGGTTTCCATCACCAGACCGTTCCCGCGTCCGCGTGCCGCTCGCCCCACGCGCCCCTGAGAGGAGGTCCGCCAAAATCTCCGCGCAGTAAACCACCGTGGCCGCGGTCCGGCGCCCCGTTTCCGGACCTCACCCCCAGCGCGATCAACCCGACAGGAGGGAATTATGCAGGAAGATCTTCAGAGGCTGGATGAGTGGATACCGGAACAGATGGAACCTGGAACGCTCTTCGTGCTGGAGAATCCGTCGCCCATGGGCGACGCGCGCAATCCCTTCGTAGCCGTTTTAGCCTGCCCTTCGTGCGGCACCCTCGGCCTCATTACCCGCGCCCAGTTCGTCGGCCTCGAATCCATGATCTGCGGCGCCGACAACTGCTCCGCCGAATACTACCTCCGTGGCGACGACATCGTTTACCGCGCTCCCCACTAACCCAGGCCATCCTCCCCCGCCAAATTAAAAAGCGTGCCCCCAGGGGGCACGCTTTTTCCATCGTTCCATAACTTCCCGTCGGGTGCCCCACATCTGCCTGTTTGTGACAAATGTGGGGAACCCGTCACCCCGCGTTTACCGCCGGCCCTTCTCCGCCACCACCACCGGCCGCCGCAGCGGCACCATCGCCGCCCCCGGCTGCTCGCCCACATGCTGCATGCGCGACAGCATCTCCGTCCGCACGTACTCCACGAACCCCTGCATCTGCCGGTTCATCTCCTCCATCCGCTCGCGCATCTGCAGAATGATCGCAATCCCCGCGATGTTTACCCCTAGATCCCGCGCCAGATTCAGAATGAACTCCAGCCGCTCCAGATCCTCATCCGTGTACAGCCGCGTGTTCCCCTCCGTCCGCGACGGCTTCAGCAGCCCCTCGCGCTCGTACAAACGCAGCGTCTGCGGATGAATGTCATACATCTCGGCCACCGCCGAGATCATGTACGCGCCTTTGGATTTGCGTTTCGTGGGCATACTCGACTCACATTATGCAGGACCGCCGCGCCAACGGCGATGACAATCCTGACCCTCCCCCGCGCTTCGCCTCGATCAAAAAATCCGGCAGTCCCGCTCCTCCATCACCACTTTCCCCACCGCCACGCGGCGCGGAATCAGGTTCTTCAGGTGCCCGCCATACACCTTGTACGGCACCGTCACATCCATCGCCGACCCCGTCTCCTGCTCGATCTCCACCACCACCGCATCCGCAAACCCTTCCGCCGACGGCTCCGGCAGCGTTACATTCGCCGCCATGGCAAAGGCCTTCACCCGCCCGCGCCGCACCTGCTCCGTCATGTGCTCCGCCAGCACTTTCCACAATCGTTCCGGATCCCGCGGCAGCCGCGGACGATCCACCGTCTCCCGCGCTACCTCGCCGTCGCGATCGATGGCAAACCCGAACGGCCCCAGCTCCCCATACTGCCGCAGGATCAGCCGCGCATACGACATCGTCGCGTTCAGCAGCTGCGTCGCCCGCCGATGGTTCTCATCCACCGGCTTGTCGAAATAGCTCTGCTCGTTCCGCTCACGTTCCGACTTCGTCACGCCGCTTCTCCCTCCACATCCTTCCGTTCCGACCGGTACACGCAATGATCGTACCCGCGCCAGAACACGACTCGGTCCATCCGGAAGCCGTTCTTCTCCGCCACCCGCCGCGACGGCCCGTTCTCGGGACGGATCAGCGAAATCACGTGCTCGCATCCCAGCGAACCAAACGCATACGCCCGCACCGCGCGCGCCGCTTCCGTCGCCAGCCCGCGGTTCTGAAAATCCCGTCGCACGTGATAGCCGATCTCCAGTTCCTGCGCGCCGCCAACCTCCTGCCACACCGGACCGCAGTCGCCCACCAGCGCCGACGTCTCGCGCATCTCCATCGCCAGCAGCCCGGTCCCCCCGGGATACCGCGCGATCTGCCGCGCCACCCAGTCCTCCACTTCCGTGGCCGTCAGCGCCCGGGGATAATACCGCATCGTCGCCGCATCGCCCCAGATGGCCAGCAGCGCCGGCGCGTCGCCCGGCATCAACTCCCGCAATACCAGCCGCGCCGTCTCCAGTCGCACCCTCACACCTTCTTTGGCTTCGTCCGGAAGCTCTTCTTCCTCGGCGCTGGCAGACGCTGGATTTCTTCTGCCGGATCATCTCTGCGCCTTCGCGCCCACACGTTCCTGCTTTTGTATCCGGCTGCGAGGCTTCCGCATGCCGCAGACAGCCCAAAAAAGAACTGGGCTTTAGCCCCATCCCCCCTTACACCTTCGCCCAGATCGCTTCCCGCGGATCCTCCGGATTCAACTTCGCAAATTCCCGCAGAATCTCCCGCGACCGCTCGTCCCGCACCTGCGGCACCGCCACCTCCACGGTTACAATCTGGTCGCCCCGCGCTCCTTCCCGCGTGGCCGACGGCACCCCGCGCTCCCGCATCCGCAGCTTCTGCCCGCTCTGCGTTCCCGGCGGAATCCGCAGCTGGGCCCGCCCGTCAATCGTCGGCACATCGATCCGTCCGCCCAGCGCCGCCTCGCTCACCGTCACCGGCAGCGTCACCTGAATGTCATCGCCCTGCCGCGTAAACACCGCATGCGGTCCGGTCCGGATAATCAGGTACAAATCCCCGGGCGTTCCTCCGCCCGGTCCGGCGTTGCCTTTGCCCGCCAGCCGAATCCGCTGCCCGTCCCGCGTTCCTGGCTTGATGCGAAACTCCAGCGGCTCCGTTCGCGAGACCACGCCTTCGCCGTGACACGTGGGACACGCATTCTGCACCTTGCCGCTCCCGCCGCACCGGGGGCACTGGATGTTGAACTTCATCCGCCCGCCCATCTGCGTCACCTGCCCCGTGCCGTGGCACTCGGGGCACATCTGCGCGCCCCCCGTCGAGGCTCGCCCATGGCACGTCGGACACACTTCCTGCCGCTGGATCTCCAGCCGCGCCACCCCCCCGCGAATCGCCGTCCAGAAATCCACGTTGACGGCATATTCCAGATCGGTTCCCGGCTGCGGCCCCTGCGGCTGCCGATCCCGGCTGAACATCCCCGAAAAAATGTCCCGGAAGCTCCCCCAGTTGCCCGCGCCCGTGCCCGTTGACGGCGCCTCTTCGGAGAAGTCGAACCCGCCAAAGTCGAACGGCATTCCCTGGCCCTGGCCGGCGCCCGCGCCGGGCCGTCCCTGCCCCGCCCGTGCCGCCGCTTCCGCCGCCGCCGGGTCGATCTGGTCCGAGTAGAACCCGAACTGGTCGTAGATCTTCCGCTTCTTCTCTTCGGAAAGAACATCGTTGGCCTCGGAGATTTCCTTGAACTTCTCCTCGGACTTCTTATCGCCGGGATTCACATCCGGGTGATATTTGCGCGCCAGCTTCCGAAACGCCTTGCGGATCTCCTCCGCCGTCGCCGTCTTCTTCACGCCAAGCGTCGCGTAATAATCCTTGTGCTGTGTCGGTGGCATTTTCCTTCTTGTCCAAACCTAATTCGTATCAGGGCCCGAATTCCGGGTGCCCCATATCTGGCCGGTTTTGCCAGATGTGGGAAGCCCCAAGCCTCACCCCAACCCCGTTTTGAAAGGGCACGGCTTCAGCCGTGCCGCAAAACCTCAAAAAGAAAGGGGCTTTAGCCCCTGAGGGCCGCCTTCAACTCCCCTGTCTTCCGATCCCGCCGAGCCGGCTTAACCTCCCGCCGAATCTTCGCCGCAATCGTATCCTCCGCAATCTCAAGATCATACTGCGTTTGCAACTTCATCCAGAACCGCGTGGACATCCCGAAGTACCGTGTCAGCCGTAGCATCATCTCCGCATCCAGCCCACGCTTCTCCTGCACAATCTCCGCAACCCTCCGACGAGAAACATGCAAAGCCTCTGCCAGCGCCGTCGCCGACAACCTCAGCGGCTTCATGAAATCCTCCCGCAAAAACTCCCCCGGATGAATCGCCGGGATGCGTTCCTCGATATCGCGTGGAATGGACATTCTGTTACCTGCCAGCTTTCGCTTCAGCCGGGAGTGGGGGAAGCTCACCGGGAAACATTCGAAACAACTTGTACTCGCTATACCAAAAATGTCGCCTTGCTTCGGGCCATCCGGCGCTAAGTATATCGACGCCAGGGGTAATGGAAGCATGTTCGTGCAGGCGATTCAGCAGCGTTACGAGATGATTCAGTGCCTCATATTTCTCGGCGACGTCTTTTCTCTGTAGGGCGTCCTCATATTCGTGACAGAAGATCAATATGTAATCGCTAAACAGACTATCGAGTGCATCGATGTCCAGCGATCCCGCTTTCCAATGGTTCGCCAGGCCTGCGAGAAAATCCATGATCACAAACGCCTGTGGAGGCACCTCGCTCGTCAGCCGAAATCCTGGCGCCGCAGGCACTCGGTCAATTCCCGACAACGAGCTCTGTTCAGGTCCAAGATTCTGTTTCGCCAGTTCGGCACGCACAATGAGGAGCGGTGCTGAATTGAAGCGGCTGACACATCCATCAAGCAAATACTGGCGTTCCCGGTTGCGCTCGCGTTCGCGGTCGATTGCCATTTTCGACTTGCTATCCCAAATTGACCAAAACAGCCCCGCAAAGGTCACAGTCACTAGAAAGCCGGTTACCCAAACCAGGTCCCAAGTCGCCCGCGATAGGCTTGCGTCTGCCCCAGCACTTGCTTGAAACGACAGTTGTGCCAGCCAAGAGGCGCAGGCAACAAGCCAATTCGCCAGGATCATTTCAGTTTCCCCCACCCACCAGCTCGACGCGCCAGAACAGATCCGACCCCACTCTCCGCATCCCGCGCCTGCCGCTCCGCATCGAACCCAACACTACCCGGTTCCTCACCCCCCAGCCCCCACCCCTCCCCCGAAGGCCAGGTTCACCCCACAGCAAGAAGCAAACTCCCTTTCACCTGCGAGGGTCCAGCGATTTGGCTCCCGGTCCCGCCCAAAGTACCGCCCCGAGAACCAATTTGAGACTCCTCCGATCGAAAACTCCCGTCCATCTCTCTGCGTTCTCTCTGTCCTCTGTGGTGACATCAGTTCCACACCCCACGAGCCTCCACCGCCTCCACCCGCCAAAGCAAATCCGGCTCCATCTTCCGCATCTGCGTCACAAAATCCTTCGCCTGCTGCTCCGTATCGAACACGACCTGGTTCGTCACCTGTCCCGCCCGCATCTGCTCGCATTTCCAAAGTGTGTTCGTCATCCCATACCCCCCATCGGACTACTTCCCCCTACGCTCCTCTCAACCCGTTCGTTCCGCCCCCCGGCCCCGGCTACCGGGGCTACCGGGGCTCCCAGCTCCCGGCCACCAGCTACCGGCTACGAGCTGCGAGCTACGAGCTACCAGCTACCAGCTACCAGCTACCAGCTAACAGCTGTTTATGCCTTTTTCCCCACCAATGTGGAAATCTTGTCAACCCTTACTTTTGTTCCCCTCTTCTAACTGCACGACTTACAGCCGAAAATTGCTGGCAGTAAATCCGTCCAAATGCGTCATACTGAACTTATAGAGTCAAAAAGAAAGCCCGCCGCGCGCGGGCTTTTTCGTTGGAGCCGAAATCATGACCAGCGCCGTCAAAACGCTCTTCCCGGTCCCCGGCTCCCGACCCCAGGCATCGGTAACATCGCCTTCGGGGACGTTACCGATGCGCACCCATGGAATGAAAGAAGTAGCCCCCGGGATGCCCATCAAAACGAGGTCGCCTTCAGAGCATCCCCGGCCCGCCTTATTTCTTGTCCTCGACGTCCACATACTCGGCGTCGATCACGCCTTCGTCCTTCTTGCCATCGGCGGTTCCGCTCGCAGCCGCCTGCCCATCCGTGGGAGGCACCCCGGCGCCGGCCGCCGGATTTGCCCCGTTGGCCTTGTACATCGCCTCGGCCAGCTTGTGCGACGCCTGCGTCAGCTTCTCCCGTGCCGCATTCATCTCGGCCGGGCTCGGCTGCCCTTCCAGCGTCTTCTTCGCTTCGGCCAGCGCCGACTCGACATCCGCCTTCTCCTGGCCAGAAACCTTGTCGCCGTTCTCCTTCAGCATCTTCTCGATGTTGTAGACGAGCCCGTCGAGCTGGTTCCGTGCCTCGATCTCCTCCCGCTTGGTCTTGTCCTCGGCAGAGTGCGCATCGGCCTCTTTGGCCATCCGCTCCACCTCTTCCTTGCTCAGCCCCGAAGAGGAGGTAATCGTGATCTTCTGGTCCTTGCCCGTGGCGTTGTCCTTCGCCGTCACGTTCAGGATCCCGTTGGCGTCGATGTCGAACGTCACCTCGATCTGCGGTATCCCCCGCGGCGCCGGCGGAATCCCGCTCAGCTTGAACTTGCCCAGCGTCCGGTTCTGCCCCGCCATCGGCCGCTCGCCCTGCAGCACATGAACCTCAACCTCGGTCTGGCTGTCCGCCGCCGTCGAGAAGGTTTCCGTCTTCTTCGTCGGAATCGTCGTGTTGCGCGGGATCATCGGCGTCGCCACCCCGCCCAGCGTCTCAATCGACAGGGTCAGCGGCGTCACGTCCAGCAGCAGCAGGTCCTTCACTTCGCCGGCCAGCACGCCTGCCTGCACCGCGGCGCCGATCGCGACCACCTCGTCCGGGTTCACGCCCTTGTGCGGCTCCCGTCCGAACAGATCCTTCACCAGCTGCTGGATCCGCGGCATGCGCGTCTGTCCGCCCACCAGTACGACCTCGTCGATCTTGCTGGCGTCCACACCCGCGTCGGCCATGGCCTTCTTGCACGGCTCGATCGACCGCTGGATAAGCTCTTCCACCAGCTGTTCCAGCTTCGCCCGGGTCAGCTTCTTCACCAGGTGCTTCGGACCGGTCGCGTCCGCCGTGATAAACGGCAGGTTGATCTCGGTCTCGATCGCCGTCGACAGCTCGATCTTGGCCCGCTCCGCCGCGTCCCTCAGACGCTGCAGCGCCATCTCGTTGCCCTTCGCCCGCAGATCCAGCCCTTCGTCCTTCTTGAAGTCGTCGATCAGCCATTCCACGATCCGCTGGTCGATGTTGTCGCCGCCCAGATGCGTATCCCCATTGGTGGACTTCACCTCGATCACGCCTTCGCCCACTTCGAGAATCGAAATGTCAAAGGTGCCGCCGCCGAAATCGTACACGGCAATCGTCTCGTCCTTCTTCTTGTCGAGACCGTAGGCCAGCGCCGCCGCTGTCGGCTCGTTCACAATGCGCTTCACGTCCAGACCAGCGATCTTGCCCGCGTCCTTGGTCGCCTGGCGCTGGGCGTCGTTAAAGTACGCCGGCACCGTGATCACGGCTTCCGTCACCGAACCGCCCAGGTGGTCTTCCGCGGCCTTCTTCAACTTCTGCAGAATCATCGCCGAGATCTCCGGCGGCGTGTACAGCTTGCCCTGCGCCTCGATGGCCACATGATCCCCCTGCTGGACCACCTTATAGGGCACCATCTTCATCTCGTCGCTGACTTCGTCGAAGCGACGACCCATGAACCGCTTGATCGAGTAAACCGTGTTCGCCGGGTTCGTAATCGCCTGGCGCTTGGCCACCTGGCCCACCAGCCGCTCCCCGGACTTGGTAAAGGCGACCACCGAAGGTGTCGTCCGGCCACCTTCCTCATTCGCAATCACTTTGGGCTCTCCGCCCTCCATCACGGCGACGACGGAGTTCGTCGTCCCGAGGTCAATTCCAATCATCTTTGCCATTGCAACCTGCTCCTGAATAAGTGCCTGCCCCGTTAGCTTCGCACTTGAGTGACTTATTGTCAATCTATCTGATGCGCAAAGATGAATCAGCGATGCACAAGTGGAATTCCACTATAATGAACGAGTTAAGGCGACATTTCGCGCCACCGAGACAGCCTGTGGAATCCCGGCTGCATCCCTGGCCCCAGGTGCCGTATCCAACACGAAGAACTAAACTTCACGCCCATCCAGTGTTTTCTGCGGCATAATTCCATCCTCGGGCTTCTCTGAGAGACTCTGGCAGGTTCATGGCGGACGACAGCGGTCAGCAGGCACAAAATGCAGGGGTTAACCCCTGGCTCATCGCCGTTTCGGTGATGCTCGCGACCTTTATGGAGGTGCTGGACACGGCGATTGCCTCAGTCGCTCTGCCCTACATCGCCGGATCGCTGTCTGCCTCGAATGATGAAGCCACCTGGGTCCTGACCAGCTACCTGGTCGCCAACGCCGTCATTCTGCCCGCCAGTAACTGGTTTTCGTTGCGCTTCGGACGCAAGCGCTTCCTGATTACCTGCGTCATCATCTTCACCGTCGCCTCCTTCTTCTGCGGAGCTGCCCCGACGCTGGGTTTCATCCTCATCGCCCGCGTCATCCAGGGTGCCGGAGGCGGCGCGCTCCAGCCCCTCTCCCAGTCGATCCTTCTGGAAAGCTTTCCCCCGGAGAAGCGCGGCGCCGCCATGGCTCTCTTTGCCTTTGGCGTTGTGGTGGCGCCGGTCCTCGGCCCAACCCTGGGCGGCTGGCTCACCGATACCTATAGCTGGCGCTACGCCTTCTACATCAATATTCCCGTCGGCGCGCTGGCGGTCTTCATGATCAGCCGGTACATCCACGACCCGCCTTACATCAAGAATGCGAAGGCCAGCAAGTTCGACAATCTCGGCTTCGGGCTGCTGGCCGTCTGGACCGGCTGCCTGCAGGTGATCCTCGACAAGGGCCAGGAAGACGACTGGTTCGGGGCCGCCTGGATCCGCTGGGCTTCGTTTATCCTAGTCGTCGCCCTGATCTGGTTCATCGTTCACTCCTGGAGGAGCAAAACGCCGCTGGTCAATCTCCGGACGCTGAAGGATCGCAACTTCGCCATCGGCTGCGGGCTCATGATCCTGTTCGGTCTCTGCATCTACTCCATGATCACCGTGCTGCCGCTCTTCTATCAGGAGTTGCTCGGCTACACGGCGTTTGCCGCCGGACTCGTCGTCGGCCCGCGCGGCATCGGCTCGATCCTCGGCATGCCCGTCATCGGCTATCTCGGCAACAAGGTCGACCCGCGCTTTCTGCTCACCTTCGGCTTTGTCGGCTTCGGCATTACGTCGCTGGTCTTCGGGAATATCAACCTCGGCATCAGCCCCTGGACGCTGCTCGCCCCCATCGTCATCACCGGATTCGCCCTCAGCTTTGTTTTCGTGCCCATCACCACGCAGGCCTACAGCACGCTGCGTAACGACCAGATCGGCAACGCCAGCGGCATCTTCAATCTGGTGCGCAATATCGGCGGCTCCATCGGCATTTCCATCGCGCAGACCCTGTTAGTCCGCCGAAGCGATTTGCACCAAACGGAGATCACGGGGTACGTTTCGCAAACCCAATACTGGTTTGAGCAACAGATCAGCGCCCTGACCGGCTACCTGACCCGGCACACGGCCGCTCCCAACGCGCAGCATGTTGCCCAGCAGACTCTCTATCGGCAACTCGGCCAGCAGGCACTGCTCTGGTCCTTTGTCGACGTTTTCCGCTGGATGTCCCTCATCTGCTTCGCATGCGTCATCCTGGTCTGGTTCTTTAAAAAGGCCAAACCCGGGGCAAGGCCGCCCGCCGGCGCCCACTGACGCGGTCGCGCTCAGGCGGAGACAGTCTCCACCGCTCCGTCCAGCGGAAGGAACTTCCGCTCCTGTTCGCCATACGCGTCGATCGCTCCCGTGAGGATGTTGTAATACCAGCCGTGCACCCGCAGCGTGCCCTGGGCGATTCCGCGAGCTACTTCGGGATGGGTCCTCAGATTCTCGACCTGGGCGATGATGTTTGCATGGATCAGAGCCGTGTGCAGCCCGCGCGCATCGCTCCGGTCCACACCCGGATCGAGATGCCTCCAGGCCGGTTCGGCAAAGCCCAGCCATTTCGCGGTGAGGGGCAGACGCGACAGATCGCGCTGATCCATCACCGCCTTCATCGCGCCGCAGTCGGAATGGCCGCAAACAATAATGTGATGAACGTGGAGGACCTCGACCGCATATTCCACGGTCGACGAGACGCCGCCCGGCAGCTGCCCATGCGGCGGCACGATGTTCCCCACCGTGCGGCACAGAAACAAATCGCCCGGTTCGGTCTGCAGGATCAGATCCGGCACAACGCGCGAGTCGGCGCAGGTGATAAACAAAACATCCGGCTTCTGCAGCTCGGCGAGCAGATGAAAGTGGTCCTTCTTCTGCGGAAAGACGTCGCGGCGAAAGCGGCGGTACCCCTCGAGGAGATGTTGCATCGGGTTCCAGTGTAGCGGTTCGCGTGAGCCCGGACAGATTCCGCATCTTCCCGGCTGGAGCCCCGGCAAAGAGAAACCCGCCGCGCCCTATCCGGTAGGACGCGACGGGAAGGAATGACAGAACCACAGAGAACTACACATGCGGCAGAACTATTTCGAATTGCCGGAACGCAAATCCGGATTAAAAACCTTTTGTTCTTCGATCGCCGCCTGGGCCGCCGCCAGCCTCGCTGTGAGCAGGCGGAACGGCGAGCAGGAGACATAATCCAGTCCGGCCCGATGGCAGAACTTGACCGACTCGGGCTCGCCGCCATGCTCGCCGCAGATCCCGATCTTCAGATCGTGGCGCGCCGCCCGGCCCTTGTTGGTCGCCATTTTGATGAGCGATCCCACGCCTTCCTGATCGAGCACCGCGAACGGATCCTGCTTGAAGATGCCCCTCTGCAGGTACGCCGGGAGAAATTTGTTGCAGTCGTCGCGGGAGATGCCGAAGGTGGTCTGGGTGAGATCGTTGGTTCCGAAGCTGAAGAACTCCGCTTCGGCGGCGATCTTATCGGCTACCAGGCAGGCGCGCGGCAGCTCAATCATCGTGCCGACCTTGTAGTCAACGACCAGGCCCTTTTTGATGAAGACATCGTGCGCGACCCCATGAAGGATCGCCGCCTGGTTCTTCATCTCTTCCGGCCCGGCCGTGAGCGGAACCATGATCTCGAGGTGCGGATCGACGCCGCTCTTCTTCACCGCCACGGCGGCTTCGAAGATGGCGTGTGCCTGCATTTCCGTGATCTCGGGATAGGTAATCCCCAGCCGGCAGCCACGCAGCGCCAGCATCGGATTCAGCTCGTGCAGTTCCTCGACCCGCTCCAGCATTTTCCGCAGGTCTTTCAGCTTGGGTGAACGCGGCTTGGTGAGCTCCAGGCTGTTGATGTGGAGCAGCAGTTCTTCCCGCTTGGGCAGGAACTCGTGCAGCGGGGGATCGAGCAGGCGGATGACCACCGGCAGCGAACCCATCGTCTTCAGGAGTCCCTGGAAATCGGCGCGCTGCATCGGCATCAGCTTTGCCAGCGCGGCGCGGCGCTCTTCCTCGGTCTTGGCCAGAATCATCGCCTGCATGTGCGGCAGCCGATCCTCGGCAAAGAACATGTGCTCGGTGCGGCACAGCCCGATGCCTTCGGCGCCGAAGGCCTGCGCCTGCTTCGCGTCGCGCGGAATATCCGCGTTAGCCAGCACCCGCAGCTTGCGCCGCTGATCCACCCAGCCCATGAACTGAACCAGATCCGGATTGTCCGGGTTCACCGGCAGAGTGTTCAGCTTGCCGTGAATAATGCGGCCCGTCGTTCCGTCGAGCGAAATCCAGTCGCCCTCATGGAAGGTCTTGCCCTTGACCCGCATCTCCTTCTTCTTCTCGTCGATGGTCACATCGCCGGCGCCGGCCACGCAGCACTTGCCCATGCCGCGCGTCACCAGAGCCGCATGCGACGTCATGCCGCCGCGCGAAGTAAGGATGCCGGCCGCCACGTTCATGCCGGCGATGTCTTCCGGCGAGGTTTCGGAGCGGACCAGAATGATGGACTTGTAGGTTTCTTTCTCGTGATACTTCACCGCCTCGTGCGCGGTGAAGACGATCTGCCCCACCGCCGCACCCGGCGATGCCGGAAGGCCCTTTGCCAGTACTTCAATGGTTCCCTTCTCGTCCAGACGCGGGACCAGAAAGTCGAAGATCTGGTTCGGCTCCACGCGCAGCACCGCCTCATCAATCGAGATGAGCTGTTCGCGCACCATGTCGATGGCGATCCGCACCGCGGCCAGACCGGTCCGCTTTGCGTTGCGCGTCTGCAGCATGTACAGGCGCCCGTCCTGGATGGTGAACTCGAAATCCTGCATGTCGCGGTAATGCTTTTCCAGCCGCGAGGTCAGGTCGCGCAGCTGCTCGTAGACATGCGGCATCAGCTTCTGCAGCTCGCTGATCGGCACCGGGGTGCGAATGCCGGCGACCACATCTTCGCCCTGCGCATTCATCAGGAACTCGCCGTAGAATTCCTTCTCGCCATTGGCCGGGTTGCGCGTGAAACCCACACCCGTGCCGCTCGACTCATTGAGGTTGCCGAAGACCATCGCCTGGACGTTGACCGCGGTCCCCAGCCAGTCGTCGATGTTGCTCAGGCGGCGATAGGTCTTCGCGCGTTCGTTGTTCCACGACCTGAAAACGGCGTCGCGCGCCATCGTGAGTTGCCGATCCGGATCCTGGGGAAACTCCGCACCCGTGTGGCGCAGCACCAGCTTTTTATAGCCGGCGATGACTTCCTTCAGCGCGATCGGCGTCAGCTCGGTATCCTGTTTCGCCCCATACTTCTTCTTGGTCTCGTCGAAGATGTGCTCGAAGTCGGGCTTGGGAATATCGAGAACCACGTCGCCAAACATCTGGATCAGCCGCCGATACGAATCGTAGGCAAACCGCGGATTGCTGCTCTTTTTTGCCAGAGCCTCCACCGACTTGTCGTTCAACCCGAGGTTCAGAATCGTGTCCATCATGCCCGGCATGGAGAACTTCGCGCCCGAGCGAACGCTCACCAGCAGCGGATTCTCACCCGCGCCCAACCGCTGTCCCTGGAGCTTCTCCAGCCGCTCCAGCGCGAGGTCCATCTGCTCGGTCACCTGCGGTGAAAGCGATCCGCGCATGTATTCGCGGCAGGCCTCGGTCTGAATCGTGAATCCCGGAGGCACCGGCAGCCCCGCATTGGTCATCTCAGCGAGGCCCGCCCCTTTCCCGCCGAGCACATCACGCATCTTGCCATTGCCTTCAGCCGCGCCTGCGCCGAAGAAGTAAACGTACTGGGTGGATGTTTCGACTTTTGAGCTGGTCACTGTCTCCTGGTAGTCGAATGTGGATGGATTCATCGCGATTCTCCGTTCTGCCGCCGCCTGGGGCGCGTTTCGTTATTCAGTTATCAGTGCGTTGCGGTTGTGGCGGCGGGTGCTGATCGGAAAACGTGGAACACGAATCGCCATCCGCATTTTCAAAACAGAAGATTCTTAGCCTGGTCGGCGACGGCTGTATGTGCCAGGCGTCACAGGAAATTTCCGGGGCGGCTGTGATCTGCATCACACGGTGTTTTCCTCTCTGACACCCCTGCCTGGGCGACGCCGGCACATGGAAGCGTCATCCCGACAATGAGGCTGCAGCGGTGAATCTCATTCGCCAATTTTCGCCTTCGAGCGGCTCAAGTATCTTTTCTCTTCGTAAATAACCTGCTTTTTTCAAATACTTGAACTGCTAATCAGTATGTGAGTGTTGCATGATCATATTTTATGCATCTCTTGTGCTATAGTTTCATCTGATGTTGTGACAGCCGCTTTCCTGCGATCAGGACAGGCTGGGCTCCAACTTCGAAATCTGTAACCGTGGAGGAACTTTCGTTATGGCAATCACTCGTTGGGATCCGTTTCGCGATGTGCTGGCCCTGCAGAACCGCATGAACTCGCTGTTCCAGGACTACAACCGCGCCCAGGGCGAGGGCGATACCCTCGCGACCGCGGCCTTCGTGCCTCCGGTGGACGTCTATGAAGACGAGCACAAGATCCTGCTCAAGCTCGAGATTCCCGGTATGCAGGAGAGCGACCTCGATATTCAGCTCGAGAACAACCTGCTCACCGTGAAAGGCGAGCGCAAATTCGAAAAGGAAGAGAAGGAAGAAAACTTCCATCGCATTGAGCGCCGCTACGGCAGCTTCTATCGCTCGTTCACGATTCCCAACACGGTGAATGCGGAGAACGTGAAAGCCGGCTACGATGCCGGCGTGCTGCGCATCGAGCTGGAGAAGCGCGCCGAGGCCAAGCCGAAGCAGATCAAAGTGGAAGTCGGCAAGGGCCCGATCGAAGCCGGCAAGAAGGAAGTCAAGCCGGCTGCCTGAGTCCTGGCCGGACGGGCGGACGCGCTTCGCGCTGGATCCACTCGAAGCATTTCGGATGTCAGAGGGCGGGAGGGAGGTTCCTCCCGCCGTTTTTCAGGCGCAGAATTGAAATGACCCTTCATGCCGGCTGCCCCCTCCCGGCTCCCGGCTCCGAGCTAACTACCGAGGTTTCACATGGCAATTCGTTGGGATAAGTTCACCGTCAAATCGCAGGAGGCCGTCCAGAACGCCAGCCAGCTCGCCGGCGAGAACGGCAATCCGGAGATCCTGCCGCTGCATCTGCTCGCCGTGCTGCTGGCGGACAAAGAGGGCGTGATTCCTGCCGTCCTCGAAAAGATCGGTGTGCCGACCGAGCAGCTCGAGTCGCGCGCTCTGGAGGCGGTCAACCAGCTGCCCAAAGTAAGCGGCGCCTCCGCGCAGCCGGGCGCGTCGAACGCGCTGAACCAGGTCTTCGACCAGGCCTTCAAAGAGGCCGAAAATTTCAAGGATGACTATGTCTCGACCGAGCACCTGCTGCTCGGGCTCACGCGCCAAAAGAGCGACGGCGCGCAGCTGCTGCTCGCTTCCCTCGGCGCGACGCACGAGGCGGTGCTCAAAAGCCTGGCCAGTGTGCGCGGCAGCCAGCGCGTTACCGACCAGAATCCTGAGGCCAAGTTTCAGGCTCTCGAGAAATACGGGAAGGACCTCAACGAACTGGCCCGCCGCGGCAAGCTCGATCCGGTGATCGGCCGTGATGAAGAAATTCGCCGCGTCATCCAGGTGCTCTCGCGCCGCACCAAGAACAACCCGGTGCTCATCGGTGAGCCCGGCGTCGGCAAAACCGCCATCGTGGAAGGCCTCGCGCGGCGCATCGTTCATGGCGACGTCCCCGACATCCTGCGCGACAAGCGTGTCATCGCCCTCGACCTGGGCTCGATGCTGGCCGGCGCCAAATATCGCGGCGAGTTTGAGGATCGTCTCAAGGCCGTCCTCAAAGAGATCGAAGAATCCAACGGCCAGATCGTCCTCTTTATCGACGAGCTGCATACGCTGGTCGGTGCCGGTGCCGCAGAAGGCGCCATCGACGCCTCGAACATGCTCAAGCCGGCCCTCGCGCGCGGCGAGCTGCGAGCCATCGGCGCCACCACGCTGAACGAGTACAAAAAGTACATCGAGAAAGATGCGGCCCTCGAGCGCCGCTTTCAGATCGTCTACGTCGGCGAGCCCAACGTCGAGGACACCATCGCCATCCTGCGCGGCCTGAAGGAGCGCTACGAGGCGCACCACAAGGTCCGCATTCGCGATTCGGCGATTGTCGCGGCGGCCACGCTCTCGCACCGCTATATCTCCGACCGCTTCCTGCCGGACAAGGCCATCGATCTGGTTGATGAAGCTGCGGCTTCCCTGGCCATCCAGATCGGCTCCGTCCCGACCGAGATCGACGAGCTGGAGCGCGAGGCGACCTCTCTCGAAATCGAGCGTGAGGCCCTCAAGCGCGAGAGCGATACGAATTCCAAAGAGCGTCTGCAGCACGTGGAGCGCGAAGTCGCCGAGCTGCGCGAAAAATCCACGGCTCTGCGCGCGCGCTGGCAGAAAGAACGCGAAGCCATCACCCACATCAGCGACCTGAAGCAGAAGATCGAGACGCTGCGCTTCGAAGCCGACGAGCAAACCCGCCGCGGCAATCTGGAGCGGGCGGCGCAAATCCAGTACGGCGAGCTGCCAAAGATGGAAGCCGAGCTGCAGCAGCTGAGCGCCGCGCAGGACGGCACCGGCGGCGTGCCCCGCATGTTGAAAGAAGAGGTGGACGAGGAAGACATCGCCCGCATCGTCAGCAAGTGGACCGGTATTCCCGTCTCCCGCATGCTCGAAGGCGAGGTCAAGAAGTTGGTCCAGATGGAAGACCGCCTGCGCGAGCGCGTCGTCGGCCAGGACGCGGCGCTGTCGATTGTCGCCAATGCCATCCGGCGTTCGCGCGCCGGGCTCAGCGATCCGAAAAAGCCCATCGGCTCGTTTATCTTCCTTGGACCCACCGGCGTGGGCAAGACCGAAACCGCCCGCGCCCTGGCCGAGTTCCTCTTTGACGACGAGCAGGCCATGGTCCGTCTCGACATGTCGGAGTACATGGAGAAGCACGCCGTCGCCCGCATGATCGGCGCGCCTCCCGGCTACATCGGCTACGACGAAGGCGGCCAGCTCACCGAAGCCGTGCGGCGACGCCCCTACTCCGTCATCCTGCTCGACGAGATCGAGAAGGCGCACCCGGATGTGTTCAATGTGCTGTTACAGGTTCTCGACGACGGACGCCTGACCGACTCGAAGGGGCGCGTTGTCGATTTCAAGAACACAGTGCTCATCATGACCTCGAACCTGGGCGCCGCGTTTCTTCAGGGCGAGTCGCTCAAAGATGAAACCGCCTTCGGCCACGCGACCGAGAGCGTGATGCGCGTGCTCCGCGAGCACTTCCGTCCCGAGTTCCTCAACCGCGTGGACGACGTCGTGATCTTCCGTCCGCTCCAGGAGGAGCAGCTGCAACACATCGTCGATCTGCGGCTCAAGGACCTCGAAAAGCTGCTGGCCGACCGCCACATCACCATCGAGCTCACGCCGGCGGCGCGCCACCAGATCTTCACCTCCGGGTACGACCGCGCCTATGGAGCGCGTCCGCTCAAGCGCGCCATCCAGCGGCTCATCCAGGACCCGCTGGCCATGAAGATCCTCGACGGCGAAGTACTCCACGGCGATCACGTCCGCGTCGACGCGGATCGAAGCAGCACGCTGCGCTTCGAAGTGGTCAGCCGCGCCGGCATTCCGCTGGAGCACGGCGTGGCCATTGGCCAGGCGTAAGGACGGGCCGTCCGGCGGACGCCCTTCGCACCGGAAGGGAACGGGTCTTTCGATCTTCGGCTGGCGGACACTCGGCACCCTATTGACAGGTCAAAATGACTGGTCAATAATGCCTTCATGCGTCAGGTCCAGGCGTCCGAAGCCAAAACTCGATTTCTGCAGCTGCTGGACGAGGTCGAAAAGGGTGACAGCTTCCTGATCACAAGGCATGGAAAACCTGTGGCCCGCATCACCCCGGAGGCGGACCGGAGACAGGCCGAGATCGAGCAGGCGCTCGCGGATCTGCGAGCGTTGCCGAGCCGGCGCCACCGGCTGACTGTGGTGGAGATCCTGTCGGCTCGAGACGAGGGACGAAAGCCCTGATGCCTTTCGTCGTGGATGCCTCGGTCGCCGCAGTCTGGGGACTCTCGGATGAGGAACATCCGAATGCCGATTCGGCTCGCCAGCGACTCGAATCCGATCCTGCCATCGTCCCCGCCATCTGGTGGTTTGAGCTCCGAAATACTTTCCTTGTGAACGAACGTCGCGGGCGGGTGACCCCGCAGGAAACGGCCGCTTTCCTGCGCGTCCTGTCCCGATTACCGATCCGTCAGGACAGCGGCCCGGAGGAACTGCGGCTGCTTTCCCTGGCTCGCAAGCACCGCCTCACCGCCTACGACGCTGCTTATCTCGAATTGGCACAACGTGAGGGAGTTCCCCTGGCCAGCCTCGATACCGATCTCATCCACGCGGCGCAGGCAGAGGGAGTTCCGGTTCTCGGAGCCGCAACCTGATTTCCCGCCCGACAGCGATTTTTCCCTTCACCTCTTCCATTTAATGTTGCAGCCAATGCTCGGCCGCTGATCCTGGCTGATCGGCTCGCCGGCCAGCAGCGCCTTGATCGCCGCGCGCAGATCGCGCCCGGTCACCGGCACGTCATTCCCCGGCCGGCTGGAGTCGAGCTGGCCCCGATAGACCAGCTTCCCTGCCGCGTCGAAGAGGAAGAAGTCCGGCGTGCAGGTGGCGTCGTAGGCGCGCGCCACTTCCTGCGTCTCGTCGTAAAGATAGGGGAAGTTGAATCCGTTGGCCAGGGCCTGCTGCGCCAGGCCCGAAGGCGCGTCGTCGGGGTAATTCTCCGCGTCATTGCTGCTGATGGCGGCTATGCCGATTCCGGAATCGCGGAAATCCACCCCCAGCTTGCCCAGTTCCTTCTCCACGTGCCGAACAAACGGACAGTGGGTGCAGATGAACATGATCAGCAGCCCTTTAGGACCGAGGAGCGAAGCCGTCGAGTGTTCGCGTCCATCGCGAACATCTTTCAGAGTGAAGGCGGGCGCCGGAGTGCCGAGCGCGAGCATGGCGGATGCGGTTTGAGCCATAAGAAGACCTCCTGCAATTCCAGGATAAACATTCCAGGTTAAACCCGGAAGAGCTCGGTCTTCGTATCAGGGTCTGCTTGGCCGCCAGTTCAAGATCATGTTCAGCGACGACGTGTCCGTCGATTTCGGACTGATGATGAGGAACCGTTTGCCGTCGGGCGCAATATCCCAGCTCATGGGGCCCGTGCGAATGCCGGTGTCCACCATATCGGTGTCAAACAGAGCGCGCGGCGTGCCGGCCTGGAACGTGGGGCGGATGCTCACGTCTACCGCGTCGCGCCAGACATACTGCCAGTCGCTGTGCTGGCCGGAAACATATGCAATCACCCACCGCTCTCTCGGCCGAGGCGAGCCTGTCCCAGGAAAAGTGAAACAGGAGTTCCCCGGAGGCAAAAGGGAACTCCTGTCGGATGGAAGCGAAACCGAACTTCACTTGCCGAAGGCGGTTTCGGGGAGAAGCGCCAGGGCCACCTGGGTCTCTTCTCCGCCGCGCGAGGCCAGCTCACGAGCTGCCCGCTTTTCCGCTTTCGATTCCTGCACGAAAACGCTGTTTTCATTTCCGGCCACCGTGAGCGCTTCGAGGAACCAGCGGTCCCCGTACTTCCGGAAGACGACCTGGCTGGCTTGCGCCACGACCGGGCTATACTCCACCCGGGCAATGGCCATCGCCGCCTGGTTGGTCGCGCGGTTCCAGACGGTAAGAGAATCGTCCTCGTTCATGCTGATGATGTAGGTTCCGCGGCCGAAGTGGGTCGTGCCGTAGTCAAACGAGAAGGGCACATCCACCTGAGTGCGAAGGGTGTTCTGGGCGTAGAGCGCCGGTGTCATGGAAGCGAAGGCGGCGAGGGCGGCGAGAGCGAGAGTGCGAAGATTCAATGTCATGGCGGGGTCTCCTGGGGAAGGCGCTTAACCGCCGCCTTCACTGGAGAACGCGCTGGAGCCCGGGAAAAGGGGCCACGCATCGAAAATTATTTTGGCCCTTGCTTCTCGCCGCCGCCTTTTCCCGGCCTAACTCCCTCCTGAGCGCTTTCCTCCGGCACCGGCTCGTTGGGGCGCAGGTAGCGGTGCAGCCAGATCCGGGCCAGGGACCAGTCGCGCTTCACCGATCGTGGCGAGAGATCGAGAATCCCGGCAATCTCCTCGACGGACAAGCCGCCGAAGTAGCGCAGCTCGACCACCTGCGCCTGGCGCGCATTCTCGGCGGCGAGGCGGTGGAGCGCTTCATCCAGCCAGACCACCTCGTCCAGACGTTCGGGAGCGATGGCGAGATGGTCCTCCATCTCCACGCGATGCAGGCCGCCGGCGCGGCGTTGGGCGGCATGGGCCCGGGCGTAATCGACCAGGACCTGGCGCATGACATGGGCGGCCAGCCCGATGAAGTGCGCGCGGCTGTTCCAGTCGATGTTCTCGCCGACCAGGCGCAGGTAGGCTTCGTTGATCAGCGCGGTCGCCTGCAGGGTGTGGTCGGGGCGCTCGCGCCGCATGTAGGCCTGGGCCAGACGGTGCAATTCGTTGTAGACCAGCGGCAGCAGATGCTCGGCGGCCGACGGGTCGCCGCTGTGCATGGCCTTCAGCAGTTGGGTCACTTCTCCGGAGCCTGGTTCCATCACCCCTCCTGGAAGACCGGCTGCAGTGCCAGCAAGGATAAACGAGCAGCCGGTAGCCGGTAGCCAGTGGCCAGTGGCCAGTGGCCAGTGGCCAGTGGCCCGGCGGCTGCGACCGCCAAAAAAGAATGCATTTTGCGAGGTCAACTTTTCCGGTAAGTCTTTTTTTTATTATGATTTGCAGGAGAGGCGAGAGACCCTCTGGGCGCTACTTGATTGAATCCAGATCAGTTGAGAGGAGGTTCCTGGTTGGTCGCCCTCTGGCGGCGGCCGCTGTCCTTCCATGAAAAAAGCCCGCGCATGGCGGGCTTTCTTTTTTTCACTCGATACCTTCAGTATGGCAGGTTCAGATGGATTTCCTGCCAGACTTTTGTGGGGATTTTGGCGCGGAAGTGGTTTTGTATCAGTCGTCGTTACTTTCGACTGGGCGGCAAGGGCTTGACAGGATTTCCACAGCGCGGGGGAAAAGTGCGTATTCGGACCGGAGTCGCGGTCCCGAGGTCATGAGGGAGTCGGCTGCGCGCAAGCGGCGCGCCCGGTCTTCTCGGCGCGACTGAACGGATTGCGGAAAACCGCGCATGAACGGAAGAAGAGAGCCGCAGGGGCTACAGCCCGAATTGATTTCGAGAGCTCTGCGGCACGACCGAGGTCGTGCCCTGACACAAAACCGGCCGGCTGCCGATCTTTCCGCTTGCTGTGAAGTCGTGGCCCTGATACGAAGCCAGCCAGCGCTTCCGGAGAAATCAGCCAGCTGTAGAGTCTGCTCTGAGACAGAAGGGGCGGCCCGTTGATTTTTCTCGAAAGCCTGCAGCCCTGTACCCTGAATGTATGCCTGAACTCGACCACATCGGCATCGCGGTGCGCAGCATCGCTGAGGCGCGGAAGCTGTATGAATCGCTGGGGCTCGCTGTCGTTCATGAGGAGGCGGTGGAGCAGGAGGGCGTTCGCACTGCCATGATTCCCGCCGGCGATACGCGGATCGAGCTGCTCGAGCCGACCTCCGGCGACTCGCCCATTGGCAAGTTCCTCGCGAAACATGGCCCTGGGCTGCACCACGTCGCTCTCCACGTCGAGGACATCTCGGGGGCTCTGGAAACGCTGAAAGCGCAGGGGGCGCGGCTGATCTCCGAGGAGATTCAGATCGGGGCGGGCGGGCATCTCTACTTTTTCGTCCACCCGAGCAGCGCGGGCGGCGTGCTGCTGGAAATCTGCCAGGACTCGATCGCCGACGTATGAACGTGCTCGCCATCGATACCTGTGGGGCGCTCGGGACGGTGGCGCTGGCCCGGCTGAAGGACGGAGCCGAGCCCGACGTCCTGGGCCAGACCGAGATTCCGGGCAAGACCTATTCCGCTCAACTGGTTCCGGTAATCCGCGATCTGCTCAGGCATCACGGCGTTGCTTCTGCCGAGATTGAGGCCATCGTGGTCACCAGCGGTCCTGGGTCGTTTACCGGGATTCGCATTGGGCTTTCCACCGTCAAAGGGCTGGCCGAGGCGCACTCGGTCCCTTTGCTGTCTATCTCGCGGCTGGCGGTTCTGGCCCATAAGGCGGGGAGATCCGCCGCCGCGCTTGACGCGAGCCGGCACGAGTTCTACCTGCGCATGGAAGGGGGCGAATCGCTCCTGAGCCTGCCTGATTTCGAGCAACAAGCCACCGCTCTGGGCCGCGATCTTGCCGTCTGCGAAGCCTCGGTGCAGGCCGTCGCTGCCCTGGCCGAGGTGGTCGAGCCGCCAACGGCTGCCGACGCACTCCGGTGCGTGCTGCCGCGGTTACGCGCCGGCGACTTTGACGATCCCCTGATCCTCGACGGCAATTACCTGCGCCGCTCCGACGCCGAGATTTTCTCGAAACCGGCACGGGTCGCCGTTCCCGAGCCATGACCGATCCGATTCGCCCGATGGCCGCCTCGGATCTGGACGCGATCCTCGCCATCGCGGCGGACTCCCGCGGGGCGCCAGTCTGGAAGCGGTCCGATTACGGCCTGTACGTGGACGGAGGGCCGCAGCCCAACCCGCAGGTTCTGCGCGCCGGATTCGTCTCGGCCGGGGCAGCAGTGCATGGCTTCGCCTGCGCCACGCTGCTCCGCGACGGGCAGGAGAACCGGGCCGAGCTGGACACGCTGGCCGTTCTGCCGAGGGCCCGGCGCAAGGGAATCGGGGCCGCGCTGGTGAGCGCGGTGCTCGCCTGGGCGGCTGCCGAGGGGGCGCGGCGGCTTTCTCTGGAGGTTCGGGCCTCGAACGTCGCCGCTCTGGGTCTTTACTCCCAGCTGGGGTTCTGTCCCGAGGGCCGACGGCCGAGGTACTACGCCGATCCGCAGGAGGATGCCATGCTCCTGGGCAGACCGGTGACCCCTGGGTCTTCGGCAAAGCCGATTTCCACTGAAAACGCAGTTGAAGGTGGGCCTCCGCAGTGCTAGCGTGGTACGTCTCACTTATGTGAGCCAACTCGCCCGGCGAACCACGACAGCCGCGGCTCCGCCGGGACGGGATCCCGCAGCGGAGGTGTCGTCTATGGATCTGGAAGCGAACGCTCAGCCGAGTGGTGAAGAAATACGCCAACTGGAAGCCCAGCACCGTCACTATTCGGAGAAGCTCGAAGCGCTGGCCCAAAAAGGCTGGTTGACCGAGGACGAGCAAATCGAGGAAGTTCGCCTGAAGAAATTGAAACTGCGCCTTAAGGATCAAATGGCCCAGCGGCGCACGCCCGCCGGGGCCTACAGCGCCGCGTAGGCGCCAGTCTTTCACGTTTCTTTCATGTCCCTGTTTCGATGGTGTTCCATCGCGCCCGGGAGTGTGTTCCTGCAGCGGGCTTCCGCAGCAGGAACACGGAAAGTCGAGCGGCCGGGGCGGCTTCCCGCCGGAACTCCGGCCCTCTTGCCGTAGAATGAAAAAGACTTTCGGACGAACGCGCCTTTGCTTCCAGGCTGGTTTCCGCTCCTTTCTCGTCTGACCCGCTCTCCTGGCCCCTGAAGCCGCAGCGAGCTTCCGATCGTCACCGCAATGCGGTTTTGACCCCTACTCATGGTGCGTGACGGCTATTTCTACGGATTGTCTCTGATCGCTGTCGCGGTGGTCGTCGACCTGTTTACCGGTGTCTGGGGCTGGTCGGCTCTGCCGCTGCTGCTGGCGGCGTTCTTTCTCTGGTTCTTTCGCGATCCGAACCGCCCTATTCCCCAGGAGCCTGGACTGGTGGTTTCGCCCGCTGACGGCAAAGTGACCGAAGTGGCCCGGGTTTCCACGCCGGCAGGCGGATTGCTGCGCATCAGCATCTTTCTGAGCGTGTTCGACGTTCATGTGAACCGTTCGCCGGTGGCCGGCGTTGTGCGGGAGGTCCGGTACAGGAAGGGCGAGTATCTGAACGCCATGAATCCCGCGTCGGCGGAGCGCAACGAGCAGAATCGGGCGCGGGTGGAGTGCGCGGACGGCACGCAGGTTTCGTTCATTCAGATTGCCGGGCTGCTGGCTCGCCGTATTGTTTTCAACAAGAAGGTTGGGGACGTGCTGGAGCGCGGCGAACGGGTTGGGCTGATCAAGTTCGGCTCGCGGACCGATGTTCTTTTGCCCGATTCCGCCGAGCCGCTGGTGAAGCCGGGGGACCGGGTACGCGGCGGGGCAAGCGTGATTGCGCGGCTGCCGGAGGGGGATTTTGAGCCGCTGCTGGCTTCGGCGGACGCGGAGATGTCGATTTGAACGCGCATCCGCAGAGCGATCTGCCCGCCATCATGGGTGGGCCTCCCCGCTCGCGCCGGCGCGTGCGGGGGATGTTTCTGCTGCCGTCGATGTTTACGGCGGTCAACATTGCGGCGGGTTTTTTTGCGATTACCCAAAGCCTCGAGGGCAGCCGCCTGGAGCCGCACCACTTCGACTATGCCGCGCTGGCCATTGGGCTGGCGATTCCGTTCGATGCCCTGGACGGCCGGATTGCGCGGCTCACGAACACGGAGAGCGATTTCGGCCGCGAGCTGGACTCGCTGGCGGACGTAATCACCTTCGGCGTGGCGCCGAGCATTCTCGCCTTTGCCTGGGGTTTTCGCTCGCTGCCCCAGAACCTCAGCCCCGATTACCGCGTGAAGCTGGTGCAGTTCGGGGCGTTTGTTTGTTTTCTGTTCCTGCTGTGCGGGGCCAGCCGGCTGGCTCGCTTCAACATCAGCGTGAATCCGATTCCCAAGAACCCCGGCCGCCCGGGACGCAAGTATTTCGTCGGTATGCCCATACCTGCGGCCGCCGGTTTTGTCGCGGCGGTGGTACATGGCTTCATCGGATTGCCCATTTTTACGTGGTGGCTCTCGATTATCTGGGGCATCCTGGTCGCCTTCGTTGGCTTTCTCATGGTGAGTACCTGGCGATTCTGGAGCGGGAAAGAGATCAACCTGACCGGACGGCAACCCTTCCGCTGGATCGTGCTGCTGGGGGTCAGTATCTACCTGCTGGTTTTCTTTTCGCGCGAAGTGCTGCTGGTGCTCGCCTTCGTCTACATGTTTTCCGGAGTGCTGGCGCGGCTGGCGTATTCATGGCGGCGGCGGCACAAGCCGATAACCCAGACGACCTGAGAAGGCTGTAACGAATGACGGAAAATTCGAAGATTGCCATCGTGGGTGCGGGATCGCTGCGCGGCAAAGAACTGAACGATGCGCTTGCGGATTCGCCCTTTGCCGAAGCCGATTTTCTGCTGATGGACGACGATGCCGAGCTGGGCAGCCTGGAGACCGTGGGCGACGAGGTGACGTTCATCCAGCGGATCGATGCCGATTCATTTCAGCATGTCGATTTCGTATTCTTTGCCGGGGAGCCCGAGCTGACCCGCAAACACTGGCAGAACGCCAGCCGCGCCGGGGCGAGCATCGTTGACATCTCCGGCGCTCTGGAAGGCGAGCCCGGGGTGCTGGTGCGCGCGCCACTGGTGGGGGATGAACTGGGTCCCGGAGCGAGTGAAGCGCCGACCCTGGAGACGAAGGCGGTGGTTCCGGCGCAGGCCGCGGCCGTGGCGCTGGCCGTGCTGCTGGGCCGCATGGCGCAGAACGCACCGATCGTTTCCGCCGCGGCCACCATCCTCGAGCCGGCTTCGGAGTACGGACGGGCTGCGATGGACGAGCTGCACCAGCAGACGGTGAAACTGCTCAGCTTCCAGGAGCTGCCCAAGCAGGTCTACGACACGCAGGTGGCCTTCAATACCACGCCGTCGTTTGGCGAGGCGGCAAAGTTCTCCCTTGCGGCCAGCGAATCGCGCATTCGGCGCCATTACGCTTTGCTCACCGGGGGGAGACTGCCGGAGCCGGACATGCAGCTGCTCCACGTGCCGGTTTTTCACGGCTACGGCATTTCGCTTTCCGTGGAGTTGACGAAGCCGACGTCTCTGGATCAGATGGAAGCGTCGCTGGCGGGGGAGCACGTCGAAGTGGTGACAGCGGATGCGGATCCGCCCACCAACCTGAGTGTCGCGGGGCAGTCGAATATTCTTGTGCGGGTGCGTCCGCACAACACCACGGAACCCGAAACAACTCGTTTCCGGTTGTGGGCGGGCCTCGACAACCTGCGCTTTGCCACGCTGAACGCACTGGCCTGCGCGCTGGAGCTGAAGCGTCTGCGTCCCTCGGGCGAAGTGCAGTAAGGATCAGCGGGTAGCGCGGGCCCTGGCGCGGGCTTTTTTCGCGTCGCGGACCGGCGCGGGTGCGGTGGACCGGCGTATGACCAGCGAAGGCACCACCTTGTACTCAGCGCCCTTGCTGCCATCCTGGCGAATGCTGTAGAGCGCGCGGAAGGCTACGCGGGCAATCTCATCGCGTGAGAGGCGGACGGTGGTGAGCGCCGGCATGGTGAAGGCGCTGATCTGAATATCGTCGAAGCCCACGATGGAGATGTCGTGGGGCACGCGCAGTCCGCTCTCATGGATGGCCCCCAGCGCGCCAATGGCGGTCATGTCGTTGGAGGCGAGCACGGCTGTGGGCCGGAGCTTGCCGCGCAAGAGGCGCTCCATGGCGTCGTGGCCGCCGCCGATCTGATGATTGCCTTCCTCCATGAGGCCGCCGACGATGCCATTTCGTTCGAGGGAACGGATGAAGGCGTCACGGCGGATGCGCGCCGAGCGCAGCAGGCTGGGACCGGCGATAAACGCGATATCGCGGTGGCCGAGCGCGACAATGTGGGCGACAGCCGCGTCGACGCCGGCTGCGTAATCCACGAGGATATTGCTGGTGAGGCCCTGCGACGTACCGGTGTCGAGAAAGACCAGAGGAATATTCCGGCTTTGAAACTCGGTGACCAGGCGCTCGTCCATTTCCGAGGTCATGACCGCGACACCATCGACTTTGCGCTGCAGCATGCGGCTGACGCAGACTTCCATGCGCGCGGGGTCGTAGTTGGTGTTGGCTACCAGCACTTCCTGTCCGAACTGAACGGCATTGTCTTCGAAGCTCCTGACCAGCTCGGGGAAGAAGGGATTAGTGATGTCGGAGATAATGAGCCCGTAAAGATGACTGCGTCCGGAGCCCAGCGCGCGGGCCCAGGTGTTGGGATAGAACTTGAGCTGGTCAATCGCCTTCTGGACGCGCTCCTTCGTCTCCGGCGTAACTTTGTCGGAGCCGTTGATGGTGCGCGATACGGTCGCCGTGGAAACCCTGGCCAGGCGAGCCACTTCTCTGATGTTCATACGAGCAGCCGGTTTCACCGTTATAGCCGATTCGGAGCAACGAGGAAACCGGGAACCTCGCTGCAGGGGCATCGGAGGCGAGCGGCGCCGGTGTGTGGGCGATGATCAGCCCGCGTGGGCAGCGTCGGCCGGCTGAACGATTCCCTTGCCTTCTTCCACCGTGTAAATGCGGTCCACAGCGGGCAGGGTCATCTTTTCCACCTTGCCGTCAGGCCAGTGAATCTCGACGGCATCCACCTTCGCGGCGTCGCCGAGCCCGAAGTGCACCCGGAGATCGTTCGAGGAGAGATAGCTGCCGCCGCTGAGCACGTCGCCGCGCTGGCGGATACCGCCCGCGGACAAATAGACCGTCGAGCCCACGGCATCGCGCGGGCTCTTCGGGCCGCCGATCAGCTTCAACTCCACCCAGTGGTGGTGATCGGGATTCACGTTGCGTTCGAGGACCGGCACGCCATCCATGTTGTTCATCACGACGTCAATTTTGCCGTCGTTGAAGAGATCGCCGAAGGCTGCGCCGCGGCCGACCACCACGACGGCGAGTCCTGTGCCTTCGACGGCGGGCACGAGGGAGAATTTGCCGTTCTTCTCGTTGTGGAAGAGCAGCGGCCGCTCGGCGTAAGTGGTGCCCCATTCCGGGTGCTGATCCACGACGGGATAGACGTGCCCGTTGGTGATAAAGAGATCTTTCCATCCGTCGTTGTCGTAGTCGAGAAAGCCGTCGGCGAAGCTCACAAAGGGAATGGTCGGCGCCGCTACGCCTGACGGATAGCTGACGTCGGTGAAATTGCCCTTGCCGTCGTTGTTGAAGACGATGTCGTAGTCGTCGGAGAACGTGGTGTTCACCAGGTCCTCATGACCATTGTTTTCGTAATCGCCGGCGGCAATGCCCATGTTGGCGGCCTCGCGGCCGTCCGCATTCAGGGCATAGCCGCTCAGATAACTGTCGTCCTCGAAGGTTCCGTTGCCCTTGTTGATGAACAGATAATTCGGCGTCGAATCGTTGGCTACCGCCAGGTCGATTTTCCCGTCGTTGTTGACATCGACAAACAGAGCTCCCAGCCCGTAGTAGCCGTTTTTGTTATCGACGCCGAGCTTTTCGCTGACGTCGGTAAAGGTCCCGTCGCCGTTGTTGTGGAAGAGGTGATCGCGCTCGCCGGGCAGGCCGCGCGGGCCGCACATGGTGGTGACCCCCCGGAACTGGCAGTTAGCGTAATTGACGGTGCGCGAGCCCGAGACGGGCGGGTGCACAAAGTCGAAGTGGATATAGCCCGCTACGAACAGATCGAGATTGCCGTCGCCGTCGTAGTCGCCAAAGGTTGCGCCGGTGGACCAGGTGCCCAGCGCCACGCCGGCTTTCTCCGCGACGTCGGTAAAGGTGCCGTCGTGGTTATTGCGATAGAGGCGGTTCTGTCCGTAGTTGGTCACGTACAGGTCGGGCCAGCCGTCGTTGTTGTAGTCCGCCACGGCGCAGCCGTAGCCCCAGCGCTGGTTAGCGACGCCGGCCTGATCGGTGACGTTGGTGAAGGTGCCGTCATGATTGTTGCGGAAGAGCGCGGCTTTGGGCGCGGCTTCCTTGCCGTTCATGGCGTCGAGGGTCGATCCGTTCACCAGATAAATATCGAGCCAGCCGTCGTTGTTGTAGTCGAGCAGGCAGACGCCGGGGCCTTTGGCCTCGACGATGTAGGGCTTGTCCGGGGTGCCGGAGACATGATGCCAGGTGGTGAGCCCGGCAGCTTTGGCGACATCCTCGAAGACGACGGGGCCGCTCTTCACGAATCCACCGGCAGTGATGATGCGGTGCTGGGCGTCGTAGACCGCCTGATGCTGGACGCCGCTGGCCATGCCGGTGCCCTGCTGTTCGCCCGACTGCTGCGCTCCGACGGAGAGCGCGAACAACGTCACGGCTACTGCGAAAATACCTGTCCCGATCGCGGCCCATGCCGCCCCGCGTCCAGCCCAACTGCCCTGTGTGCTCATGCTGGCATCTATTGTCTTCGCTGGCGGCCCTTCCGGGGAAGGACTCTTCGCACTTTCTGCCATTTTCCGGGATACCATGAGGACCAGAGTTTCCTTTGCGCATGCCTGCATTCCGACTGCCTCTTCTGCTGATCCTCACGCTCTTGTGGAGCGTATCCCCGCGCCCGCTGGGCGCCGAGCAGCCCAAACCCGCCGTCCACGTGCCTGCGGCGACGCTGGACCGCTATACCGGCCGGTACCGCCTGGATGACGAGCCGGAGGTGGTCTATTCCTTTTTTCGCGACGGCGACCATCTCTACTTTGAAGGGGAGCGGACGCCGCGCTACGACATCACGCCCGAATCCGATACCACCTTTTCCGAGGGCGGAGGCGATAACCACTACACGTTCGTGACCGACGCGAGCGGCGCAGTTACGGGCATCCGCGTAATCGGCAGCGATCCGGCTACGTTTACGCGGGTGCCGGGCGCGCCCGAGCACAATCATTTTCGTCCCTATTCGCGTGAGGAAGTGATGATCCCGATGCGCGACGGGGTGAAGCTGCACGCGGTGATCCTGCGGCCCACCGACACCCATGAGGCTTTGCCTTTCATCCTTTCGCGCACACCTTATGGGGTGGAGTGGGGCAATTCGGAATCGATCAATTCCGGGCGACCCGAACTCGCCCGGAGCGGGTACATCTTTGTGATGGAAGATATCCGCGGGCGTTACAAATCCGAGGGACAATTCGTGATGATGCGCCCGCTGGCCGACCCCAGCGATCCCCATGCCGTGGACGAGAGCACCGACGCCTACGACACGGTCGCGTGGCTGCTGAGGCATGTTCCGGATAACAACGGACGCGTGGGCGTGGTGGGGACCTCGTATCCCGGATTCCTCGCGATGGAGGCGGGGATCGATCCGAACCCGGCAGTCCGCGCCATATCGCCGCAGGCGCCGATGACGGACGTGTGGCTGGGCGATGATTTCTTCCACAACGGCGCCTTTCGCCAGACGTATGGCTATGACTATGTGATCGGCATGGAGTCGAGCAAGGAAGACGCCTTCTCCAAACTGAACGAGGACGCCTACACGTTCTTCCTCAATGCAGGCTCCTTCGCGGCGGCCGGCAAGCTTTCAGGGATGAAGGATCTTCCCACCTGGCAGGCATTCCTCGATCACCCTGCATACGACGACTTCTGGCGCTCGCGCGCGGTGCAGCCGCACCTGACTTCCGTGACCGTGCCCACGCTCGAGGTGGGCGGCTGGTGGGACCAGGAAGACCTGTGGGGGCCGCAGGCGGAGTACGCAGCGCTGGAGCCGCACAATGAGCCTTCCGATCCAGCGCATCGCGTTTACATGGTGCTTGGCCCGTGGCGGCATGGCAACTGGGCGCAGACGACGATCCGGCTGGGCGCGCTGAATTTTGGTGAGCCGGTTGGGGATGAGTTCCGCCGCCAGATTGAAGCTCCCTTCTTTGCGTATTACCTGAAAGACCAGCCGGGATTTGACCTTGCCAACACAGCCACGTACCAAACCGGGACCGATCGCTGGATGCACTACGCGCAATGGCCGCCGGAAAATGTCACCGAGCATGATCTTTATCTGGACGCCAACGCAACGCTCAGCTTCACGAAGCCGGCGGATGCGGCTGCCTTCAAGGCGTATACGTCCGATCCGGCGAACCCGGTGCCTTATCGGCGGCGGCCGATTGAGGCTACGTACGGGCCGGACTCGCATTGGTATACCTGGCTGGTTCAGGATCAGCGCTTCGTGGACGGGCGCCCGGACGTTGCGACGTGGGTGACACCACCGCTGGACCACGACGTGACGATCACCGGCAATGTTATTGCCGATCTGATCGCTTCAACTTCAGGGACGGACAGCGACTGGATTGTGAAGCTGATCGACGTCTTCCCCGATGCGAAGCAGGATCCTCCCTGCGCCACGTGCCTGCGGATTGACGCGTCGTTTTTGCCGGCGGGATCGCCCTCCGCGCCGGTGGCCGGCGCGGGCGGCTACGAGCTGATGATCAACGATGAGATTTTCCGCGGGCGCTATCGGACCCGCTTCTCGCAGCCGGAAGCGATCCCGGCAAATACGCCCGAGGAATACAAGTTCAGCCTGCACGCGGCCGACCACGTCTTCCTGAAGGGCCATCGCATCATGGTTCAGGTGCAGAGCAGCTGGTTTCCGCTGTACGACCGCAATCCGCAGACCTTTGTGCCGAACATCATGACGGCGCAGCCTTCGGATTATAAGAGCGCGGAGCAGCGCATCTATGCCGGGTCGCATATCGAGCTGCCGGAGCCGCAATAAGAAGAGCGCCGAGGGTTCGGCGCTCTTCTGTACGCTGGACGGCTTCTATTCTTCCTGCTCGCGGAGTTTGGCAATCACGCTGAAGTCTTCGAGCGTTGTCACGTCGCCTTTGATCTCGCCGTGCGTCGCCATTTCACGGAGGAGGCGGCGCATGATCTTGCCGGAGCGGGTTTTGGGCAGCGCATCGGTGAAGCGGATGTCGTCGGGACGAGCCAGAGCGCCGATCTCTTTGGCGACCCAGGCGCGCAATTCCTCTTTCAGATCCTTCGTGGGCGTGTAGCCGCCTTCGAGGGTGACGAACGCGGAGATGGCCTGGCCTTTGAGCGCGTCGGGGCGTCCCACGACCGCGGCTTCGGCGACTTTCTCATGGGCCACGAGAGCCGACTCCACTTCCATGGTGCCGAGGCGGTGTCCGCTTACGTTGATGACGTCGTCGACGCGACCCATCAGCCAGAAGTAGCCGTCCTGATCCATGCGGGCGCCGTCGCCGGTGAAGTAGGAGCCGGGGACGTCGGACCAATACTGCTTGACGTAGCGGTCCGGGTCGCCCCAGATGGTGCGCGCCATCGAGGGCCAGGGTTGGCGGATCACCAGCAGGCCGCCCTGGCCGGCGGGCACGGGCTCTCCTTCCTTCGTGACCACTTCGGGAACGACGCCGAAGAACGGCCGTGTTGCCGATCCGGGCTTGGCGGCGACCGCGCCGGGTATGGGCGAGATCATGATGCCGCCGGTTTCTGTCTGCCACCAGGTATCGACGATCGGGCAGCGACCGCGTCCGATCATCTCGCGGTACCAGATCCAGGCTTCAGGATTGATGGGTTCGCCGACCGTGCCCAGCAGGCGCAGGCTGCTCAGGTCGTACTTTGCCGGGTATTCGTCGCCCCACTTGATGAACGCACGGATGGCCGTGGGCGCGGTGTAGAACACTGTCACCTTGTGGTCGTCGATGATCTTCCAGAAACGATCCAGCCCCGGATGGTTGGGCGCGCCTTCGTACATCACCGTCGTCACGCCGTTCTGCAGGATGCCGTAGACGACATAGGAATGCCCGGTCACCCAGCCGATGTCGGCGGTGCACCAGTACACGTCGTCTTCTTTCAGGTCGAAGATGTACTTGCTGGTGAGGTAGGTCTGGACGGAATAGCCGCCGGTGGTGTGAACGAGGCCTTTCGGCTTGCCCGTCGTGCCCGAGGTGTACAGGATGTACAGCGGGTCTTCAGAATCGAGCGGCTCCGCGGGGCATTCCTTTTCGGCGGCAGCGACCAGCTCGTGCCACCAGTGATCACGGCCCGTCACCATCTCGACAGGGGAACCGGTGCGGCGATAGACGACGATGTTTTTTACGGTGGGGCACTGGCCGACAGCTTCATCGACGGCTGCCTTGAGCTTGACTTCGTTGCCGCGCCGCCACGAGCCGTCCTGGGTGAGAATGGCCACGCACTGCGAGTCGTTCACGCGATCCACGATAGCGTTGGCGGCGAATCCGCCGAAGATGACGGAATGTACCGCGCCGATGCGCGCGCAGGCCAGAAGGGCGATGGCCAGTTCGGGCGTCATGCCCATGTAAACGGCCACGCGATCGCCCTTACGGATGCCAAGACCCTTGAGCACGTTCGCGAACTTCTGGACTTCGGCCAGCAGTTCGCGGAAGGTCAGCTTGCGGATCTCGCCGGGCTCGCCTTCCCAGAGGATCGCGGTCTTGTCCGCGCGGCCGCCGGCGACGTGGCGATCGATGCAGTTGTAGCAGAGGTTGATTTTGCCGCCAACGAACCATTTGGCCCAGGGCAGATTCCAGTCGAGCACCTTCTGCCAGGGCTCGAACCAGTGCAGTTCCCGGGCTGCGTCCGCCCAGAAGCCCTCTGGATCGCGGACGGACCGCTCGTACATTTTCTGGTACTCGGCCAGGCTTTTGATGTGCGCTTTCTGCGCGAAGTCCGCAGGAGGGGGGAAGACGCGATGTTCGCGGAGGATGGTTTCCAGGTTGGGGTTGATGGCGGTCTCAGACATGCACGCTCCGTCAGGGTCCACACTATCGTCCCGAACGGCTTCGGCGCAACCGGCGGCCGATGGCTGGCGGAATTATGAGAGCTTTGCGTCGAGGGAGAGCTGTTGGGCAACGCGTCGCAGGCTGCGGTCGCGGGTCCACAGACGGGAGCCCGAAGTCAGCAGGACGGAGGCCAGCATGTGCGCATCGCTGTACCCGATGCCGCAGCCGTAGAGCGACCAATCTTCGATCAGGCGAAGGACCTCGTCGTGTTGCGCGACCTCGGCACGCGGAAGATGACTCAGAACCTTCAATGTGGCGAGACGGTCCACCAGCGGACCCAGCGCAACCTCCCCTATCACCACCGGATGCATCAGAATGCTATCCGAGTGGAAGAGCCGATACAGCACAGGGTCCGCGCGGTGCAGGTGGTCAACCCAGACCGAAGTATCGGCGAGGATCACGCGGCCCTCGATCTCCGTCGGCGGGCTGCCACGGCGGGCCTGCGGCGTGGCGCCGCTTTAAATCCGGGCATTGTGCCGCCCAGCGCCGCAGCCCTGCGCGCCGCTTCCCGTTCCACGAGCGCTTTCAGGGCCGCGTTCACCAGAGCGCTCTTTTCCTGAATGCCTGAATACTCCTGCGCGTCCTTCAGCAGCTCATCATCCAGCGTCACCGTCGTTCGCATCCCTGTTCTCCTGCATCAGTTTTAGCATCAACTGATGCGCATTTTAATGCACCCCGACTCACCTTTACACTATCCCACGGAGGCTCCCATTTTGCCCGCTAATTTCGGCCATGTGCTGGCTGTGATCCCGGCTCGGCTCGGCTCCACGCGGCTGCCGCGCAAGGTTCTGCGTGAAATTGCCGGCGAGCCGATGCTGGCGTGGGTGTATCGGGCGGCGCGGGCCTGTCCTCTGCTGGATCGGGTGCTGATCGCCACCGACTCGGACGAAGTGCTGCAGTTTGCTCAGGCGCATTCGCTGCCGGCGGTTTTCACCCCCGAGGACTGCGCCAGCGGTTCGGACCGCGTCCATGCGGTCGCACAGTCCATTCCCGCCGACATCTACGTGAACATCCAGGGCGACGAGCCTCTGCTGACCCCGGACCATTTCACGCCGCTGCTGCAGCTGTTTGAGCGGCCGGAGGTGCAGGTGGCGACGCTGGCCGTGCCGTGCCCTTCACAGGACGTCGATAATCCCGGCGCGGTGAAGGTGGTGACCGCGGCTGACGGACGGGCTCTCTACTTTTCCCGCGCAACGATTCCTTTCGACCGGGACGGCTCCGGTTTGGCCGGTTACCGAAAACATCTGGGGATCTACGCGTATCGCAAAGCGGCTCTGGAACGGTTCGCGACACTCCCGCCGTCCCGGCTGGAACAGATGGAGAAACTCGAACAGCTGCGGCTTCTTGAGAACGGGATCGACGTGTATGTGGCTCCGGCTCCCTCCGACGCCATCGGCGTGGATACGGAAGAGGACCTGCGGGCTGCCGAGGCGGTACTTGCCGCGCGGGCAGCCGGAGGCGGGGTCAGGTAGCCTTCAGATCGGTTCCTCGGGCTTCGCGCCCGAAGGCCGCGACGACGGCCACGTAGACCGCGACGATGGCGACCGTCCAGGCCAGGACCACGCCATAACCGCCCAGGCGCTCGGCGAATCGCGCCTGGATAACGACGTTCTTCGACGACAGCAGATTGCCGAGTTGATAGGCGAATCCCGGGAAAGTGGCTCGAACCGGTCCCGGCGAAAGCTCCGTAAGCCACGCCGGCACCACGCCCCAGGCGCCCTGCACCATGAACTGCATCACAAAGGCGCCCACGGCCAGCCCGGCGACCGAGTGCGACAGGGCGTAGAGAGGAATCGCCGGAAGCGCCAGCAGGACTGCCAGGATGATGGCGCGCTTACGGCCGATCCGCTCGGAGAGGGTGCCGAAGAACATGCCGCCGGCGAGTGCGCCCACGTTGTACAGGATGGCAATCGCTCCGGTCAGCTGCGCGGAAAAGCCGTGATCCTTCTGCAGAAAGGTGGGATAGAGGTCCTGGGTTCCGTGCGAGATGGCGTTGAAGCCGGTCATGAGCAGGACGAGGAAGAGGAAGGTTCCTCCGTAGCGCATCACGCCGCGCATGGCTTCGCCGCTGGCTCGAGTTGTTGAGGCCCTCGCCTGGCGGCGCTCACTCCAGGCTGGGGACTCGTCGACTTTGCCGCCGATGTAGAGCACCAGCAGCGCCGGAGCCGCGCCCACCAGGAACATCCCGCGCCAGCCGAACGGATGCCCGTGCCAGGTGAAATGCGCGAACCACGGGAAGAGCAGAGCATAGGCTGCCGCCGCAACGAGGTATCCCGCCGCGTACCCTTCCTGGAGCAGGCCGGAAAAGAAGCCTCGATTTTCTTTGGGCAGCGTCTCAAAGGCGAGGGCGGCGCCCACGCCCCACTCACCGCCCATGGCGATGCCGAAGAGGGCGCGCAGGATCAGCAGCTGGTGCATGGATCCGGCAAAGGCGCAGGCCAGTTCCAGAATCGAATAGCTGGCGACGTTGAACATCAGGGTGGGGCGGCGCCCAAAGCGGTCCGCCATGGCGCCAAAGAGAAAGGCGCCGACCGGGCGGAAGGCCAGGGTGAGAAAGAGGGCCTGCACCACTTCAGAACGCTGGACGCGAAAGTCCGATGCTACCGCGGACACACAGAAGACCAGGATGAAGTAATCGAAGGCATCCATGGTCCACCCGAGAAAGCACGCGGCAAAGGCGTGTTTCTGACGGGATGTCAGGCTCCGGAAGGGGCTTGGCATTGGAGCAGCTTACCAGAGGGCGGGCTGCCGGACTGTCTTTCCGCCCGGCTCGGTTGGCGGTACATTGGTGGACGGACGCGATGCGGCGGGCCTCGCTTTGCGGCGCGCCCTTCAAGGTGCAGCATGAAGACGCTTCCCTTCCCCCGGTTTGCCGGAGTCCCCGCCCGACGCGATCGGCTGCATTCGAGCCTGCAGATTGCGCTCGCCATTATTCTCATCGCCGGATGCGGCGGCGCTTCCAGCAACAGCGGCTCCACGCCTGCGCCGAATCAGGCCGTTGCGACGCCGACGATCGCGACTGCACCCGCGCAGAATGGCGCCGTGGTCGTGACGCTCAGCGACAGCACGGCTAACGCGGAGATGCGTTACACGCTGGACGGGTCGACGCCAACCTCTTCTTCGCCGCGGTATTTTGCTCCGTTCCTGATCGCCTCCAGTCTCACGCTGAAGGCGGTGGCGGCGGCCCCGCCGCTGCTGAACAGCAAAGTGGCGTCACAGACGTTTTCGCCCAACATTGCTTCGGGGACGCTGGTCTGGAGCGACGAGTTCTCCAACAACGGCTCGGGCAACCTCGGCCCCGACGCCAAAATATGGGCCTATGACACGGGGACGGACTGCTGCGGGAATCATGAGCTGGAGACGTACTGCGCGTATGGATCCAATGCTTCTCCGTGCAGCACAGCCAGTCCCAATGCGTATGTGGGCACCGACGGCTATCTGCATATTGTGGCGATGAGGCCTGCGCCGGGCGTGTACACCTCGGCGCGGCTCAAGTCGCAGGGACTGTTCACGTTTCAGTACGGGCGGGTCGAGGCGCGGATGCAGTTGCCGGAGTCGCAGGGAATGTGGCCCGCCTTCTGGATGCTGGGATCGAACATCACCGCCGTCCCGTGGCCGGCCAGCGGCGAGGCAGACATTATGGAGCATATCGACGGGGCCAATCCGCCGTTCGATGTCGGCGCTGCCCCTCCCGGATATGACTGGATTGCCGGGTCGGTGCACGGCGGCGCCAGCTCCAGCGCTGAAGCGAACGGCAGCGAGAGGTACAACCCGGCCGGTTTCTCCGCCGCGGCCTGGCATACCTACGGCATGATCTGGAGCAAGGGACAGGTCCAGTACTACGTCGACAGTCCGTCGAACATTTACGCGACGTTCAACACCGGCAACTTCGGCGGGACGTGGCCTTTCGATCAGGGGCCGATGTTCATCATCCTGAACCTGGCGGTGGGCGGCGACTGGCCGGGGAGTCCTGATTCGACGACGGCGTTTCCGTCGGACCTGGTGGTGGATTACGTGCGGATCTACAAGAACTAGCTGCGGGCCAGCATCCAGCGGTCCATGTGGCGGTGGACGCACTGGGCGCCGCAGAGGTGGCGGACGTCCGCCGAATGAGCGAGGAAACCATTCCAGCGGGTCACTTTCATGACCTGCTGCTCGGCCTCACCTTCGGCGGGGGAGAGGGTTTCGGGCCAGGCGAGCCACCAGTCTTCGGATTCCTCGCTTTTTTCCTTGCCGCAGACGTCGCAGTGAAAGGTTTCGTTCCAGGCCATGGGTTGACTCCTCAGCCAGTGTCGCCGGAGCGTGGGGATGTGTCTACGGGTCCGGTGAGGGGAGCCCAAAAAAGCACCCCACCCCCCGGTGGGGTGGGGCAAGCTTAAACCCGCTTTAAATCAGTTGTTTAGCGATGTTGTCGAGATTGACAACTGCGCTAAGTAATAGAAAATCGAACCCGGAAAGGGGCGATTCTCACGCGCAGGCGGGGTGTCCGCACTGACAGACGACCTCGGACGTTCCGCGCACCGCTTCACAATGCGGGCTGCAGAACTTTTCGCCCTGCGGCGGAACACAGGTGCAGGCAGGGTTGCCACATTTTTTTGTCTCGGCCATCGATTCCTCCTTGCCTGAGTTGAGATGCGAACCAGGGAGTGACGGTCAGCTCCGGCAACAAAGCGCGGGGTCCCGGATCGTGCGCGGGTACAAGAATGGCTGTTTGAGGATTGGGGCCTCCCACCCTGTCGCCTCAAAAGGCGCGAGGCGACAAGGATGGGACACCCGGTGGGGTTAATCGCCGCAGCAGCAGGGCTCCTGACCGCAGTAGGAACAACAGCGGCAGACGCCATCGCGAATCCGGGCAGGGAGGGCCGCAGGCGTGTCGCCGTGCGCGCAGCACCCGCCGGCGATGGAGGGGATGACGAGGACTTCGTCGCCATCCTGGAAGGCGTACTTTTCGTTGCCGAGGAAGCGGATGTCTTCTTCGTTGACGTAGAAGTTGATGAACTTGCGGACCTGGCCGGATTCGTCGCGGAGATGGGTTTTCAGGTCCGGGAAGGTCGTCTCGATTTCCGTGAGCAGGGCGGGCAGATTGTTCGCGGAGGAGGTGATCTCGCGCGCACCGTTGGTGTGCTTCTGAAAGGCGTTCGGCAACAAAACTCTAACGGGCATAGACTCCTCCGGGGATCAGATCGGTTTCTTCGGATTGTTCGGCGAGGTACTGCTCGAAATCTCCGAGGCGGGGACGGATGGCCGCGTGCTGCTCGTAGGCGCCGTGCAGCACATCGGTCGTCTTGAGGCCGTTGCCGGTGATGCAGGCGACGGTCAGCTCGTCCGGGTGGATGCGCTCGTGGGCGTAGAGGCGAGCGGTGACGGCGGTGGTGACGCCGCCGGCGGTTTCGGTGAAGATGCCTTCGGTTTCGGCGAGCTCCTGGATGGCAGAGACGATTTCCACGTCGGAGACGTCCTCGGCCCAGCCGCCGCTGTCGCGAATGGCGCGTGTGGCGTAGAGGCCGTCGGCAGGGTTGCCGATGGCGAGCGAGCGGGCGATGGTGCGGGGGCGCTGCGGCTCGATGGCATCGGCGCCGGACTTGACGGCCTGCGCGATGGGCGAGCAGCCGGTGGCCTGAGCGCCGAAGAAGCGAACCGGCTTGTCCTCGACGAGGCCGAGGACGACCAGCTCTTTGAAGGCCTTGCGAATTTTGGTGATGAGGGAGCCGCCGGCCATGGGGACGACGACGTTGTCCGGCAGGCGCCAGCCGAGCTGTTCGGCAATCTCAAAGCCGACGGTCTTGGAGCCTTCGGCGTAATAGGGGCGCAGGTTTACATTGACGAAGCCCCAGTTGTAGCGGTCGGCAATCTGCGAGCAGAGACGATTGACGTGGTCGTAGTTGCCGTCGATGCGGACCAGGGTGGCGCCGTAGACCTGGGTGTTGAGGATCTTGGCAGGCTCGAGGTCGGAGGGGACGAGGATGTAGGTTTTGAGGCCGAGGCGGGCGGCCTGGGCGGCAACGGCGTTGGCCAGGTTGCCGGTGGAGGAGCAGCCGACGGTGTCAAAACCGAAGCGGCGGGCGTTTTCCAGGGCGACGGAGACGACGCGGTCTTTGAAGCTGAGGGTCGGGAGACAGACCGCGTCGTTCTTGAGCCAGAGATTTTTTGCACCGATGCGCTCGGCGAGACGCGGGGCACGCAGCAGAGGCGTCCAGCCGGCGGGGGTTTGCGGCGTCGCATCGTGGGGGACGGGGAGCAGCGCCTGGTAGCGCCACATGCTGGTGGGACCGGCGGCGATGGTCGCCCGGGTGACGGTTTTGCGCGCGGCATCCAGATCCACCGCGACTTCCAGCGGAGAGAAACATTCGTCACAGATCGACAGCGGCGCGTTGTCGTAGCGCTTCCCGCATTCACGACAGCGCAGTTCGTAAGCAGCAGCCATTGAAGCCCTCGCAATCGAGAGCGGCGCTGGGAGATACAACTACGGGCACGCGTGACGACGTACAGCCTGACTACGACACTTCCTGGGATTGCGCGAGATGCGAACCAGCTGCACCCCGAATCTCATGTCCCCCGCCTCACGGCGAGCGAGAGTTGACACCGATGTCCCGAATTGCTCAGGCCGGTTGTCGTGGCGTCACAGGGCCCGTCCCTCAGCCACTCTGCATGAAATCCAGGCTCGCTCTTTAGGAGCAAACTTGAATACCTTTTAGATAACACAGGGGGCGGGGCGATGCAACTGCTCGGACGGGGAAGGGCGGGAATCCGGAGGCGAACGGGGCCTCCCGCACATTGAATCGCGGCCGGCTGCAGTGCCATCGAACGCAAGCGGGTTGAGCAAACTGAACCGTTCGGGAGAACCTATATGATTACCATCCTCGGCGCAGGCGGCGTCATCGCGAATCACCTCACTCCGCTGCTCGCAGAGCAGAAACAGCCGTTTCGCGTGGTCAGCCGCAGCGCACGGGGCGCGCCGGGAGCCGCTGAAGCCGTTGCAGCCGATCTTACAGATCGCGAGGCGACGATCCGAGCTGTCGCCGGCTCCAGCGTCGTTCTTCTGCTCGCCGGGCTGCCCTATGACCACAAAATCTGGGCAGACCAATGGCCGAGAATCATGGCCAATACCATCGAGGCCTCGAAGCGAGCCGGCGCGAAGCTCCTCTTCTTCGACAACGTTTACATGTACGGCCGGGTTCACGGCGCGATGACGGAAGACACGCCGTTCCGCCCCTGCAGCCGCAAAGGAGAGATTCGGGCGCAAATCGCCACGACTCTGCTGAACGAGATACGGGCGGGCTCGCTGACCGCGATGATCGCCCGCGCTCCGGACTTCTACGGACCCGCTACGCCCACCGGCGTGGCGAACGTCCTGGTCTTCGATGCCTGGAGCAAAAATCAAAAAGCCTCCTGGCTGGTGAACGACTCCGTTCCTCACTCTCTGATTTACACGCCCGACGCGGCGCGCGGGGTGCTCACCCTGGCCGCGTCCGACTCGGCGTGGAACCAGACCTGGCATCTACCCACAGCGCCCAATCCGCCGACGGGGCGCGAGTTCATCACGACCGCCGCGGGGGCGATGGAGCGCGCACCCGAATACCGGGTCCTCTCGCCGCTGATGGTCCGCATGTACGGGTGGTTCAAGCCGGTGGTTGGCGAACTCTACGAGATGCTCTACCAGAACGATGCGCCCTATGTGTTTGACTCATCGAAATTCGCACGGGCGTTTGAGTTCGCGGGCACGCCGTATGCGGAGGGCGTGCGGGCGACGGCTGGGTCGTATCGGAAATCCGCCTGAGCGAGGAGCGTTGCTCTACGCCTGCCGGCTCATCAATCGCTGCCGAACCGCGGCATTCTGCGCCATGTCGATGCAGGTCCAGGCCATGGCGAGCGCGCCGTCGATGACGGCTCTGTCGGCATCGGGGGTGACGCAGTGGGCGGCGAATTCCGGCTGATGGTTGACGGCCGGCAGGGAGTTGATGCCGATCATGGGATGGATGGACGGCATGGCGAGTGAGACGTTGCCCATGTCCGTCGAGCCGGTGGGGCGCGTCTCCCACTCACCCATGTTGGGGTACTTGCGGCCCAGGACTTCGGAGTTGGCCTTGTAGAGCAGCGCCATGTCGTTGTCGTGGACCATCTCGGCATAGGGCTTGTCGCCGCCGGTGATCTGCACCTTTGCGCCGGTGGCGAGGCCGCCGGCTTCGAAGCAGCGATAGACCTTCGGCCGCAGTTCCTTCAACTGATCGAGCGTCTCAGAGCGGACGATGTATTTCGCCGAGGTGTGGGCGGGCACGACATTGGGCGCGACGCCGCCCTCGGTGACGATGCCGTGTATGCGATCAGTGGAGCGGATGTGCTGGCGGAGGAGGCCGATCGCGGCCTGCGCGAGGATGAGGGCGTCGGCAGCGTTCACGCCCAGCTCGGGAAAAGCGGAGGCGTGGGACTCTTTGCCGGTGCAATGGACTTCGAACATGGAGGCGGCGATGATCTTCGCCTTGACCATGTCGAAGGGGGCGGGGTGGACCATCATGGCGGCGTGGAGGCCGTCGAAGCCGCCACGCTCGAGCATGAGGATCTTGCCGCTGGCGTTGCCGACTTCTTCGGCGGGCGTGCCGATGACGCTGATGGTGAGGCCGACCTCGTCGGCGAGTTTAGCCGCGGCCAGGGCAGCGCCGATGGCGGAGGCGGCAATGATGTTGTGGCCGCAGGCGTGGCCGATGCCGGGGAGCGAATCGTACTCCGCGCAAATGCCGATGTGCAGCGGGCCGGAGCCGATGCGGGCGCGGAAGGCGGTGGGCAGATCGCAGACGCCCTTCTCGACGGCGAAGCCCGCGGCATCGAGCGTCTCGCAGAGCCAGGTGGAGGATTTCTCTTCCTCGAAGCCGAGCTCGGGATGCGCGTGGATGCGGTGACTCAGGCCAATCAGCTGCTCGCGGGCGCCGTCGAACCGTTCCTTTGCCGCTGCCTTCGCTTCCATGGCGATCCTCCTGCCGAATAGGCAGAACCATACCACGCTTGTTTTCTTTTTGCGGCCTTCGGTGGTTGAATCAAGAGACCTGAGGACTGCCATGAACGCTGCCGTCGTCCATTCCTTTTCCGCTCCGCCCCGCTACGACTCGTTTGCCGAACCGGTTCCGACGGGCGAGGAGGTTCTGATCTCGGTCACCGCCGCGGGCCTGCACCCGATTGTGAAATCGCTGGCCGGCGGCAAGCATTACAGCAGCGCCGGGGAGCTGCCGTTCGTGCCGGGCCTTGACGGTGTTGGACGCTTGCCCGACGGCTCGCGCGTGTACTTCGCCCGCTCGCGGCCGCAGTACGGGAGCCTGGCCGAGCGCAGCCTGACGCAGCGCGCGACCTGTTTTCCCATTGGGGAAAACCTGAGCGATGCGACGGTGGCCGCCATCATGAACCCGGGGATGTCGTCGTGGGGGGCGCTGACGCAGCGCACGCGGCTGGCGCCGGGCGAGAGCCTTCTGATTCTGGGAGCCACGGGCGTTGCCGGGCAGCTGGCGGTGCAGGTGGCGAAGCGGCTGGGGGCGCGACGGGTTGTGGCTGCCGGGCGGAATCCTGAGGCTCTGGAGGAACTGCGCGCGCTGGGAGCGGATGGGGTTATTTCGCTGGCGCAGGATCGGGGCGCACTGGTTGCGGCTTTTCGCGAGGCCATCGGCCAGGAAAAGATCGATTTGGTTCTCGATTATCTGTGGGGCGCCCCGGCCGAGGCCGTGCTGGAAGCGATGACGATGAAAGGCGGGAGCCGCGGCGTGGCGCGGGTCCGCTATGTGCAGGTGGGATCCAGCGCGGGACCGACGGTTGCACTGCCCGCGGAGAGCCTGCGCAGTTCGGGGCTTGAGTTGATGGGCAGCGGGCTGGGGAGCGTGCCGATCGAGCAGATTTTCCGTTCGCTCGGCGAGTTTCTGAAGGAAATCGCTCGCGAGCCGTTTCGGATTCAGACGACGGTGGCGCCGCTGGCGAAGGTGGAATTGCTGTGGAACGCGCCGGAGCAGGGGACGCGGCTGGTTTTTCAGCCTTAGCGGCGGGGGCTGCACCGGCGCAATCGTGGGCTAGGGCAGGCTGGTGAGATCGACGCGCAGACGGCGGCCCTGGGCGCTGCTTTCGCGGGCCAGCTCGATGAGGCGCGTGGTGCGCCAGGCCTGCTCCGCGGTGACGACCAGCTCCGCCTTGCCCAGCAGGGCATCCCGGACATTTTCGTAGAAGCCGCGATAATCGCCGCGCAGGGTGGGGATGCGACGAGGCTCCTGATCCTGCAGGCGCAGCTCGCCCCAGCGGCTCTCCGGCTCTTCGCCGAAGCCGGGGGCGCCGGGGCGCAGGCCGGCGCGCAACTGATCCTCCTGGGGATCGAGTCCCCATTTGACGAAGCTGCCGCGGGATCCGTGAAGCGTGAAGCAGGGGCCGGGCGTGCAGGCGGTGAGGGTTGTGCGCAGGAAGACGGTCAGGCGCTGAAGCTCGTACTCGAGCTCGAGGTCGAAAGCATCGTCGACGACGGCGGCATCGCGCTCGACGCGGACGCTGGCGGAGATCGTCACCGGATCACCGAAGAGCGCCAGGGCCTGATCGATGAGATGGGGGCCGATGTCGAAGAGCAGGCCGCCGCCGGGGCCGCCGCTCTCGCGCCACACCTTGCGGCGCGGCTCCGGGCGGAAGCGATCGAAGTGCGATTCCAGGGTCACGAGGCGGCCCAGCTCGCCGCCTTCGATCACCTGCCGGAGGGTCAGGAAGTCGCCATCCCAGCGGCGATTATGGTAGGGGGCGAGGAGAAGGTTGCGGTGCCGCGCCATATGGATGAGCTTCGCGGCCTCCTCGGAGGTGAGGGTGAAGGGCTTGTCAATAACGACATGCCGCTGCTCGTGGAGGCACTGTTTGGCCAGCTCGTAATGGGAGTAGCTGGGAGTGGCAATGACGACCAGCTGAATGCCGACGTCGCTGAGCATCTCTTCCACGGAGCGCGCGAGATGCGCCTCGGGATACTCTTTTTTGGCGTCGTCGCCGCTGCGCTGGACCACGCAGGCCAGATCGAGGCCGGGCGTTGCCTGCACCACGGCGGTATGAAAAATGCGGCCCGCCAGACCGAAGCCCACCACGCCGGTTCGTATTGGTTTGCTCATCACCAGGATTAGACGGTCCGGCAGGGAGAAAAGGCCCATGGGGGCCGGGTGGGTTCCGCCGGAGCGGTGCGATCCACCCCTGTACCCTGCAACCGGTACCCTGTACCCTGACTCCATGCTGCTCGAACTCCGAGCCGAGAACTACACGGTCATCGATCACGCGATTGCCTCGTTTGGTGCGGGGCTGAACCTGCTGACAGGCGAGACGGGCGCGGGCAAGTCGATCCTGGTGGACGCGCTGGCGCTGCTGATGGGGCAGAAGGCCTCGACGGGGGTGATTCGGCACGGGGCGGATCGCGCGGTGCTCTCGTGCGTCTTTGAGGCGACGGCGGGGGCAAAGGCGATTCTGGAATACAACGGGCTGGATGCGGAGGGGTCGGAGATCATCCTGCGGCGGGAGATTCTGGCCGATGGCAAGGGGCGGGTGTACGTCAATAATCAGCCGGCCACGGTGGCGGTGCTGCGGGCACTGGCTCCGGAACTGGCACTGGTTCATGCGCAGTCGGAGACGCTGTCGGGGTTCGATGCGGCGCAGCAGCGGGCGTTGCTGGACCGCTTTGGCGGAGTTTCGCTGGATGGAGTGGCGGAGGCGTACGCGCGCTGGAGCTCAATGCAGGACAGGCTGGCAGAGATGGAGCGCGACGAGGCGGATCGGCTGAAGCTGGCGGATCTGTGGTCGTTCCAGGCGCGGGAGATCGAAGCGGCTTCTCCGGAGCCGGGCGAAGACGAGGCGCTGGAGACGGAAAAGCGCGTGCTGCAGAACGCGGAAAAGCTGCAGGCGGCGGCGATTGGGGCGAGCGATGTGCTGTACGAGAACGACGACTCGGCGGAGTCCACGCTGCAGGCGGCACAGAAGTTTCTGGAGGAGCTGGCGCGTTACGACGGGCAATTCAACGAGGCGGTTTCGCAGATTATCGCGGCGCGGGCGACGGTGGAGGACATCAGCTCCAGCGTGCGGCACTATGCGGATCGGATCGACGCCTCGCCGGAGCGGCTGGCCGATATCGAGAACCGTCTGGCGACGCTGGAGCGGCTGAAGCGCAAGTACGGGCCGACGCTGGGCGATGTGCTGCACGCGGGCGAGGAAGCGGCTCGCAAACTGGCGGAGGTGGAGAACCGCGACGAGATTCTGAAGGGCCTGCGGGCCGATCTGGAGAAGGCGGCGGGGGCGTATCAGACGGCGGCGCGGGCGTTGACAAGCGAGCGTGCGGCCGCGGCGCGCAAGCTGGAGAAGCTGGCCGAGGCGCAGATCAACGATCTCGCGATGAAGGCGCGGTTTTCGATTGCGGTGACGGCGACGGAAGAGGCCCCCCACTGGACGGCGCATGGATGGGACGCGGTGGAGTGCCGGATTGCCACGAACGCGGGGCAGCCGCTGCAACCGCTGGACGAGATTGCGTCGGGAGGCGAGATGTCGCGGGTGCTGCTGGCGCTGAAGGTCAGCGTGGAGGAAGGCGCGAATCGCGGGCGGAGCCGCAAGACACAGGTGCCGCGGACGCTGGTCTTCGACGAGATCGACATTGGCATTGGGGGGCGGGCCGCCGAGGCGGTGGGGCAAAAGCTGAAGGCGCTGTCGCGGGTGCAGCAGGTTTTGTGCGTGACGCATCTGCCGCAGATTGCCGCCTTCGCCGATCAGCACCTGCTGATTGAAAAGCAGGAGAAGCAAAAGCGGACGGAGACGCGGATCCGGGGGCTGAGTGCCGAGGAGCGAGCGCAGGAGATCGCGCGGATGATCAGCGGCGCGACGGTGACGGAGACGAGCCTGCGTCATGCGGAGCAGATGCTGAAGGCGAGTTTGTCCTCCTGATTCCTGCAGCCCTCAGGCTCTCGCGCATCCGCTACCATCGTGGTGTCACCATGAAGAAACGATTGGTTCTTCTCCTTCTCTCGGCTCTCGGCGCGTCTGCCGCACACGCCGCTTCGACGCACGTCCCTTCTCAAAAGGAAATGGCCAAACAGGTTCGCGAGCAGTTTCTGCATGCCTGGGATGGGTATCGGAAGTATGCGTGGGGGCATGACGAGCTGCGTCCGCTGAGCAACCAGCCATTCGACTGGTACGGCACGTCGCTGCTGATGACGCCGGTGGATGCGCTGGACACGATGGTGGTGATGGGGCTGAACCAGGAGGCCGATGAGGATCGGCAGCTGATCGACACGCAGCTTTCGTTCGATAAGGACATCTACGTCAAGAACTTCGAGATCACCATCCGCATGGTGGGCGGACTGCTGAGCTCGTATGAGCTGACGCACGATCCAAAGCTGCTGGCGCTGGCCGACGATCTGGGCACGCGGCTGCTGCCGGCGTACAACTCGCCGACCGGGATGCCGTACGTGTACGTGAATCTACAGACGGGGGCGGTGCGGGGCGAGAGCAGCAATCCGGCCGAAGTGGGGACGCTGCTGCTGGAGATGGGGACGCTGAGCCGGCTGACGCACAAGCCGGTCTACTATGAGAAGGCGAAGCGCGCGGCAGTTGCGGTTTGGGATCGCCGGTCGAAGCTCAATCTGGTGGGCTCAGAGCTGAACGTGCGCACCGGCGCATGGATCGGCGGCGCCGATGGCGAAGAGGCAAACATCAACGGCGGTTCGGATTCTTTTTACGAGTACCTGCTGAAGGCCTGGCTGCTGTTTCACGACGAGGACTGCCATCGCATGTGGCTGGCCAGCGTGGCCGGGCTCAACCAGTATGTCGCCGATACGGTGACGAATCCCGATAAGACGACGTCGCTCTGGTATGGCGAGGCCAATATGAATACCGGGGCGCGAACGGGTACGGAATACGGAGCCCTGGCGGCCTTCTTTGCCGGGACGCTGGCTTTGTCCGGCGATCTGGATCGGGCGCGGGCGCTGCAGGCTTCCAACGATCGGATGTGGAACCTGGCGGGCATTGAGCCGGAGGCGATCGACTACCGGACGATGAAGATCCTGAGCCCCGGATACCAACTGAGGCCGGAGATTATCGAATCGGCTTATTACCTGTACTACTTCACGCACGATCCGCAGTACCGCGCGATGGGCTACACGTTCTATACCGCCATCGTGAAGAACTGCCGGACACCCTCGGCCTTCGCCGCCATCACCGATGTGCGCACGATGAAGCAGCGCGACGACATGGAGAGCTACTTTTTCGCGGAGACGCTGAAGTACCTGTATTTGCTGCTGGCGGACCCGACGCGGATCGATCTGAGCAAGAGCGTCTTCAATACGGAAGCGCATCCGCTGGAGATTGCGCCCGCCGATTCGGCCAGCCAGTAAGCTTGTGGAAGTCCTGAAACAGAAAAGCCGCCTTGTTGGCGGCTTTGTCGTTCGTGGCCGGGATTCGGCTATCCGCGCTCGGGAGCGAGATCCGTCACCTTGCGGTCGTACACGCCGATGAGGGAATTCCAGCGGACGTAGAGGAGCTCTTCCAGCATCTTGATGCCGTCTTTCAGGTAGCTCATGCGAGTGCGCTCGTCATGGCCCCAGGTGACGGGCACTTCGCGAATGTTGTAGCCGCGTTTCAGGGCGATGAACAGGATTTCCGGATCGAAGCCCCAGCGCTCGATGCGCTGCAACTGGAAGATGGTTTGCGCCGCGCTGCGGCGGAAGGCTTTGAAGCCGCACTGGGTATCCGCAAAGGGGAGGCGCATGACCATGCGCGTGACCAGATTGAAGCAGCGACCGAAGATCTGCCGGTAAAGCGGCTGATGGATGGTCTGGCGGCTGCGTTCCAGCCAGCGCGAGCCGATGGCGACGTCGGCGCCGTCCCGGATGGCCGCGAAGAGGCGCTCGGCTTCGTGCATCGGCGCCGAGAGATCGGCGTCGGTGAACATGACGACGTTGCCCGCGCCGTGCAGCAGCCCATGGCGCACGCTGTAACCCTTGCCACGATTGCCAGGATTCTGCAGGAGCCGCACCCGGCGGTCCCGAGCGACATACTGCTCCACAATCGCGGCAGTGTTGTCGGTGGAACCGTCGTTGACGACCAGGACCTCGGCATCCCAGCGCTGGTCGTCGAGGGTGCGCAGAACTTCATCAAGCGCATGGCCGATGCGCGCGCTTTCGTTATAGGCGGGAATGACGATCGTGTATTGCGGGTCCATAGTGAGCCGTGACTCCTCGTCTTCAGGGCGTGCCGCGTTGTGCGAGCCGGGCTCGCGCACCGGTATCAGGAGGAGGATGGGCCTGTAATCCTTTATTTATCATACCGGATTTCCGAAACTTCGCCTGTGCGGCGGCCAACCCGGGGGTGCGGCCGGTGCTACACTCGCCCGTATGGAAGAGCCTGTCGAATCAACGCCTGCCGCCCCGCAGGGCACTCCGAGTCCGGTTCCGCCTCCCTGGTATCCGCCTGCGCCGCCACCTCACCGCCGGAGGGTGTGGCCGTGGTTCGCTCTTGGCGGCGTGCTGGTCCTCGGATTCATCTTCGTGGTGTCGGTGCTCTTCTACATGGCGGCGCATTCGTTGGGCGGGTCGACAGGAAGCTTCACCACGCTGGGCGACAACATCGGAGTGATCGACATCGACGGGGAGATTCTTTCCGCAGATACGGTGGTCGAGCAGCTGCGCAAATTCAACCAGGACGATTCGGTCAAGGCGATTATTCTGCATATCGACTCGCCGGGCGGGGGCGCGGCCGCGTCGCAGGAGATCTATCACGAGGTGCTCCGCATTCGGGAGCAGAAGAAGAAGCCCATCGTGGCTTCGATTGAAAGCGTGGGCGCCAGCGGCGCTTATTACATCGCTTCGGCGACGGACAAGATTTACGCCAACGAGGCCAGCGTGGTTGGCTCCGTGGGCGTGATTATGGAGTGGACCAACTACGGCAACCTGATGCAGTGGGCGAAGCTGTCGCCGGAGGTGATCCACGCCGGGGCGCTGAAGGATGCGGGCGATCCTTCGCGGCCGATGACGGCGGAAGAGCGGGCGTATTTCCAGAGCCTGGTGGACAACATGTACGGCCAGTTTGTGCACGATGTGGCGGAGGGGCGCCATTTGCCGGAAGCGCAGGTGCGGGCGCTGGCGACCGGGCAGGTGTGGACCGGCCAGCAGGCTCTGCCGCTGCATCTAATTGATAAGGAAGGCGGTTTTCGGGTGGCATTGCTGGACACAGCAAAATCCGTGGGGATCTCGGGAGAGCCGGACGTGGTGAAACCCTATGTGCGGCACAAGGGCCTGCTGGACCTGCTGAACTCGGATGCGGACAGCCTGCTGCCGAACCCGAGCAAGCTGCTGGAACGGCATGCCGGCTTTTATTTTCTGTGGCGCTGACCGGGGCTTCCGGTTTCGTGAGAAACCCTGCAACTACTTGACTTTGCAAGCGAAAGAGATTGCATCTACTATGAAGGACAACGGGCAACCCAGGAACGGAGCGATCCCCACCATGACCAAAGCCGACCTCGTTGAAGAAGTGACGAAGCTGGGTGATCTGACCCGCCGCGACAGCGAAGTAATCGTGGAGACGATCTTCGATTCCGTTATCGGCGCGCTCAGGTCCGGTGACAAGATTGAGATTCGCGGTTTCGGCAGCTTCCGCATTCGCCAGCGTAAGCCCCGGATCGGGCGCAATCCCAAGACGGGCACCAAGGTCGAGGTGCCTGCGAAGAAGGTTCCCTACTTTAAGCCGAGCAAGGAACTGCGCGATCTGGTGAATCCTGCGGGCAAGGCCGCGGAAGCGGCGCCGAGTGCAGCTCCGGGTGAGGGCGGCAATCCGCCGGCCTGACCGCGGTCGCTTCTCATTACTTGTAGATGAGCCGGATCTGAATGTCGGTCACCGGACAGGCGACCTGCGTGGAAGCCGCCTGAAACGAGGGCGCCGACAGCAGTACTCGCGGATTATTCGCAAAACCAAAGCCTTCCTTCGGGATTCCAAGAAAATTCCGGTCCAGCTTCTTGTTTGCGTTCTCGTCGTCAATGACCGCGATGCCATACTTTCCCGGCGGCACTTTGAATTCTTCTGTGGCCTGGTGGTCGTGAATGTCGAAACCGCCGTCCACTACCGCCTTCGAGCGGTCCTCGGGCCAGCCCGCGGGGGAGGCGAAGACCACGCCGCCTGCTTTTCCCTTGTCGCTGCGGAATCCGGTGACGTGAATGCGCAGGATGCAGAGCGGCTGGCCGGGAACCGCATCCACATAATGGCCGCTCGGATCACGCTGAGCCGAAGCCGCCGCGGTTACGACTGCCCCTGCCAGCAAAAGCCCAATTCCGCGCGCCCTCCAGCTACCCATCTTCCCAGCCTATCGTGAGCGCTGGCGGCGGCCGGGCCATCTGAACCTCTCTTCACGCGGCATTGATCTTTGGCTGCCTGGCGCGACAAGCCAGGAGTGCCTGGAATCGGATAGGGTGGTGGGTTAGGAAAAATTCGCTATGGCCGCAACCACCCTTACGGAGACTGCTCCTTCCTCTGCCATGACCGTCTACCCGATTCGCCGGATCGCCGTTCTGGGCGCGGGCACGATGGGGTCGCGCATCGCGGCGCAGATCGCCAACGCCGGCTTTCCGGTTCTGCTGCTGGACATGGCCCAGACGGGCGAGCGGAACGGGCTGGCGGCCAGGGCGCTTGAGGGCCTGAAGAAGGCGAAACCGGCGGCGCTGGCTGCACCGGAGTTTGCTGCGCGGATCGCTGTCGGCAATTTCGAGGACGATCTGGCGCGGCTGCGCGCGTATGACTGGGTGATTGAAGCCGTCGCGGAGAACCTGGAGATCAAGCGCGGCCTGCTGGAACGGGTGGCAGAGCACCTGCGGGCGGACGCGCTCCTGACCACGAACACCAGCGGGCTGCCTGTCGGGGCGATCGCGGAAGGGCTGGCGCCGGAGCTGCGGCGCCGCTGGTTCGGCACGCACTTTTTCAATCCGCCGCGGTACATGCAGCTGGTGGAGATCATCGCCGCTGCGGAAACCGATCCGGCGGCCGTGGCAGCGATCACTCGCTTCGCCGAGGTTCACCTTGGCAAGTCGGTGGTGCCGGCGAATGACAGGCCCAACTTCATCGCCAACCGGATTGGGGCGTTTTCGCTGCTCAATACGATTCAGGTGATGCAGCAGCAGGGGCTCACCATCGAGGAAGTGGACGCGCTGACGGGGAAGCCGCTGGGCTGGCCGAAGACGGGGACCTTTCGCCTGGCGGATATGGTTGGGCTCGACGTGCTGGGCAGCGTGGTGCGGAACTTTGCCGCCAACACGAAGGACGAGCGCAGCGATCTGCAGCTGCCGGCGTTCCTTGCGACGATGCTCGAACGGAAGTGGTTTGGCGACAAGACCGGCCAGGGGTTTTACAAGAAAGAGCGCGGCGCGAAAGACGACGAGCGTCTGACGCTGGATCTCTCGACCTTTGAATACCGGCCCGCGCAGAAGCCGAAGCTGCCGGCACTCGACGCCACCAAGCCCATTGAGTCGCTGCCTGAGCGGATTCGCGCGCTGCTCGGCGGCAATCCCGAAAAGGACAAGGCGGCGGCCTTCTACTGGCAGATCCTTCCCGACCTCTGGCTCTACGCCGCTGGTCGGATCGGGGAAATCAGCGACAGCGTTGCGGACATCGATCGCGCGATGCGCACCGGTTTCAACTGGGAACTGGGGCCGTTTGCAATGTGGGATGCGGCGGGGGTCGCCGACACCGCGGCGAAGATGCGCAGCCAGGGTCGTACTCTGCCGGTGGCGCTGGAGAAGCTGCTCGCGACCTCGGAGAAAAGCTGGTATCGCAACGGCGAGGCTGCAGCCTTCGACGTTCGCACGGGCACGTACGTCCCGGTCGAGCCGCCTTCCGCGGTCGTCTCTCTCACGCGCGCCAAACGATCGGGCGGCGTGGTGAAGGAGAACCCTGGGGCTTCGCTGATCGACGTGGGCGATGGGATCGCCTGCATCGAGTTCCATACCAAGATGAACGCCCTGGGCGGCGACATCGTGAGCTTTGTCCGGGAAAATCTGCATCCCGCCAGCGCCGCGGTTCGCGACTTCCGCGGTTTCGTGATCACCAATGACGCGGCGAATTTCTCGGCTGGGGCGAACCTCGTGCAGCTGCTGCTCTCCGCGCAGGATGAGGAGTGGGACGAAATCGACAGCTACATTGCCGCGTTCCAGGGGATGACGCAGGCCATCAAATTCTGCCCGGCGCCCGTGGTGGTCGCGCCGTTTGGACTCACGCTTGGGGGCGGAGCTGAAGTCACGCTGCACGCTGCCGTGCGCCAGCCGCATCTGGAGCTTTATATGGGGCTGGTGGAGACCGGCGTGGGACTCATCCCGGCGGGCGGCGGATGCAAGGAGATGACACTGCGGGCGATCGATCTGGCTGCCGCTGCCGCGCCGCGGGCCTCACGCAGCGACAGCGTTGAGCTGCGCCACACGATGCGGACCCTCTTCGAGAACATCGCGCTGGCGAAGGTTTCCACTTCCGCTTATGAGGCTCGCGATCTTGACCTGCTGCGCTCCTCCGATCACATCACGATGAACCGGGATCGCGTTCTGCATGACGCAAAGCTTCAGGCCATCACTCTGGCCGAGACCGGCTATGCCGCGCCGCTGCCGCGCACCGACATCCCCGCCCCCGGCGATGCCGTACTGGCCGCCCTGAAGCTCGGCGTGCACATGCTGCGCGAAGGCGAGCAGGCCAGCGACCACGATGTTGTGGTGACCACGCATCTGGCCGAGATTCTCTGCGGCGGCGCGGTTACACCGGGCACGCCGATCAGCGAGCAGTTCCTGCTCGATCTGGAACGGCAGCATTTCCTCTCGCTCTGCGGCGAACGCAAAACCCAGGAGCGGATCGCACACACCCTGAAAACCGGCAAGCCCCTCAGGAATTAGTCACTGTCTGGAGCACTTATGAGAGACGCCGTCCTCGTCAGCGCCGTTCGTACCGCCGTGGGCAAAGCGCCGCGCGGGGCGCTGCGCAGTACACGCCCCGACGATCTCGCCGCCATCGCGATTCGCGGCGCGCTCGATCGCATTCCGCAACTGGACCTCAAGGCCATCGACGATGTGATTCTCGGCTGCGCGATGCCCGAGGCGGAACAGGGCATGAACGTGGCCCGCGTCGCCAGCTTCCGGGCCGGACTGCCGGTGGATGCAGCCGCCATGACCATCAACCGCTACTGCGCTTCGGGTCTGCAGGCCATCGCGCTGGCGGCGGAACGCATTCGCGGCGGCGGCGCGGAGGCGATTGTGGCCGGTGGCGTCGAATCCATGTCGATGATTCCCATGGGCGGCAACAAAATCGCCGTGAATCCGTGGCTGGTGGAGAATTACCCCGGCTCGTATCTGTCGATGGGCCTGACGGCCGAGCGTCTGGCGAAGCACTACGGCATTTCCCGGGAGGATGCCGACCAGTTCGCGCTGCAGAGCCACCAGAAAGCCGTCGCCGCCATCCAGTCCGGCCGTTTCGAGAATGAAATTGTGCCTGTACCGGTGACAGTTTCTGCGCCTGAGAGCAACGGCCGGCCCAAATCCGCCACCACCGACTTCCGCGGCGATGAAGGACCGCGCGCCGACACCACGGCGGAAGCTCTCGCGAAGCTCCCTCCGGTCTTCCACGCCAGGGGCACGGTGACGGCCGGCAACGCCTCGCAAACTTCGGACGGAGCGGCCGCCGCGGTCGTCATGTCCGCCGAACGCGCCGCCGCTCTGGGCCTGCAGCCACTGGCGCGGTTCATCGCCTACGCCTATGCCGGGTGCGATCCCGAAGAGATGGGAATTGGGCCCGTTTATGCGGTGCCCAAAGCGCTGAAGCAGGCCGGCCTGACGCTCGAACAGATGGACGTGATCGAGCTGAACGAGGCCTTCGCCTGCCAGGCGCTGGCTGTGATGCGCCAGCTTGGCCTCGACCCCGCCAAAGTCAACGTAAACGGGGGGGCCATCGCGCTGGGGCACCCGCTGGGCTGCACCGGCGCGAAACTGACGGCGACGATTCTGCGCGAACTGCGCCGCCGCAAGGGCCGCTACGGACTGGTGACCATGTGCGTCGGCGGGGGGATGGGGGCGGCGGGCATTTTCGAGAATTTGGCCTGAGGCCGGCCGCTTGCGATGTGACACATTTTTGTGACACAATCGCAGCATGGCGACGATGAACATGCGGCAACTCCGGAACACCCGGCAGCTCAAGTCCCTTCTGAAGGCGGGGAAGACCGTCGAGCTGCAGGACAGGAACCGCCCCATCGCGCGAATCGTTCCGATTGACGAGCCTTCCACAAAGAAGGAGTGGCCTGACTTCGCGGCGCGCCATAAAAAGATTTTGGGGGATCGCGTTCTGAACGCCGGCGACTTCCTCAAGGATCGTCACGGGCGCTATTGATCATCTACGCCGACACCAGCTTTTTCGTGTCTGTCTACCTGCGGGACGGGCACACACCGGCGGCCCTTCGCCGGCTGGCTTTGAAACCGCGGATCTGGCTGACGCCGCTCCACGAAGTGGAGTTCGCCCATGCCCTCTCGCAGAATGTATTTCGCGGCGAGATCTCGCGGGGGGATGCCGATGAAGTTCGCGAGAACCTGGACCGCGATTGCCGTGCGGCGCTCTGGGCAATGACCGATTTCCCGGCAGCGGCCTTCACCTCAGGCGCTGACCTTGCCAGACGTTATGTGCCCGCTCTGGGCACGCGCACTCTCGATACCCTCCACGTCGCCTGCGCCCTCGAACTCAAAGCGGAGCGCTTCTGGACCTTTGACGAGCGGCAGCGCAAGCTCGCCCGCGCTGCCGGCCTCCGCACCACCTGATTCATCGGGCGCGCACGGGACCGGCGTAGGATGGTTTTTCGGAGTTCTGCCATGGCCACCGCAACCACGATCAAAGTCATTCCCGGGGGCACGTTCCTCCTCACCAACGCCGCGCCCGACGACGTTTTCACGCCCGAAGATTTCTCCGAAGAACAGCAGGCAATCGCGCGCACCACGGCCGAATTCGCTGAGAAGTCGATCCTGCCTCGCGTCCCGGAGATCGAGGCCAAGAACTTCCAGGCCACGCGCGAACTGCTCCTCGAAGCCGGGCAGCTTGGCCTGCTGGCGGCCGACATTCCCGAAGCGTACGGCGGCCTCGCGCTCGATAAGGTGACCTCCGCGCTCATCGCGGATCGGGTCGCGGTCTGCGCCAGTTTTTCGGTCAGCATCAGCGCGCATACGGGGATCGGCACGCTGCCGGTCATCTGGTACGGGACGCCTGAGCAAAAGCAAAAATATCTTCCAAAGCTCGCGACGGGCGAGTGGATCGCCGCTTATGCGCTCTCCGAAGCCTCTTCCGGCTCCGACGCTATGAATATCCGGGCGCAGGCGCGCCTCTCCGCAGACGGTTCGCAGTACGTGCTGAACGGCGAGAAGATGTGGATCTCGAACGCCGGTTTTGCCGATCTCTTCATCGTCTTCGCGAAGGTTGTTACCGACGACGGCCAGGCAGGACAGTTCTCAGCCTTCCTGATCGAACGCGACACGCCCGGCCTGACCGTCGGCGCGGAAGAACACAAGCTGGGCATTCGCGGCTCGTCGACCTGCCCGCTGGTCCTTTCCGACTGCGCGGTTCCCGCCGGGAATCTTCTGGGCGAAGCCGGCAAGGGTCACCACATCGCGTTTAACATTTTGAACGTCGGCCGTTACAAATTAGGAGCCGCGACCCTGGGAGGGGCACGCCATACGCTGCGCAACGCGATCCGCTATGGCAAGCAGCGTCTGGCCTTCGGCAAGCCGATCACGTCGTTCGGGCTCATGCAGGAAAAGATCGCGGAGATGGCCAGCGGCATTTTCGCCGGCGAAGCGCTCGTCTATCGGGTCGTGGGCGCCATCGACGCTGCGCTGGCCACGCTGCCGTCGGACGCGCCGGCAAGCGAGGTTCAGAAACGCATTGAGGACTACGCCGTGGAGTGCTCCATTGTGAAGGTCTGGTGCTCCGAGATGCTCGATCGCGCCGTCGATGCCAATCTCCAGATCCATGGCGGCTACGGTTACGTCGAGGAGTATCCGGCGGAGCGCGCTTACCGCGATGCCCGCATCAACCGCATCTTTGAGGGCACGAACGAAATCAACCGGCTCATCATCTCCGGTTTTCTTCTGAAGCGTGCGCTGCAGGGGCGTCTGCCGCTGCTGCCCGCGATTGCGAAGGTCATGGATGAGGTGATGGCCGGACCGGCGCCGCGTTCCGAAGCCAGCGGCGCGCTGGCTGCCGAGCACGCTCTGCTGGCCAGCGCGAAAAAGCTGGGTCTCTTTTGCTCCGGGGCCGCGAGCCAGAAATATCCAACCAGTCTCCAGGATCAGCAGGAGATCATGGGCGCGCTTGCGGACATTCTTATCGAAATTTTGGTCATGGAGTCTGCAATCCTGCGCGCGGAAAAGGCTCGCGCGGCTCATCCCATGACCGTTCCGCTCGCGCAGCTCGCGGCGGCCCGCTCGTTCCGCATCGTTCAGTCGGCCGGCGAGCGCATTTTGGGGGCGGTTGCGGAAGGCGACATGCTGCGCACGCAGATGGCGATTTTTCGCCGCCTCACGAAGCATGACCCGGCGAACACAGTCGCTCTGGGACGCACCGTGGCCGAGCATATGCTCGCCGCCGAGCGCTACACGCTTTAGTCAGGACCCGAGCAGAGCCGCGACGAGAGCCCGCCACTCTTCGCCCAGCTCGGGGCGATGATGCTGCCGGCCGGCGCGCTCATACCAGTAATTGGCGTTCCAGTCGGCGCCTTCCCTGCGGTGCAGATAGGCGTGCACCGCCATGCCCTCGGGGCTGTCCAATGCGTCCACCAGGCCGTGGGCCCGAGACCAGTCGCCTTTGGCGTCCCACCACAGAGCCCGGAGCGGGGCGGGCAATCCCGCGGGCGGCTCGGGCCGCCCCAGCAGAGAATCGCGGAATTCCTCGATGGTCATCGCATCCCCCTGTCCCGAGCCGGGCCCGTGATCCGCCATGAGCCCGACAGCCTAGCTGAGCACCAGTTTCCCGATGGTCGCCAGCTGCATGTTGGACGTGCCCTCGTAAATGGAGCCGATCTTGGCGTCGCGATAAAACTTCTCCACAGGATAGTCCTTGACGAACCCGTAGCCGCCGTAGACTTCCACGGCTTTGCTGGCGACGTCTTCGGCGACGCGCGAGGCAAACAGCTTGGCCATGGCCGCCTCTTTCACAAACGGGAGGCCCGCGGCTTTCATGCGCGCGGCGTTGTAGACCAGCAGGCGGACGGCCTCAATCTGCGTGGCCATCTCGGCGAGGGCAAACTGCACGGCCTGGAATTCGGCGATGGGCTTGCCGAACTGCTTCCGCTCCCTGCTGTACTTCGCGGCCAGCGACCAGGCGCCTTCCGCCAGGCCCAGCATCTGCGCGGCAATGCCGATGCGTCCCTCGTTGAGGGTTTCAATGGCGATCTTGTAGCCTTTGCCCACCTCGCCGATGACGTTGGCGGAGGGCACGCGGCAGTCGTCGAAGAGCAGCTCGCAGGTGGACGAGGCGCGAATGCCCATCTTGTCTTCTTTGTGCCCGACGGTAAAGCCGGCGGCTCCGCGTTCCACGACAAACGCCGTGATGCCGCGGTAGCCGGCCTGGGGATCGAGGGTGGCGAAGACCAGAAACAGATCGGCCTCCATGGCATTCGAGATCCAGAGCTTGCGGCCGTTCAGGACATACTCATGGCCGTCGGCGCGCGCCTGGGTGGTCAGCGAAAAGGCGTCAGAGCCGGAGGCGGCCTCGCTGAGCGCATAGGCGCAGACCGTTTGCTGCGCCATGCGCGGAATCCACATCTGCTTCTGCTCGGCGGTGCCCCAGCGCAGGAGCGCGTTGACGGCCAGGGTGTTCTGCACGTCCACGATGACCGCGACCGCGGGATCGACGCGGGCAATTTCCTCCACGGCAAGGACGGCGCTGAAGAACGACGCACCGGCGCCACCCAGCTCCATGGGAGCTTCAATGGCCATCAGCCCCAGCTCGAACATCTGCCGCAGGATGCCGGCGTCGAGCTTCTGCGCTTCGTCCATGGCGCGCACGCGCGGAGCGATCTCCTGCTGGGCAAACTGCCGCACCGTATCGCGCAGCATGGTTTCTTCTTCGGTCAGGGTGGTCAGCGGGGCAACGGTTTCCGGGGCGGTCTCGGTTTCAGCCATCGGCTCTCCTTGAGGCTTGCGGCCGGTGCGCGCAGGGCGCAGGGGGCCGAACACCCGAGCCTATCCTGGCGCGCGCCCGCCGCGCTACTCCGGAGGCAGAAGAAAACCGCCGGCGAGCGCCGGCGGTTGTCGAGAATATCGGCTAGACGCCGACCAGGACGGATTCGGGCTCCCTGGGCATCTCGAGGGTCACCGAAGGGCCCGCGCCGCTGTAGCCCGGCAGCACCTTGAGCCGTTTCAGGATTTTGCGCGTGAGGCCGGTCAGCGGCTGATCGTTGAGGTCGAGCACCGGGACCCAGGCGCGATCGCCTGTGCTGCGCGCCAGCATCTTCTGCTCGTTCACGGTTAGGCCGTAGACGGTCACGTAGTAATTGGTGTTGGTGATGGAGTGCCGCACCGTGAGCAGCTGCATGCTCTCGTTTTCCTGGCCTTCCTTCAGCAGGGGCAGTTCCCACATGCCCGGCATCTGCGAGGCATCCGCGGAACGCTGCTCAAGGAGAACTTCGGCGCGCGGCCACTGCCGGCGCTGTACCAGGGCCAGAGCGGTCTTCTGGCTCAGCATTTTTTTCGTGCGGGGCGCGGTATGCTCGCCAAGCGTGGCGCATCCGCCGCGCACGGGGCAGGTCAGGCACATGGGATTGCGGGGGAGGCACACGGTCGCCCCCAGTTCCATCATCGCCTGATTGAAATCGCCGGGGCGGTGGCGGTCGACCAGATCCTCAGCCGCGCGCCGCAGCTGACCGCTGCGCGCCACGCCGGGAACCGGCTCATGCCCGAAATATCGTGTCAGCACGCGCTCGACGTTGCCATCCACCGCCGGAACCGCCTCACCGAACGCGATGCTGGCGACCGCCGCGGCGGTGTAAATCCCCACGCCGGGCAGGCGGGTCAGCGCGGCCGCGGTCCGGGGAATCTCGCCCTTGTGCTCGGCGACGATCGCTTTGGCGGCGTCACAGAGAGCCCGGGCACGCCGGTAGTAGCCCAGCCCGCTCCACTGCGCCAGCACTTCGGTTTCGTCGGCCGCGGCCAGGGATTCGAGGGTTGGGAACCGGGTCAAAAAGCGGGTGTAATACTCCACCACCACGGAAACGCGGGTCTGCTGCAGCATCGTCTCCGAGACCCAGATCGCATAGGGGTTGCGGGTCTGCCTCCAGGGCAGATCGCGCGCGTGGGCATCGAACCATGCCAGCAGCTTTTCGCGGAATTGGGCTTCGTCTTGTTTAGATTCCATGCGGGGATACCAGAGTTCCATTCCAGCGTCATGTTGTCTCTTTCGCAATCCCCCAAAAGGCGAACGAGGCTCCCGCGTCAAGGCCAGAACTTTGGTTTCTTTCGCAGCTAACTGCTTTTTCTTCAATTCGCTCCCCTTGTCCTTCGGAAAAATCGTCTCCGCGCCCTGTTACCCTGAATTCTGGCCCGCATGCTTTCCGACGCCTTCCTTCGCCGCCTCCCGAAAGCCGAACTGCACCTGCATCTGGAGGGCACGGTCACGCCGGAAACCCTGGTTGAGCTCAGCACCCGGCATGACGGCGGCGCAGCTCTCACGCTCGACCAGGCCCGGGCTCTCTTCCATTACACCGACTTCTCCGGTTTTCTGCTCGCCTTCAAGGCGATCACGGGGCATCTGCGCACGGCCGCCGATTACGAGCTGGCGGCGTGGCGGATGGCGGAGAGTCTGGCCCGCCAGGGTGTGGTGCATGCAGAAGTCTACGTCTCGGTGGGGGTGGTGTACTACTGGCGGCGCTGCGCCTTCGAACCGCTGTTCGAAGGCATGGAGCGCGCGCGGGTCCGCGCCGAATCCGAACTGGGCCTCACGCTTTACTGGATCTTCGACGCGGTCCGCCACTTCGGCCCCGAAGAAGCGGCCCGGGTGTTCCGCGAAGCGGCCGAGCTGCGCCCGCAGTTCCCTTCCATCGTGGGGATTGGTATTGGCGGGGACGAGCGGCGCACCGGCGCCGAGCCGTTTCGCGAGCTGTACGCGGAGGCGCGCGCGGCCGGGCTGCGGCTGACCGCGCATGCCGGGGAAACCGTGGGACCGGAGGGCATCTGGGGCGCGTTGAATGTCGGGGCGGAGCGCCTCGGGCATGCTCTTTCGGCGATCCACGACCCGGAGCTCATGGAGCTGCTGGCGCATCGGCAGATTCCCGTGGAGATCTGCGTGACGTCGAATCTGCGAACCGGCTGCTGCATTACCGTGGAGGAGCACCCGGTGCGCCGCTACTTCGACGCCGGCCTGATGGTGACCCTGAACTCCGACGATCCGGCGTTGTTTGGGAGCGATCTTCAGCAGGAGTATGGTCTGGCGCAGAGAGAATTCGGGTTCACGGAGGAGCATGTGCGCGAGCTGGCGGCCAATTCAATTGAGGCGAGCTTCCTGCCGGCTGACCGAAAAGTAATGCTCCTTCGGCGGATTGAGTCCCTCTGAAGGACTATGGTCCGTCGCGCATTCGCCGATATATAGAAGCAGAAAGGCTGGCAGCGCGGAACTGCCGCCTGCGCTATGATGAACCCATGGCGCCCTGGGGAAAGCGCATGTGCGATTTTCTGAGCAAGAGCACGAAGCTCGTGGACCTGGATACAATCCTGCCGACCGTGAAACCTTCTTCATCGAACGCTCTTCGCGCCATTGGCTGGACTTCGGTCGCGGTGGGCGTGACCGCGCTCGGACTTTACATTGGCCGGGAGCTGCGGGTGCGGTACAAGTTCAAGCGCCGGACGCCATCCGACTTTTTCTCGCACGCCGGGGAAGAATTCGGCGCCGACTACGGTGTGGGCGTTTAGCGCCACCCTATACTCGACCGCGCTGATCTCCTTGTGCTTGCGGACGCCCCTTTCCGGGGCCTTTCTGAACGCTCTACGCTGAACGCTTTTTAGTGCGTCCGCTCGACCAGATAGCGGGCGACGGCCTTTAATCCTTCCGCTGCGTCGCCATACGGATCCAGAGCGCTGAAGGCTTCGGCAACGAGCCGGTCTGCATCCCTGCGCGACTGCTCAATCCCGAAGACCGCAGGCCAGGTGGCCTTGTCGCTGGCTACGTCTTTGCCGGCTGTCTTGCCCAGATGGGCGGAGTCCTGCGTCATGTCCAGCACATCGTCGACAATCTGAAAGGCCAGGCCCGCCTTGGTGCCGAACTCGGTCAGGCGATGCACATCGGTCGCGTCCGCCCCGCCGAAAACTCCGCCGCTGACGATGCTCACGCGAATCAGCGCTCCTGTTTTCGCACGGTGGATGGCCAGCACGCTCTCGGCCGTCGGCTTCGAGTGCTCGCCTTCCAGATCCAGGACCTGACCGCCGATCATGCCCTCAATCGTCCCGGTCGCCTCGGCCACCAGGCCGACGATGCGGATGGCTCTTTCCGGCGAGCAGCGCAGCCCAGCCAGTGTTTGGTAAGCGAGAGTCTGCAGGGCGTCTCCGGCCAGGATCGCAATAGCCTCGCCGAAGGCCACATGGCAGGTGGGCTTGCCGCGGCGCAGATCGTCATTATCGAGCGCCGGCAAATCGTCGTGGATCAGCGAATACGTGTGCAGCATCTCGATCGCTGAACCGAGATCCTCGATGCCCTCCGGCAATTCGCCGCGGCCGTGGGCCGCGGCCATCGTCCGGGCCGCCTCGATCGCCAGTACCGGGCGCAGGCGTTTGCCGCCCGCAAACACGCTGTGGCGCATGGCTCCGTGGATCGACGCGGGCACCTGGGTCACCGGCGGCAGCAGCCGCTCCAGCGCCGCATCGGTGCGCTCCACGCCCTCCCGCAAAATCTGATGGACATCCACCGGCACTGCGACCATGTTATCGGAAGTTTTCGTCACCAGCCGTTCGCCTTTCTTTCCACATCCATGCCAGTGTAACGGCCAGCGCCGCCAGCGAGAGCCACCGCCCGGCCCACTCGTCGCCGGTGGTACCCCAGCGCACGTCGATCCGGGTCGCTCCTGCTTTCACAGGAATCACCATCAGGCCGTCGCTCCTGTGAATGCGCGACGCGAGGGGGAGAGCGGCCCCGTTCACCGTCACGCGCCACGCCGGATAGTCCATCAGACGCAGCACCGCATATCCCGCGCCGGAACTCGTGACGACTGCCTCCCTGCGCTCGTCGCTCCAGGTTCCGACGCGCACCGTAGCCGGGACTTCCTCCGCGGGCGTCGGCGTCCACGTGTCTTCATCGGGATTGAGCGGACCCTCTTCGACGCCGGCGGCGCGCAGCACCCGCACCGGCGGCAATCCTGGGTCGATCTCATCGCTCACCGCGCCGCGCGGCGTGTACTCGTCGGTTCCGGAGAAGCCGCCATCCTGGAAGGTCGCCATTTGCGCCTGCACGTTGTCCTCTTCATCGCAGGGCTGCCAGTAGACCGCGGTCGCGAGGGCCGCCATCCCGCAGGCCAGCAGCACGAGCGCCCAGGCGCGGGCGCGCCGCGCTTTCTCCAATGCAGGGATACGTCCAGATGCGATCGCCACCAGTGCTGCGGCCACCAGGCCGAGCACCAGCAGCCAGCGCCAGGGGAACTGCAGATACCGCAGTTCGGGCGCGAGCCGCCACAGGCTATCGCTCCAGCGAAACTGCAGCGCCGCGATGACCGCGCCGGCCGCCACCAGGGGAAGCCAGAGCCCATCCTTTCGCTTCGGCCAGCTCAGCACCGCGGCCAGAGACATGGCCGCCAGCAGCGCCACGCCAACCCAGGAAACCATGCCGAGCACATGGTTGTGATATGTCGCGTTGAAGCGCTCCTCCATCGCAACTCGGGACAGATTCACGAAACCGAAGAGAAAGCTGTCCTGCACGCGCATCAGCGGTCCAATGGCGCGCCAGATCTCGACCCAGCGTTCCTCGTAATACGCCGGGACCAGCCAGATGCCCGCCAGTCCGAGGCCCAGGGCGGTGCCCGCGACGGCGCGCCCGAGCAGACGCCAGCGCTTCTCCGCAACCGCCGCCACGACGACCAGCAGCGCGAGGAAATAGGTGCCCATCACGGCCGACGGCGCATTCGTCAGCCACAGCGCCGCCACCGTCAGGGCCAGCGGAATCGTGCTGCCGATTCGCCGCAGTCCGTAGAGAACCAGCAGCGGCATCCATACCGCCGCCAGCAGCTCCGCCATCGCCGCCCGCTCGTAGGCGACAAAGAGCATATAAGGATTCACCGCGTAGATGCAGGCCGCGAGCAAGGCTGTCTGCTCGCTCATCCATTCGGAGGCCATGGCGCGAAAGCTCCACGCGGCGCCGAGCAGAGCCAGGGCGGTAAAGACAAAGCCTACCCAGCTCCACGGCAGCAAAACGCCGAGGAAGGCTCCCAGCATCCAGCTCAGCGGCGGATAAAAGACGAAGCGCGGCTCGCCTGCTCCGAAGTTCGCCGACGCGGCCCAGTGCGGATACAGGATGCCGGCGCGCCAGTGCGCCACCACCCCCATCCAGCTCTCCAGATGAAAATCGAAGTCCTGTCCGCACGAGGGGCCGCGCCACGCCAGGGGCAGCAAGGCAATGCCGACCACCGCCAGCAGCAGCACATTGCGCCGATACAGCTGTCGCATCCACGCCGCCGCGTTCATTCGCGTCCCCGGTCCCGGAACATCCCGTTTGGACTTCACGGCTCCAGCCGCAGCGTGTGCGCCGTATGCGCCGCCACCGCCGCCTCGGAAAACGGCAGCGCAAACGTCGTGCCGCCATACCAGTACCGCCATTGATCCATGTAATAAGGGCTCAGCGGATCGCCCGACTCGCCGGTCAGGATATTCTCGGTCGCCCCGTCAATATGGCTCCAGTCGATGGTGAAGCGCTCGGAGGGCCCGAAGGTGCGCGCCACCTGCTTCACCGTGGAGGTGTCGCCCGACTGCGGCTGCTCGCCGGTCCCCGTCCACCTCTTAAACCACGGCAACATGCCATAGAGAGGATGCTCCACGTCGACGGGGTGCGCGTAGCCGTACTTCCAGGCCTTCAGATCCAGCGGCGCGGGCGCCTGCTCCATGCCCTGGCGCACCAGGTCCGCCAGGAAATCGTCCCAGGTGGCGTAGCCCGGCGGCAGCCATCCGGGCGGCTCGTTCATCAGGATCTGCTCGCCGGCATAGAGGCTCTCGGCCCAGTGATAGAGCTTCCAGTCGTCGCCCAGCTTCGGCCTCAGCAGCATGGGATAGAACACAGCCTTGGCCGCCGCGACAATCGCCGCCGGCGCGGAATCCACCGTGACCGCGCCATCCCAGGTGCGCAGCAGGTTCGCCGCTTCGCGCAGGCGCGCGTCGGACTTGCCGGCATGATCGACGCCGTAGGCGAGCCGCTGCGCGATCTCCTGGTCCAGCGAGGAGTAGACATCGGTCTGCAGCGTAAGCATGTCCTGCTGGGTCAGCTTCTGCTTTGGCTCGAGCCATTTCCAGATACGCTCGTTGCGATACGGATCCGCCCACTCCAGCGTGAGCGGCGTGGGGTAGTTATCCGGGGTGATCCGGGAATTTGCCGTGGCCAGAATGCCGTCCGGGGGATCGAAAGCGGTCGGCAGCTGGTCGAAGGGGATGAATCCCTGCCACTCGTGCTGGCTGTCCGTGATGGGCACGCCCGCCAAACCGCCGGGCCGCAGAGGGATGTCGCCGACCGCCTGGTAGCCGATGTGGCCCTGATCGTCGGCGTAGACCACATTCTGCGTCGGAGCCCACCAGGTCCCGAGGGCGGTGCGGAAGTCGGTCCAGTTCGCGGCGGTGTCCATGGCCAGCAGCGGATACCCCGCGGCCTTCGGATCGTAGATATCCCATTTAAGCGCCAGGGTTCGGTTCTCGCCGGGGATCAGAGGCGTGATGACCACGCCGTGGCCTGTGCGCTCCACGTCCACGTGCACATCCTCGCCGCCGCGCACGCGAATCGTCTCCGGATCGTGTTCGATCGGGTGCCACGCGCCGTTCGGGCCTTCGTATTCGTCCTGCGCGTTCACATGCTCCACGTAGATGTCCTGGGTGTCGCCGTAGAGGGCGGTGAATCCCCAGGCGACGTGCTGGTTGTGGCCGGCGACAATCAGAGGCAGACCGGGGATGGTCAGCCCGGCGGCATGAAAGCCGGGCGCTTCGAGATCGGCCTCGTACCAGATGTTGGGAATCTGGTGGGGCAGATGCATGTCGTTGGACAACATCGGCTGGCCGCTGGCGGTACGGGAGCCGGCGACCACCCACTCATTCGAGCCGCTGGTGCAGCCGAGGCAGCTGGCCAGGTCGCCGGCGCTCATCCGCAGCAGCGGCGCCAGATCGTCGTGGAGAAATCCCCACTGGCTGGGATCGAGGGGCGGGTTGGGAATCACCTGGTTGGGCGCGGTAAGCGGTGTCTGGTCGCTGACGGGAGGATGGTCGCGCCAGGAGCCGGTGGGATAAAGGTCTCGGGCCAGCGTCGGTCCCAGGCGCGCTGTAATCTGCTCGCGCTCCAGCTTCTCGGGCCAGTGCTCGTCGAGCAACTGGACCATGCCCAGCACCACCAGCATCGAGTCCACCGGCTGCCACTGCGCCGGGCGATAGACGAGGACGCGAAACTCCGCGGGCAGGCGATCCTGGTGGGTGTTGATGTACGCGTTCACGCCCTTCGCATACTCCTCGAAGAGCTGCTGTTCCTGGGGAGTGAGGCTCGAGGTCAGGCGCTCGGCGGTCGGCCGCATGGCCAGGACGCGCTCCATGCGGTCGTGGGCGACGAGCTTTGAGCCGAGGATCTCCGCGGCGGTGCCACCCGCCATGCGCCGGGCCATATCCATCTCCCACAGGCGGTCCTGCGCGGTCACATAGCCCTGGGCGAAGAGCAGATCGTTCAGGTTGGCCGCCTGGATATGAGGAACGCCATGCTCGTCGCGCCGCACGATGACGGACGCGCTCAGGCCCGGCGTGAGGAACGTGCCATCGAGCTCCGGGAGCGAGGCGCGCATTGCATGCTTCAGCCAGACACCCGAGCCAAAGACCGCGCCCGCCACTAAAAGGATCAACAGGAGGAGCAGAATCAGGACCACCCGCAGCAGCGGATGCCGTCGCTCCTCTTCCTCCACATCGACGCTTCGCCCCAGAGCCATGCCGGGTTCATTCTCTCAGAATCGAACGAGGGCGGAGGACGCAGTCTGAAGACAACCGGGCCCCCGACCGGTCTGCGAACCCAATCGGAGGCCTGAGCTCGATTCCCTGTTGCCTTTTACCGCTCTTCGGCTGCAGGCGGTTGCCGGTTTCCAGTCGCCGGTCCCCGGAAAAGGCAGGAACGGGTGTTGCGACGTGGGAAACGGTACCGACTCGGTGCGCGCATGCGCTGCGCCGATCTCTATTCCACGCGGGACCTCTTTGGCTTTTCGTCAGGCGTTCTAGACTGACCCTATGGGCGATGTGGGGCGGGTGCTGATCGGCGTCGGGCTGCTGATTGCCGCGGTTGGCGTGGCGGTGCTGCTGCTGGGCAAGGCGGGAGTGCCGCTGGGGCGTCTGCCGGGCGACTTCGTCTGGCGGGGGAAACACACCACCGTCTATTTTCCGCTGGTGACCTGCATCGTCGTGAGCGTGGTTTTGAGCTTCGTTGTGTGGCTCATGCGAAGATAAGCCGGAAGCAGACCCCACTTGCGGAGACCCGGTGTGAAGCCAATCGTGAAGTTTCTGTCGTCGCGGATGAGCGTGAAGTTCTACAAGCGCGCGATGACCTATGCGCTGCTGCGGGAACAGTTTCCTGAGATCGAGTCGCTGCGCGAGTACCCCGACAAGCCGGCGATCTGGTCGGCCGCGATCGAAGCGGCGGGCGGACGCGAGGCGCCGATCACGTATGTGGAGTTTGGCGTTTACGAGGGCGAGTCGTTTCGCTGGTTTCTGGCCAACAATACCCACCCCTCCTCGAAGTTCATCGGACTCGACAGCTTCCACGGGCTTCCGGAGGCGTTTGGGAAGATCCCGGCCGGGTATTTCGATCTGGGGGGGAAGGTTCCCAGGATCGAGGATCCGCGGGCGGTTCTGATCCCGGGCTGGTTCAAAGACACGTGGGAGGAGCTGGCCGGACATCTCGCGGGGCGCGAGAATCTGCTGGTCAACCACGATGCGGACCTCTACTCTTCGACGCTGTTCGAGCTGGCGCGCATGGATACGCTGCGCAAGCCCTACATTTGCGTGTTCGACGAGTTCACCGGACCGGAAACGCTGGCGGTCGCCGACTATCGGGAGGCGTTTGGGGCGAGGGTGGAGTTGATGGGGAAGATCACGGTGAACGGGTTTGGGGAGCAGGTGCTGAGCCGGATTGTGCCGGGGGAGAAAGGGAGTCGGGAGTAGGGAGTCGGGAGCCGGTCTCTCCGCTTTGGCCGGATCACATATCAGGAGAAAAAAAAGGGCTCCTCGGGATGAGGGGCCGCGATTCTGTTGGCGATCCGCGGTCAGGACGCAAGGTGAAGTTCGCGCTTTTGCGGGACATCGAGCCAGAGCTGATACTGCAGGTCCGCTCCGCCGACGTGGTCGAGATGACTATCGGTCAGGAGGTTCATGGCGTCGCGGACCCGGGTCAGATCGCCACGCTCGAACCGGGATTCAAGCTTCTGCATGCTTTCCATCATGCCCAGGTGACTGAGCAGATGATGGGCCGATTGCGGGTAGCGAGTGCTCATCATCATTCCTTCTTCCAGTGCGAAGTGAACGCGGCAACGACGCTCAAGGGTGTGGAGAAGAGGAACGATCAGGGTGGGGTTCCGGCCGTTGAGGAACAGGTCCTGAATCTCACAGATATTTTCGAAGATCTCGCGGTGGTCGCGATCCAGCATTTTGTTATCGAGGTTGACCTGGCCGTGGACGCCCATCCATCCCATGTGTGTGCTCCTGTGCGGGGGGTGCAGTGTAGGGTGTATCGGCGTGGCGAGCGGGGAGCTTGATGGTCTCGACCTGCGAAGGTGAAAATACGCGGCAGGACTGGACTTTTCCAGGAAGTTGGCAGGCGGGTGACAGCTTTGCTGCTTCGGGGCCGGATCAGGAGCAAAAAAAGGGCCCCTCGGGGTGAGGGGCCAATCTGCCTTGGTTCTCTCGTTGTGTGAGAGCTTGTTGCGACCTGCCTTCCATTGAGGCCGATCCGGTTGGCTGCGACGCAGCACCCTTGAGGGGAGGGCTGCGCGGAATTACTGCTGCGTCGCACCAGTCGGTGAGCCGCCATTCGGCATGCTCAAGGACGCTAAACTGTTGGCCATCAAGCTGACGCGAACCACGCTCCCCGGCTTGGATTCGCCGTTGTTATCGGAGCTGAGGGGCGCGTTGCCCATGGCGATTTCGTGGATGCGCCAGACCGGAATCTGGTGCTCGGCCAGGTAGCGGACGACGGCGTCGGCCATACGCTGGGAATGCTCGATGCCCGTCATGCCGCGCATGCGGGAGTAGCCGGCAACCTCAACCACGTAGCCCTTCTGACCCTGCATCTGGCTGACAACCTGATCCAGAGCGTCTTTCGCTTTCTGGTTCAGCATGGTCTGGCTGGCGCGGAAGTTGATATCGACGTTGGTGATGGGGTGATACTGATCGATGCCGGCAACGGTCTGACCGAGCTGCTCGGTCTTCTGGCTGGCATTCTGGGCAACCTGGGTGGCCTGCGTGGCCGTCTGGTTGGCCTGGCCGGCGGTCTGGTTGGCCTGGTCGGCGGTGGATTGCGCCGCATGGATACCGTTCTGAGCGCGCTGATCGACGTCCTTAATATCGTTGGCGTTCTTCGCCTGAAGCTGGTCGAGTTCGTTGAGGCGATCCTTCACGGGATCGATCTGCCGGTTGACCCACTTCTTGCGGGCGAAGGGGTTCATGTGACCCCAGAAACCTTCGTTGGACTTCGTCGGCAGCGGAGCTTTGCCGGTGCCGGTTTCGGGGGTACCGTTCTGGGTCTCGACCGGGGCGTTGGCATTCGTGGAGGCGCCGGTCTGGACCTGAGGGGAACTCTGCGGGGGATTCTGAGGAGTATTCTGCGCAACCGCCGGCAAACCCAGACTCGCTGCCACCAGCAGTACGGTGATCGCTCCGGGATTCAATTTGGTTTTCATGAGTTTTAGTTTTCCCTGTCCTTGTTTCAACGAATGCGGGAACGCTGCGCAGCACCCCGTCGGTACGCGGGAGAAAGAGCACATGCTTTGCCAAACTTCGGGCCGTTTCGGGAATGATGTAAGGCTTTTGGAATCAGCGTCGATTTAGGCGGGGAGAAGGACAGGCGGGAGAAGCGGGGCGGGCGGCGTGCAGCACTTGCAGGGGGACGGGGAAGAAATTACCGGGTCGGCACTATTTACCGGCGACGTCGATGACGCGAATCTCGGGGTAATTTTGGTTCCAGTCCTGAGCGACGTGGTCGAAGATGAGGCGGAAGTCGCGGGTCTGGCCGGGGAGGATCGGGTCGGCGCGGACGGGCTCGGTGTCCACGTAAGGGACACGCGTGCGGATGAGGTTGAGAGGCATCGTCTCTTTTTGGACCAGCTGGTTGGCGACGTCGCGGAAGGCGACCTGGACGGTGATGGCGGTGAGGGTCTCGGAGCCATGGTTAGCGATCTGGCCGTCGAGGTAGGTGCTTTGTCCGCCGATGGCGCTGTCGGCCTGGCTCATCTGGAGGTTACTGACGGTCAGGCTGGCAGAGTAAGGAGAGGGAGGCGCGAGGCCGGCGCCTCCAGGATTGGCCGGGGCGGCGCGGTGGCTGAAGAAGACGATGGCGCCGAGCACGAGGATGACGACGCCCCCGGCGATGACCCAGGGCAGAGGCGAGCGAGGCTCGGGTGCCGCGGGGCGATCGGGGGGAAAGAGACCTTGGCCGGATCCAGAGGCGCTCATCGAGGCGATTGTACATCCGGGGGGTGGTGGAGAAGGAAAAGCAGGCGGGCTTGCTGACGAAGGAGTGACGTCGCAAAATTTCCTGAAAAAGTCCTCGTTTTCCGAATCAGATTTGCCGAAGAATGTGTCTAAGCAGGCAGTACAGCAGCACATTATTTTTGCGAGGCCTTGTATGATGACTTCCCCCAACGGGCCGCAGAGCTCCAGCCGCAACGAGGAATATGCCTATCGGATAGGGGCGATTGCGGCGGCGCTGATTTTGATCCTGAGCTGGCTGAGCGCGTAAAGCGCGGCAGGGCCGGGCACCGCGACGCTGACGCGCCGCGGCTCTTCTTTCGATTCCCTACTTTATTTTGCGGCTGATTCTCGAGCTGACTCTCGAGCCAGGGCTCGCTTGAGAAGCACTTCGAGCGCGGACTTGTGTTCGGCGTATTCGGCTTCGGTGAGCTTGCCTTCGAGACGTTCGGTTTCGAGGGCGAAGAGCTCTTCCTTAAGGGCGGCGAGTGTCCCGGAAGCGGTCACCGGCTTGAGATGAGCGCCGTTGGCGGCGGGGGCCGAGGCGAGGCCAGCGCGAACAGCGGTGGCTTTGACGCCGGGGGGCAGCGTGGGGGTGAGCGGGTTGGGAGCGGGAACGGCGCCGGCGGTTTGCGGGCCGGGTTTGGCGCGGAGTATGAAAGCGGCGGCGATGACCAGGGCGAGGCCGACGCCGCTGAGGATCCACCACTTATATTTCTGCAGCGGGTCGGGGGTATCGATGGGATTGCCGAGTCCGCCACCGGGGGCATTGGACGGGGCCGCGGACTGGCCTCCAGGCTGAGCTGACGGGTCGGGGCCGGGGCCGGACTGATCGCCCATGCCCTGTCCAGGACCGCCTTGTCCCTGGGCCTGCTGTTGCTCGCGGGGCATGGAGCCGGTGCCGGAGACCGTGAAAGCGATGGGCGTGCCGGCTTTCACGTTCGTGGCGAGAAAGGTTTGGGTGCCGGGGCCGCTGGCATCGCCCTGGAGCGGCTGGAATCCCTGGCCGGCGAAGGTCATGGATTTGGGCAGCATGACGGCGACGTTGTCGGCGGCCATGGTGACCTGGGCGTGGAGAGTGGCGCTGCCGTTGTAGGGCAGGTGGTAGCCGATCTGGAAGCGGGTTTCGCCGGGACGCAGCGGGAAAATAAACGCGTAACGGCCTTTTGCGCCGGTGGGGACAGGGCTGCTGGCGACGGCCATGCCGCCGGGACCGGCCGCGGTGGCGCCTTCGAGAATGGCGTCGGCGGGGAGATTGATCTCAAAGCTGTGGTCGCTGAGCTGGGTCCTGGGAGGCTTGGATTCGTTGCGGACGAAATAGCTTTCGGTGACGCTGAGGCCCCGCTGATTGGTCTCCATGCGCTCGACGTCGGCGTAGACGTGAATGCCGTCGACTTTGGGGGCAACGTCGTAGACATCGATGTTGACGCTGGTGGTGTTGGGCGGGACCGGGCCGTAGTAGGAGGCCTTTTCGTGGTCGACGCGGACCAGGTGCATGCCGTTGGTGTCGGGCACGGTGAAGGAGTAGTGGCCCTTCGCGTCGATCCTGGTCTGGGCGGATTCCGTCATGCCCTGCTGCAGGTCGAGGAGCACGGCTGTATCGCCGGCAGCGGGCTTGCCGGTGGTCTTGTCGATGACGGTGCCGGAGATGGTGGCCGCCGCAAGGGAAACCGGGAGAGCGAGAGCGGCAAAAAGAGAGAGGCGCGTGAACAGGGTCTTCATGGGTTCCAGTCTTGCTCAGCCGTGCAGCGGCGCCTGATATGGAGTCAGGGCATCGGATTCGAGCAGGTCGATTTCGGCCACAGTTTCGGCAGCCTCGTTTTCAAGCAGCGCGCGCTGCGCGGCGTAGTCTTCTTCGGGGTATTTCCCGGAGCGGTATTCGAAGTTGAGGTCGCGGAGGTTTTCATAGAGGACCTCGCGGCGCTCGCGCAGGTATTCAAGACGGGTCTTGGCGTGCTGGGCTTCGACATGGCGCTCGGGCCAGAAGACATAGAGGAAGCAGCCGATGAGCAAAACGGCCGAGGCGAGAATCATAGGGACCCTCCAGGGCGCAGGGCGCGGAGTACAGAGCGCAGGGTACAGGGCTCAGAGCACAGGAAAAACCTGAGTGGACGCCGCGTCGTCATATTTCGGTCTCCCTGCGGATGCGTTCGCGGAGATCGCGGGATACGGGATCGTCGGCAACGTCGGGCATGGAGGCGGCGCGGAGGCGCCATTTTTTTACCAGGAAGAAGGTGCCGGCGAGGCCGAGGAGCAGGAGCAGCGGCGGCACGACCCAGGCGACGATGTTGAAGCGGGTGAGCCAGGGCGCGGCGAGGGCGGTGGGGCCGTACTCATCCTGAAAGGCGGTGAGGACCGCCGTATCGTTGTTGCCGCGATCGATGAGGGTTCGCAGCTCCGCGGTCATTCGGGAGGAGGACTGGCAGCCCATGTGGTTGCACTCGAGGAGAATCTCGTTGCAGCCGCAGGTACACATGAGCTTGTGGCCGAGGTCGTTGTAGCGGGAGGCGGTGTCGGCGGCGCCCATGGTGAAGACCGAGACGGCAATGAGGAGGGGCAGGAGCAGGAAGCGCAAAGCGGCGCGGGCAGGCGCTCCCGCAGGGGCTAAAGCCCGCCTCTTTTCGGGCCGGTGACGGCACGGCTGAAGCCGTGCCCCTTCAAAGCCGAGTTTATTTCCCCGGTCCTGGGACAGCTCACACCCCACCGTGCCCATCGCGGGGGGGCTGGGAACCTCGTGCTGAAGCCCTGTTCTTTCAAAGCCGAGTTTGTTTCGTGACGAAAAGGGGATGCGCATCAGGCGCCTGCCTTTCCGGCGCCCACGGCTTCGGGTTCCTCGGTGGCCGCGGGGGTGCGATTGCGCTGGGAGGCGATGGCGGCGCTGAGGTTGGGCAGCAGCGCGATGAGGGTGCCGAAGACGGTGACGAGCAGGCCGATCCAGATCCACGAGACGAGGGGATTGAGGAAGGCCTTGATGACGGGCTGGCCGGTGGCGGGATCCTTGCCGGCGTAGATCACATAGAGGTCCCAGGCGAGCGTGGAGTGATTGGCCACGATGGTGGAGGGCTGCTGGCTGGCGGCGTAGAAGCGGAGCTCCGGGGCCAGCTTCGTGACGAGGTGGCCGTTGCGATAGACATTGAGCATCGCGAATTCGGTGTCGTAGTTGGGATTCGAATCCTGCGAGTAGTCGAGGCACTCGACGCGGTAGGGACCGAGGTTGAAGCTCTGCTTGTAGGCCATGGTGCGCTCGACGCTCTGATTGAAGGCCTGGCCGCTGATCCCGATGAGGATGAGGACGACGCCGAAGTGAACGATATAGCCACCGTAGCGGCGGGTATTGCGGCGGGTGAGCTGCACGATGGAGGCGAAGAGGTTTTGATGGGTGTGCCGCTGGATGACGCGGCCGCCGTGCAGGAACTCGGCAAAGATGGCGGTGATGACGAAGCCGGCGAGGGAGAACGTCATCCAGGCGTAGAAGGCGCCTTCATGGTCGGTGGTGAAGATGGTCCAGGGATGGACGCCGAGAGGGATGACGGCGATGGCCACGACCAGCGCCACGATGCCGGGCAGAACGAAGTTCTTGCGGATGCTGCGCAGCGAGGTGCTGCGCCATGCGAGCAGCGGGCCCATCCCGGTGAGCAGGAGCAGAAAGACTCCGATGGGAACGGCGACGCGGTTGTAGAACGGCGCGCTGACCGTGACGCGATTGCCCTGGACGTATTCGGAGAGGACGGGGAAGAGCGTGCCCCAGAGCACGGTGAAGCAGGCGGCGAGCAGGACCAGATTGTTGAAGGCGAAGCTGGATTCGCGGGAGACCAGGGATTCGAGCTTGTGTTCCGTCCTGAGGTGATCGCGATTGAGGATGTAGACGAAGGTGCAGACGGCGAGGACGATGACCAGGAAGACCCAGAACCAGGTACCGATGGAGGACTGGGCAAAGGCGTGGACGGAGCTGACCAGTCCGGAGCGGGTGAGCAGCGTGCCGAGGATGGAGAGCATGAAGGTGGAGAAGATAAGCCAGACGTTCCAGCTCTTCATCATGCCGCGCTTCTCCTGCATCATGACGGAGTGCAGGAAGGCGGTGCCGGTGAGCCAGGGCATGAGGGAGGCGTTTTCGACGGGATCCCAACCCCAGTAGCCGCCCCAGCCGAGGACCTCATAGGCCCAGTGCATGCCGAGGAAGATGCCCACGGTGAGGAAGAGCCAGGTGACCATGGTCCAGCGGCGGGTAATGTGGATCCACTTTTCGCCGGGGTAGCGCATCATGAGCGCGCCCAGGGCAAAGGCGAAGGGGACGCTGAAGCCGACGTAGCCGAGGTAGAGCATCGGGGGATGGATGACCATCTCCGGATACTGCAGGAGCGGGTTGAGGCCGTTGCCGTCGGGGGGAATCCCGCCCTGGATGAGGGAGAACGGGGTAGCCGCGACGTTGACCAGCAGGAGGAAGAAGACCTGGATACCGGCCAGGATGGTGGAGGCGTAAGCGAAGAGCTTGACGTCCACTTTGTGGCGGAGGCGAAGAACGAACCCGTAGCCGGAGAGGAGAAAGGCCCAGAGGAGCAGAGAGCCTTCCTGGCCGGACCAGAGGGCGGCGAATTTGTAGGCGGCGGGGAGGGCGCGGTTGGAGTGCTCCGTGATGTAGGCGACGGAGAAATCGTTGGTGAAGGCGGCCCAGACGAGAGCGAAGGCGGCGCAGGCGACGGCAAAGAAGCTGGCGATGCCGGCGCGGCGGGCGGTTTCGGCCAGACGCTCAGGGCCGATGAGGCCGCGGCGCCCGGTGGCGATCTGGCGCAGGGCAACGGCGCCGGCCAGCAGGTTATATCCGCTCAGGGCGAGGGCGACGAGGAGAGCAAAGCTGCCAAATGCGGGCATAGAGGATCAACCTTATGATTGTCGCACCTTTGGGGAACCGAAACGGCGTTGCGGCAACCAGGGGACACTCTGATCTTCTCTTTGCCGCAGGCGGGGCGCTGTGACAAATCTCACACCGGCGAGGGCACGGCTGACAATCGGCTAAAAGGATGAATTTTGCGGAGAGGGGGTTCGGGCGGGATCAGGCGGTGCGGCCCATGGGCTCATGCAGGACGGAGCGGACCAGGGCCAGCAGCTCATCGGGAGGAAACGGCTTGACGCGGAACATGACGTCGAGGTGGCGATACTCGTCTTCGGCTTCGGCGAAGCCGCTCAGCACCAGGACGGGGAGGTCGGGGTAGCTGAGGCGGAGCAGGGACACAAACTCGGGGCCGTTCATGCCGGGCATGAAGTGGTCGGTGAGGACCAGACCGACGGGACAAAGGCGGTCGCTTTCTGTGAGGAAGGCCAGGGCCTGACGACCATCGGAAGCCACGGCGACACTGCGGCCGGAACGGGCGAGGATGGTCTTTCTGGTGGTCGCCTGAATGCAGTTGTCGTCCACCAGGAGGATGTCAGTAGCCATTGGGATGGAGGATTCCTCAACTTCCGTAAAGGTTGCCCGGGAAGGTACCGAAAGTACATGGGCGTACTACTTTCGGCTACCCCGACGTTTCCCAGGAAACCGTTTTACCTGTCGGGGGCGTGGCAGCGCAAGTGCAAAACCCGGATTCATTTGCCACTTTCGTTCGGAATTATGACTTTGGTGTGACCGGGAGGCAGGCAACCCGGCACGGAAAAGCTGTGCGGAGAGAAAAGGGTCGGAAGGCCGGCCCGGCATCCGGGGACGAAAGGAAGGGGCTGCCGAAGCAGCCCCTCGCGGGTAAAAGTTCTTTGCGGCGGGCTAGAACTGGAAGCGAAGGGCCAGCTGCACGTTGCGCCGCTCGTCGCTGGAGGACGGGAAGCCGTCGGGCGCTCCTTTTTCCGTGGTCACGGCCGACTCTTCGTAGATGTCCGTGACATTCCCGACGACGTAGTAGTTGTGGTAGTTCAGGACGTCGTAAAATTCCCCGCGGAGCTGGAGCGAGTACTTCTCGCCAGGGCCCAGGGCGAAGTTCTTGTAGGCACCCATGTCGAAGCTGATGTTGCCAGGAGCCTCCCACTGATTCCTGCCCAGGCCGGGATTCTGGTAGCAGCCGGCGCAGGAGGGCAGATCGGAGATGCCCCACGCGTCGACGAAGGGGTTGGCGGAATCGGTGGGAATGTTCAGGTAGTTGAAGCTGTTGACGCCTCCATTGCTGACCGACGTGCCCTTGAATTTGAGGTCCGAAGCGCCGACGATGCGGGGGCAGCCGTTATAGCCGTAGGTGCAGTCGTAGATGGTGAAATGATTGCCCGTTCGCAAAGTGGCAATGGGGGCAAACTCGAGGCCGCCCAGAGCGGTATGCATCAGGTGGTTTCCGTTGAACTCGAGGAATTTGGGCTCGTAGACGCCGCCGATGCTGACGCGCTGGCGCACATCGTAGTCCGCATTGCCGTGATCGAGGCCCGGGTTGAACGGGTTGAGAAAGCCGAGGTTGAAGTTGTTGTAGGACTCGGAGAAGGTGGAACTCAGATTGTCCAGGGCATGCGAGTAGGTGTAATTGAAGGACATCTGGAGTCCGTAGCGGCCGTAGTTGTTATCCGCGACGTGGAGGTCAAGGGCATCGTAGTAGCTGTCGCCGTTCGCCTCGCGCAGGTTCATGTTGCCGTACTGGTAATTGAGCCGGTTGCCAGGCAGGGTATCGCCGAGGAAGACGTTGCCGGAATAAAACTCGTTGACGTCGGCAATGGAATACTGGTGAATGCCGCGCGTTCCGGAGTAAGTGGCCTGGAGCAGGGTATTTTCTGCGATTTCATGTTCGATCACTAAGTCCCACTGCTGCCCGTAGGCGGTGGGCATATGGGGATCGAGGATGCGCAGGGAGGGCGGATAGAAGGGGACGGAACCGGTACTGGCGGCAAAGGGACCGAGGTTGGATGTGTACACGGACAGTTGCCCCACGCCGCCCGTGTTGCTGTTGAGCACGACGCCGGCATAGTTGGGCGGGTTCTGAATGACGTTGTAAGTCACGTTGCCGAAGTTACGCTCGTAGGCGATCCCATATCCGCCGCGGATGGCCCATTTGCCGTTGCCGAAGGGATCCCAGGCAAAGCCGATGCGGGGCCCGAAATTCTTCTTCTGCTGGGCGATCAGTCCGCCGACGGGGGAGTTAGGTGTGGTTTCGACGACGCCGGTGCGGATTGCCTCAAACTCGTTGCCGGAGCCGGGGAAGAAGTTGGATTCCAGGTTGGGATTGTGATTGTGCTGCACGCCGTAGTATTCCCAGCGCAGGCCAAAGTTCAGGGTGAACTTCGGCGTGACCTTCCAGGAATCCTGGCCATAGAGGTTGCCGTCGTTGAAGGTGTTCTCCCGCTCGAAGTCGGGCGAGTTGAGTGGATATTGCAGAGTGCAGGCAGCGGTCTGGATCAGATCGCCGGTTGTTCCATTCACCGAGCAGGGGTATTTGCCCTGCGGATCGATGGCGACTTCGAACTGATACAGATCGCCGGCCTGCAGATCCTGGAGCGCGGATTCTTCCGGGGTGCCGGACTTGTCGACCAGCTCGTTGGCCGTCTCGTAGGCGCCGAAGACGCGATTGTCTCTGAGCTGAATAAACCCGCCGCCAAACTGCAGGGTGTGCCGGCCTTTGGTCCAGGAGACGTCTTCCATGAATTGGTAGAAGTTCTGCGGGCCGCCGAAGGGAATGGCGCCGCCGGGGCTGAGAGGCAGATACCCCGGCATGGCAATGGGGGTCCCGGAAGCAACGTCAGAGCTGGCGACGTTGGCCTGGTTGAGATAAAGGGTGGGGGCGACGCCGGCCGGTCCCAGGGGCTGCTCCTGGTGGAGGCGGTTGAAGCTGACCCTCGAGGAACTGACAATATTGGTCGTAAACAGGTGGGTGAAGCTGTAGAGGTAGGACTGATTGAGGTCGGTCTCCGAGGTGTTGTACCCGTCATAGGGGCTGAAGGAGACGTATCCGGGGAAATACGCGTCGTTATAGGCGGCGGCGCGGAAGAACATGGTGTTTTTGCTGCCGAGGTTGAAGTCGATGCGCTCGTCGGAATCCCAGGTGTTCTGGGGCGAGCCGGCGCCGGCGTCAATGGCGGCGGTCGCGTTCACAACCTGCAGGGGATTCGAGGTGAAACCGGCGACGGGCAGAGTGGCGCCGAGGCTGGTTCCGGACGCGAGCTTGCCGTAGGTGGCGAAGTAGGTCTGAGTGGAGGGCGCCGCGGCGGCGAGGAAGGAGGCGGAGGGCACGGCAAAGGACTGAAGACCGGAACTGCGAATCCGCGTCCACTCGGTATTGGAGAAGAAGAAGAGCTTGTCGCGTTTGATGGGTCCGCCGATGGAGTAACCGAACTCATTGCGGGTAAAGTGGTCGGCGGGGAGGGGAGCCAGCCCGGCGGCCGCGTTGCTGGCGTCGGTGGCGTCTTCGTTATAGGTGTTGGCGGCGAGCGCCGAGACACGGTTGAACTCATAGAGGGAGCCGTGGAAGTCGTTGGTCCCGCTCTTGGTGACCAGGTTGACGATGCCGCCGGAAGCGCGGCCGTACTCCGCGGGGAAACCATCGGTGATGACGCTGTATTCCTGTACGGCGTCCAGAGGGATGGACTGGCCGACGGAGGCGCCGAAGGCATCGACGTTCTCGACGCCATCGAGGAGGATTTCGGTGGAGGCTGCGCGTTCACCGCTGAAGGAGACGCCGACGCCGCGCGCCGTGGAGCCGGCCGGGTCGGAGCTGACGTCACCGGAGAGGGTGACGAAGTCGTAGGGGTTGCGGGTGAGGCTGGGCAGCTGGGTGACTTCCAGAGGGGTAATGGTGGAGGAGATTTGCTGGTCGCTGGTATTGACCTGGGCGCCGACATCGGTGCCGCTCACCAGGACGGTCTGCTTGCTGGCCTGAACGCCAAGCTTCGCGTCGACGGTGAGAATTCCGCCGACGGTGACGGCGGCCGAGGTGGAGTACTGGCCAAAACCCGAGGCGGTGATGGTTACGGCGTAATCCCCCGGCACGAGGGCGGGCACGAGGAAGCTGCCCTGGCCGTTGCTTTGCGCCGATCTTTTGGCGCCGGTGGCCGTGTTCTCGAGGGTGACGGTGGCCCCGGAAATGACCGCACCTGTGGTATCCGTAACGACTCCGGTCACCTGGCCGGTATTCACCTGCGCTGACCCGGGCAAGGGCAACATGGCAATGCCAAAGACAAGAAGTAAGAGTGCGACCGCTAGCTTCCTCATTATTTCCCCTTTGCCGCGGTGCGTTTAGAAACACTTGTGGGTTGATCCCGCAACGCAGCAGTTTTATGAATTGAGTGCAGTCAAGGGGCAATCGAGCGACCAGTCAGAGGGGGCGAGACAGGATGGAGCGACGAACGGCCAGGCTCTGGGGCTTTGTGGACATAAGTCATTGACTTTTATATGTTACTTTGGTGTTCGTTCTGTTATCGAATAAGTACCCGCAGAAGGGCAATGTTTATACAACAAATCAGTATCTGGACGAGGTTCGCTCCAGGTTTTCATATTCTTCATCCTGTCACGTATGTAATGTCACAGGGATAACTTGTGATCGCCATCACAAATGCGGTTGTCATGCGGTCCCCGGCAGAAGAATTCGGGAAACCTGCAGGCTCTGACGACGGGTTGCGACTCCCGCGCCCGTGGCGCATCCATCAGTATGGAAAAATAAGACTACGGACGCCTCGACGAGGAGGCCAACGATGAACACACTCAAGACGACGTTTCTGCTGACTGGGCTGACTCTGCTTCTGGTTCTGATTGGCAGCCGCTGGGGCGAGCAAGGCGCGATTATCGCCTTTGTGATCGCGGCGGGGATGAATTTTTTCAGCTACTTCTACTCGGACAAGCTGGCGCTGGCGATGTATCGGGCGCAGCCGGTGAGCCGGGAGGAGTTGCCGCGCGCGTACGCGGTGGTGGAGCGGATGACGGGAAAGATGGGCATCCCCATGCCGAAGATGTACGTCATTCCCACGGATTCGCCGAACGCGTTTGCCACGGGGCGGAATCCGCAGCATGCGTCGGTGGCGGTGACGCACGGGATTCTGCAGCTGCTGAACGACGATGAGCTGGAGGGCGTGCTGGCGCATGAGCTGGGACACGTGCGCAACCGCGACATTCTGACCAGCTCGATTGCGGCGACGCTGGCGGGAGCGATCACGCTGCTGGCGCGGATGGGCTGGTGGGCGGAGATGTTCGGCTACGGCGGCGGCGGCGGGCGGGATCGACGGGACGGCGGCATCAGCGCGCTGTTCATGCTGATTCTGGCGCCGATTGCGGCGATGCTGATCCAGCTGGCGGTGTCGCGATCGCGCGAGTACGAGGCGGATGCGACCGGCGCGAAGATTACGGGGAATCCTTATGCGCTGGCCAGCGCGCTGGAAAAGCTGGATGCGTATTCGAAGCGGCTGCCGATGCCGGGATCGCCGACGACGGCACATTTGTTCATCGTGGAGCCGCTGCTGAGCCGCGAGATGTTTGCGAATCTGTTCTCGACGCATCCGCCGATTCCGAAGCGGATCGAGCGGCTGATAGGGCGGCCGAGCGTGTACGGCGCGCCGCCGCGCTAATAGAAGACGATGGCCACGCGATAGGTGGTGAAGGCCGACTGGGCGGCGGTGGGGGTGCAGGCTCCCACCGCGGCTTTGCGGAAATCGCCTTTGTGGATGACCTGGACGACCTGGCTGGGAAGCTGGGTGAGATCCGGCGTCTGAAAGCGCACGAGGGAGCGGGTACCGGCCGGCATGCCGCTGGTCGAGGCGCAGGCGGCCTCGGCGGGAGCGGCGGGGGCTTCGGCATCGACACCCTGTTGGTGGAGGAGCGCGCGGAGGCGCTGCTCCACCTGTGCGCGGGTGAGGGATTCGTTGGTCTGGGCGAAGTCTTCGACGGCAACCAGGTTGGGACCGCGGCGCAGGACGGCCACGCCCAGGGCGTTCATCTTCGGGTCGAGAATGTTGGTGCGGTGCGGGGTGGAGTGCATCCACTGATTTTCAAGCGAATCGGGCGTGGGGCCGAGGGCGATGTTTTCGGCGATGGCGCGGAAATGGGCGCCGGCATGGTCGGCGCGCGTCATCAGATCGGGCTCGCCGGGATATTGATGGGACAGGCCTGATGCGCGGAGCACCCACTGGGCGTGGGCGTCGGCGGCAGCCGCGAGCGCCGGGTTCCACGCCAGCGGCGGCAGGCCCTGCTGCTGGCGATCCTGATTGGTCAGGGCGAAGACGCGGCGGGCATCGGCGTCGGACTGGGCGCGCAGGGGGGGCAAACCGGCGAGCAGGAGGGCGCCGACGAGCGCGAAGGGGCACAGTGCGTGTCGAAAAGTCATATCAGTTCCCTGCCCTGGCTGTTGATCCGGCGAAATCCTCGGGGCGGTCGTGTTTCCAGTCGAGGAAGGCGTCTTCCAGAGAGTACTGCCAGACGTAGCCGAGTTGCCGCAAGCCGGCGGGGTCGATGGAGGTGGAGCGGAAGAGCTTGCGGACGCGCACCGGGCTGACGGGCTGGTGGATGCCGAAGGCGCGGGCGACGGCGTCAATCGGATAGGCGAGGCCGAGCAACAGCGAACGCGGCACGCTGATGGGATGGCGGCGGACGCCCGCGACCTTGCGGATGGCATTCACGTAGCTTTCGAGAGTGGCCGGGGGATCCATGGAGAAATTGAGCAGGGTGACGGCTTCTCCGGTGCGGTCCTGATACTGCATGCCGAAACGGATGGCCCGGTCAAGTTCTTTGACATAGCCGCCGGCTTTGCGGGTCTGCCGGTTGCCCATATAGACGAAATAGCCTTTGACGACGCTGCGCACGAGGCGGGTGACGTTGCCGCCCTCGCCGGGACCAAAGACGACGCCGGGACGGAGGAGGAGAACACGGCGGCGGGGCGAACCGGATTGCCACCCGATATGGATCTTTTCGGCGGCGAGCTTGGAGCGGCCGTAGGGGGTTTCCGGCACGGGGAGCGAGGATTCGTTCTTCAGGTCCTCGGAGGGGCCGTAGGGCGCGATGCTGCTGGTGAAGACGATGCGCGAGCAGCCGACCGAAGAGGCCCAGGCGCAGACATTCTCGGCGCCGAGGAGATTGGTCTCGAAGTATTCGTGCGAGGCGTGGCCGGGTTCGCGGTGAATGGCGGCCAGGTTAAAGATGAGGTCGGCTTCCGGGAGCCGAGACACGGGGATGGGCTGACGGACATCCCAGGGGACGAAGGCGACGCGGCCGTCGGCCAGGCCTTGCTGGAGGCCGGCGCAATACGGTTCATTGCGGGGTGGGAGGAGGTCGACGAGGACGATCTTTTTCGCCTGCCCGGTGCGCAGCCATTCCTGAGCCAGGTGGGTACCGATGAAGCCGGTGCCGCCGAAGAGGACGACTGTGGCGCTTTCTGCATTCACGCTCGACGAGGCGGGGAGCTGGGAATCGCTTACCAACGCGCGGCTTCTCCGGAGGTGAGTTTGGCAGCCGGTTCCTCGACGGGAACGGCGGCGACGGGTGAAGCGGCTTGGCCGAGAACCGTGAGGAAGCGATCGGCGATGCGCTGGATGGAGAAATGGGCGGCAGCATAAGCGCGGCCGTTGGCGCCGTAGCGAGCGCCGAGAGCGGGGTCGGCGAGGAGGAGCTCGGCCGCGGCGAGGAGGCCGGCGGGATCGTCGGGCGAAACCACAAAGCCGGCATCGGCGCGGTCGACGACGCGGGCTGCTTCATTTTCCGCCGACGCTGCGACGATGAGGGCACGACCGGCACAGAGATAGGCGAGGGTCTTGGAGGGCACGGCGAAAGCCCCGGCTTCGGAATCCAGCAGCGCGATGAGGACGTCGGCCGAGGCAAAGACTTCGGCAATGCGCTCGTAGGGCTGGAAGGGCAATAAGGTGAGAACCTCCGAGCGGACCTCGTGGCGTTTGGCGGCCAGCCAGTTGGCGCCGGCGCCGGCGGCGATCACGATGAGGCGCGCGTTGCCGGTGGCCTCCAGCCGTTTGGCCAGGGCGAGCAGCAGTTCGGGGCGGTGTTTCATGCCGAGAGTGCCGGAGTACATGAAGCAGAATTTGTTGGCTACGCGCTGTTCGCGCGCCCAGGCGTTATCGCGGGGGAGCGGGACAACTTCGTCGAGGGGCGCCCAGTTGGGAATGACGGCGATCTTCTCCTGGGGCACGCCCCAGCGCTTCACAAAGTCGGCAAAGCCGGGAGCGATGCAGACGACGGCGTCGGAGCGCTGCAGCAGACGCTTTTCGAGACGCTCGAAATACAAGCCGCCCAGCGAGGCGAGCAGGCGCGCCTTTTTTTGCAGGACAAAGCGAGCGGCCACACTGTAGACATCCTGCAGCCAGAAGACAAAGCGGGCGTTGTGCGCGCGAGCGGCCTTTTGCAGGAGGTTCTGGGCGTCGAGCGGCATGTTGGCGGAGATCACCACCTCGGGGCGGAAGCGGTCGAGCCGTTCGGCGACGGCGCGGCCGTAATCGAGATCGGCCTGGCGACGGGTAAGCAGGGAGTGCTTGGCGAAGGCGCGGGCGATGTGCAGGCCTTCGATGGCGAGCCCGGGTGTCGTGGCGGCCGTCGGCCCTTTGGGCGTGGAGTGGTTGTCGGCGAAGTAGACGTGCAGGACCTGATGGCCGCGCCGGGCGAGCTCGCGGCTCAGCTCGATCTGAAAAGCATGGCCGCAGAATTCGTTGACAAAGATGCGCATGCGGTCTCAGAGGGAACGGGCGCCGACCATCATCTGGCTTTCAATCCAGTTGTAGGTTTTGGCCATGCCGTCGCGGAGGCGGATGGACGGTTCCCAGCCGAGCTTCTCGAGGATCAGCGTGTTGTCGCTGTTGCGGCCGTTGACGCCTTTGGGGGCACTGAGGTCGTAGCGGCGCTTCAGGCGGATGCCGGCGATTGCCTCGACGAGGTCGACGAGTTGATTGATGGTGACCAGCTCGCTCGATCCCAGGTTGATGGGCTGGCCGATGTCACTGTCCATGAGGGCGAGGGTGCCCTGGGTGCAGTCGTCGATGTACATGAAGCTGCGGGTTTGGCGGCCGTCGCCCCAGATCTCGATTTCGTGGCGGCCGGAAGCTTTGGCCTGGAGGACTTTGCGGCAGATGGCGGCGGGGGCCTTCTCGCGGCCGCCATCCCATGTGCCCCAGGGACCGTAGACGTTGTGGTAGCGGGCCACGCGGCAGACGAGGCCGAAGTCTTCTTCAAAGTGGCGGCACATGCGCTCGCTGAAGAGCTTCTCCCAGCCGTAGCCGTCTTCGGGCAGGGCGGGATAGGCATCGGATTCCCTGAGCGGGATGACGTCGGGATTCTTCTGCTTGTCGCCGTTGTAGACGCAGGCCGAGGAGGAATAGAAGAAGCGGCGGACGCCGGAGTCGCGCGCCGCCATGAGCATGTGGGTGTTGATGAGGACGCTGAGCATGCAGAGGGCTTTGTTGTTCTCGATGAAGCCCATGCCACCCATGTCGGCAGCCAGCTGGAAGACGGCGGTCACGCCTTCCGCGGCCCGATAGCAGCTGTCTTTTTCTTTGAGGTCGAGGACGAGGTTTTCGACGCCGGGAGTGACCTGATACCAGTCGTCCAGGGGCTTCAGGTCGATGCCGCGGACGACCTCGACTCCGTGGGAAAGGAGGTATTTGACGAGATGGCCGCCGATGAAACCGCCTGCGCCGCAGACTGCTGCCTTTTGACCTTTGAGACTCACCCGAAAGCTCCCATGCATTGGCTCAACGATTATGGCTGCGCCTTTTAATTACAGCCCAGGCAGGTGCGGAACACCAGAGGGAAAATACGGTATCCCCTGAATTCGGCTGTCGAAAAATGGGGAGGCGTGCTGCGCGGCGTAGGTTCATTGTCAGGACGGTTACTATGGTTGTCAAGACGGGCTGCGCAGGCGCGGACCGCGTCCATTCCCGGTCGTCCGAGGGTTGACCCTGGTGGGATCGAGTGCTCTGAATATGGCTGTGGCGCCCTCCCAAGCGCGGGGCCGGTGGGCGGTGATGGGCGAGCGGCTGCGGCAGCAACCGCTGGCGTTCGTGGGCGTGGCGCTGATCGTGCTGTTCGCGGTGATGGCGATTTTTGCGCCGGTGCTGTCCCCCTACAATCCCGCGGCGCTGGACCTTCTGCATCGGCTGGCGGGGCCGAGCCGGGCGCACTGGCTGGGGACCGATGAGCTGGGACGCGACGTTCTGTCGCGGGTGATCTTTGGCGCGCGGCTGTCGCTGACGGTGGCGATTTCGGTGGTGAGCCTGTCGCTGTTTCTGGGGCTGATCTTCGGCGGGATCGCGGGCTATTACGGGCGCTGGACCGACGTGGTGATCAACACCTTTATGATGAATGCCTTTATGGCGCTGCCGGGGATTCTGCTGGCGATTGCGTTCGTCGCTTTCCTGGGGCCGGGGCTGCTGAATCTGATTCTGGCGCTCTCGATTGGCGGATGGGTAGGGTATGCGCGGCTGGTGCGGGCGCAGGTGCTGGCGGTGCGGGAGCGCGAGTTTGTCGAGGCGGCGCGGGCGCTGGGAGCGAGCGATCTGCGCATCTTCGTGAAGCACATTCTGCCGAATATTTTGCAGCCGCTGATTGTGCAGGCGGCGATCGGGATGGCGGGCGCGGTGCTGGCCGAGGCGACGCTCAGCTTTCTGGGGCTGGGCGTGCCACCGCCGGCGGCGAGCTGGGGATCGATGCTGAACGATGCACGGCCGTTTTTGTTCGAGGCGCCGCACCTGGTTGTTTTCCCGGCGATCGCGGTGGCGCTGTGCGTGCTTTGCTTCAACTTCCTGGGCGACGCTCTGCGGGATTATCTGGACCCGCGGACGCGGATTGCGATCGGACTGTAAATGCAGGTTGGGGTGATTTCCGATACGCACGGGTTGCTGCGGCCGGAGGCTTTGCGGGCACTCGCCGGCGTGGAGGCGATTCTGCACGCGGGCGATGTGGGGAATGCGCGGATTCTGGAAGCGCTGGGGCGGATTGCGCGGGTGACAGCGATCCGGGGGAACATCGACCAGACCGGAGCCTGTGCGGCGCTGCCGGCGACGGAGTGGGTGGAGCTGGGCGGCTCTGCCTTCTACCTGATTCATGATTTGCAGGAGCTGGATCTGGAGCCAGCGGCGGCGGGGATTGCCGTGGTGGTGAGCGGGCATACGCATCAGGCGAAGGTGGAGCGGCGCGGGGACGTCCTGTTTCTGAATCCGGGGAGCGCGGGCCCGCGGCGGTTTCGGCTGCCGCTGACGGTGGCGCGGGTGACGGTGGAAGACGGGCAGGTGGAGGCGGGGATCGTGGAGCTGGAGTAGCAGGTGCGGGGTGCAGGTTACAGGTTGCAGGTTGCGGCGTCAGGAGCCGCTGTAGTAGCCGTTGCGGGTTTGTACGATGAGCTTCTTGTTGGCGGGCATGGTCAGTTCGACGGGGTGGAAGCCTTCGGTGCCGGTGGCCGCTTCGGGGGTGTAGCCGAGGCGGTACTGGGAACGAAGTTCTTCGGCGATTTGAGTGTAGATGGCGGAAAAAGTCTGCTTGCCGGAGACTTCGAACATGCGTCCGCCGGTTTCGCCGGTGATCTGCTCGAGAACTTTTTTGCCGTCGACGCGATTTTCGCCGCCGCGCTGGCCCCCTCCTCCGGGAAAGCCTCCGCCAAAGCCGGGGCGCCCGCCGAAGCCTCCGCGATGACCCCCGTAGGGGTGCTGCTCGCCTTTGAAATAGATAGCGTAGACCACGGTCTCGGCGCGCTGTGCGGCGGCGATGGCGGAGGCGAGAGTCTCCATGCTGCCGCGATCTTCGCCATCGGTGAGAACGACGAGAGCTTTGCGGCCGTGCTGCTTTTTCATGAGCTGATCCGAGGCGAGGAAGACAGCGTCGTAGAGAGTGGTGCCGCCGAAGCGGTGGCCGCCGTGGTGGCCATAGCCTCCGTAGCCGGAGTTGTCCCGCTGATCCTGGTCTTGCTCGTCGGGCGGGGTGGTACCAACCTGGTTGAGGGCTTCGCGGAGTTTGGGGCTGGAGCTGGTGAGGGGCTGCAGCAACTCCGTCTCATGGGCGAACTGGATGAGGAAGGCCTGGTCGGGGGCGCGGCCGGCGGGCGCGGTCATCATCTGGTCGAGGAAGGCTTCGCTGGCGGTGCGTTCGTCTTCCAGAGCGCTGCGGACGGAGCCGCTGGTATCGACGAGGAGGCCGAGGGTGAGGGGCAGGTTGTTGTCCTTGTCGAAGTAGCGGATGGTGGCGGGATGGCCGTCGACGGTGAGGGCGAAGTCGGTTTTGGTGAGGCTCTGGACCAGGGCGCCTTTTTTATCGCGGACGATGACAGGCAGGTTGACGAGCTGCGCCTGGACGGACAGGGTGGTGGCGGGCGCCGAGGGAGTGCTTTGGGGACGCTGGGCCGCGGAGGGTTGCTGAGCGCGCAACGAGATGCCCGCGATCGAAAGAAAGACGGCGGCGAGCGCAGCGGCGGGACGGAGGCGCATGGGATTTAGACGGGGTTGCGCGGGCGGAGTTTAGGGGGGTTCCGATG